>NZ_JBFKLW010000047.1:0-32797 GCF_041630135.1 Shewanella sp.
CTCGTATCTACTCATGTTATTTGCCTCTTTTGACTTCGCTAAAAATCAAAGATGCATTTAGCATGGGTAGATATACGGGCAAAGCCCATTTGGATGATAACCACCTACTGAAGTAGGTGGTTTAGGGCTGAAAATAAAAAACCGGTCATTTGACCGGTTCATTACTCAGATTGCAGGCAACTGCCCATGTAAAAATGCCCTTATCACCGGAAGATAAGTGCCAAGTGATGGAAACTTATGCGGCTGTTCTTCATCCCAAAGCACTGGATAAAAAGGCGCCAGGATCCGTTCTGTCTGACTGTTATCCTGTACTTCATCCTGACGCGATAAAATACAAAGGCTTTTACCGGCGTTTTTCTGTCTGAATTCGCTGACGCACTTATCCTCTATATCGGCATATTCTTCAGGTCGATCGATACGACCAATCATATTGTCTTCCGGGTTCAGATTCGGATTTATCAATACGCTGCGAATACCACTCAAAAAACCGATCCGCTCAGCCCAAAAGCCACCCAGGCCAACACCAACGGCAATGACCCCATTTTTTTCAACATGTTGCGTTTCTCTGGCAACATCATGCAAGAGTTGCTGCATGTCATATTTGGGGTGCGCTGTGGAGTAACTTATCAACCTGACGTCTGGGTCGACAAATTTGAGCTGCCGCATCTTTTCATGATTGCCGGGACTGGTGGCATCAAAACCGTGGAAATAGAGGATCATAAAATCACCGGATGTTAGATTAATGGCTACACCCTAACAGCCTAGCCCTTATCAAATGTTGCGCACCATCAAAAAATCGCAGATTTCGTGACCCAGCCTGCCATGATGTTCATGCCCTATAACCGATAGTCAATGCGAGTTCGCGCGCTTTCTCCCAACGTACCGTGTTATCGAGCGCTCTGATTGTTTTCCCGTTATCTGGTCTTAAACTGGCTGCTGTGTTAACAGTAGTCGACTGCAACAAATCTGCCGCCAGAACCTCCAGCACCCCCTGACGATTGTTACACACCAAAATCATGTCACAGCCAGCATCGAGCGCAGCTCTGGCTCTGGCGACATAACCGCCGGCAAAGGCGGCGCCTTCCATACCAAGATCATCAGAAAAGATACGACCATCAAAGCCCAGCTCTCCCCGCAACTTTTGCTGCAGCCAGAAGCGGGAAAAACCCGCTGGATTAGGATCCAAACTGTCATACACCACGTGCGCAGGCATCACGCCATCGAGCAGATTAGCACCAATTAAGCTGACAAAAGGCTTCATATCAACATTGAGAATGGCCTCAGCGCTGCGACTATCCACTGGCATGGCAATATGAGAGTCAGCCTGAACACTGCCATGTCCCGGAAAATGTTTACCTACGGCACACATACCAGCATCGTTCATACCTCGAATAAAGGCGCTGGCAAGCTCGGCCACTTCCTCCGGATCTGCTGAAAATGCCCTTTTTCCAATTACTTCGCTGATGCCGTTCACATCCAGCACAGGTGCAAAGCTTAAATCGATATCGCAGCCAAGAAGCTCGACAGCCATCAAAAAACCAAGCTCGGTGGCCCAACGTTTGGCGAGCGCCATATCTTTACCAGCGGCGGGTAAGATGTCACCCATGGCAGGTATTTGGGTGAAGCCTTCCCGAAAACGCTGTACCCTGCCGCCTTCATGATCGACTGCAATCAGCAAGTCCGGACGAACCCGACGTATATCAGCCACCAGGGAGACGAGCTGCGAACGGCTGGTAAAATTACGGCTAAACAAAATCAGGCCACCGGTTTGTGGTGCCTTCAGCAGTGCCTCTTCGGCACTATCCAGCTGTGTGCCTTCGATATCCAGCATCAGAAAGCCCATATTTTCTCCCTACAAAAATTCATCTCGAGTTTGGTTTGTGGAACAGATTGCACTGTGAGAAACGTTACAGCCAAGTCAAATTGCGACTCCTGCCACCTTGTTCCATTTGGCGGCATATCAAGCTTAGCCAGACTAATCCGAACAAGGTGACATAAGAATTACTAATGAAACTATCGAAAAAGTTTGTGGGATACTTATACCTTGCGACTTAAAGCACAGATCCCCTTTTTTCGACACTGGTCGACATCCGGGATCAAAGATTACCGCAAAGTGCACCGGTGGGCGAGCAAGCACCGGACTTACGACTAAAATAACAACGAAACACCAACAGGGCCCGAACTTATGATCAGTGTATTTGACATCTTTAAAATTGGAATAGGTCCTTCCAGTTCCCATACCGTTGGCCCGATGAAGGCTGGCAAAGAATTTATTGCCCGTGTTCACAATATGGGTCTGCTTGAACGCGTAGATGAGTTGCGTGCTGAGCTGTTTGGCTCGCTCGGGCAAACCGGCAAAGGCCACGGAACGGGTAAAGCCGTGATATTGGGATTAATGGGCGAAGATCCTGAGACAGTGGACACCGACACCATTGATGGCATTCTCGCCGATGTCAGCAACAAGGAACTTTTGAAGCTGGCCAACGGCACAGCTGTAAAATTTACCCGCGAAGACGGCATTATCTATCACAGACGCAAAACCCTGCCAGCCCATGCCAATGCCATGACTCTCTTCGCATTCAGCAAAGGCGAATGTCTGTATCAGCGTACCTACTATTCCGTAGGTGGTGGTTTTGTGCTGGATGAAGACGAAATTGACCAGAAAAATCCGTCTCCGGCAACCCCAATCAAGGCGGCTCCCTATAATTTCAACAGCGCTCAGCAACTGCTGGAAATGTGCACCACTGACGGTTTATCCATTTCATCGTTAATGATGCAAAACGAGCTTTCCCTCGCCGGCGAAGAAGAGGTTAAGGAAAAGCTGTGGCACATCTGGCAGACCATGAAAACCTGCATTGAGAAGGGTTACAAAAAAGAAGGTATGCTGCCTGGCGGTCTTAAGCTGCGTCGCCGCGCACCTGCCTTGTACCGTCGCCTTAAAGCTGAAGGCCGTAACAATGTCGACCCTCTGACCGCCATGGACTGGGTTGATCTATTCGCCCTGTCGGTGAACGAGCAAAATGCTGCCGGCGACCGCGTGGTTACAGCGCCCACCAATGGTGCGGCGGGCATTATCCCTGCGGTACTTTGCTATTTTGATACCTTTGTACAAGAGGTGGACAAAGACATTTGTGCCCGATATCTGCTGACCGCAGCCGCCATAGGTATTCTGTACAAAAAGAATGCATCAATTTCCGGTGCCGAAGTTGGTTGTCAGGGAGAAGTCGGCGTTGCCTGCTCCATGGCGGCAGCTGCACTGACCGAAATTATGGGCGGCACGGTTGAACACGTAGAAAATGCTGCTGAAATCGGCATGGAACATAATCTGGGCCTGACCTGTGACCCTGTGGGTGGTCTGGTACAGGTTCCCTGTATTGAGCGTAACGCCATGGGCGCGGTTAAGGCAATTAACGCCTCCCGTCTGGCGCTCAGGGGCGACGGTAACCACAAGGTATCACTCGATAAGGTGATAAAAACCATGATGGACACCGGCCGTGATATGCGCAGCAAATATAAAGAAACCGCCAAAGGCGGTTTGGCAGTGAATATCGTTGAGTGTTAATGGCACCTGCCAGTTTCTCGAGCCCAATAAAAAATCCCGCCTGTGCGGGATTTTTTATTGGCTGAAAAGCTTCAGCGAACCGGCAGTTCACGGTCGGCAAACATCTCTTCAATCAATACAGGGTCGCGCAGCGCCACCGCCTTTTCAACCACATCCCGGGTAAGGTGTGGTGCAAACAGCTCAATAAAATCGTACATGTAGCTGCGAAGGAAACTGCCTTTTCTGAAACCGATTTTGGTGGTTGAATGGGCAAACAAATGACTGGCATCAATGGCGACCAAATCGCGGTCAATATTGGGATCTATTGCCATCGATGCAATGACTCCGACGCCAAGACCAAGGCGAACATAGGTTTTAAGCACATCAGCACTGGTGGCAGAAAACACCAGTCGCGGTTCAAGGCCCGCACGATTAAAAGCCCGTTCAATCTCTGATGCCCTATCGAAACCAAACACATAAGTTACCAGCGGAAAGCGAGCCAATTCTTCGATGCTGATTTGGCTGCGACTGGCAAGCGGATGGTCGCGCGTCACCACGATAGAGCGATTCCAGTGGTAACAGGGCAACATAATCAAATCGGAATAAAGATGCATCGCCTCGGTGGCAATGGCAAAATCGGCATCACCGCGAGCGGCAAGCTCGCTTATCTGTGTGGGCGTGCCCTGGTGCATGTGCAGATTCACCTTGGGGTACCGCTTGATAAAGCCCTTAATGATATGAGGCAGCGCATATCTTGCCTGGGTGTCGGTGGTAGCAATATTCAGCTCACCCTGATCCGGCTTGGTGTATTCCTCAGCGACTTTTTTAATGCTTTCGACCTTGCCAAGAATATCATTGGCAATGGCAATGACCTGCTCACCTGCAGGCGTAACATGGGTAAGATGTTTACCACTGCGACCAAAAATCTGGATCCCCAGCTCATCTTCCAGCATCCGTACCTGCTTACTGATCCCTGGCTGAGAAGTATAGAGGTTTTCAGCCGTGGCAGAGACGTTCAGATTGTGATTTACCACTTCGGCAATATATCTGAGTTGTTGCAGTTTCATCTCTTTTCCTTCGCCATTTGCGTGCCTTACAGGCCAAACTAAGCCATCACATCTATAATCATGGGTTATAGTACACCTATTTGATTAAATCAAACAGGAATAACAAAGCCCTTCAAAGTAATTGGGGCGACACAAGCAATAAGCTGAGCTAAGATAACTATGCTAGTTTATTGATTTATTGTAGCATTGGCTGACTTATAACAAGAATGGACGACCTATGTTATTAATGATCCTGCTTGCCTGTGGGGCCTTATTACTGCTCATTATTGTCGTGAATGTCGTTCAGCAGCAAAAAGAGCGCGAAGAAGCCGAAAGGCGTGTGGAAGTCGCGCGTCAGCGGGCAATTATCGATGAGACCGAAAGCGTACTGTCCAACACTGGCATGTTCCCGTGTTCATCACACTTGGTGATGGTGCTCTACCGTCGAATTCAGGAAGCCCTGACCGTGGCATCGGAAATGAGCTCTGGTCAGTCCAAAAACGACTACCAACGGCGTTTACTGGACGTTCAGGCTCAGATCGAAACACAAAAAGACGTGACCAACGTTCCTACCGTTGAAAGCTTTCGTCTGCCTGACAACGACAAACAAATTTTGGTCATTGTGCAAACCCTGAAAAAACTGAAAGCTATTTTGCGTGCCGAACATAACAAGGGAAAAGTTGAACCAACCATATTTGCACAGGAAGAAGGACGAATAGATAGTCTGCAATTACGGATTAACGTGGAGTCTATGATTTCCAGAGCCCGCGCCGCCTGTTATATGAAACAGTATGGTTCTTCCAAGCAGATGGTCACCAAGGCACTGTCGACCCTGCACGCCATCAAGGCACAGACACCCAACGATCCTTTCATTGCACGTAAAGTGGATGAAGCCAAGCAATTGCTGGATGAAATTATGGGTGCACAGAAGCAGTCTGAGCCCAGTGCACCAAAACAGAAGAAAGAAGGCGACGATTTGGACATGCTGTTTCAACCTAAGAAAAAATGGTAAGCACCAGCATTTAGCCAAAAGCCCCGTAAATCGGGGCTTTTTCGTCTGCGGGAACTTTGCACCCCATTACTTTGGTATCGGCGCTGGCAATATTTATCTGAACGCTACCATTTAAACGGCATAAAAAACGGCACACACAGGCGCCGTTTCTGCAGTCTGGCGACGCGTTATTTCCCCTTGGACTCCACCCATTTACCATTATTGTAATGGGCACTCCAACCGGTGGCTTTACCGTTCACTTCAGTCGCAACATATTGCTCTTTGGTTTTGCGGCTGAATTTCACCAATGTCTTGTTGCCTTCGGCATCAGCAACCGGCGCATCGGCAAGATACTGATACTTGGGCCACAACTGTTCCCGGTACTTGCGAAGCTCTTCCACCAGCGGCGCACGGGTTTCCCGCGAGCGCGGAAAGGTACTGGCGGCAAGGAAGATACCAGCGGCTCCATCGCGCAGCACAAAGTACGCATCCGACTTGCTGCATTTAAGCTCTGGCAAATGGATAGGATCTTCCTTCGGTGGCGCTGCTTCACCATTTTTCAGAAGTTTACGGGTGTTTTTACACTCGCTGCTGGTACAGCCAAAGTATTTGCCAAAGCGGCCATTTTTCAGCTCCATATCACTGCCACAACGGTCGCACTCGATAATGGGACCTTCGTAGCCCTTGAGCTTGAACTGCCCTTTCTCAACTTCATAACCGTCACACTCCGGATTATTGCCGCACACATGCAGTTTGCGGGTTTCATCCAGCAGATAGGAGTCCATGGCAGTGCCGCACTTGTTGCAGCGATGCATGGCTCTGAGTGCATCGGTTTCAGCATCTTCACTGTTGTCAGCTATGGCCTCTTCACCGGGCGTGAGGTTCAGAGTGGTTTTGCAACGCTCTTTGGGTGACAGGGCATAACCGGAACAGCCGAGGAAGACCCCGGTGGTGCCGGTACGAATACCCATCTGGCGACCACAGGTGGGGCAAGGGATATCGGTCAGCACCATCTGATTGGGGCGCATACCGCCGCAATCGGGTTCAGCCTCTGCCTGCTCCAGCTTGGCAGTAAAGCCGCTGTAGAAGCCATCGAGCACCTTTTTCCAGTTCTTGTCGCCCTTGGCCACATCGTCCAGAGTCTGTTCCATGCCAGCAGTGAAGTCGTAGTTCATCAGCTCGCTGAAGCTTTCAACCAAACGCTCAGTGACGATTTCACCCATTTTTTCGGCGTAAAAGCGACGATTTTCCACTTTTACATAACCGCGGTCCTGAATGGTGGAAATAATGGCGGCATAGGTAGAAGGACGGCCAATACCACGTTTTTCAAGCTCTTTTACCAGAGAGGCCTCACCGTAACGGGCTGGCGGCTTGGTAAAGTGCTGTTTGGGATCGAGTGACTCAAGTTTCAACACCTCGCCCTTATTTACATCAGGCAAGGTATTGTCTTCCTCATTTTTCTTCTTCAGCGCCGGCTGAACCCGGGTCCAACCGTCAAACTTCAGAATACGACCACTGGCTTTGAGTTCGTAATCACCGGCTTTAACGGTCAGACGGGTAGCATCGTACTGAGCAGGTGTCATCTGACAAGCGACAAACTGACGCCAAATCAGCTCGTACAGACGCTGAGCATCTCGCTCCATGTCAGTCAGGCTAACCGCCTCAACTTGCACATTGGATGGACGTATGGCTTCGTGCGCTTCCTGAGCGCCCTCTTTGCTGCCATAACGCACCGGAGCGTCTGGCAGGTACTTGGCACCATACTCAGACTCGATATGCGCCCTGACGTTGTCCAGCGCCTCTTGGCTGAGGTTGGTGGAGTCGGTACGCATATAGGTGATGTGGCCCGCTTCGTAGAGGCGCTGTGCCAGCATCATGGTTTTCTTTACCCCAAAGCCAAGACGGGTACTTGCAGCCTGCTGCAGAGTTGAGGTAATAAACGGCGCTGACGGCTTACTGGAAGTGGCTTTGTCTTCACGTTCAAGCACGGTGAAGCTGGCCTTTTCAAGCTCGGCAACCGCAGCCATGGCCTGCGCCTGATTGATGGGTTCGAAGGCCGCATCACGGTAGCGACTCACTTCCATCAGCAGCTTGTCAGCATTTGGCGTTTTTAAGTCAGCATGGATGTCCCAGAACTCTTCGGGCACAAAGGCTTTAATCTCGGCTTCGCGCTCAACCACAAGCCGCACCGCGACTGATTGTACCCGACCGGCCGAGAGGCCTCTTGCCACCTTTTTCCACAGCAGTGGCGACACCATAAAGCCCACCACCCGATCGAGGAATCGACGGGCCTGCTGGGCGTTCACCATGTTAGTGTTCAAATCTGTGGGCTGACTGAAGGCATCCTGAATGGCGGTTTTGGTGATCTCATTAAACACCACGCGCTTATAACGGTCTTTATCGCCACCAATGATTTCCTGCAGGTGCCAGGCAATGGCTTCCCCTTCCCTATCCAAATCCGTTGCGAGATAGATTTGATCTGCACTGCTGGCCAGGGCCTGGAGTTCTTTTACCACCTTCTCTTTACCAGGCAACACCTGATAATTGGCACGCCAGCCGTGTTCAGGGTCAACCCCCATACGGGCAACCAAGGCCTGCTTATCTTTTTGCTTCTTGTATTGCGCCTTTTCTTCGGCACTCATTTTGCGAACTTCAGTGGCAGATTTGCTGCTGGTTTTGCCTTCGGCCGCGGAGGACGTGGGCAGATCACGGATGTGGCCCACACTCGATTTCACAATAAATTCTTTACCAAGATACTTGTTGATGGTCTTGGCTTTCGCCGGCGATTCGACAATAACGAGCGATTTTCCCATAGCTTAATTTGCGCCAAACAGTCTCGAGAAGGTAGAAATTGGCACCATATATAGAGGGTTGAATCGTCAGATTCAAGGATTTCCCTCAGATATGTGGCCCAGCGAGTCACTTTTTACTCAATAATGAAAAAAATGTTTCAAAATAACTTTGCGTAATTAAAAACTAATATTTCATTATCCGCCAGCAAGCAAGCAATAGTTATGCAAATCTGGCAAAAGTCCCGACTTTACGCCCCGCAAGCTGGCTTGTGAAGCTGATTTGCGTCGGTATACTGAGGCCTCGATCACAGAAGTTTTGAACAATAATTAAGAAACGCCCCTCAGTAAGGACAAGCAATGAAGCATTTCGAAGCAAACTTTGATGGTCTGGTAGGCCCTACACACAATTATGCCGGACTGTCATTCGGCAATGTGGCCTCCCAGAGCAATGCCGCTCAGGTATCCAATCCTCGTGATGCCGCCAAACAGGGGCTGAAGAAGGCTAAAGCGCTCGCCGATATGGGGCTGGTACAGGGAATGCTGGCGCCGCAGGAGCGCCCTGATCTGCATACCTTACGCCGCATCGGCTTTAGTGGCTCAGATGCCAACGTGTTGGACCAAGCCGCCAAACAGGCACCAGTTCTGCTGCAGGCTTGCGCCAGTGCCTCCAGCATGTGGACCGCCAACGCCGCTACTGTGTCTCCCAGTGCCGACAGCGCAGATGGAAAATTGCACTTCACGCCAGCGAACCTGGTGGACAAGCTGCACCGCAGCATTGAACCTGTTACCACCGGCAATATCCTGAAAGCTATTTTTGCTGATACCAAACATTTTGCCCACCACGAGCACTTACCTGAGCATCCCACTTTTGGTGATGAAGGCGCGGCCAACCACACCCGCCTGTGCCATAACTATGGCGACGCCGGTGTAGAAGTATTCGTGTACGGCCGCAGTGTTGCCGATGCTACGCGCCCAGCTCCCAAAAAATACCCGGCCAGGCAAACTCTGGAAGCCTCACAGGCGGTCGCCAGATTGCATCAGCTGCAAGATAGCCACACGGTATACCTGCAACAAAATCCGGATGTGATTGACCAGGGCGTATTCCACAACGACGTTATTGCCGTAGGCAACCAAAACGTACTCTTTTACCATGAGCAGGCGTTTTTGGAGACTCAGGCCAAGCTTGCTGAAATCGACAAAAAGATGAATGGCAACATGCATTTCATCGAGGTGCCGACGGCCAAAGTGAGTGTTCTCGATGCGGTAAAAAGCTACCTGTTCAACACTCAGATAGTCACCTTGGGTGATGGTAATATGGCCATTATTGCGCCGACAGACTGTCAAGAAAATCCTGCAGTACACGCTTACCTCAGTGAGTTGGTTACTTTTAACACTCCTGTTAAAGCGGTGCACTACTTCGATGTGAAGCAAAGTATGCAAAATGGCGGTGGCCCTGCTTGCCTTCGACTGCGCGTTGCCATGAATAATGCCGAGCTTGCAGCGGTTAATCCCAATGTGATGATGAACGACGCGCTGTTTGCCCGCCTGAATCAGTGGGTGGACAAGCACTACCGCGACCGCATCAGCGCCGCTGATCTTGCTGATCCCCAACTGTTAATGGAATCCAGAACAGCGCTGGATGAACTGACACAAATCATGCAACTGGGCAGTGTCTATCAATTCCAACGCTGATGTAAAGAATTGTGCTTTCCAGACATAAACATCAACACAAGGCATCAAACTGAGTCTAAACCGCCCTGTTGGAATTGGATGCATTAAAAAAGGCCACTCAAGTTGAGTGGCCTTTTATTTAGAAAGGATATCAGTAAATATTCACCGGAATAGTCAATACCTCTGTTGCTACTCCGCTAGGAGTTGTCACTGTGACAGAAAAGACGCCGCTCTCTGATTGATCAGTACCTTTAATGGTCGCAGAAAACTGTCGGGCACCATTATAGTTACTGCTTGGCCAGGTGTATTCAGCACTACTGGCGATAGAACCGGTGGATGTCGCAAACTTAACCTTGCTACCTGCAGGCATCTGCTGATTGTGTAAGTCAGAAATGGCAAACACCACCGAAGCCGTGGACTTTCCATTGATATCGATACTGCCACCGGTTGTTGTGCCATCGCGGTCGTTAATCACTACGCTGTCCGCAGGTGTCGCATAGGCTTCACTTCCTGACATCACAATCACCAGACTTTGACGAACAAACAGGGACTGAGTCTCAGCGCTGGCGCAGCCAGCGTGCGCAGGTTCAGAGCAAAGCACTCCATTATACTTGCCATCGGCAACATCAAAGATGCCGTCAACGTCGAAGTCAATAAGCTCTTCGTTCTCACCACCAGTCTGACCACCGGCCTGCTGCGGGTTAAATACTCCATCTTCGTTATGGTCTACAAATGCATCAGCCAAATCGTACGCACGACCGCTGACATCAGTGCCATTCAGGAAAGCATCCATTTCTGCGGCATCAAAGCGACCATTGCCATTCGAGTCAGGAAACGATTCCTCACCCACTGCAGTAGCAACGATTGTGGCGCGACCACCAAACTTCTGGCCATAGAAGCCATAGTAACGACCGCCATCCTCAACCACCACAGGTGTTGGATTTAGTACTTGGGCACCGGAACCATCAGTGAGCGCAGTACCATCAGGACGGGCATTTTGGCTGCGCCATGTGACAGTACAAGCACCGTTGGTGGTGGTACAGGATGGGTCTATCGCGCCCCCCTCAGTGGTAAAATACACCGCTGTGCCATTAGGAACCGGGTTATTAAAGGCATCAGCCAACCTCGCGGTAACCTGCACTTCAGTGCCGTCAATATCCCAACCTTCAGCATTTAACACTTCGGCTGACAAAGAGAAGCTGTCCTGATCAGGTTTACCTGTGGAAATAACCAACACACTCGACTGACTGGAAATAACCGGGTCAGTGCCATCAATCGTTGCCGTAACTCTTACAGTGGTTGCTACCGTGCCTGAAGTGACAACAGTTTGAACAATACCTAAATTATTGGTTGTGGCTGAGGGAGGACTCAATGTCAGGCCGCCAACAGAAGTATTTAAGGCAAATGAAACAGATTTATTGGCGACTGGATTACCATTGGTATCCAAAACCTTAAATTTAACGGTCGACGATTCGTCACCACCCGTGCCCTTGATACTGATATTTGCGGGAGACGCACTGACAAATACAATACTGCCAGCATCCGCAGTAAGCACATTTAAGGTACCTGTGGCAGAGAGGTTTTTTCCACCTACATTCGCTGAAACGCTGATATTGTCATCGCCCACACAACCTTTCGCGAGATAGGTACTGGTAGCAATGCCACCCACAGCTGTTACCGGGCTGCTGAGCTCAGCCTGGTCTTTGGTTGCACAGGTAGAAGAAAAGCTGACACTAACGGGCTCTGTAAAAGGATTACCCTGCTCATCCTGCAACTTAACTGAAACGGTAGCAGTACCTCCGGCCGATATGCTTGTTGCACTGACAGAGGCCTTACCGGAAACAAAAGTACCTTCTGCAGTTCCCATCAACACATTAGTGGCACCGATTACAAATACCTTCTGTCCGCTCTCACCGGTTGACAGGGATGCAGTAGCCTCTGCGGCACCCGGCTGACTGCCAGCGTAGATATCAACGCTCGCCTTGCCATTTGCATCAGTAATAGCGGTTTTAATAGGCAAATCACCCAGAGACGAATTGAATGTCACTATTACGGTTTTGGAAATACCAGATACAGTGGCCACCAACTTACCTGGCTTGGTACCTGAAATGGTATCAATTACCACGCCATCAGCATCAGTTAGCGTAAGGCTTACCTGAGCTTCACCACCGCTGGAGCTTCCACCATCCCCCTTCATGGTAAAACCAACAGGTTCGCTGGATTCACCAGTGTCGACGCTCGCCGTAACAGTTCCTGCACCAGCAATATCGGCTGTACTCAAGGTAATAGTGGCATTCCCGTCCGCATCGGTCAGAGCCGTTCCAGTGGAGGGAGTAAAGGTGCCTAACTTGTCATCATTCAGTTTAAAAGTGACCAGTTTTCCGGCTATTGCACCAGAGAGCGAACCTTTGACGTTTGCGGTCACCGTAGCAGGTGTATCTATGCCAATGGTGCTGTTTGTAGAGCTAAATGCAATAGCTGCTGTTACCGTGATTGTGTCTGTTGGAGGCGTACCACCACCCCCACCCCCTGTATCTGAAATCGAACCGCCGCCTCCGCAGGCTACCAAAAATAAGGAGAGGACGGTGACCAACCATAACTTTAACGCTGACTTCATTGTCAGACTCCCTGTTACTCTAGTTAAAATACCTAAGCATTCAGCTTATTACTTATAGGCTAACAATACACAATTTTCATGTAACTTTTCCATTACCCTAATAGTTTATTTCGCAGTTTCTGCTGAAAACTTTAGTTAATTGCCCTTTTCCTGGATATCGCTTTCTTGCTAGGCTTATTCGGCCAAAAAAACAAAGCACAAAAATTACACAGGAAGGTTTATGGCTGCTGCACAACCCAGTAAAATTGGCCTTACAGGCAAAATCCTTATCGGCATGGGTGCTGGTATTCTTATAGGTCTCCTACTTCGAAACCTTTTTGCGGGCAGCGAATGGGTACAGGATTACATCACCGAAGGCCTTTTCCATGTCGTTGGTACTATTTTTATTAACAGCTTAAAAATGCTTGTCGTTCCGCTGGTATTTATTTCGCTGGTTTGCGGAACCTGTTCTTTAAGTGAACCTTCGAAATTAGGTCGACTGGGAGGTAAAACGCTCGCATTTTACCTCTTTACCACCGCAGTGGCGTTGGTGTTAGCCATTTCTGCCGCCGTTTTGATACAGCCGGGCAATGCTTCGCTGGCAACCGAAAGCATGCAATATTCGGTAAAAGAAGCCCCAAGCCTCGCCGATGTACTGATTAATATTGTGCCATCCAATCCAATGAAGGCACTCAGTGAAGGCAACATGCTGCAAATTATTATTTTCGCAGTAATCTTTGGCTTCGCTATTTCCCACATTGGTGAACGAGGTCGCCGCGTAGCGGCTCTGTTTGACGATCTCAACGAAGTCATCATGCGTGTGGTGACTTTGATTATGCAACTCGCTCCCTATGGTGTATTCGCGCTCATGGGTAAACTGGCACTGACTCTGGGCATGGAAACCCTTGGGGATGTTATTAAATATTTCCTGTTGGTGTTGGCCGTACTGCTTTTCCATGGTTTTATCGTTTACCCCACATTGCTGAAGCTGTTCTCCGGCTTAAGTCCCTTTATGTTTATTCGCAAGATGCGTGATGTGCAGCTGTTTGCCTTCAGCACCGCCAGCTCCAACGCAACCCTGCCAGTAACCATGGAAGCGGCTGAGCACCGCCTGGGCGCGGATAACAAGATTGCGTCTTTCACTCTTCCTCTTGGCGCGACCATTAATATGGACGGTACAGCCATCATGCAGGGTGTTGCGACTGTATTTATTGCGCAGGTGTTTGGCATTGAACTGACCATTACTGACTATGCCATGGTAGTGGTAACAGCTACGCTTGCATCCATAGGTACAGCGGGTGTGCCCGGTGTGGGCCTGGTAATGTTGGCTATGGTGCTGAATCAGGTTGGCTTGCCGGTAGAAGGTATCGCCCTGATCCTTGGCGTGGACCGTCTGCTGGACATGGTACGAACAGCGGTGAATGTGACGGGTGATACAGTTGCCACTATGGTGATTGCCAAATCAGAAGGTGCGTTGAATGAAGCTGTATTCAACGACCCCAAAGCAGGCAAAACGACAGGTAGCTTTGATGCAGAAGTACACCGGGGTGCATAACACCGGCAGATAAACCAGTGACGATAAAAAAGGCGCCAATGGCGCCTTTTTTTGTTAGCTTGCCCCGACCTCAATACAGGGGAAAGTTTCGAGCAAGTTTATCAACGCTCCCAGTAGGATTCTTCCAGACTATCTTCACGCTCAGGCAGGCCACGGGATAAACGTGGACTGTGCTGAGCCAGCACTTCGTAAGCCACCCGGTTGGCATACTTACAAATTTGCGAAAAAGACGAATAGCAAAGCCCGTCATTTTTGTGTTTGCTGGAGCCAGGAACATTAACGCGGTGAAAGTTATTGGCGGCAAGGTCATGTAACAGTGCCGACAATGCCCCGTCACCGGCACCATTGGTGTTACGAATTTGCTCAGGACCACCCATATACGGTGAAATGTGCGCGTACACCTTAATAGGCTCGCTGCAGTCACGCTTGCGCATCGGGCGAGAAAACTCAAAGCGGTTAAACTCTGGGATAGCGCCTGGCAACAGGGTATGGCTGGTTTCACGCTTATCGGCTTCTTCGGTGTAACCGGCAGTATAAAGCCCTATGGGACCCGCAGTGGTGAGCACCATGTCGCACCATTCCAGTGCAGCCTCACTGGCAAGCAAGGGGTCAGCGAAGCCGGTCAGCGCCTCACCTTCATCTTCATTCATAGCCAGTATGGTCACGTTGTCGTGGATAAACGCCTGCCACCACTCAGGGTCTTCCTGGATCAGGAAACGAGTCCCCAGGGTTAGCACCACCGGCACATCGGCTTCCTTAGCATACTCAATGGCGGTTAATGCAGCCTGACTCATGCCATCACCTGCTGCGGCACGCATCAGATAGGCTGTCAGCACCAGCGCAGCACTGCCCTGAATAACTTCTTTGTCGATAAAATCCGGCGTCAGCTTATCCATGGAACCTTTGCTGATAGCAAAGGTTCTCTCACCACAGTCTGAGATCAGGGTGAAACAGCGACCTATTGGGCCATCAACCGGCTGCAGGTGGTTTAAGTCGACTTTGGAGGAGGTGTGGCACAGGTAACGGTAGGCATAACTGCCCACTTCGATGGATTTGCTCATCACCCCAAACAGTACCGAGCGGTCATCGGCCAGAATAGAGTAGTTGTGTACCGTATTCCCGATAGTGCCACCGGCAAACTCATCGCTGATCAGGTCTTCTTTTTTGAGCTCTTCATACAGCGCATGGGCGGTAGCATCGTCAATCAGGGTCGAGTTACCCTTGGGCAGTCCGTAGCGTTCCAGCAGCTCCTCGGCCACCTTGGCCTCAATGTCCACCAGGGTCTGATCAATCCCACTGATATAGGTTGGCTGCGGCTGGGGTAGCTGAGTCAATTGCTCAAGCAGGGGGTCGCGGGTTTTGACCGGAAAATAATGTTTGGACTTGCGCTGACCAGGAAACTTCATATCGGATTCTCTGCAATCTCTGCACTTTGCAACTTGCGAAACGCAACTTGCCTATCGGCATTTCGCATCCATGCCATCGACGCCCGGCGCCCTCGCCCGGCGAAAGAAGAAAATAGGTAACTTGATTGTAGGCCGGACCGATTTTCATCGTCAAAAAGGCGGGGAGTTTATCTGGCGAGAGAGCCGAATACCGCCGCCCGGCGCAAAGGCGGCAGATTCTATCATATTTTCAGCCGCTGACCAGTGACAGCGGCTGCAGAGCATTAACTTAACTGCCAGCCCAGGCTTTGTTCGCGCACAAGTTCTGCAAGTAAGCGAATATGGGCATCGTCATCATTCAGGCAGGGTATCACCCGATACTGCTCGCCACCGGCGTGAATAAAGGATTCCTGGCCACCTTCGGCAATTTCTTCCAGGGTTTCGAGGCAATCTGCCGCAAAAGCCGGGCACATGATATCCACCCTTTTCACGCCCTGGGCAGGCAGGCTTTCCAGCAGCTCGTCAGTGTAAGGCGTAAGCCACTCTTCTTTGCCAAAGCGCGACTGGAAACACACCTGCCACTCATCATTACCAAGTCCAAGCTCCTTGGCCACAAGGCGCGCAGTTTCGAGGCACTGCGCCTGATACGGGTCGCCTTCGGTAACATAACGAAGCGGTACACCGTGGAACGACATCAGCAAGCGGTCAGGCTTGCCTTGTGCATCCCACAAACGGGTCACCGACTCGGCCAGGGCGCGGATATAGAGTGGATGACGATAATACTCACGCACCATACGCCAGTCCGGCAAACGGCGCCAGTCTTTGAGCACACCGGCCACGCCATCAAACACGCTGGCGACAGTGGAGCAGGAATACTGAGGATACAGCGGCAGCACCACGACCCTATCTACCCCCTGGGCACTTAAGGCTTCCAGCCCGGATTGCAGTGATGGATTGCCGTAACTCATCCCCAGTTCAACGGGAACCTCAAAACCGCAGACACTTTTCAGCTCCTGGGCAAGCCTGTCCCTCTGGCGCTGGCTTATCACCATCAACGGCGAGCCTTCATCCCACCAAATGCTCTGATACAGCTTGGCGACCTTAGCCGGACGGGTATTGAGAATAATGCCATTGAGAATGGGCTTCCAAATCCAGGGGGATAAATCCACAACCCGGGGGTCGCTCAAAAACTGCTTTAAAAAGCGGCGAACGGAAGGGGCATCGGGGGCATCGGGTGTGCCCAAATTAACCAGCAGTACACCAAACATAGGATTTACCTGGCTCACTCATCACCTCAGCGTTGCAAAATATGGATTAGCCTAACACAGGGCAGAAAACAAAAAAGCCTGTTTTCACAGGCTTTTTTACAAATTGCGAACTGGCTTCCAAGCCGAGCTGCTATCAGCTCAGAGCTGCCTGGATGAGCTTGCTCACCTCGGCCACAGACTGGGTACCGTCGAACTTGCTGTACTTGGTGTTACCTTCTGCAGCCACCTTGCCATAGTAGTCAACCAATGGCTTGGTTTGCTCGTGGTAAATACCAAGACGCTTACGCACTGTGCTTTCTTCGTCGTCAGGACGGATAACCAGTTCTTCACCGGTTACATCATCCTTACCTTCCACCTTGGGTGGATTAAATACCACGTGATACACACGGCCAGAGCCTGGGTGTACACGGCGACCGCTCATGCGCTTAACGATTTCTTCGTCAGGCACATCGATTTCAACGACATGGTCAATGCTGATGCCGTTGGCAGCCATGGCATCGGCCTGAGGGATGGTACGTGGGAAACCATCCAGCAGGAAACCCTTGGCGCAGTCGTCCTGGGCAATGCGCTCTTTAACCAGACCGATGATCAGCTCGTCAGATACCAGCTGACCTGCGTCCATCACTTTCTTGGCTTCCAGACCCAGTGGAGTGCCCGCCTTAACAGCAGCGCGCAGCATGTCGCCGGTAGAGATCTGGGGAATTCCGTAGTGTTCCATGATGAACTGAGCCTGGGTACCTTTACCGGCACCTGGGGCGCCCAATAGGATAATGCGCATCGGGGGAGTCCTCTTAATTTCGCATCGATATTCTTCTTAGGGCCGCGATCTTCGCACATTACCCCGCGCTTTAGAAGGGCTGTGCTTTCGACTTTAGCCTCAGTTGGCGCAAAAAAACGCCAACTCAGGCCGACCCACATTCATTCCACCGCTCAGTACAGCAGGCCGTACAGCTTGCGTCTGAACTGATTGGCCAGGGCACTGCCCTGCCCCATGGCGGTTAAAATATCCATAAACGCTTGTTTTACATCGCCACCCTGACAATTCAGGTCTTGGGCAAGTACGTCAAACAACAAACCAAGCGCTTCTTCTTCGCGCTTGGCCTGAGCGAGGGCTCTTGCCAGCTCAATACGCAGCAAGGCGTTATCCGGATCAGCATTAAATTTTTGCTGTAGCTCACGAATCTCAGGAGTATCGGCCGCTTCTTTGGCGAGGGCCAATTTGGCTTTAATACTCTGATAGTAGCCATCCTGATCCGCAAGCCCAATGGTGCCAAGTCGAACTTCGGCACCGCCAATTTCCCCGTTAGCCAGTTCGGCATCGGCCATCGCCAGCTGAAACTCGGCGCCCGCGGCTTGCGCCTCGGTTTCGATACCTTTAAGCATGGTATACGCCGCCTCAGCATCGCCACTTGCCAGCAGTCCTTTAGCATCCTGCAGCGTTTGCTTCCACGCAGGCGGCAGATGTTGCTCCAGAATGGCACCAATGTCGGCATCGGCCTTTTCACCGGCAAACCCATCCACCGGCTGCCCCTGGCTCATTACCAGCACAGTTGACAGTGCCTGAATGCGAAAATAAGAGGCAATCTCCATCTCGGCTTCGCAGTTCACCAGCGCCAACAGGCAACGTCCCTGAATAAGGCGCGCCAGAGTATCGTTCATGGCCACACTTTGGGGGTGGGATGGCGCATAAAAGCTGATGATAACGGGGCCTGTTAACGATTGCTCCAGCACCTGTTGAATGTTGTCGCGGCTAAGCTCTACGACCGCCAGTGCCTCGCCCGGATTCGTCCCTTGCATTGCTGTGGGCTCTCCTGTTCCTGTCGCAAATAGACAAACGGGGGCGCTTGGCCCCCGCTATGAGTTTAGTTCACCGATTTAAGCAGCATCGCATTGACAAGCTTAATAAAGGCGGATGGATCTGCCAGGCTGCCACGCTCAGACAGGGTAGCCTGGGACAACAAAAGCTCTGCCCACTGGGCAAAAGCGGCTTCATCCTGCTCGGCGTCAAGTCTCGCCACCAGCGGATGGGTGGGGTTGAGTTCAAGCGTCGGCTTACTTTCCGGCACCGGCTGCCCGGCCGCCTGCATCAGCTTGATCATCTGGCTCGACATTTCACCTTCACCGGCCACCACACAGGCTGGGGTGTCGGTGAGACGGGTGGTCACTTTCACCTCTTTGACCTTGTCACCCAAGGCTGACTTGAATCTGTCCACCAGGGCTTCGGCCTCTTTGGCAAGCTTCTCCTGCTCGGCCTTTTCGGCTTCATCTTCCAATGCGCCCAGATCCAAATCGCCACGGGTCACAGAGTGTAGTGATTTCTCTTTAAAATCATGCAGGTGGTTAATCAGCCACTCATCGATGCGCTCAGACAGCAGCAACACTTCAATGCCTTTTTTCTTCAAAAGCTCAAGGTGCGGGCTATTGGCGGCGGCTTCATAACTGTCGGCCACTATGTAGTAAATCTTTTCCTGCCCTTCCTTCATGCGGCCGATGTAGTCATCCAGCGACACTGAAGGCGTGGCATCGCCACTGTGGGTCGAGGCAAAACGCAGCAGACCTGCGATGCGCTCACGGTTGGCAAAATCTTCCGCCGGACCTTCTTTAAGCACAGTACCGAACTCGGCCCAGAACTGCTGATACTTGTCGGCATCATCCTTAGCCAGCTTTTCCAGCATCGACAGCACACGCTTGGTCAGTGCCTGACGCAGGTTACGGGTCACCTTGTTGTCCTGCAGAATTTCACGGCTGACGTTCAGCGGCAAATCGTTGGAATCAATCAAGCCCTGCACGAAGCGCAGGTAAGACGGCATAAACTGCTCGGCGTCATCCATGATGAATACCCGCTGCACAAACAGCTTCAGCCCGTGCTTGCGGTCGCGGTTCCACAAATCCCAAGGCGCCTTCGCCGGGATATACAGCAGACTGGTATATTCCTGATTACCTTCAACTTTGTTGTGGCTCCACTCCAGTGGGTCGCCGTAATCGTGGGAAATGTGCTTGTAAAACTCTTTGTACTCTTCGTCAGTCACCTCTGACTTGCTGCGGGTCCACAGCGCGGTGGCCTTGTTCATCGCCTTCCACTCACCTTCGGTGGCAGGGATTTTTTCGCCGTCAGGACCTTCACGCTCAGGAGTACCCTCCTGATACATCTCTACCGGAATGGAGATATGGTCTGAGTACTTGGTGATGATGGAGCGCAGGCGCCAGTCATCGGCAAATTCTTTCTCTTCATCGCGCAGGTGCAGCACAATTTTGGTACCGCGGGTGGCTTTGGTGATGGTTTCAACGCTGAAGTTGCCTTCGCCTTCTGACTCCCACTTCACACCTTCATCGGCGCTGTGACCGGCGGCGCGGGTGAACACTTCTACCCGTTTGGCCACGATAAAGGCTGAGTAGAAACCAACACCGAACTGACCAATCAGCTGCGAGTCTTTGGCGCTGTCACCGGAGAGGTTTTTGAAGAAATCGGCGGTGCCGGACTTGGCAATGGTGCCCAGATGTTCGATAACGCCATCGCGGGTCATACCAATACCATTATCTTCAATGGTCACTGTACCCTTGTCTTTATCGGCACTGACGCGCACTTTCAGCTCGCCGTCGCCCTCATACAGGGCGTCGTTGGTCAGCGCCAGATAACGCAGCTTGTCGGCGGCGTCGGCGGCATTGGACACCAGTTCACGCAAAAAGATCTCTTTGTTTGAGTACAAAGAGTGGATCATCAAATGCAAAAGCTGTTTGACTTCTGTTTGAAAACCATGGGTTTCTTGATGCGACATCTTAGTTCCCTTTTCTTTCAGTGTTGCAAAATACAATGGGCTCGTGCCCGGATAGAAAAGAGATGGGGTCTGCGGTTTGGATTTCAAGGGCTTTAATGCAAGCCGAGGTTGAATGAGCAAAATTCCAACAAAAAAGCCCCAGAAATTGGGGCTTTAACATGAATATTCAAATGGTTTACAGCGGCAGGCGACCATTGAAACTGAGCGCCAGGGTGGTGCTGTCCACGTATTCAAGTTCGCCGCCCACGGGCACGCCATGGGCGATACGGCTCACCGACACACCGGCCTTGCGGGCAATATCGGCAATAAAATGCGCCGTGGCATCCCCTTCCACCGTGGGGTTGGTGGCGAGAATAAGCTCATTGATGCCGCCCTGCTCCAGCTGAGACGCCAGCAACGACAACCCCAACTGCTCCGGACCTATGCCGTCCAGGGGCGATAAATGCCCTTGCAGCACAAAGTAGCGGCCCTGAAAGTGGCCACCGGACTCGATGGCCAACACGTCCGCAGGCGTTTCCACCACACACAGGGTATCGGCATCGCCGCGACGACTGCTGGCGCAAATAGGGCACAGAGGCTGTTCAGTGAAGGTGCGACACTTCTGACAGTGGCCCACATCACTCATGGCCCGCGACAGGGTGTCGGCCAGCCGAATGCCCGCCTTGCGATCGCTCTCAAGCAGCGCAAACGCCATGCGCTGGGCCGACTTGGGCCCAACTCCCGGCAAACAACGCAGGCTCTGGATAAGCTCATCCACCAGCGGACTGAATTTCATTCGACGCAGTTCCTTAGAAAGGCATCTTCATGCCGGGTGGCAACTGCATACCGCCAGTCACTTCGGCCATTTTGGCTTTCTGGTTTTCTTCCACGCGGCGCGCAGCATCGTTACAGGCCGCAGCAATCAAATCTTCCAGCAGCTCTTTGTCGTCTTCCAGCAGGCTTGGGTCGATTTCCACTTTACGTACATTGTGGGTGCCGGTCATGGTCACTTTAACCAGGCCAGCGCCGGACTCACCGGTCACTTCCATGCGGGCGATTTCTTCCTGCACCTTGGCCATTCTTTCCTGCATCATCTGGGCTTGCTTCATCAGGTTGCCCATACCGCCTTTTCCAAACATACGCTCAATCTCTTTCGGTTGTGGCCCGCAGCCTTGCAGGCAAAAAGGAATTAAAGTTGGCTAATCTTACTGAAATCTGCGCCCTTGGCAATTGCCACACTTGTCCGCTGGGATCAGGACGACGCAATTTCATCCTGAGTCTCTGCCAGCGCCGGTGGTTGTGGCAGCGCTCTGCCTCGGGCTGCCAACCTGTCCTGGGGATAGCTGATACTGTCTTCATCAATCCAGGCGCCAGCTTGTTGCATCAGCCGCTGAGCCACCGCATCGGTGCCAAGGGCATTCTTGGCGTTTCTAAGCAGTTCCTGATGGAAACGGCCGCGAATATCGAGGGGGGTTTCGCGTCCCGGCACTTCGCCCACTTCAAGGGCAATCCAGGCCGGATGACCAAGGGCGTTAGAGAGCGCCTCATTGAGCTGCTCAATCGCCACCGGCGCTGCCAGGTGCTTCTGATCTTGCTTCAGTACCAAGGGAATGGGGTTGGCCCACTCAAGGCAAACCGAGTTCACCGCCAGCTGACGCACCCGGCCACCAATCTCCAACGCGCCCATTAGCTTGTACCAGCGCAAATCGGTTTCATCACCACGAATGGCATCGTCTGTTACCGCTAACCTCTGCTTGGAAACTGACTCAGGCTGAGGTTCGAATTCTGGCTGAGCTGCAGGCTCTGGCATCGGCGCATGCACCTGTTCAGGCAGGCCTTTTGCGTTTGACGCTAATTGAGCAGCAACGGCCTCTCCCTCAATAAGTTGGGGTTCCTTAATGTCATCCGGCGTTTCAATCACTGCCACTTGCAAACCTGGCGACTCAATGGCGTCTGCAGGCTCTTCCCAGGGTGGCCGGTCGTCAATAGCGCTCAACACTTGGCTCGCATGAACCTGGTTAGCCTCGCCCGAATCAACATTCAAGGCGTTTACAGCAGGCCCCGTTACTGCTGGCTCAGGCGGATTAGCCTCTTCCAGCGCTTTTGTCGGTTTGGGTGTGGTTGCAGATTCAGAACTGGCCTTTGCCGCCGCCAATTGACGACGGGCGAAACTGCCCGGGGACTTTTTTGATTCATCCTCTTTCGCCTCCTCGGTAATCCCGGCAAGAAGGTCATCCCGAGCAGCCAGCACGGCATCGAGGATATCGTCACCAAAAGCGCCTGCTTCCGGCGGTTTAGGCGCCGTATTGGCCGCAGAAGGTACATCCTGGCTCGACTCTGCAGGGCTTACTGCAACTGTTCTGCTCTGGTTGTGAGGGGCTACTGACTCTGGTTCAGCAAACAAGTCTGCACCCGAGGCAAAGGTTTCGTAATCATTGCCGTTCGCAGGCGCTTTTGCATCATTCAGTTCGGCTGTAAATTGCGAGCCACTGTCGTATTCGCCATAGTCAGCAGCTTGACCGTACCCTGCAAAGCCCTGGCTTTCAGCCTGAGACATCAGCAGCATCTGCTCAGCAATCAATGCGGCGTCTTCCTCCACACAGTCATTCTCACTGGCATCCTCGCTGGAATCCTCAGTGGCACTCGCACTGTTCTGCCTGACATCTTTAGCTGACGTCCCAGCGCCATGCGCAACTGTGGTCAGCGATTCAACCTCTGCTTTTGATACTGACGGCGCTGTGCCAACAGGCAGTGATTCTGCCTCATCAGCCATCAATTGGTTGGGTACAGCCGCTGAGGTGGCATCAGCAACAGCAGCCACTTCGCTACCCGGTGCCGTGGTATCTGATGCTGTGGTATTCGATGCTGTGGTATTCGATGCTGCGGTACTCGATGCTGCGGTATTAAGCTCTGCGGAAACAGCTGCCGGGGAAACTGGCTGCGCGGGCAGACTAGCCACTTTAGGCAGTCCTTCACCGGCTTGCCAGCGCGTTACCGGTTTTTCGGGCACAAAGCCCACTGCACGCAGCAGAGTCATTTCAAGACCGATGGCCGGAGTGGGGGCAAAGGCCAAATCTTTTCGACCTGCAAGTAAAATCTGATAAAAGAGCTGCACCTGCTCGGGCTTGAGCGCCTGCGCCCATGCGAGCACCACCTCGGTATTATCACTTACCTGCGCCGTCGCCGGGGCAAATTGCGCCAGACTTATTTGATGCAACAACTCCAAAAGTGCCCGCAGCACTTCGTCGGCGTCGGCACCAAAACCGAGCGCCGAGCGGGCGCTGCTGAGCAGCGGCTCAATCTCGCCCTGACACAGGGCATCGAAAAGCGCGACTATTTGCCCTTTGTCGATGGCGCCCAGCATAGTTTGCACCTGCTCGAGCCGCACTTCACCGGCGCCAAAGGCGATAGCCTGATCGGTGAGGCTCAAGGCATCGCGCATACTGCCTGCGGCGGCTTTGGCCAGCTGTTGCAGCGCAGGCTCATCAAAGCCAACACCTTCGCCGCCAAGCACAGCACCAAGCTGCTGCTGAATTTGCTCCTGGGTCAGCGCCTTTAAATTGAATTGCAAACAGCGGGACAGCACAGTTACCGGCAGTTTTTGCGGATCTGTGGTGGCCAGCAGGAATTTAACGTGTTCAGGGGGCTCTTCGAGGGTCTTTAGCAGCGCATTGAAGCTGCTCTTGGACAGCATGTGCACCTCGTCGATAAGGTACACCTTGAAGCGGCCACGGCTGGGACGATATTGAACGTTATCAAGGATCTCCCGGGTATCGTCTACCTTGGTGCGTGAAGCGGCATCCACTTCAATCAAATCGACAAAGCGGCCTTCGGCAATTTCACGACAGGCGCTGCAATGGCCACAGGGGGTGGCGGTAATGCCAGACTCACAGTTCAACCCCTTGGCAAACAGGCGCGCCAAACTGGTCTTCCCCACACCACGGGTGCCGGTAAACAGATAAGCGTGATGTAATCGTTGCTGACCGAGGGCGTTGGTCAGGGCATGCAACACATGGGACTGCCCTACAACCTGGGCAAAATTGGCAGGGCGCCATTTTCTGGCCAACACCTGATAAGACATGTCACTCCCCAATCGAAAAATCCATCGGGAGCTGGTGTCCCGTTATGGGGCAAACATACCACGCGAAAGTGGCTGATGCCATCAAACCATAACGGGACCGTCAGTGTGACGAAGCGAGCGGCGGATTAATCGCCTTCGAACTCACACAGCTTGAAGATTTCAAGCCCGAGATTTTCAAGACGCGCTTCACCACCAAGATCCGGCAGAGAAATCACGAAGGCTGCATGAGCAACATCACCGCCGAGACGGCGAATAAGCTTGACCGTGGCTTCGATGGTACCACCGGTTGCCAGCAAGTCATCAATTACCAACACCTTATCACCTGCAGCAATGGCATCCACATGGATTTCCAGCGTGTCGTGGCCATACTCCAGCTCATAGCTTTCGCTGATGGTTTCGCGGGGCAGCTTACCGGGTTTGCGCACTGGCACAAATCCCAAACCCAGCTCCAGCGCCAACGGCGCTCCAAACAGGAAGCCACGGGATTCAGTACCCACAACTTTGGTAAAGCCGGCATCCTTGTAACGGTCAACAAACAGCTTCATAGCCGTTTGGTAGGCGGTGTGATCTTCAAGCAAACTGGTTACATCACGGAACATGATGCCAGCTTTGGGATAGTCAGGAACGGTTTTAATGCTTTGCTTGATAAGCGCTAAGCTGTCTGTGTTCATAGTATGTTCACATTCAATTCGCCGGCATTTGCCGGGTTTATACAACAAAAAAGTCCACAGGACGTGGACTTCATAATTTATCCGGCTAAAGCTTAAGCCCCTTTGCCGGTGGATGCAACCGTGTTACCCCGGTTACATCAGTGTTACTGGTCACAAAAAGCGCTATTAATGCTCATCGTCAAGCTCAGGAATACTGCGAAGGTACACAAGCAACGCCAGCAACATACATCCCAGCATTATCTTGACCCATAGCAGCGGCACCACGGCAATACTCACCATAAAACTCAGGCTGGACAGCAGCATTGCCTTTCGCTTCAAACCTTTACGAATGGCCTTTTTCTGCTCCCAATTGTTGAGTGCATCAGAAAACCAGGGATGGGCCAGCAGCCAGCTATGAAGACGCTCGCTGGAACGGGCGAAACAAAAGGCGGACAGCAGTACAAAAGGGACCGTGGGCAGCAATGGCAAAAAGACCCCCGCGATCCCCAGCAGCAAACTCACCAGTCCGGTGACAAGCAGTAAACTGCGCTTTATCAATTCCCGCTCCTATTCAACAGCTGTTATCAGGCGACGGTGCCCAAACTCATAGCCCATTAAAAAACAAAGGCCACTCCAAAGAGTGGCCGAGTATACCCTTACCGCAGGCTTAAATTAAGCCGGCAAGCTTGAGCCAAGACAGGCTGGCAGGCAGGGTTGGCACCAGAAGAACCAACAAGAAACCAATCAGATACAAAGCGTTAAAGGGTTCTTTGAAATTAGCGTCCATGTGGACTCCTCTATAATGTACAACCATCAGGTGTGACCGGGGTCACAAAACGGCCGCCATTCTAGCGGTTTGAACAAGCCTATAAAACCAAGTAAAAGTAGGGTTATTGCAACTTTTTCACGACAACCCCACGCGCCGCCATTTGACCAAGCAAACTGGCAAGACCGTCGCGAATAACCGCCACTTCATAGCCGCTGTAGAGCGCCTGAAGACGCTGTGCGAGCTGCTCAAAATCGAGTCCGGGTTCAGCATCCAGAATTGCCAGTACCTGAGCGCTCAGCGGATTGAGCTTAAGGAAGGTTACCTCATCTTCAGAGTCACGAAACAGACAGAAAAACTGCGCCGATGCTGCCGGCACCTCCGAACGATAATCGGCAGATATTTTTTCGACCTCAAAATGGTATTGAGCCACACGCGCATGGGAAGCCAGGGCAAGGGAGGCTCTCTTCCAGATCCCGGTGTCAGATTCCAGCCTCGTAAAGGCAATACGATCATCGCTATCCATTGCTGTGGCCACCACTAGCTCTAGCCACTCGTAATGAGCCAGTTCGAGCATAAATACAGGGTCGCATTCAGTAGAATAACGCTGCTGAAGAAACGTCAAAAACTCAGCGGCAATACCGACAAATAAAGGGTTTTGGCAATCGTGGTGGATAAAAAACTCCCGTACCAGCGCCTGCCAGTCATCACTCCGGTACAGACTTTTCAATACCGGAAAGGCATTGGCAACAAAGCCACTGACATTATTGAAAAAAAGCTCGCGGTATACCGCCATGCGCACCTCGGGCACACCTTGGGGGCAAGGCAGCGCAGGATCACGAATGGCCGCAATAAAATCGTCCTGAGTGGCTTTAAAACTCATACGGCCCTCCGGCAGGCGGCAACGGCCAGCGCCTGATAATCTCGGATGCGGCGGATTTCCTGCAGCAGCACTTCAGTAGGGGGAATATTAAAGTCCCGCTCCAGCAGTGTCGGCAGTGCGCCATGAATGGCGTAACAATCTGCAAGCAACTGCCACACAGGGTCGACAATATCGGCGCCATGGGTGTCGACAATCAAATCCGGCGCCTCTACATAATGGCCGGCCACATGCAGATAACGAATGCGCTCGGTGGGCATGGCAGCGAGATATTCTTTGGCATCGTAATTGTGATTAATGGAATTGACGTAAATATTGTTTACATCCAGAAGCAGTTGGCAATCAGCTTCCTCCAGCACCGCCAATACAAATTCCTGTTCGGTCATCTCGGCGCCGGGCGCTGCGTAGAAAGAGACATTTTCCAGGATCAGCGGCCGCTCAATAATGTCTTCAACCTGTTTTACCCGGCTTGCTATGTGCCCCACAGCCTCCTGAGTAAAAGGCATAGGCATCAGATCGTACATATGCCCTGCGCCGGAGCAATAACTTAAATGCTCTGAGTAAACCTCAATGCCATGAAAATCCAAAAAAGCTTTAACGCCCTTCACGAACTCCACATCCAAAGGTGAACTGCTGCCAATGGATAATGACAAGCCATGACAGAAAAACGCATGACGCTCAGTCAGGTTACGGAACTGCTTTCCGTACCTGCCCCCAAACGCCATCCAGTTTTCCGGCGCTACTTCAAAAAAATCTATCTCTGCCGGTACCTGTTGACAGAATTCATCCAACATTTCGCGGCGAAGGCCAAGACCCGCCAGGGAAGGGACTGCCATGTTTATTATTCCTGCTAAGATGCGAACATTGGCGGGCCCCGAAGGTCCCGCCACACAAGTGATTAATGGTTACCACCGCACTTGCCTTCACCACACTTGCCTTCTTTCTTGGCTTTAGCGTCGCCTTTTTTCATGTCTTCGCCACACTTTCCTTCGCCACATTTACCTTCTTTGGCTTTTTCGTGGCCTTTCTTCATACCTTCACCACATTTGCCTTCGCCACACTTACCTTCTTTGGCTTTCTCGGCAGTTTCGTGGCCTTTCTTCATACCTTCACCGCATTTGCCTTCACCACACTTGCCTTCTTTGGCTTTCTCGGCAGTTTCGTGGCCTTTTTTCATGCCCTCGCCACATTTGCCTTCGCCACACTTACCTTCTTTGGCTTTCTCGGCTGTTTCGTGGCCTTTTTTCATGCCTTCTCCACATTTGCCTTCACCACACTTACCTTCATCACCAATCAACTGGTAACCAGCGTGCATTTCATTAAAGCCAAATGGATTGGCTTGGGCTTCAGCAGCAAAGGCGGCGCCAACAACAACGCTTCCCAGTGCGACAGCTGCGGCAGTTTTCTTAAATGTATTCATGTGCATATTCCTTCTTGGTGTACTGACAATGTTCTCGGCCGCCCTTTGCTGCCGACTTGGCTAAGTAGACCTTGGGCGACTCTTTTTTATTTCACTCATTTGCTTCTGCACGTAGAAATCACGTTAAAAACGTGCAAGGCAATGCAACTAAACTAGTCATTTTTGTCTGTATCATCAAGTTCTTGTATAGGTATCTTCTGGTTAGAGCGCCACGCGAAAGAACACGCACTTGATATAAAAAAACCAACAGGTTAATACCCCTGCTTGGTTCCCGGGTGGCCACAGGGTAAAATGCAGCCCCCGAAAACACTCGATAATTGGAACCACCCGCTTGCGCATTGTTCTGGCCCCGATGGAAGGCGTACTCGACCATCTGATGAGAGAATTGCTCTCTTCAATCAACCCCTATGACCTCTTGGTCACCGAATTCGTGCGCGTGGTGGATCAGCTGCTGCCTGAAAAGGTCTACTACCGGCTGTGCCCTGAACTTAAAAACGATGGCCTAACCAAAAACGGCACCCCGGTGCGGGTGCAGATCCTCGGTCAGGAACCTGGCTGGATGGCGGAGAATGCCCTGCGGGCAGTAACCCTGGGCTCCCGTGGCGTGGACGCAAACTTTGGCTGCCCGGCTAAAATGGTCAACCGCAGCAAGGGCGGTGCAGTACTGCTGCAATACCCCGAGCTTATCCACGATATCGTTAAAGCCATGCGTGAAGCGGTGCCAAGCGAGCAACCGGTTACCGCCAAAATCCGTCTGGGCTACGAAGATAAAAGCCTGTTTATGGAAAACGCGCTGGCGGTCTATGAAGCCGGTGCCACCGAGCTTGCCATTCACGCCCGCAGCAAGGTCGATGGCTACAAGCCGCCGGCTTATTGGGAGTACATTACCGAAGTGCGCAAGCGCCTGCCAATCCCTGTAATAGCCAATGGCGAGATCTGGAGCCGGGACGATGCCGAGCGCTGTATGCAAGTGACCGGCTGCGACAGCATTATGATAGGTCGCGGCGCTCTGTCGCTGCCGAATCTTGCCGCCAGCATCAAAGGCGATGCGCCTTTTGATTGGCAACGGACACTGGATTTGATGATCCATTATTCTGAACTGGAGATAGATGGACAAAAAGCCACTTATTATCCTGCACGCATCAAGCAATGGTTCAGCTACTTAAGTCGCCAATACCCCGAGGCAGACACCCTGTTTCGCGAAATTCGTATTCACAAAACAACAGATGCCATTCTTGCCGGTCTGAAAGATGCAGCTGAGGCACTGAACAAGCTTTGAAGTAAACAGTGCTCGTCCCATTGCCTTTCACCAATCTTTGATCCAAAAGGGGATTAGGCATGACTCACGGAAAAAATCGAACACTGTTTTGATCTTTGTCATAGTCGCCAGCTACAGGCCAACTAGACTGAAATCCGATCAAAAGTTTAACAGAGCCTTACGAAAACAGGGGATCCCCGTGACGACACCGAGCACCAGACAAGCTTTAGTTCAGCTTGAAGCAAAACTCAGGGAAGAGATTGCGGCACTCCCCTTCCCAGGCATAAGCCAAAGAGCGGTCAACCAATCTCTGAGTGAATTAATTGACTCTCTGACCGCCCAACATCTCTCAGATGAGCCTATTTACGACCAACTGACACGTCTCGACGCCGCACTGTGCCAGTTGGACTTGGGGTTATACGGCCTGTGTGCCGACTGCGAAGCGGAAATTGAAGCCGACAGGTTGGCTGAGGATCCCACAGTGCAGCGTTGCCGGGCCTGTGATGAGCACTATCGTCATGAGCACAGACATGAGCTCAGACTTAATCACTGATAGCTGCACTAGCTTAAAAAAAAGCCTCCCGATGGGAGGCTTTTGATTTCAGGCGAACGGGATTAGAACTTCTGGTTCAGACGCAGATAGAAGGTGCGACCCAGTACATCGTACAGACCCACGTTGGCATCGCGGTAGTCTGCATAGGTGTAATAGTTTGGCGCCTGCTCATCAAACAGGTTGTTTACGCCCAGGGTGATGGAGCCATTCCAGGCGTGCTGGTAACCCACCTGCACGTTGTGACGGAAGTAAGCGGAGTAATCCTTGTAGTAGTCCTCACCGCTCAGGTCACGCCAGTACTGGGCATCCTGTGCACCAATATAGACAGTGGTCCAGGCGGCGCTGAAATCTTCATGCTTCCAGCTGGCGGTAAAGTTACCGCGCCAGTCAGGAGTATCAGTCAGGCCAGCGTAGTCAATCATTTCTGACTCAGCGTTGTCCTGCTTCTTGAAGTCCAGCACGTGGGACATTTCCAGCTTGAAGTTAAAATCACCGACATTGGTTGGCAGGTTGTAAGCGGTCACGAAGTCCAGACCTGAGGTCTCAACGGTGGCCAGGTTACGCACGCCGGCTTCCATGTATTCAATCTTGCCATCGGCACCACGGTGGATGTATGGCGAGCTGCCGTTACGGATTTCTTCACGCAGCAGGTCATCCACACTGACTGACTCAATCTTGTTGTCGTAAGTGATGGCGTAGTAAGACAGTTCCACGTTCCAGTCGTCGGTGACGTTCCACACCGCGCCCAGGGTCAACGAGTTACCTTCTTCGGCTTCGAGGTCTGGGTTACCACCGTACCAGGTCTTGTGCTGGTTGGCAGTGCGGCAGTAGTTCTCGTCAGTGTTCCCCGGCGCGTTACACCAGAGGGTATCCAGCGCCGACTCGAAACTCAGCGACTGAGACGAGAACATCTCGCTCATGTTGGGGGCACGGAAAGAATCACCGTAGCTGGCACGCAGCAGCAGGGTGTCTACCGGGCGCCAGCTGATCCCAAACTTGGGCACCACGGCATCGAAGGTAGAGCTGTTAACCACGGCACCGGTAGCGCCGGTCAGGCTGCCTTCCTGCTCGTAACGCTCGTAACGCAGGGCGGCAGAGATTTCGACATCGGCGGGCAGGCCCATCTGGAATTCAACATAACCGGCGGTACGGTCACGGGTGGCATCCACATCATCACCACCTGAGCCACCGGAGATGATACCGGCCGCAGACTCAGGATCTGAGGTCTGCTTGAACTTGATCATCTCGTATTCAGCACCGGTCACCATCGCCAGAGTCAGGGTATCGCTATCCACCAGGGTGGTAGAGAACAGGCCATCAATCTGGGTGCTTTCAAACTTGCCCTGATACACACCAGTGTGAGCCGCCGCTCTGTAGAGCGCGGTCATCTGGTTTTCCCAGTCGGCATAGCTCATGCCAGAGGTGTTGAAAATATCGTACTCACCTGAGTCGATTTCACGCTGAATGATGGAATCGTTGATGAGGTTGTAGTTGAACGAATTGGTCTTCGAGGTGGAGTGCTGAACATTCACTTCCCAATCGATACCATTGCCCACATCGGCATAGCCCACCAGACCACCGAGCACATCGAAGCTGTCGGTTTCGGTCAGGGTGTCACGCTCACCAATCTGCACCGAGCGCATGTACAGCGTCATATCGGCACCGGTTGGGTTGTAAGGATTATCGGCGCCCATCACCGGATAGTTGGTCGACACAGGCGTAGCGGCATAACGGGTGTGGGTTTCGGCCAAAGAGGCACTGGCGCGGCCGCGGAAGCTTAAGTTTTCGCTGAGTTCATAGTTGAAGTTCGACAGCAGCGAGTTGCGGGTCTGGTCGCCAAACAGCTTGGTCACTTCACCATAGCTGTAGAAGCAGCGGCCATTGTTGCTGCCATCGGTACCGTCAACCACGTTCTCGGTGCCTTCACAGAGGGCGGAGTTGCTGTAGAAGGCATAAATGGGCTTGCCTTTATCGTCCAGCTTGCCGGTGTTGTAGTAACCGTTGGGCACAGAGCTGAAGCTGGAGTAAGCACCGTAGGATGGGTCATCCAGGTTCCAAACGTCGCGGTCAAATACTGCCTTGGTATCGTAATACTCGTAAGTCAGGGTGATGTTTCCGCGATCGGAGTTAAAGCCGGTGGCAATGGCCAGACGGTTGGCATCGCCGCCTTCAACCTGAGGCATTTCCAGGTTGTAATCCAGCTCTACCCCTTCAAATTCTTTCTTGGTGATGATGTTGATTACACCGGCTACCGCATCGGAGCCATACACAGCTGAGGCACCGTCTCGCAGAATTTCAATGCGCTCAACAATGGCCATGGGGATCTGCGAGGTGTCAGCCACAGCACCGGAGCTTGAACTGGTGCCCGGCATACGGCGACCATCCAGCAGCACCAGAGTGGCAGAAGAGCCCAGACCACGCAGGTTTACACTGCTGGTGGAGCTGGCGCCGGAGCCATAACCTGAAATACCACGCCAGGAACCAAAGCTGTTGATGGCAGAGTTGTTCAGCACGTCAGCCACGGTTTTCTCACCGCTCATCTTAATGGCGGCAGCGTCGATAACGGTGACCGGGGATACGGTTTCCATA
>NZ_JBFKLW010000048.1:0-31870 GCF_041630135.1 Shewanella sp.
ATCGGCAACAATGCCGACACCGATGACGACAACGATGGGGTATTGGACACAGAAGACGCCTTCCCGCTGGATGCTGCTGAGTCTGTAGACACCGACCTCGACGGCATAGGCAACAATGCCGATACCGATGACGACAACGACGGTATCAATGATGAAGATGACGCTGCGCCGCTGGACCCCAGCATAGGCGATACCCAAAAGCCGGTGTTTGCAGAGCTTGCGCCACTGACCTTTGAAGCCACAGGGCCTATGACAGCAGTAACCCTGCCAGAGCCACAGGTAACAGACAACATCAGTAAGTTACTGACCATTCGCTCGGATCTGGCTGCTGAGCTGGAGCTGGGTGAGCACCTTATTACCTGGATCGCAACCGACGGGGCCGGTAATCAGGCCACTGCCGAGCAATGGGTCACGATTGTTGATACCACGGCGCCTGAGTTTGAGGTGCTGGACACCTTGGTTATTAACGCTACTGGTCGCTTGACCGATATCAGCGCGCTGCTGGATATCAGCGCCACCGATCTGGTGGACGGTGACATCACCGCAGCGCTTAATGGCAGCAGTGAGCTGGCAAGCGGCGCCCATGAACTTGAGCTTGGCGCGACCGACAGCTCAGGCAATACCGCCACCACGACGTTAGCAGTGCATATACTGCCGCAGCTGAAGCTGGCGCAGCGCATGACGGTTGAAGCCGGTGGCGATTATCTGCTGCCACTGCAATTAACCGGCGAAGCACCTGTGTATCCGGTAACCGTCGCCTATTCACTGCTGGTGAACGGACAGGCGGCAAGTAGCCAAAGCGCTGATATTGCCTCTGGTACTGAGGGTGAGTTGGCCATCAGCATTCCGGCGGGCTTGTCGGTAAATACCGCGCTGCAAGTGCAGGTAAACAGCGTAAGCCATGCCTTTGTGGCGGATGACAAGTCTGCAACGCTGGTACTGACCGAGCAAAACCTGGCACCGACCTTTAGCGCAGAAGTACAGCAGCAAGGCGTAGCGACCCGTTTGCTTGACCCGCTATCGGGTGAGGCGCAGATAGTGCTGGCGATTAATGATGTTAATGTGAACGACACACATCAAATCAGTTGGCAGGTGGTGGAGCAGGCGTTCGCCGGCAGCATTGCCGAAGATGGCCTGAGCATGACCTTTAACCCCAGCGACTTAAGCAGTGGCCGTTATGCCGTGGATATCACGGTAACGGAAAGCAACACCGCCGAGCTATTTGGCACCAAACGTCGTATCCGCTTTAAGGTTGATGCGCTGCCGGATTTAAGCAGCACACTTGATAGCGACGGCGATGGTATTGTCGATAGCTTAGAAGGCTATGGCGACAGCGATGGTGACGGTATCGCCGATTATCTGGACAACGATGTCGATGGCAGCCGTTTACCGGTAAATGACAGCACAGAACCGATGCAAACCACGGCGGGTGTGCAATTGGCGCTTGGCAACATCACCAGCGCCATCATCACCGGCAGCGGCGCCGGCATGACCATGGACGACCTGGCTGAGGCTGTGGCAAATGACAGCGGTGCCGCTGACAGCAGCGACAGCCACTTCAACCAGGTGACGGCGGTGCTGGACTTTACCCTGAGCGGGCAAATTCAGCCGGGGCAATCGGTTGCCGTGGTATTCCCCATGCCACGCGGCACTGCGCTGCCCGAGGACGCTGTGTATCGCAAGTACAACGCCATACAAGGCTGGTATGACTTTGTTGAAGATGCCAACAACAGCATAAGCTCGGCGCCGCTGCTTGACGGCGAGTGCCCGGCGGTTGGCGCCGCCAGCTATGAGCCCGGTTTGGTGGCAGGCTATCAGTGCGTGCAACTGCTGCTGCAGGACGGCGGCCCCAACGATGCCGATGGCACTGCCAACGGCGTGATTGAAGATCCGGGTGTCATCGCGGTGCTGAGTCAGAACCAACTGCCTGTTGCAAATCTGGACACCGCAGCCATCCTGGATAGCCAGGTGCTGGTGATTGACGTGCTGGCCAACGACACCGACGCCGATGGTGACACCTTAAGCGTCATCGGCGCCAGTGTTGATTATGGCAGTGTAGAGCTGCTTGCCGACAATACCCTGCGCTATACCCCAAGCAGCGGATTCAGCGGTGAGGCGGTGATAAGCTATCAGGTCAGCGATGGCTTTGGTGGCAGCGCCGAGGGTGAGGTACATGTGACCGTGAGCCTTGCGCCAGCGGTGGAACCTGAGACACCCGCAACCGACACTGGTGGTGGCTCTATGCCCCTGTGGTCACTGCTGCTTTTGGGGCTGGCATTCACAAGACATCGCCAGGTAGCCCTGCATCAATAAGGCTCGCAGGGCAAACATAGAAAGCACTGCAAGAAAAAAGAGCGGCTTAGCCGCTCTTTTTATTTACCAGCAAAAACTTAACGACCATCTTTGGCGCGGCGGGCTTTGAAATCAGACTCTTCCAGCCACTTGGGCCATTCGTTGCCATTGGCAAGCCGCGAAAGGATTTGCTCAATCAATTTAAGGTCCTGCTTTACGCCACCGAGTTGCCAGTCAGGGGAGTAATCGTCGGCGCCCTTGTGGTACTTGTGGGCAATGTAGTCAGGGTCGGTGTCACCCAGGCTCATAAACAGCAGTCCGGGCACCCCTTGCTGCGCCAGAGCAAAGTGGTCTGAGCGGAACATCAGGCCATTTTGAGGTCGTGGGTCGGCCTTCACCTGTCTGTTCTGGGCCTTGGCGGCGTCACTGAGCATAGTTTCCAGCTCAGATACCCCTTCACCGTAGCGCAGTATGTAATCCACGCCCTCGCCCACATTCATGCCATCAATGTTTAAAAAAGCCACCAGCTTAGATGTCGGCAGCGGCGGATTTTCAGCAAAATATTGGGCGCCAATCAGGCCGGTTTCCTCAGCAGTGAAAGCGGAGAAAATCATGCTGCGGGCGGGCTTTTCTGCCTCTGGCAGCGCGGCATAGTGCCGTGCCAGCGCCAGTACCCCGGCCACGCCGGTGGCGTTATCCACGGCACCATTGAGGATGATGGTTTTGCCCTCTTCCTCGATTTGGCCAAGGTGATCCCAATGGGCGTGCATCACCACGGCTTCATCGGCATTTTTGTTGCCGGGCAATATGGCGGCCACGTTATGGGACTCGGCGCGCTCGATATGATTACTGAGGGTCAAATCGGCTTTCACCGTCAAGGGCACGGCTTTAAAGCCAGGCGCCTTGGCAGCGGCTTTCAGCGCTTCAATATCCTGGCCGGAAGCCGCCAGAATCTGCTTGGCCGCCGCATATTGCAGCCAGCCCATCACCCCCACCTGACTTTGGTTGTTATTGCCATCAACCAAAGTGAACTTGGTATTGGTATTGGAGTTTTTCACCACGCCCCAGCCGTAAGCCGCCGGAGCATCTTCATGGACGATAAACACGGCTTGCGCCCCCTGGCGCGCCGCTTCTTCATACTTGTAGGTCCAGCGACCATAGTAGGTCATGGCATTGCCTTTAAAGACCTTGGGGTCCTGGGTGGCAAAGCCCGGGTCGTTAACCAGCAGCACCACGGTTTTGCCGCGCACATCCACACCTGCGTAGTCATTCCAGCCGTATTCGGGGGCATTGATGCCGTAACCCACAAACACCATGTCGCTGCCACTCAGTTCTACCTTGGGTACTACCCTCTGGGTACGGGCGGTGAAATCCTCGCCCGAGGTAAAGCTGAACTCACCCACCTTAAGAACCATGCTCTGATCGGCGGTGATTTTTGCCATCGGCACTGCCTGCAAATACTCGCCATTGAAAGCGCCTTTAAGCCCCATGGCTTTAAAAGCACCGGTGAGATAATCGAGAGTTTTCTGCTCCCCCTCTGACAGAGGAGCCCTGCCACCAAAGGCGTCACTGGCCAGTGTCTGCACATCGCGCCGATAAGTCTGTTCATCAAAGTGCCACGAAGCAGCCTGGCAGGGGATTGTGATTACCAGAGCGCAACCGGCAAACAGGGTACGGATATATTTCACGGACAATTCCTTCTCGTTGTAGAGCCTGACATTGTAAGGCAGCAACCTGTCTTTGTAATGTCAGTTGTTACTGTGTCTGGTGCTGCCACCAGCACGAACACTTCAGAATTATACCTAATTAGAGGTACAACTATGTAGGTATAAGCTATTGATCTAACTCACAGTTTAGGTGCCTACCTCATAACTTCCGGTAAAACTTGTGCCAGATCAAGAAAGGGCAACCGAACATACCAATAACATGCGCGCATACAGGAAATACCCAAATGATAACAATCATAGTTCCGAGGATGACATCATGAAATTCAGCACTGCCGCGCTTGCCGTTTCCACTGCCCTGCTCAGCCTGTCAAATGTCGCTGTAGCCGATCCGGTCAGCAAAGCCCTGGTTGAAGACGCCAAGGTGAATGTTCAGTTCCGCGCCCGTTTTGAGCAAGTTGATCAGAATTCTGATACCCAGGATTTAACCTCTCTGCGTACCCGCCTGACCTACCAAACCGGTGATCTGTCCAACTTCTTCGCACTGGCCGAAGTAGACGATGTGCGCTCTACCGATGAAGAGCCATGGATCAGTGACTACGAATATACCGAAATCAACCAGGCCTTTATCGGCTATAAGGCACCAGCCGAGACCGAACTTAAATATGGTCGTCAGCGCATCCTGCTGGATAACCAGCGCTTTGTTGGTGGTGTTGGTTTCCGTCAGAATGAACAGACCTATGATGCCTTCTCGGTGCAAAGCAAGGGTGTGACCAATCTGACAGCCTTCTATGCCTATATCAACAACGTCAACCGTATCTTCAGCGAAGCCTCAGGCAAAGCTGATCACAAAAACGAAACCCACCTGCTGAACCTGAACTACAAGGCCAACACTTGGGCTGATATCTCTGGTTACGCCTACCTCATCGACAACCAGAATGTGGCACGTTTCTCCACCGACACCTATGGTGTGCGCCTGAGCGGTAAAGGTGATGTGGGCAGCCTGAAACTGGGCTATGCGCTGGAATACGCCAAGCAGAGCGACGGTGGCAACAATACTCTGGCATATGACGCCGACTACCAACTGGCAGAAGCGTCTCTGGGCTTCAGTGGCGTAGATTTCAAACTCGGCTATGAAGTACTGGGTTCAGACAATGGCAACGCCGGCTTTATCACCCCTCTGGCCACCCTGCATGCCTTCCAGGGCTGGACTGATAAGTTCCTGTTCGGCGGTGCCGGTAACTGGGACAATGGTATCCAGGACCTGTACTTCACCGTAGGTGGCGCAGTAGGCGGTGTTAAACTGCTGGCGGTATACCACCAGTTTGAATCTGATGTTGGCAATATCGACATGGGCGACGAGTGGGGTGTCAGTGTGACTTATCCATTCGCCAAGTACTACAGCGTGAATGCCAAGTACGCCAGCTTCTCCGGTGCCGATGCAGGTTATGCGTTCAGCAGCGATACCGACAAAGTTTGGCTGACATTCGAAGCCAAATACTGATACCGGGCTCAGGTATCAAAATTTAAGCTGAGATAACACAAAGCCGCCCATGGGCGGCTTTGTTTTTCCTGTTCGTCGGGTTTTTATAGTGTCTTTACCAGATACCAGCGTTTTCCGTCGCCTACAGGGTAGTGCTGCTGACACCACACTTCGCCATAGCCACGGGCACGATAAAAATCCGGTGCCTGAAAATCCAGCGTATCCAATAACAGCCACCGACAACCTCTTGCACGCGCCTCATCTTCAGCAGTTTGCAGTAACGCGCTGCCTACGCCCTGACCACGCAGACTTGCACATACCCAAAAGTTATCAATCAGACACCAGTTACCAAAAGTGCGCCCGGCAATACCGGCCAGCAGCTCGCCTGTATTACTGAGTTTTTTAAATCCGATGGGACGGCGTAAGCTCGCATCCCAATGTTCGGCATTAAAGGCGGCAATCTGTGATTTAACCTCATCGGCAAACGCGGCCGACTCATCAAGGATAAAATTCATCAGCGTTCTCCCGCCAGACGGCGCAATCGGGGCACACTGCCAGTGCTGATGGAGGTACCCAGCAAAATAATGGCAGTACCAACAACCGTGTGCCAGCCAATATGCTCTCCCAGAAACAAGGCGCCCCACAGAATACCAAAAGCCGGAATAAGGAAAGTCACTGTCAGTGCCGAAGTGGCCCCTACTTCATCAATCAAGCGGAAATACAAAAGATAAGCCACACCGCTGCAAAGCACCCCCAGGGTCACCACAGCTGCCAATGTACCGGCGGATGGCATGGCGGCTGGCGGCGCAGTAAACAGCAAGGCAGGCAACAGCCAGGCACTGGCGGCCCACATGCAGCCATGGGCATTGCTGTAGGCGCTGCCATAATTGGCAGACTTGGTGTAAATACTGGCTATGGCATAACAGATTGCAGCGCCAAGCCCGGCTGCCAGAGCCCAAATCCCCTGACTCGACAATGACAGGCTTTCCACCCCGGCAAGCAGCACCACGCCACAAAAACCGGTAACCAGCCCGCCAAGTGCGGCGCCTTTGGGCATGGAACGCTGCCAGATAGCCAGCAGCAAGGTGCTCCAAAGGGGCGCGGTGGCATTCAGCACCGACATCAAAGACGCGGCAAGCTCGGTGGCCGCATAGCCGTAAAGCAGAAACGGCAGCGCGGTATTAATGCCACCCAGAATAATAAAGTGCTGCAGCGGCGCACTGCCTATCAGCGCCCTTTTCAGATAAAAGGCACCGCCCAATAAAAACAGCGCCGCAAAGGTAACCCTCAGGAACATCAGCCATGCCGGGCCAAGTTCGGTTACCCCGATACGAATAAACAGAAAGGATGCTCCCCAAATCGCGGAAAGCAGTAATAATTTAAGCCAGGCACCAACGGACATATTGCGACTCCCCCATCAGCAATGCGCCAGTGTAGGGAGCGAATGGCAGACTGTAAAGCCAGCGCACGGGCCAATATTTATTGGCAGGCAATAAAAATCAATCCAGACGACGCCAGACTTCCTCTTCTTTAAGAATGCCTGCTTCCACACGGCGGGTGTGCCACTCATTACCGATGAGGGCTATCTCAAACCCAAAGCCTTGCCCTTTTGGCACTTCAAAGGAATTAAGCGATGGGTACTCTGTATAGAGATTGCCTTCAAGCTTATATTCACCGGCGCCGGCGGCCCAAAACTCGGTTTTATTTTTCACCGTTTTGACTGTGGTAAAACTGAAATGCCCCTTTGAAACGACCTTGATGGCACTGAGCCCCAGACTGCGGTAATCAACCCATTTACCTTCGCCATCCAGATAACGACCGGAGACCAGCATCCAACTGCCGTGCAGGGACTCGCCACTGATGGCCTGTGAGCTGGCGTCAATCTCATCAGCTGCCTTGAGTTCAGTATCGATAACGTTTTGGGCCTGAGTAGCATCGGCCTGAATTACAGGCTGTGCGGCTGCTTCCGGCAACTCAGTGCCGGCCGAAACCCCTTGCATAGAAGTCGGTGCCGCAATAAGAACAGCTGAGGCGACAACAAGCAACAAACTGCCAAGCTTCAAGGTGATTCTCATGAGTACTCCTTCGGTGGACAACGGGCATGGGTACCGTTTCTATGCTGCTGCGATTTGAGGCAATTGCAGTTTTCACGGACACAACCTTCATCCGCGGGTATAATCTTTCTTTATCGTGTAACTGCAGATAAACCCCATGACAGACTTCAGTGTTATCAACAAGAGCAGCAGTCAATCGTTCAACAGCCAAAAACGGCTTATCAAGGCTCTGCTTGCCGGGCAAACCATTCCCTGTGAGACCTGCAAAAAGCCGCTGTCGGCATCCATGCCCCCAAAAAATGACCAGCACATTTTGGGGCATATCCGCTGCCCCAAAGGCTGCACCGACATCGAGCTTGAGGTCGAGTAATTACTGATCGGCCACTATGGTGCCCTGCGCCGTCACACTGAAACGGCGTATTTCCAATAAACCGGGAGGCTCGGCCATCACCTGTTGTGGGCCATGTACCAGCAACTCGGCGTTGATACCAACCGGCAGCAGGCTGTTGCCGTTCACATTCAGGTTTTTCACGGCGATTCGGTCTCCCAAAAAACTCGCATCCAGCTGACGAATGGTACCGCCTGCACCATCCAGGGCAAACAGCCCCAGATACCAAAAACTGCCGGAACCCTGATTGGATATCACAAAGGGCGCGAGCAGCAGTTGGGTATTGTTAAAGGGGGCATCAAGAGCCAGTATCCTGGTGTAATCCAGCGCCACATAGCCACGCTCAGCCCCATCGGCGTACTCGCCCAGCACAAGTTTTTGTCCATGCCCGTCAATAAAGCGTGTGAGACGGGCTTTGGCCGCTGTATCGGGTACAGTCACTTCGAAAGCCGACAGAGTTTTCAGCGAAAATAACCTCAGCATCACAGGATCTGCTTCGGCTTGAGTTATTTCCCGTGGCGGCGCTGTACTTTGGCATGCTGATAACGCCACCAACAGGGCTGCACTCAGCAACAGACGAACATAGGCCATCATGGTTCTCCTGATAATCATCAAGCGGTTATCTTTGACAATAGCATGGCGGACTTAGGGGCGGTATCTCAGTCTCTACTATTGTGTTCAAAGCGAGGGTGCATTGTCGACGCACTGGCAATTTCAACAATAACGTCTTATTCTGGCTCGAGTTTACGCTGTAACCATGACTACCCCCTGGCGGCGCACTTAACGTCAGGGAGTGAATAGCGACAACCACCGGAGGTATGATGAGACACTCAGCCAAAACACTGCTTTCTGCGTTACTGGCGGCCAGTCTGTTAACGGCATGCAATGATTCGCCCCCCGAGGCCAAAGCGCCTGAACAGGAACCATCCGTTAAAGTAGAACTCAAAGAGGCTGTTACTGATGAAACGGCAGCCACAGAAAATCAATATCAGGAAAAAACAACCGGTCTTGCCAATCCGGCTGCTGATTTTTGTATCAAGCTGGGTGGCGAGTACCGGATAGTCGATGACACCGATGGCCAGCATGGCAAATGTCATCTGCCAGATGGCCGTATTGAAGACGCCATGGCGCTTTTTCGTAGTCACGCCTCAGCCGCGGCTGACACTATGACCACTGATGTCACTGAAGCTGTTGCTGCCATTGGCATGCCAAACCCTGCCGCGGAATACTGCGTAAAAATCGGTGGTGAGCACAAGGTAGTACAAGAAGACGCAGGTGAAGTGGGTTATTGCCACTTAAAAGACGGCCAGGTTGTGAATGCCTGGGATTACTTTCGCGCCCATCACCAACAACAATAGGCTTTAGCGCCCGTTTTGCGGCCATCAATCAAGAAAGGTGAAATGCACCCAAACAGTCGGGTGCATTTTTTATATTAATGCCAATCACTCTGGCTTGGTTGGTGAAGACTCAGGCTCGGCAATGGTGGCTGGCGGCGCAGTCATCAGCTCACCAAAAATGGCCCGCTCGAATAGCCCATCACGGTAGGCTTTCTCAGCAAGCTGGGCCAGCTCATCGTTGCTGATGGCCAGTTTGTGCCTGCGACTGACGGCAAAATGGATGATACGCTCGGGCTGGACTCCGAACTCAGACACCCGCAACAACTGATGAAAGCCGCTAAACTGACTTGCAAGGAACTGCAGCGCGTTTTCAGGCGCAATGACCAGCCCAACCCGGTCGGCTATCAACATGCGAACCCCGGTGAGCAAATCGCTGACCACCTCACGCTTAAGCTCAGCATCCTGATCAAAACGTTCGAAATACAGAGTGTTGCGACTTACCGCAATCCGGTGACCATATAAATCTTCATACTGGCGAACGGGTTCTGTACCGGGCCGGTACAAAAACACATAACGGGTATCCTGCCGGTATGGCAACAACAACCAACGCTGACTTCGGTTGTCGGCATCAATAATGCCAGCCACTATATCCACCTGGCCGGTATCGAGCATGCGCAGACAACGGGCGAAGTTCGGGCTGGCAATGAAGGCGGCATTGTGATTAATAAGTTCGGCCAGCTTAAGCAAAGCCATTATATTGTCGCCGTGCGGATTTGGCGTAAGGCTTTGATAAGGAGGAAACTCATCGACACAGGCACGCATTTCCTTTGACAGTACGCCAAAAGAGCACATCAGTAACACAAGCAAAATGATCCGCAGCACCATGGTCAACTCCCGTCAGACCTCAACGAAAGTATTAACGCTTTTGGGATGTTTGACGATAACAAACGGCACATAAAGCACTCAACGGGCCTGCCAACTCACACGGGTGAGCAGGTTACCCTTTTGAAACAGCTCTCCATGATAATGGCCACCGCTAATCAGGGCACCAACACCGGCGGGAGTACCCGTCATCAAAATATCGCCATCGTCGAGGCTGAGGAAAGTTTGCACCTCTGCCAGCAATTGCTCCGGCGAAAACAACATCAGGCCGGTGTGCCCTTGTTGCAGCAGCTTACCGTCGCAACTGAATGTCAGCGCCAGATCTTCGCTGCCATGACAGGGCACAAACTCGCCAAACAGTGCCGAACCATCGAACGCCTTGGCTCGCTCCCAGGGCAAGCCTTTATTCTTAAGCCGGTTTTGCGTCTCCCGCCTGGTCAAATCCAGCCCAAGTGTCGCGGCTACCAGCTTGCCGCTGGCCACCATAAACGCGATTTCGGCTTCATAATGCAGTGGCTCTCCCAACTCACTGTGCAGCACATTGCCAATGGCACTGGCGGGTTTGATAAACACCACAGGTTCGGTCGGCACTTCGTTGCCCAGCTCCTCGGCGTGGGCAACGTAGTTACGGCCAATACAAACAATTTTCGACGGATAGATGGCTTTTCCAGCCAGAAATACGGGCTTCATCCGGCGCTCCTTAAGCGTATTCCATCAAAAACTCATCGAGTTGCTCGTTGACAGTTTCAATCTCGTCGCCGGCATATTGGGCAATGTGATACAAACCCTCTCCTTCATTGGTAACGGGAATGTTGGTAATGCCAATCACAATCCCATCGCTGGGAGCCCGGATTGGCAACGTATCCTGACTGTGGGGGCTGGCGAGATAGGCAAGAATATTTCCCTTATTAACCCGTTGCCCCAGTTTGACTTTTTGCAGCACCAGTCCATCAGCTTCGGAGCGGATCCAGTAGCTTCTGATGGAAGCAACATCGGATGTCCCCCGTGTCAGGCGGCCTTTTTGCATTCCCAGATGGCGCAACAGGTTCACAGCCCCCTTTAATCCCGTCCGAATGGCTGCATCAGAAAAACGCAGCGCCTCGCCGGCCTCGTACAGAATACAAGGTACACCAGCCTTGGCGGCATAACCCCGAAGCGAGCTGCTCTTCGCCTCGTTATGCATGATAAGTGGTGCGCCGAAAGCCCTTGCCATGGCCATCATGGTTTCGTTTTCAGTATCGCACCGAATTTGAGGTAGGTTATCCCGGTGAATGGCACCTGTGTGCAAATCGAGGATATGAGTCGCCCGGGATATCAGCTCACGGGTGACCAGATGAGCCAGCCTGCTCGTCAGCGCCCCTTTATCGGAACCGGGAAAACAGCGATTAAGATCACGCCTGTCAGGTAAATAGCGGGACTTCTGGATAAATCCAAACACATTGACCACAGGCACCATCAACACAGTACCGTGCAATGCCTTGGGGTTAATCCGTCCCTGCAGGCGCCGACAAATCTCAATACCATTGAGCTCATCGCCATGAATGGCCGCACATATCAAGAGTACCGGGCCGGGCTTATTACCGTGAAATACTTCTACCTGCAGATCCACCGGCGTGTCGTTGTACAGCCTTGCCACCGGCAGCCGCACCGTATTCTGGCTTCCCGCAGCAATCTGAATGCCACCGATTTCAAAGGGGTCACGTTTTTTGGCCATATGGGGTTCCTTTATCCTGTTTAAGCCATTGTAACTCAGTCAATTAGCAAATAAAGTCAGCCGTAACCACAAGTGTATTTCCCGCCTGCCCCTGACACACGAGCGCACACAGGTGAATTGGTTGCATATAAAAAAAGCCGCCCTCAGGCGACTTCTTTAACATATTCAGGCATCAGGCCTTTTTTACGTAACAACTCAGAATCACTATTCGGGTACCGTTTACCCGGCCTTCAATGTGCTCAGGATTGCTGGTCAGGCCGATGTTACGTACCGCCGTGCCGCGCTTGGCAACAAAGCTGGTGCCCTTCACGTTCAGATCTTTGATGATTACCACAGTATCACCGGCGGCGAGCTGGGCACCATTGCTATCCAGCGTTGGCTGTGCATCAGCATCCAGTGCAGCTGCGGCATTGGCTGCATCAACCCAGGCCTGGGTGTCTTCATCCAGATACAGCATGTCGAGCAAATCCTGTGCCCATGTCTCGCTGGACAATTCTTTTAACATACGAGCAGCCATTACCTGCACGGCAGGCACTGTGCTCCACATACTTTCGTTCAGGCAGCGCCAGTGGTTCACATCCAGGGTGGCGGTATCGGCGATTTGCGCCTGACAGGTACCACACAGGGCAATATCATCATCGGTACGCTCGCCACTGGCTGGCACTTCAAACAGGGAAAGTTCGGTTTCTGCGCTGCAGAGTTCACATTTGCCGCAGGCACGGCTGATTGCATCAGTCATCTTGATCTGTCACTTTTACCAAAACCAAGGATTCTATCAAAAACCTTACTCGCTGTCAGTGATCTAAGGAAGGCGCGAACAAGTCCACGCACAGCTCTGGCTTTGATAGCAACGACAGTTTAAGGCATTCAACTGAGGGCATGGCTGGGCGCCCCCGCCGTCCTGCTGAAGTTGAATAACGCCGAAATGGTGTTGCTCTCAAAGCCCCGCAGGGCGTGACATACAGTGGCATCTGCTGCGTTACAGTTCTTGCGAAGGACTAGGGCCATTCGCTGCAAACTGTGCCTTGCATCTATCCACTGTAAGCTCACGCAGAGCAAGCACGGGACTTATTCGCACCTTCCCTAACCCAAAAGCGAGCCCGGTTCATGGAGTAAATCATGTTCACCCAATCAACCTTCGACTTTCTTGCGCTACTCGAAGCCAATAACGATCGCGACTGGTTCAAGGCAAACCAACATAGGTACGAAGAGCTGGTGCGCAGCCCCGCCCTTGAGTTAATCGAAGCCGCAGCTCCCGACATACTCGCCTTATCGCCAAGGCTTACCGCTGTGGCCAAAAAGGTCGGTGGCAGCCTGATGCGACCACAGCGAGACACCCGTTTTGGCCATGATAAGCGCCCTTACAAGACCAATGTCGGCATTCAGTTTCGCCGCTTTCAGGGTAAAGATGTGCATGCACCGGGGCTGTATCTGCATATTGCCAATGATGGCTGCTTTATCGGTGCCGGCATCTGGCACCCCGAGCCCAAGGCACTGAACGCCATCCGTGCTTGTATCGATGAAAACCCTGCAGCCTACCAAAGAGCGCTGAAGGCATTGACTGACGGCGGCTTTGCCATGGATGGCGACAGCCTGTCACGCCCACCGCGGGGCTATGATAAGCACCATCCCTTGATTGATGAGCTAAAGCGCAAAGACTTTATCGCCGTAAAATCCCTGGCAAATCACGAAGTGATGCAACCCGATTTTGCTTCAGGGCTCGTCGCGGAGTTTAAACACTGCCAGCAACTGATGCGCTACCTTTGCTTTGCACTGGAGCTGGATTACTGAATCACTGCCGTCATAGGCGAAGCCCGCGAATGCCGGATGAGTAATGCAGGGTCAAGGCAAGATCCAGGAGCATGCTGATTGCACAAAGCCCAGCTGCAGGAACATTGGAGGCAAAAGGGACGGCCTCGATTGACCTTGGGATATTTGCCCCCGATTAACCTATGCCGTAGATTCAATCCTGACAAAACAGTACATAAATAGGTCTCTATGAAAATTCTTGAACTTGCGTCCACCCCCAGCGCCCGCCGTGTAGGAATATTCCTGGCAGAGCTTGGCATTGAAGTACCAAGAGAGCAGCTGAACTTACGAGCCGGCGATAATCTGACACCGGAATTCAAAAGCAAAAGTGTCAACGGCCGCATTCCTGTATTGGCGCTGGATGACGGCAATTACATTTGTGAGTCAGTGGCCATCTGTCGTTACTTTGATGCGCTGCACCCAAGCAGGCAAAGTCTGTTTGGCAACACACCGCTGGAGCAGGCCCAGGTGGAGATGTGGAACCGGGTTCTGGAACTTAATGGTTTAATGGTTGCATTTCAGGGATTCCGTAACCTCAGCGGCATTTTCAAAGACCGCGAGCGCGTTGTGGAACCCTGGGGCGTGGAGTGCCGGCAAAGGCTTTTGGAATTTCTGCCCAGTCTCGAAGCACGACTTAATGGACGTGATTTTGTTGCCATCGACCGCTTCAGCATCGCCGATATCACAGGCTTTGTACTGATTGGCTTTTTGCCTCGCCTGGACATTGAATTGACCGATACCATGCCCAACATCCGGCGCTGGTATGCCGCCGTTGCCGAGCGCCCCTCAACAAACCAGGGACTGTGAGACAGTAGTTGCCAAAAAAATGGCCACTCCCGTCCGGTTGAATAACATGGGTAAGATGCGCCGCCAGCGCGCATCTGCTACAATCGCCGCCGGATTTTTTACGCAGGCACACCCATGTCACATCCAGCTGCTCTCTCGCCGGCCGAGCGCCGCGCCATCAGTTATGCCAACACCCTGCACCTGCTGGTTTCACATATTTTTGAATCCCGTGAAGGCGCTGACCGGGTGCTGGCAAACTATTTCCGCGAGCATAAAAAGCACGGTTCCAAAGACAGAAAGCTTATTCGCGAAACCCTGTTTGGGCTGTTTCGCTGGTGGGGCTGGCTTAAATGTCTGCCGGCCGTTGAGGACGACGCCATTAATGCCTTTGGCCTGGGTTTAAGTGAGGGGCAGCGCTGGTTTACCCAGTTAAGCCTTGTCGCCGCCATCGAAAACCATCCCTGGCAGGATATCCACAGCGGCTGGACAGCACATGCGGGGCTGTCTGAGCTTAATATTCCCGCCTTTGGCGATATGCCAGAGAGCCTGACTCAGATATGCGCCGCGCTCAACAGCCAGTTTTCAGGTAGTAATTTCGCCCCTGCGGCTCTACTGCCAGAATGGGCCTGGGAGCATTTCCCTGTTGCCCAAACCGACAAACTCGCCTTTATCGATGCCCTGTGCCGCCGCCCCCCCCTGTGGACCCGCGCCCAGGGAACAGCCCGTGCGCAGGTAATCAAGCTGCTTGCGGCCGATGAAATTGGCGCAATTCCAAGCCAGGTATTTTCCAGTGCTATTGAGCTTGCCAGCCAAAGCATCAACCTCGATGCACTGACGGCTTATAAATCGGGCAAACTGGAAGTGCAGGATCTGGCCTCTCAGGCCATTGGTGAAGTCGCCGCCCCCAAGGCCGGTGAACGTTGGTGGGATGCCTGCGCCGGTGCTGGCGGTAAGAGTTTACAGCTGTATTCGCTGATGCAACAGCGAGGCGGCGTGGGCGAACTGGTAGCGTCCGACATTCGCACCAAGGCTCTGGAAGAGTTACAGCGTCGCGCTGACAAAGCCGGTTTTTCGCCAATTCAGCTCAGCCCCTGGCGCAGTGACAAGCTGCCGGTAAAGGCGAACCATTTTGATGGTGTATTGGTAGACGCGCCCTGCTCCTGCACCGGCACCTGGCGCCGTAACCCGGATATGCGCTGGATTGACGATGCTTCGGCCATCCTGGATAAACCCGCATTGCAGCTCGACATTCTTAGCCGTGCAAGCCAGGCTGTGCGTACTGGCGGCGTGCTGGTGTATGCAACCTGCTCACTTGCCCACGCCGAGAACGATGCCGTGGTCGAGGCATTTTTATCAGCACATCAGGATTTTGTGCTTGAACCTGTCAAAAATCCTTTCACCGCGAACAGTAGCCAAGATGAACAACAAGGATTGCTGACGTTGTGGCCACAGCAGGCGAATGCCGACGGCATGTTTGTAGCAAGAATGCGCCGCCGCTGATATCACCAACATAGCTACTGAGCCATAACCACAGGGTGCCCGTTAACGGCACCCTGTTTTTTGAAACATCATAAATCCGAACAAAAACAGATCCCTTTACTGCAGGATTTAAGGCTGGTTTCAGACTCTGACCAGCCCGCGGCTTCGGGCAATTTTTTTCACCATAAAACAATAAATATTTCGCTTTAGCTTGTCTTGGCCATTGGGTAAAAAGATCCTGTGCCAGAGTGGCACAGTGTTTTAGTTGGAACTAAGGTCATGTCACACTCCTACGAATTTGATGACGACGATATGCCATGGGGCGATCACGTCAAAGGGAAGCAAAAAAACAAGCGCGTAAAACAACGTCGGCGGGACACCAAGCGCCGCTACTTAGATGAGAACACTGAGGTGGAACACATCCAAAGTAAATGGCGTTAAGCCAGAGAGCCTGAACCGGTCAATAACGACCGATAAAGCGCAGTTGCTCCCTCACTGATTTTTTAAGGCAAGCCTTTTGGCTTGCCTTTTTCGTTTCCCTACCCGCAAGTCAGAATGGAATTATCATCTTTATGTAAAAATGCTTTACCTGTCGGCGCGTCTGTTACTACGCTGTGATTTAGCCAATTCGGCATGGAACTCACCAGCCTCGCAAAGGATGACACCATGGAAACACTTCGCCCCCCCTTTATTTATGGCCCCGGCAGCATGCTGATGCACTCACCACTGGTGCTTACCAACGCCGATATGTATGGCTGCTTTTTAAAGGGCAAACGCAAAAACCTGCAGCAGAGCGTTGATAAGGTACTGAATCAGGCCGCTGGCAATGCCATGCAGTTCAAAGTGCTCTCCCCCTACGTACTCACCACCTTTACCCGCATTCAAAAGGCCTATTCGGCGGCAGAGGTTGACCGCTACAAGGGCTGGATTAAAGAAACCGACATCATTACCTGGGTAATGGTGGGTCAGGAAAACAAAGGCGCCAACGGTAAATTCAGCGCCATTCATTTTCTGCCGCTGTTTATCTGGGTCGACGATGCCATGGCGCTTATCAATGGTCGCGAACTGTTTGGCTACCCCAAATACCTGTGTGAATACAGCATGCCAAACCCCGGCGAGCCACTGACCGAACTCAGCTTGTCGGCCAAAAGCTTTAAACGCTTCAGCCCCGATGAGGAGCTGGCGCTGCACCCGCTGCTGAAGATTAACTGCGACGCGCGGGAAGAAGAGCAGCTGTCCACAGTAGACGCTATCGCCCGCACCTGGCAGCTGTTTAAAGACCAAACCGACTTTTTGCCAGAACTTAACGAGCTGGGGGAAGAGCAGATATTTGAGATGCTGTTTAAACCTGCCGTCAGTCAGGTATTCCTCAAGCAGCTGCCAGACAGCGCCGGTATCGACGCCGTGTATCAGGCTATTATTAGTGCCCCATCCAAGGTGAATAAAGTTCACCGTCTGGCGCTGCTTGAAAACGACTGGGTAGCCCAAGTGTTTGATAACGCCAGCTTCCCCTTTGAAGAGGCTCTGGGAGTCACGTCCGGCGAGCAACATGTGCTGCTGCCCTACCATGTGAATTTTGATTTTGAAGTGCCGCCGGGCGAAGTGCTGGTGGATAACAGCGTGGTGAAAAAAGAAAAAATCGCCATTCTGGGAGGCGGCGTCTCGGCCATGACCGCCGCCATGTGCCTCACATCTCAGCCCGGTTGGCAAAACCGTTACCAGATAGATGTGTATCAACTGGGCTGGCGCATCGGTGGGAAGGGCGCCAGCGGCCGCAATCCTGACATGGGCGAGCGCATCGAAGAGCACGGCCTGCATATCTGGTTTGGCTTTTATCAAAATGCCTGCAAGCTGATGCGTGAAGCTTACCAAGAACTCGGCCGCCCGGCTGGCAGCCCGCTGGCCCGTTTTGAAGATGCCTTCAAGCCCCACAGCTTTATAGTGCTCTCAGAAGAGATTAACGGCGAGCGGGTCAACTGGCCCATCGAGTTCCCTTTGATGCCCGGCGTCCCCGGCGACAGCACTGAGACCCTCACCCTGTGGAAGCTGATGAAAGCAGTATTCTTCTGGGTAGTGGAATGGCTCAAAGACATGGACGAGCTTATCGACGACAGTGCCGACAGCCCCAGAGACTGGTTCGAGCCGGGCTGGTTTGAGCGCCTCAAAGAGCATCTTGAGGAATCGGTGGAAGATGCCATGGACAGTCTGGAAGCACTGGGGGAACGGCTGGAATGCCGCTTTGATGCCCTGATTGGCCGGGAATGTGAGCATGGTGCACATCCCGAGGAAGACAGCCTGATTGAAGCCGCCGTAGCCCGGCTGCATGGCCGCCTTGAGCGACGCTTTGCCCACCGCCTCGATAACAACCACGCCCTGCGCCATCTTTATATTGGCGTGGACCTGGGGCTTACCATTCTAAAAGGCATGTTTGCCGATGGGGTGTTCAAGCACGGCTTTGATGCCATTAACGAGTGGGACTATCGCGAGTGGCTGCGCCGCCATGGTGCCAACGAGCGCTACACGGTCGACAGCGCGCCGGTTCGGGGCTTTTACGATCTGGTGTTTGCCTATGAAGATGGCAACTTTGACAAGCCCAACGTGGAAGCCGGTACCATCATCCGCTCCATGCTGCGCATTGCGCTGTGCTATCAGGGAGGCGTGATGTGGAAGATGCAGGCGGGTATGGGCGATACCGTATTTACCCCCTACTACGAGGTGCTGAAACGACGCGGGGTGAATTTCCACTTTTTCAATCAGGTAGATAAACTCCACTGCGATGGTAAGGCCGTCACCGCTATCGAGATCATAGAGCAGGTAAAACTCAAAGCAGAATACCAGCCATTGCTAGAGATCAAGGGCCTGGATTGCTGGCCCAGCATGCCAAGGTATGAGTTTATCGATGACGAAGAGGCAGCACTGCTTAAGCAACATAACGTCAATCTGGAGCACTTCTGGAACGATTGGATCAGTCTGTATCAGGCCAAGTTCGGTAAGCCGTTGCCACGTAAAACCCTCAAGCTTGGGGAAGACTTCGATAAGGTCATTTTTGGCCTGTCCATCGGCGCCGTGCCCCATGTTGCCGCCGAGGTGATGGCTCACAGCCAGCCGCTGGCCACCTGTGTAGAGAAAGTGAAAACCGTCGCCACTCAGGCTTATCAGCTGTGGATGGACAAAGACCTTGCCCAAATTGGCTGGCCAGAGCGGCCACAAAGCGGTGAGGAGCCTGTACTGTCGGGTTTTTCAGAGCCTTACGACACCTGGGCCAGCATGGATCAGCTGCTCGATAAAGAAGACTGGGGCGCCCATGAGCCTAAAAACGCCAGCTATTTCTGCTCGGCCTTGCCTGTGGCGAACTACCCGGCGCCCGGCAGCAGCGGTTTTCAAACCGAGATGGATGCCATTGCCAGGCAAGGCGCCATGGGACAGCTGCAACATGAAATTGGCAAACTCTGGACCGAAGTGGGAGACAGCTTCCCCTGGGAGTGGCTGCACGATACATCCGGCGCCAGTGGTGAAGCACGTTTCAACAGCCAATACTGGCGCGCCAATGTGTCACCCACCGAGCGCTATGTGCTGTCCGTAAAAGGCAGCTCCGCCTATCGCATCACCACAGATGGCACCGGCATCGCTAACCTTTATGTCACCGGTGACTGGATTAAAACCGGTTTGAATGCAGGCTGTGTTGAGGCAGCCACCATGGCAGGCATGCATACCTCAAAGGCGATTTGTGGCTATCCTGAGCTGATCCGCGGCGAGAAAGATTTCTGATTACATATCGTCAAAACAAAAAAGCGGCGTAATGCCGCTTTTTGCATTCAATGAAAAAGGAAATGCTTAAAAAATGCTGAACAAGGTGATGGGCTAATCCGGGGCTCACCGGTTCGGTTCACTGGCTGTCCGTTGCCAGGGTATCAGATACCAATTCACGACGGCGTTCAGCCTTGTTGCTATACATAAGAGTATCAGCGGCGCGCAGCCACTCGTGGGATTTCTCAACCTGACTGTCGAGGGCATAGCCGAAACTCAGTCCAGCGCCCTCAAACCCTCTTTTCCTGAAAAAGTCATCCACCTTGGCCAGTTCATCAATAACCACATTCAAATGCGGCTCATCCACAATCAGGGCAAACTCATCTCCCCCCAAACGGTACATGCGCAGCTTTGGAAAGGATAAACGCTTAAGCGCTTCAACCAAAGTGCGCAGCAGCTCATCCCCGGCCTGATGGCCCTGTAAGTCATTCACCTGTTTGAGGCCATCAACGTCCAACAGCAGCAGCGCCGAGGGCTCTTTTACTGCCTCACCAAAGGCAGGCCAGGTTTGCATATATTCATCGAACGCATATCGGTTGCCAATTTGGGTCAGGCTGTCTATCCGCGCCTTTTCCCAGGCTTCACTGAGTTCCTCAATGTAGGATTTTCGCTCCTCCGACAGCAGCTTGAGCTTGTTGGCAAGCGCCAGCGACAGCAACAGCGCATCAGCGGTGCCGCCAGCCAGGGTGGCAAACTCAGCATATTCAATCACATCCGAAGTAATGCCCATATTTCCGGGCAGAATAAGCAGCGCTGGCAGCAGCAAACAACTAAACGCCATGATGAAGTACTTGGCCGGAGCGAAGCCCTTCATCAGACACACATTACCCGCCACAATCGCCAGTACTATCCAGGCACCAATCAGCACAGAAGCGATAACGGCGGTATAGGACAACAGCAACCAGCTGGTTGGTAGCGCCAGCACACAGGCCCACAGCAGGTATTTGCTCAGACGCCACAGTTTGGGCGAATAGCTTGGAAGCTGAAGGAAATGCTTATAGAACAGAATGTTAAATATCGGCAGACCGATAAAAAACACATGGTGCAGCTCAAGCAGATGAATATCCAAAAGCTGCGCTGGAAGATGAAAAGTAAACGCCCACCCCAGCAAATAGGTAATCACATACAGCCCGTAATAGAGGAAGGCTCTATCATCGGTGGAGGCAAAAATCAGCAGATTATAAAACGCAATAAACAGCAGCCCACCCAGGCACAACACCACAGCCACAGCCAGCCCATCGGTAAGCTGCTTGTGCTCGGTAGCAGGATTGATTTCAAGCTTGGGAATGGATGAGAAATAGCGCGATTCGACCCGCACGACCAGCCAATACTCTACGCCAAAGCGCAGGTTCATATCCCTACCATAATCAAACAGATACTGATGAGGAGAGTAATAGCCACTGTTCGCCATCTGACGACTGCCATCACGGCCAAGCACCAGATACTCGACACGCTCGGCAATGGAGTTATGCAGGTTTACCACCCAGTCGCTGCGGTTTTCATTCACCATAAAGGGCACCACCAGCCAAAAACTGCCCCCACTGAGCGGCAGACGCTTAACATCCTGATGGTGATTGAGCCAGGCTGGCATGTCATCGAAGGAGGTGGGCATTGCCTGGTCATCAGTAACCACAAACTGGTAGGGATCATCCAAGGCAACACTGGCCGTGGCCCCAGAGGACCACAGAAAGGGAAGGAAAAAGACTAAATACAGTATAAATATCCGAGCCATAATTGATTATTGTTGTTTATTGCTGCTCTGACCGAAGGGCAATCGGCCGCGGTAATGGATTGCGATTACCCTTTTTTGCCCCCGTTTTGCCCTGCTTCCCTGTCGACAATGTTTCGGACATCTGGCAACTTTATTGCTACATCTCCCTTTTTTCAATTGTAGCCAGTTATTTTCCGCAAGACGCACCGTTTAATGGGTGTTATTTTATGCCGTTGCCACCCGTTTTGGTCATTTTCCACTCAATGCACCCCATTTATCTGATTTTGCTGGCCCAGTTACTGATTGCTACAGGTAATCTGCTGATTAAACTTCTCGACCAGAATATCGGGGTATTTCAGCTGGTGCTGTATCGACAGTTATTTGCCACTCTGTTGGTGATGCCTTTTGTATTGAAATTGCAGGGCAACCTTAAACTGAGTCCTTTATACAAGGTACACATGATACGGGCGCTGCTGATTGGCTTGGGCAATGGGGTATTTTTTATCGCCATTCTGAACTTGCCGTTAGCCTCTGTAACCGCCGTGCTCTATCTTGCACCTCTCATGCTGTTGTTGATGTCAGCATTGTTTCTGCGAGAGTCAATAGGCTACCGCCGCTCTGTCGCCGCAACTGTTGGCTTTGTTGGCATTCTGATGATTAGTCAGCCTTCAGGATTTAACCCTTATCTGCTACTGGCAGTCCTTGGCGCTCTGATAAGTGCAAGCAACAGTTTAATTTTAAAACGCTATGCTACGGCGGAGCACCCTTTCAGCACGCTGTTTTGGTCCAACGCCTTCGCCATGGTTTTCCTTCTGCCTGCCGCCGCCATCGAAGGCGCGCCACTGGCTCTGGACGTGGGCGCCGTAGGGCTTTCGCTGGCACTGTTCTACCTTGCCATGACCTGGCTTGTGATACATGCGTACCGTAAGGCCGATGCCAGCCAACTGGCTCCGGCTGAGTACACAGGTTTGGTATTTGCCACTCTTTTCGGTCTGTGGTTTCTGGGGGAATCGCCCAATTTCCTGAGTGTCGCCGGCACTATCATAGTGCTGTGGTCAGCGGTGCTGCCAGTGTATCCGGAACTTAAGAGTACATTCAGGGCCTGGCGGGCACGGGAAGTCTCGCGCCAATCACAGGGGCCATCAAAGCGCTGATGTCCAGATCATCGGCGAGGAGCATCACATACCAACCTATGGTGTTTCCGGTACCACGAATGCTGAGATAGTCACCAAAAAACTGCCAGCCGGCCTTAAGCAGATTGTCGCGGCTGGCACTGTTTTCTGCCCTGACCGTGGCCCATAAAAGCTTAATGCCAGCTTGCCGCGCCCATTGAATGCGCGCCTGGGTCAGTAACGCTGCTATCCCCCTGCGCCGATAGGCCTTGGCAACCACAAGGTAACCAAGCTCTGCCACTTCACCAACGCCCGCTTTGACAGCACCGCAGCCCGCCAGCACATCGCCGTCCCAGGCCAGCATCAGCAGCCGCGCTTGCCTGAGTGCCCCATGATCCAGCGGATGGTGATTGTCGTCGCGACTGTCAATCAGCGCAGCCGCGGCAGAAAAATCGGTAGTGGTCGAGGCAGGCCTTAGTTGCAGACTGTGTGCGGGATGAGTCATAGATATTGGCCGTTCATCGAACTGGAGCGATCACAGGAACAGAATACTGGCCAGACCGAGGAAGCTGAAAAAGCCCACTACGTCAGTCACTGTGGTCAGAATAACCGAACCGGACAGCGCCGGATCCTGTTCCATTTTTTGCAATATCATCGGGATAATCACCCCAGCCCCAGCCGCCACCAGCATATTCACCAAAATGGCACAGCCAATAGCGATACCAATAATCTGATCGTTAAACCACCAGGCCGATACCAAACCGATGACAATGGCCCAGAGCACGCCATTGAGGGCTCCGATACCAAGCTCGTTCTTCATCAGTGACCAGAGGTTACCGGCTGAAATCTGCCCCATGGCCATGCCGCGGATCATCAGTGTCAAAGACTGACTGCCAGCGATACCGCCCATGGAAGCGACAATCGGCATCAGCACCGCCAAAGCAACCACCTGTGACAACACACTCTCAAACAGGCCTATGGTGGCCGATGCCAGAAATGCCGTCAGCAGGTTAATACCCAACCAGACCGCGCGGCGGCGGGCACCTGTCACTATGGGGGCGAACAAGTCATCGGTTTCGCCCATACCGGCGGACGCCATCAACTGGGATTCATAGTGCTCACGCACCAACTCAGTGGCCTGTCTCAGGGTAACGCGGCCGATAAGGCCCCCTTCTTCATCCACTACAGGCAGTTCCACTTCACGGCTGTGCTCGAGCAGCTCCGCCGCATCCATCAAGGACGCATCGGCACTGATGGCACGGCTGTCTTCATCCAACAAACTTAACAATGGCGCATCCGGGCTTGAGCGAAACACGTCATAGCGACTTACTGCACCACGGTACAACTCTTGTTCATCAACCAAAAACAGCGAATCGTTACAGTCAAGTTCAATCCGGCGAAAGAAGCGCTGGGCCTGCCCAACGGTAGCCTTGGTAGACAACACCAGCATCTGGTGGTCGGCATAACGACCAATTTCATTTTCAGAATATTGATTATAAAGCTCGAAGTGTTGACGCTGACGCTCACCCATCTGAGCCAGCGCACGGTCAGTGAAGCTTTCGGGGAGATAGTCACTCCACTCGATAAGATCTTCAGGGCTTAGCTGGGCAAACAGCATGTCGATTTCTTCGTCGGGCATGCGTTTCAAAATGCCCATACGAGGATCGGCGCGCATCAGGCTAAGCACTTCAACCCTGTCGCCAAACTCAATCTGCTGCCAGCGCTCGTAACGTGCTTCCAACGGCAATGCTTCCAGCAATACCGCCACTGTGCCGGGCTCAACCTCTTCCAGAATTTCCGAAAACACCTCGGCCTGCGCCTCGCCAAAGGCACCTGTCAGTTGCTGAACAACTTGCCCCACTTCATTTTGTGGGGCCAGGTTGGGTTCTTGCTCGGGGATTTGTTCAGTCAAGGCGTTGTCCATCCGTTACATCTTGTGGCTGACTATATTGGGATTCAAAGGTGATCGCAACCGAGCAATTATATTGCGCACAATTTGTTTGCACGCAAGCATAGATAGCGCTACAATGACATCGATGATTATTTAAACGGACACACACCATGAGCCAGATTTACGATATTTCTCTGACCGGCATTGCCGGTGACAGTCGCACCCTGAACGACTACCGTGGCAAGGTGCTCCTGATTGTGAACACCGCGAGCAAATGTGGTTTTACCCCTCAGTATCAAGCGCTTGAAAATCTTTATCGCAAGTATCAGTCCCAAGGGCTGGAAATTCTCGGTTTCCCCTGCAACCAGTTCGGTGCCCAGGAGCAAGGCAGTGAGGCAGAAATTGCCCAGTTCTGTGAATTGAATTTCGGCGTGAGTTTCCCGCTGTTTTCCAAAATCGACGTGAACGGTGATAAGACCCATCCACTGTTTGTGCATCTGAAAAAAGCAGCACCGGGCATGCTTGGCAGCCAATCCATTAAGTGGAACTTCACCAAATTCTTGATTGGCCGTGATGGCAAGGTGCGGGACAGATTTGCCCCAACCACAGATCCCGCCAAGCTTGAAAAAGATATTGAAGCCCTGCTGGCAGAAAAGACAAATTAAAATCCATTTGAATTCATATGGATAAAATTTTTTGATTTTTTTATCGGTTTCGGTGGAACTTTTTACCGCACGGGGAGCTCAAACATAGTGAACATTGAAATGGGTTTTCGTGTTCATCATTCTCCCTGGGACTTCTAGCGCAGTCCCCTTGGTCCACTGAAGGATCGCAGGGCAACCTCCCCCAGGTTGCCTTTTTTTATGCCCCGTTTTCGCTTTTTTTGAAAAAATAAAAAAATTTAGAATATTTTTGCCCTTTGGCTGAACTTCTTAAATAAGCACGGGTCAGATACTGTGAACTGAATTTTTGCAGCCGGCTTAGCCGGCAGCTGCATGGGTAACGTTCATCATCATTCTCCCTTTCAGCATCAGCTTGTTTTGCTGGCGCATATGGCAAGCTTACTGACTTGAACATTTCGGGCAACCTCATGGTTGCCCTCTTTTTTTACTCTCAGTTAGTCTTTAACAGCTTGTCCAATTGCACCCTGAGTGACGGGTGATAAGTCTCACGGGCCCGTCGGTAAATCGCCCCCAGTTCATTCTGATACCCTGCGACTTGCAGCTCGGCAAATAGCGGCCTGACAAACTTGGCCCGGCCAATGCGACACAAAAAGGTTTCCACTTGTCCCAGCGCCGGATCGAAATGGTTACGAATAGCGACTCTGAGCCAGTCACAAGCAATTTCAGCATTGGCTGAATTGCCAAGGTCAAAAACGTCATCAAGCTCCAGTAATCGTGCCTGAGGAAGGTGCTCCGGCAACCCCGCAAGAAAATACTGCCAATGCTGTACCCGCCATGTCTGAGTGTCATTCCTGGTCAGGGCAGCGCCGCCGCGCCAGCGCTCAAGGGCACAATCAACTTTATTCAGGCTGGTTGACGTTGGCGCTGTGAACATATCTGGCAGGCCTTCTGCGTAAATCCACTCCAGCAGCTCAGCCTCGGTTAGCTTATCGGCATGGTCTTGCAGCAGAGTTTGGCTGGCATACTCGACAAAATCCTCAGTGGTGATAGCGACAAAGGCATATTTTTCTATATAGCGGCGCAGGAAGGCATCGAAATCCTGCCGGCCCAGCCGTACCTCAAGGAAGTGCACAAACATCGATGCCTTATCGTAGGTAAAGCGGTTAAAGGCGGCATTGGGATCGTCTGTTTGCAGATTGGCAGGTAAGGTCTGGCGCGCACTGGGCATACCTGTCATCTCTTCCTGCAAACGGCCATACTCAATCATCAGCTCAAGCTCAGCCTGCTCCTTGCCATACACGGCTTCCACAATCCGATTGGTAAAGTAGGTGGTAAAGCCCTCGTTGAGCCACAAGTCGCGCCAGGTCGCGTTACTGACCAGATTACCTGTCCAGGAGTGCGCCAGTTCATGGGCCACGGTGGAGACCAGACTTTTGTCAGTGGCTATCAGCGTGGGAGTCAAAAATGCCAGGCAGGGGTTTTCCATGCCGCCGAAAGGAAAACTGGGCGGCAAAATCAGCATGTCATAGCGCCCCCAGGCATAAGGCCCCAGAATCGATTCGGCCATCTGCATCATGGCTTCAATATCATCAAACTCTTTGGCCGCGAGTTTCGCCGTTTCAGGCTCGGCAAACACGGCACTGCGCGGTCCCACCTCAATGCGCTCAATCTCGCCGGCGGCTATGGCCAGCAAATGCGTTGGCATGGGTTTATCCATCACAAACCGGAATACACCATCATCGGGCAAATCCGGTGCATTCAGCGCACTCATCACCACTCGGCAGTCACGGTTTGCCTGCACCCGGGCATCAAAGGTGACTCTGGCCTTCGGCGAATCCTGCAGCGGTATCCAGCTGCGGGCATTGATGGGCTGAGATTGAGAAAACAAAAACGGCTTGCCGCTTTGGGTTTGCGGGCCATCGAGCCACTGCAGCCCTTGGGCATCGGGACTGGTGCGATAATGAATCGTCACGGCCGTCACTGCGCTGTCGATGCCAATGGTGAGTGGCTGGCCGAGAATCGGATCCTGCTCGCCAAGTGCCCAGTCGAGCGAGTGACCCTGATTGTCGACTATCTGCAAAATGGTCAGCGCACGGCAATCCAGAATCAGCTTTTTCACCAGCGGCTCCCGCGACATCAGCGACAGCCGGGCACACCCCTCCAGAGTGCAGGTATCAAAATCAATATTCACATCAAGCGCAAGGTGCGTAACCTGCACCTCATCGGTGTTGGCAAAGGAATGATAATCCCGCCGATTGTCCCACTGCTGCATAAGGTTTCCCATTAGCCAATTTACCCAAGTATGCCTATCCAAACTTAGTCAACCAAGCGGCAGCACCGTGAAAGATTGACAAATTATCTCACCAAGGCATTATTTGCATACAATATCCACAAATGAAATTCCATCATGCGCGCCTTTGCCGTTTCACTCCCAAGCTTGTTTGTCGGCTCCTTGCTGGCGTTGCCGTCGTTTGCCACCAGCCCGTTACCGGTTGATGCCGTCCTGAAAACCCAGCATCAATGCAGCCCTACCCTGATTATCCGCGCCCAGGCACTGACCAAGGCGCAGATTAAAGACGCCTGCCAGATGCTGAGCCAACAGGAAGCCAAGTTCCATCAACTGCTCAACACCCACAACAGCCCGGTAAAGCACGACAATAACACCGCCATGCGTGCCAATATCTACGCCGATGCCGACGCCTACCGCACCTATGTGACCGCACACTTCAATGTGCCCAGCGATAACGGCGGCATGTATCTGGAAGGCTTGCCGGACACCCCCGGCAATCAGGCCGAATTTGTGGCCTATCAGAAAAACGGTGCCATCTGGAACCTGCGCCACGAATACGTGCACTATCTGGATGGCCGCTTTAATTTGTATGGCGATTTCTGCGCTTCGCTGCACGACTCCCACAGTGCCCCCGAATACTGCCCCAAGCCGGCCCCGGCGCTGCCCCACCTGGTGTGGTGGTCAGAAGGCCTTGCCGAATATCTGGCTCAGGGGGACAACAACATTGCCGCAGCCGAGCATGCTGCCAAGGGGACCTATCGCCTTAGTGAGATTTTCAACACCAGTTACGAGCACAACGGCGGCAGTGACCGCATCTATCGCTGGGGCTACCTGGCGGTACGTTTTATGATGGAGCACCACAGAGACAAGCTGGAGACCATGCTGGGCTTTACCCGCAAGGGCGATTACCCTCGTTATCAGGCACTGGTGCGTGAGTGGGGAACCAGTATGGATGATGAGTTTTCCCTATGGCTGAAAAAAATTGCAAAAAATGTGCAAACAGCGGGAACTAACTCCGAAAAGGCGAGTCTGAATTATTGAACCGAGTTTTTCATCGTTCATCATCATCCTCCTTTTTGATGGTTTCTAGCGCAGCCATCCTTAGTGTTAAAACTGAATTGGAAAGACACTTCTCCGGCTCCCATTGGGAGCCATTTTTTTATGTCTGGGTTTAGCCTTGCGAACGCACTGCACCTCAATCTTCCCCCCCCCTAAACGCAAAAAGCCTCCCGAAGGAGGCCTTTTCTGCGAGCTGGAATTACAGGCGGATACCCACTTTTTCCAGATCTTTGGCAGTTACGCTGTTTGGCAGTGGCACGTAACCGTCTTTCTCAACAATCTGCTGCCCCTGCTTGGACAGGATGAAGCGGACGAACTCACGTTCCATTGGAGACAGGTCTTTGTTCGGGTGCTTGTTGATATAAACGTAGAGGTAACGAGACAGTGGGTAAGTACCATTGGCTGCGTTTTCTACCGTGGCATCTACAAAGCTGTCGCCTTTCTTGGCCAGGGCTACCGCTTTCACACCGGCAGTCTTGTAACCGATACCAGAGTAACCGATAGCATTCAGTGACTGAGACACAGACTGCACCACAGAAGCAGAGCCGGGCTGCTCGTTTACGTTGGCCTTAAAGTCGCCTTTACAAAGGGCGTTCTTCTTAAAGTAACCGTAGGTACCGGATACTGAATTGCGGCCGTACAGCTGGACGTCTTTGGCCGCCCAGTTACCATCCAGACCCAAGTCGCCCCAGCGCTGAACATCGCTGCCGCCGCACTTATGGGTAGAAGAGAAGATGGCATCAACCTGCTCAATGGTCAGCCCCTGGATTGGGTTGTCCTTGTGCACGAATACCGCCAGCGCATCGATGGCTACCCGAATCGCAGTTGGCTGGTAACCGTAGTGCTTTTCGAAAGCTTCGATTTCATTGGGCTTCATCTTGCGGCTCATTGGGCCGAACTGAGACGTGCCTTCAGTCAGGGCTGGTGGCGCAGTAGAAGAACCGGCAGCCTGAATTTGGATGTTCACATTGGGGTAAACGGTTTTGAACTCTTCGGCCCACAGGGTCATCATGTTGGCCAGGGTATCAGAACCGACAGAAGACAGGTTACCAGACACGCCACTGGTCTTTTCATAAGTAGGCAGTGCAGGGTCCAGTGCAGCCGAGGCGGCAGCGGTGAATAAACCGGCGGCGGTCAGGGTCATGGCGCCGACAAGCTGTTTCAGTTTCATAATTGCTCCAGTGTTGAACCATTTTTGTTTAGACGCAGCCAGTATCAACTGCCACGATGACAAGTCTATGACCTTGATGTGACACTTGCATGACAGTGGCACTTTTAGTTCAGATTTTTGAAAAGTACTTTTTTATCAAAAAGAAAGACAGGCTATTGCCTGTCTTTCTTTGTTTATGGAATGGCATTATTGACCGTTTTGTTGCTCCAGCAGATGCTGAGGGATCACAAAGCCGAAGATACTGCCCTTACCCAGCTGACTGCTGACATACAGTTCGGTGTGATGGTGGGCCAGCGCATGCTTTACAATCGCCAGACCCAGGCCGCTGCCACCGGTGGCGCGGGAGCGGGCACTGTCGACCCGGTAGAAGCGTTCAGTCAACCGACCAATATGCTGGGGCGCAATTCCCTCACCATTATCTTCCACCTGAAAGCGACCGCCGGTGGCAATGAGCCGCCAGCTGACTTTGATAATGCCCCCCGGCGGAGTGTAACGGATGGCGTTGGACACCAGATTAATACAGGCGCTGCGCAGCAGCACCTCATTACCATGGGCATTCAGCCCCGGTTGAATATCAAACTGCAAGCTGTACTCACCCTGAGCCAGTGCCTCAGCTTCATCTTTAATGTTACCCATCAGCGCCGCCATGTTGACTGTGTTTTCAAGGTCAACATCGGTGGCATCTTCGATGCGCGACAGGGTCAAAAGCTGCTCTACCATCGACTGCATCCGCCGGGTTTGCTGCTGCATCAGCGCCAACGGCTTGGCGTTGATGTCATCAGGCTCAGTCATGCTCTGCATCATCTCAAGGTAACCCTGCAGCACAGTGAGCGGGGTTTTGAGTTCATGGGATACGTTGGCCACAAACTCTTTGCGCATCCCTTCCAGCTGGCGAATACGGGTGATGTCACGGGCAATGAGCAGCATCTGCCTGTCACCGTACTTCATCAGCCGCAACTCAAGCTGACGCTTATCTGATACCGGCGAGGGCAGCTCCAACGGCTCATTAAAATCGTGATTTTTCAGGTAAGCCGCAAAATCCGGGTGGCGGATAAGATTATCGATGCGCTGGCCATTGTCCTTGGGCCACACTAGCCCGAGCATCAGTTGTGCCAGCTTATTGCACCAAAGGATATTCTTGTCGGAGTCCAGCACCACAGCGGCATCGGGCAATGCTTCGGCGCCCTGACGGAATCGGCCAAGCAAACCCGCCAATTGAGAAACCCTGCGACGATTTTTACCCTGAAGCCGATAAATGCCGTTGAAAATCCCTTCCCAGCTGCCACTGCCCTGGGGCGGCGTGAGGCGGCGGTCATGCCACAGCCAATGGGTCAGGCGGCCTAACTGACGATAATGCCAGATAAGCAGCACCACGCAGCCAATCAGCAGCGTCCACAGCACCTGTCCAAACAGCAGGCCCAGTGCCAGGGTAACTAACAGGTAAATCATCAGCCTGGAGGCCAGGCGATACCCTGAATAGGAATCGAACATAAAGATGTCCAGCTAAGGGGTCCGTTGGAAGCACAAGATACCCTATAGGGCTTCCTGTGCCTATGGCGGACTACACCCGGGTGGAAAAACGGTAGCCGGCACCGCGGACTGTTTGAATAAGACGATCGTGACCAGAAGGCTCTACTGCCTTTCGCAGACGACGGATGTGTACATCCACGGTTCTGTCTTCCACGTACACGTTAGTGCCCCACACGTTGTCCAGCAACTGCTCACGGCTGTACACCCGCTCAGGGTGGGTCATGAAGAAGTGCAACAACCTGAACTCGGTCGGCCCCATCTCCAGCACTGTATCTCCGGCGGTGACGCGGTGGCTGACCGGATCCAGGCTAAGCCCCTGCACATCAATGGTTTCTTCCAGACGGGTAGGCGCTGCGCGGCGCAGTACCGCCTTAATGCGGGCCACCAGTTCCTTGGGCGAAAATGGCTTGGTGATATAATCATCTGCACCCACTTCCAGGCCCTTGACCTTATCTTCTTCTTCGCCACGGGCGGTGAGCATGATTACCGGGATCTGGCGGGTAAACTCGTCCTGCTTGAGACGCTTGGCCAGCTGGATGCCACTGCCACCGGGGAACATCCAATCGAGCAGGATGAGGTCCGGGTATGGCTCGGCAAGCTGAGACAGCGCCGAATCAAAGTCTTCGGCAACCGTGGTAATGAAACCGTGCTGTTCCATCACAAAAGTCAGCATCTCGCGGATGGCCAACTCATCTTCAACAATCAAAATCCTTGCAGTCATAAGCGGTTTTCTGTCAGTGAATGTCCACGCTGAACATTATTGGTCAGTTTTGTGACAAAAATATGAA
>NZ_JBFKLW010000049.1:0-31635 GCF_041630135.1 Shewanella sp.
CAAGAGTTCACATCGACGGCGGTGTTTGGCACCTCGATGTCGGCTCATCACATCCTGGGGCTGAAGCCGGTCCCAAGGGTATGGCTGTTCGCCATTTAAAGTGGTACGCGAGCTGGGTTCAGAACGTCGTGAGACAGTTCGGTCCCTATCTGCCGTGGGCGTTGGAAGATTGAGGGGGGTTGCTCCTAGTACGAGAGGACCGGAGTGAACGAACCGCTGGTGTTCGGGTTGTCATGCCAATGGCACTGCCCGGTAGCTACGTTCGGAATCGATAACCGCTGAAAGCATCTAAGCGGGAAGCGAGCCCCAAGATGAGTCTTCCCTTGGACCTTGAGTCCACTGAAGAGCCGTCCGAGACCAGGACGTTGATAGGCAGGGTGTGTAAGCGTTGTGAGGCGTTGAGCTAACCTGTACTAATGACTCGTGCGGCTTAACCATACAACCCAGATGGGTTTTGACTGATGGTTAGAGTAGATAAGTCTTGAAGAACCAGACTTGATTGAAGTGATAACTCAAGCTCGATAGAGCATCAGCTTTCTGAATTAACTGATTGGAAATCCTGGCGCAGGAAATCTCATGGCTGACAAAGCTGTGACGGAGCGAAAGGCGCAGTGTAGCAGCGCTACATGAGCACTTGAGCGAAAGAACAATGCAGTCAGACAAGAGATTAACCAGTCAGAACAGTTTATGCTTGGTGACAATAGCGCTCTGGTCCCACCTGATCCCATTCCGAACTCAGTAGTGAAACGGAGCAGCGCCGATGGTAGTGTGGGGTCTCCCCATGTGAGAGTAGGTCATTGCCAAGCGCCTAATAAGACGAAAAAGCCCCTGCTGAGCAGGGGCTTTTTCGTTTTTATATTCATAAGTGACTACTTTCCAATGCGAACTACCAGCATTTTGATTTCACCCCTGCTTTATAAGAGTTTCTTAACAGAACTTATCCCGCGCATGGTGTAAACTGACCCAGTTGCTTTGGGGAGATTGCTATGTTGCTGAAAATATTGCTGACGTTGGCTGTGATATTCACCGCTTACTTCTCTTATAAAAAGCGCAAACCCGTCGCACCTACGGCTTCAGCCAGTAGTTTACTGACCCGCTATCTGGCGGTGGGTTCCCTGTTTACAGTACTGCTTTTGAGCTCAGTGTGGCTCGGCTGGCGATGGTACGATGGAAATCGGGTTCTGACTGTGACTATTGTTTCGCCTGAACAGGGGGAAACCCAGGCCTTCAAAGTGCGCAAAAGAGATCTTGGCCAATCAGAGCTGGAAACCATAGAAGGACTGAAAATTCGCCTGTCGTCTCAGGAGCGTATTATGATCTCCAGCTCTGACCAGCAGTAAGTCAACGCCTTATTGCATATAACTCGCTTTTTATTCCACAGTTATCGGGTAAACTAGCCGCGATTTAAGATTGTCCCCATGTGAACGGGTTAGGAGGCTCTATGATCACTGCGTATGTGTATGAAAATCGTCAATTAACCATACTCGAGCTAGGCGTTCAGGATCCTATTCCTCCCCAAACCCTATGGCTGGATCTCTATAAGCCAGAAGATGATGAGCGTGATTGGCTGGCACAGTTTTCGGTGGAAGAGCTTCCCGATGAGGAAGACATCAATGAAATTGAAGCCTCTGCCCGTTTTTACCAGAACAGTGATGGCCTGCATATCAATTCGTTGTTTCCACAGCGTGTGGGGCAGGATGTACGTGGTGTTAACGTTTCCTTTAACCTCAGAACCAATTTCCTGCTGACTATCCGAGAAGAGGATGTTGGTCTTATCCGATTGCTCAGAAACTATATGCGTCTTGGTCGGCTCGAAGTGTCGACACCTCAGGAGCTTTTTATCGAGCTTTTCAATCTGAAAGTAGATTACCTGTCGGATTTGATTGAAGACGTCTACACGGTGCTTGAAAACGTGGGTGAAGAAGTATTTGAAACCCAGGAGCTGGATGAGGTTTTCAAGCTCATCACCATCCAGGAAGACGCCAACGGCAAAATCCGTTTAAGTTTGCTCGATACTCAGCGCTCTTTGCGTTATATGCAGCGTTATTATCGTGGCCAGCTTACCGATGACGATATGAAAGAGTTGCGGGAGATGCTGACGGACATCGAATCTTTGATGCCCCACAGCCAGTTTATTTTCGATAAATTAAACTTTCTGTTGGATGCCGCAATGGGACTTACCAGCTTGCAGCAAAACAAGATCATCAAGATTTTCTCGGTAGCTGCTGTGGTGTTTCTGCCGCCAACCCTGATTGCGTCCAGCTATGGCATGAACTTCACCACTATGCCAGAGCTCGAATGGCAGTATGGCTACCCCATGGCTATTGCCATGATGCTAGCCAGTGCTGCCGGCACCTATTTCTTTTTTAAACGAAAGCGTTGGTTGTAGGCTCAGGCCTTGAAAAGCGGAATAATGACAGCACTTTCACGTGCAAGGTAGTCTGGTTCGTTAATGATATTGTGAAGCGTATTCAGTTTGCTGCGCATCATACTCATAGCAACCACACAACGATGGTATGGATTACTGCAGCGTTCGAGTTGGCAATTTAAATTAAACACCAAGCATTCAAGTTGGTCGCGGTTGCTTTCTGAGCTTTCAATCAATTCACGATTTAAGGTGCTGCGAAGCTGTTCCAGTTCGTCAGGCTTGTTATCTGCCATCCATAATAGAGTGTCAAAATCTGGTAAGGGTGTCATGTTACCCCCTTCAACGCATCGGGCGTTTATGGTCACTCTTTCACACTAGACAAAGAGACATATCCGGACAAGACAACTTGGCTCTAAGTAAGAACCGTTGCGATATTACAAGTTATATAAGGTGGGGCAGACGCTGTGCATTGGCACAGCATCTGTTTAGCCTTTACTGTCCTGACCGAAGAAGTAAGTGACTCTTTCCCGGGGATTAAGGTACTTGAAGATTTTTTCGGGGATGGCGGCGGGTGGAAGGCACCTGACAATGCTCAACCCTTCTGCTTCGAGGTCGATTATCGGTGCCTGATCTTTTGGAACCAGAGCATCATAAACCATGATGCGTGGGAATAGCAGTTTACTGATGTTAACTCCCATTACCATGCCAAACTGGCCGCTGTTGAGTTCAACGACCGAGCCGGGAGGATAAATTCCCAACATCCGGATGAGCTGACCGATAAACTCATTGTTCAGTTTGCCTTTGTAATGCTTAAACAGATAGCCCAACGCGGCATAGGGGGTTTTCGCCTTGGTCATATTATCGGGGTGGCAAAGTTTATCGTATTCATTCACAACGGCTGCCAACTGGGATAATTGGCACAAATCGCCTTTTTTTAACCCTTTGGGATAACCAGTGCCATCCAGGAACTCATGGTGATTGGTAATAATTGGCAAAGCACGCTCGGGAAAGGTATCGGCGAGACGCACTAGCTCTGCTCCAAACGCCGGGTGCTGATTGATGAAGTTCTGTTCGGGAGTGGTCAAAGGTGCCTGTTTTTTCAATATTTGAGCAGGTACTTTTAGTTTTCCCACATCATGAAACAGTGCCCCCATTCCCAGGGCTTCGATATCAGCTCGTTCCCAACCAAGCTCTTTGCCAATAAGCATGCACAGCACTGCAACGTTGAGTGAGTGATAGTAAATGCTATCGTCATTTTTTGCGTCCCCCATTAGATGCAACACCAGGTTATCACTTTCCAGTAATTGACTGGTTATGTCTTGGATCAGCGCTTCGGCGTCCTGTATTGCATTTAAAGGTCGACTTCTTAATTTACTGATTAAACTTCGCATTTTGGCAAGTGAGCGGTCGAATTCCTGCTCGGTCTTACCCAAATCCCGACGCATTTTCTTGAGCTTTTCAATTTGATCTTGTTTTTGCTTATCGAGAGTCTCACGCAGAGGCGCAAGTGAGGTATCAGGTTTATTGCTGGAGGATGGAGTTTCTGTCAGCGGAGGAACGTCACTTCGGTCTAGATCCACAAACACATGTTCAATACCTAGGCTTTTAATCAGCTGGATCTGGGCATCCTGCTTCAGGCGAAAGCTGTTGAATAAAAAAGGGTGGTCCTTCCAAGCTACTGGCAGGCGAACAAAGTTTCCAACCTGTAGTTGGTTGACGTGTACCTTACAACTTTTATTCATATGGGTTCAGTCAATTACAATAGGGTGAAGTTTAGCCCAATGGTAATACTTTACAATTACTTAACTGGCATGTCAGCATAGTAATACGTATGTATTCCCCGAGTGTGACATGGATTTTATCGAAGTATACCCAAACGCGATACCGCCTGAGCTGTGCGATCGCTTAATTAATGTGCTGGAGCAACATTCTGGCGTGGTTGATGGTAAAACAGGCAACGGTGTAGACAAAGAAAAAAAGCTCAGCCGGGATATTACCCTTGATGCATTCAACGATTTGCTGCCTATTCGGAATGAGTTGCTTGGTTATGCCCTCAAAGGTACTGTGGATTACTTCGATAAGTATTCCATGGCTTTAATGGGAGCTGTGGCGGTTCAGGTTGCAGATGAACAGGGCAAGGCCGTAACCCTCACTCCCGCCAATTATGACACACTTGGCCATCCCAGAGCGGATGCGCTGGTGAAGTATCTGTATCGCAGTGGCACGGTAAACGTTCAAAAATACCCGATGGGGAAGGGCGGTTACCCGCACTGGCATTCGGAACAATTCCCTCAAGCCGGACACAATGAGGCATTGCACAGAGTTGTGTTGTATATGTTTTACCTGAACGATGTGGAACAGGGCGGCGAAACAGAGTTCTTCTACCAAAATAGAAAGCTCAGGCCTACCAAGGGCACTATGGTGATAGCGCCTGCTGGCTTTACACATACACACAGGGGTAATGTGCCTGTAAGCGGCGATAAATACATAGCCACATCCTGGGTGATGTTTAATCGTGCCGAGCAATTATACTCTGGTGGCTAAGCTGCAAGGCTATAATTGTTTGCAGATCAGCGCATTGGCTGTTGGTTAAAGAGGGATCCGGATCTTGAACATGGCCCCTTCAAGAATGGACTCTTCAATGGTCAGTACGCCGTTGTAGCTCGATACAATTTCGTGGCATACCGCAAGCCCAATGCCCTGGCCCGGGCTTTGGGTGTCGGCTCTGACTCCACGCTCAATTATCTTTTGGCGCAGGCTTTCGGCCACTCCCGGACCATCATCTTCCACTCTGAGTTCGAATTCACCGCTGCTGTTGATTTCGGCGCTGACCCTGACCATGCCAATACACAGCCGGAAGGCATTTTCCATTAGATTGCCACACAGCTCCATAATGTCGCCTTTATCGCCCGGAAACAGCAGCATGGGCGGAATACGCGCCGAAAATTGCACGTCTTTATCGCGATATATTTTGAACAGCATTTGCGAAAGCTGAGTCACCAGCGGCAGCAATGGGGTTTGTTCCTGCTTAAGCCCCTTACGCCCTAGCATGGCTCGTTTGAGCTGATACTTCACCAGATGATCCATCTGGCTGACCTGTTCCATTACCTTTTCGCCGGCTTCCTGTTGGTGCAGCGCTCTGTCATCCAGAATGGCATGCACCGCTGCCAGACGGGTTTTCAGGCTGTGAGCAAGGTCGTTCATGGCGTTTTGGTAACGTTCCTGCTGTGCAGCCGATTGCAACAGCAATTGGTTAAGAGCTTGGGTTACCCCTTCAAGTTCGACAGGGTAACCCTCCGAGAGCGATTTGGCTTTGCCGTCTGCGATGGATTTCAGCTCTTCCTGCATCCGCACCAGTGGGCGCATTCCCCAATAGGCGGCGCTGACCAACAGAATAAGTGCCAGCACCAGCACCAGCGCCAGCCTGAAATAGGTTCGGCGGCTGAACTTGCTGTACTCCTGCTCCAGCTTTTCGGCGTCTTTCATCACCAGCAGATTGTAATGAACCTTGGCAATGTCTACTGACAGCATGTAGATGTAGTAACCGCGATTGTCGGACAGAGTCAGGTAGTAGGGGGGGGATTCTCCTTTGATTTCAGCAAAGCGCTCGCAGGTATCAAACAGGCCACGGTCGACTGCCATGGAGGAGGTCCATACTTGCTTGAATCTGTCATCGCAGCTTGCCATCACATAACGTTCGGCTTTGCGGTTTTCTTCCAGCCAGGCACTGGTGTCGGGAATAAGATCGTGCTCTCGCAGCTCCGCTGCTACCTGAGGGATTTCGGCGATAAGTTGAGCGGTTTCTTCATTGTAGGAGTTTTGCGCATGAAGGATGTTCACCATCCAGGCTAAACCAAAACCAACCAGGGTAATGATGGACAAGGATGTCAGATACATCCTTGTCAGCAATCGACGTTTGGGCTTGAGCTTAAATCGCATGATTTAATGACAGGGCAGGTTGAATTTGTAGCCCTGACCCCGAATGGTCACTATGGGGTTATCGGTGCCATCGCGGGTCAGTTTTTTGCGCAGTCGGCTTACCATCACTTCAATGGTGTTGGGGTCACCTTCTTTGTCACCGTAAATTACGTCAAGCAGTCGCTGTTTGGCGACTACTTCATGGCTGTGACGCATCAAATACTCCAGAATAAGGTACTCAAATGCAGTAATTTCCAAGGGGGCATCATCAAGAGTAACCTGTTTGGCCGCAAGGTCGAGCTCCAGCGAGCCTGAAGTGATTTTGGGTTTTACAAATCCGGCACTGCGGCGTACCAACGCATCGAGACGGGCAACCAGCTCTTCTTTTTGAAAGGGTTTCACCAGATAATCATCGGCACCGGCATTAAGACCTTCCACCTTGTCCTGCCAGTTAACCCGGGCGGTCAGGATCAGTATGGGCGCCTTGAGCTCTGCATCCCGCAGGCGGGTGATTAGCTCAATACCATCCTGATCCGGCAGACCCAAATCCACAATGGCCACGTCAATGGGATAATTGGTCGCCTGAAAAAAGCCTTCCTGAGCCGTGTTGGCCACCTGTACCTGATTGCCCAGCTCACTGAGTTGAACCTTGAGGTGATGTGACAGCAAAGGATCATCTTCAACAACCAGAATTCTCATAACAGGGTTCCCATGCAAATTTTGGCCAGTTTACGTGCTAAAGGCTTGAGAGTAAAAATTTTCCACTATTCTATGACGAATATTCTTAATGAACGCTGACCGGTAAGGGCTCAAGCCCTTGTATGCCTGAGTGGATAGGTTACAATCCCTGCAAAAATTGTCCGCGGAAATTATCCCCATGAAATACATCACCAGGCTGCTGCTTGTGCTGCTGGCCGGAGTTGCTCCAGTCGCTTATGCCACCACCTTTACCTTTACTGCTATTCCCGACGAAGATGAAACCAAGCTGCGCAGCCGTTTCGAAAAAGTGGCTGACTATTTGGAAACCCAGCTTGGCGTTGAAGTAAAGTACGTGCCTGTGAAGTCTTACTCCGCCGCTGTGACTGCATTTCGTAATAATCAGGTGCAGCTGGCCTGGTTTGGTGGTTTGTCAGGTGTACAGGCACGTCGTCTGGTACCAGGCTCCGACGCCATTGCTCAGGGCTATGAAGATCAATTCTTCAAAAGCTATATCATTGCCCATCACAGCACTGGCCTGACCCAGAGCACAAACTTCCCGGCCATTGGAGGTTACACCTTTACCTTTGGCTCCAAAGATTCAACCTCTGGCCGTCTGATGCCGCAGTTCTATATTGAGCGCAACCTGGGTAAGCGTCCTGAAGATCTGTTTAAGCGTGTCGGTTTCTCGGGCGACCACAGCCGCACTGTGACTCAGGTTGAGGCCGGTGTGTATCAGGTAGGCGCAGTAAACTACAAGGTGTGGGACTCTATGGTGGAAGCCGGCAAAGTTGACACCAGCAAGGTACAGGTGCTGTGGGAAAGTCCGGCTTACCCTGACTACCAATGGACTATTCGTGGCGATGTAAACAAAACCTATGGCGACGGCTTTAAAGATAAAGTCACCAAGGTATTGCTGGAGATGAAAGACCCTGAACTGCTGTCTTCTTTCCCCCGTCAGTCATTTGTGCCTGCTGATAACGAAGACTATCAGCCAGTTGAAGATGTGGCCAAAGCCATCGGTCTTATCGACTGATTATGCTTGATATTCAAGGCTTAACCCTTGCCTATGGTGACCGGGAGATCCTGAGCGATCTCTCGGTTTCGTTTAGGAAGGGGCAAAAAGTTGCAATTTTGGGGGCCTCTGGCGCTGGCAAGTCAACCTTACTGGCGCATTTGCATCAAGGTTTGGCCGCTGATGCCGCCCTGTGTGCCCAAAGCCAGGGGCTGGTCGAGGGCTTAAGCCTCTTCCACAATATTTATATGGGGGCGCTGGCCCGCCATCATGCTTTGTATAACCTTGCTAATCTTGTAAGACCGTTCGGCTCGCGTCTGGATGAAGTGCACAAGATTTGCCAAAGCCTTGAGCTCGATATGCCTGCCTCCACCCTGGTGAGCCGCTTGTCCGGCGGTCAGCGGCAGCGGGTAGCCATTGGCAGGGCGCTGTATCAGCAAAAATCCATTTTTCTGGGGGACGAGCCGGTTTCCGCCCTCGATCCTGCCATGGCCGACAGGGTCATCCAGCATATCAATCGCAGTCACGAAACTGTGGTGATGGTGCTGCACAACCGTCATCAGGCGCTGACCCATTTCGATCGTATTCTTGGGCTTGCCGATGGCGGCTTGCAGCTGGATGCACCGGCTGCCAGCTTACAATTGGCGGATTTAGACCGTTTTTATTCCGCTGAAGATGAAACTAATGCGGCTCACGACAACTTAAGCCAAGAATATTTACCCGCAGCGCACCCGGGAGAACCCCGGTGATAACAGGCTTTTTTGGCCGCTGGCAGCGGCTGACCCTGGGGCTGTGGCTGGTGTGTTTCGGCGCTTTTTTCTTTGCTGATACCGAGATTATTGCCCTCGAGCCATGGAATGAACTGGGCCGCATGGCCAAGGGCTTTATTTCCCCTGACTTTCTGGCCACCGATCATCTGTTTGAAGCCCTGTGGCAAACGGTCAGCTTTGCACTGCTTGGTGTTGCCTTGGGGCTTGTTATCGGTATTCCGCTGTCACTGGTGTACCACAGACCCTGGGTTGCAGCCGGTTGCGCCTTTATCCGTGCTATCCACGAGCTTTTTTGGGCGCTGCTGTTTTTGCAGCTGTTTGGATTGTCCCCCATTAGCGGGGTGTTGGCGCTGGCGCTCCCCTACGGCACCACTTTTGCGCGGGTGTTTCATGACATTCTGTGCCGCGCCCCCAAAGACACAGGCAAAACCTTACCGGCTGGCACAGATGCAGTGAGTCGCTATGTGTATGCCAAGGTAGTGCATGTTCTGCCGGAGCTTCAGGCCTATGTGCGCTATCGCTTTGAGTGTGCGCTTCGTAGCAGTGCTGTGCTTGGCTTTGTGGGGATGCCGACCCTGGGCTTCCATCTGGAAAGTGCTTTCAAGCAGGGGCACTACAGTGAGGGTGCGGCGCTGCTGATGTTGTTTATAGTGCTGATTGGCACCTTGCCCTATTGGTGCAAAAAGGCCTTATTGCCTTTGTATCTGGCAGCTGCGGTGGTGTTCTTACCGCCGGTGGCCGCTATAGATGGCATGTTAATCTGGCGCTTTGTCAGTGAAGATATCTGGCCTTATGCCATTCGTCAGTGGTTTGGCGGTGAACTCACCCTGCTGCCGATGCTCGCTGACACAACCAGTTGGCTGATGGCGCTGCTTAAAAATCAGGCATTGCCCGGTATAGGCGCGACCCTGCTGCTGGCTTTTGCAGCGCTGGGGCTTACCCATATCCTGGTGCTGGTGATGCTTCCCCTTGGTTATCGGCCTTTGGTGGGGCGCCTTGGCGACTGGCTCAGCCGTGGCTGGCAACTGCTGCTGCGCTCGGTACCCGAGTATATTCTGGCGTTTGTGTTTATGTTGCTGCTTGGCCCTTCAATGTTGCCGGCTATTCTGGCGCTGGCGCTGCACAACAGCGGCTTGATAGCGTTTTTGACCAGCCGCAATGCTAATCGAATTCTTCCGGGGGCTGAGGATAAAGCGGGGCTGGATGGCTTTGGCTATCGGGTGCTGCCGGTGATTTATCCGGGCATGATGGCGCTGCTGTTTTATCGGTTTGAAGTGATTTTGCGGGAAACCGCCATTCTTGGCATGCTCGGCGTGGCGACGCTGGGCTTTTACATCGACAGCAATTTTTCGGAAATTCGCTTCTCCGGCGCTTTGGTGCTGATGGCGGTAATTGCTTTGGTGAACGTGGCGGTTGATGCCGCGGCCCGCCGTGCCCTTGGGCAGGAGAGCCGTCAGCGGGAACGCTGCTAACGCATTAATATCTCATCAATATTATGCTGCTGGCGCCAGTGTTTTGGTGCGTTTGAGGCGGATTATGCCTTCACAGCACCAGGCAGCAAAGGCAACAAATACCATTACCGCCGACATGATACACAGCAGGCGTATCCAGGGGGCACCTGTGGCAAGGCGCATGCTCACATAATCGAAGGTTGCGACGCCCCATACCGCAACCACAGCGCCCAGCAGCACCAGCTGCAAAGCACGCAATGCGTATTCGCGGCCAAAACACAACAAAGGTGCCGCGGCAAAGGCCAGCGCACCAACGAGATTACTGTATCTTAAGAAGTGCGCACCGGTGAGCAAACAGGCCAACACAATCAATAACACACGCCACCACATAAAATACCCTATCAAAACAGTCTGGATTGTGATGCCAGCTTAACGGGAACTGAGTCAGTGTTCTTTAAGCTGCATCACATATCCATGATTTACGGTGACAGGGTGCGCGGTTTGCTCAGTTGCTCAGTAAAGCTTTCAATTCGTCCCGTTGCTCATCGGTCAGCTTACTGTCTTTGAGAAGCTCTTTGAGCATACTGAATTGTATAGCCTGACCATCGATACTGTGCAGTGCCATCGCCAACTCATTGTCCCCAGCATGATGCAATACCATGACTCTGTGTCCATCTTCATCCAAATCAATTTGTTGTACGCTGGATACCACAATTTCAGAAATCGTATCTCCAAGTTTGGATATGTCTTCACCCAATAAAGACATTTCTTCACCGCGTGCTTCTATTTCCACTTCCCGGGCTTTGAGTTCTGATTTCAGAGCCTGGAGCTGGGCAACTCTTTCTTTGCTGAGTATATGGGTTTTGCCGCTGCGAATGGATTGCAGAGTGCTAATGATATCGGCACGACTCTCATCGTCCAGCACTGACAGTTTGTTATCGATAAGCGCTTCATCAGTGAGTTCATCTCCTTCCAGAGTAAAGTGTGAACTCTCGCCATCTTTTACTACTGTGATTTGTACTTTCTTGGGGGAGTCAGCTTCCAGTGTGACTTCCTCTGTGAGCTCGTTCGCTGGTTTGGTTTCTGTGGACGATACAGCGTTTTCTGCCGGCAGACTGGATGGTGCAGCCAAAAGCTCGCCGCTAAGCAGCATGGTTGAAAGTAAGGCTGTAAGAGCAAAACCCGAAGTTAGCAGCGCATGGTTTTTCATCGCAATTATCCTTTTGTTGAAAATAGAAATTGACCAAGGGTCGAGCCTGATTAACGCGATTTGCGTGCCAAAACGGCAAATTTTATGTAAAACAATTGGATGTGTTTAATTTGCGCAAAATCCGAGGCGCTGGTTTCCTTATTTCGGGAGGCGGGTTTCCTTATTTGCGTACATGCTGCAGTTTGATTCGGGCTGACACAGAAATTACTCTGGACTATTTTGTTTACTAACTGATTAGTAAGAATATTTTTCACGGGCAGACTGGGACATCATTAGGCACAAATGGCATGCTTTTTGTTATGCCTTATATGCGGTTAGCTCTCTGGCTTGATTACTGATGCACAGCCACCGCGGTGAAGGGGGGAATCGGGGGGCTTGTCGATAAACGCTGTACCCTTGGTTAATCCTCATATACAACGAGACAGGATGGGCTGATGTCGATAAAACATTATCTGTTTGCTCTTTTTGGTGGACTTATTTTACTGCTGAGTCTCAGTCAATTATTAATTGGAGAAGCACTCAGGCAACAACTCGACGATGAATTGAAAAAAGACTCTCTCGCCTTGTCGCGGCAGTTAGTGGACATAGTAGTTGAAGATTTGGGTGATAAAATACAGTTTGTTCAGCAAGCTCATGTTGACGCTGATGATGGTGTTTCACTGAGCAAGGACGGTGAGGGGCTTTCTGAGCAGGACAGACAGCTGCTTGAATCGCTCAGGGTCGAGTTGCCAAGTCAGTCAGAGATCATTGAACTTCAACAGCTTGAGGTTGGCCGTGCCATGGCAGCCGTAGAGGCAAAGCTTGAACAGAGGGCGGAGTTTGAACATGAACAATCACAGCCGCGTACAGAGCAGGATGCCCGTATCCGCGAAACCCTCTCAAGGGAACTTGAAAACCTGTCCCGTATGCAACAGCTGCTGACCCATGAGTATCAGCAGGCACTGCATGAGTCTCTCGATACCCTTACAATAAACACCAGCGAAACCGGTGATGGCGCGCGTGTGATGGTGGTTCGCACCGCTACCGGCGGCGAGCAAATGGTGTCCCGTCATCTGGATCTCGGGCAAAACAATGTTTCCATAGCATTGAGCCGTTTTCGCGAATGGATGGCTGCATTGATATTGGTGTCCTCCCTGTTGGCGCTGATTTTTGTGTATTGGCTCAGCCGCCGGGTAAGTGGTCCTTTAACTGCGCTGGCTGTTGGGCATCGCAAGTTGGGGGAGGGAGAATTGGGGTATCAGGTTGAACCGCGCGGCGTTGATGAAATCAAAAAAATGCTGGAAGGTTTCAATGCCATGAGCGACAAGCTTGCCCTCCTCAGTGCCCGGGAACAACAGATGGCAAATCAGCAGCATTTGGCAGAGCTGGGGGAAATTACCCGTGGTATCGCCCACAGTCTGCGTAACCCCCTGCATACACTCGGCTTACTCGCGGAAAATCAGAGTATTACCGATGACTCTCGTGAGCGCTCCCGCCAACTCGGTCTGATCCAGCAAAAAATTGCCATGATGGATAAACATATTCAGTCGCTGCTTACACTGTCTTCCAGCGAGGTTGACCGTAGCCGATGCGTGCCAGTCAACGCAGTGGTACAGGACATACTGCTTGAACTTTCAGTGGCTGGAATCACGCCAGAACTGCGATTAACAGGCTTTGACACTGAGTTCAGACTGGCCGGACTTGAGTCTGAGGTACGAAGTATTTTGCATGCGGTCATCATTAATGCCATTGAAGCACAACCAGATGCGGCTCATCCCTGGCTTGAGATAATCCTTGGCCGTGAGGAAGAAACGCTGTGCGTTACCGTGAATGATAAGGGTGCAGGTATTGATGAAAAACTGTTAGCCCGCCTTGGGCAACCCCATGTCACCACTAAACCTGAGGGAACAGGTATGGGGCTCTATATTGCCGGTCGCTTGCTCGCCAGTCACTATGGCGGCAGGCTCAGTTTTGAGCAGCTTGCCGAGGGTGGCAGTCGTGTGAGTGTGTATTTCAGCAATGGGGAGAGCAGATGACGCTGGAAATATTGGTCGTCGAAGATGAGCCGGGGCAGCGGGAACTGATAGTTTCCATGCTCAAAAGTGAAGGCTACCGCATTCGGGAAGCCGACTGCGTTGAGGCTGCCATTGTCGAAATTAAGGCCCGCACACCGGATCTGGTTTTTTCCGACTGGAAGCTTGGCAGCTTAAGTGGCATGGATTTACTCAATTTCGTCAAGCGGGAGTTTCCGGAGTTGGGCTTTATCATGGCCACGGCCTACGGCACCATCACCAATGCGGTGGATGCCATTCAGGCCGGCGCTGACGATTACCTGACCAAGCCTTATCAGCGTCAGACACTGCTGCTGGCTATCTCTAAAGTGGCGCGCTCCCAGGCACTTAAGCGTGAAAACAAGGCGCTCAGCAGTGCCTTGTCGCAGCAGCAATCACTGGTGGGGCTGGTGGGCAAGGCGCCCTGTATGCAGAAGGTATTTGACCGCTTAAGCCGGGTCAGTGGCACAGATGCCACAGTGCTGATTGGCGGCGAGAGTGGCACCGGGAAGGAGCTGGCTGCAAGGGCATTACATCAGCTTTCCCGCCGTGCCCATAAGCCATTTATCGCCATTAACTGCGGTGCCATTCCCGAAAATCTGGCTGAAGCCGAACTGTTTGGTGCCGAAAAGGGCGCCTTTACCGGGGCCACTGCGCTGAAGGTGGGCAAACTGGAAGCGGCTGATGGCGGTACAGTTTTTCTTGATGAGGTGGGCGAGCTGCCGCTGCTGCAACAAACCAAGCTGCTGCGTTTTTTGCAGGAAGGGGTTATCACCCGTCTTGGCGCCCAAAAAGAGCAGCAGCTGGATGTGCGCGTGATTGCAGCTACCCACAGGGATCTGCGCCTCGAAGTGGCCGAAGGACGCTTTCGCGAAGACTTGTTCTACCGCCTGAATGTGGTGCCTGTGGTGATGCCGCCGCTGCGGGAGCGACGTGAAGATATAGGCCGCCTGATAGAGCATTTTTTACGGTTGCACTCGGGTCAGTATGGGCTGGATGTGGCCAATATCAGCCATCAGGCGATGCGCTTCTTGCTCGATTACCATTGGCCGGGGAATGTGCGGGAGCTCTCCAACCGGATAGAGCGCTTTGTGCTATTGGGCGATGAAGCAGAACTGACACAGGAAGGCATGGCCGTCACCGCGAAAGATGAATGGCAATTGCCCGATGAGGGTATTGAGTGGGAAGCATTTGAAGCACGTTGTCTTGCCCAGGCGATGGCCCGCTTCGATGGCAACCGCACCAAGGCCGCCAGGTGGCTTGGTATGAGTTACAAGGCATTTTTATATCGCCTGGAAAAACACCGTTTGGTGTAGTGTTTGCCGGTTCATCTGCAGATGTCAAAAGGCCGCACAGTGATAACCTGAGTGCGGCCTTTTGTTTTTTGCGGATAGCTTTGAAACGCGAGTGAATTTTTTTGCCGGCTAAAAAGCTAGGTCAGCAGCTCGCTCACCAGGCTGGCAAGGATGCCGATACTCACCATCAGGAACAGTGCTCCAGTGATAAGGTCAATAACAGGGCCGATACGCACCAGCGTCTGCTTAACGCCGGGTTTGGTCAGCAGCAGCGCCAGCAATCCGAACCAGGCAAAGGAGAGGGCGAACATCAGCAGCAGCAAACTTAAGCGGGTTTCGGTGTTAACCTCAGGGCCAACCATGGCGGAAAACAACGTCAGGAAAAACACCAGCGCCTTGGGGTTGAACAAATTGGTATAAAGGCCCAGCCTGAGCCCGCGGGCATTGCCAAGGGATGGCTCGTCCACGGCCGGGGTATCGGCCAGTTGCTGGCTCTGGCGTTCGGCCCAGTGCTTTCTAACCGACAGCAGGGCGCCCACGCCCATGTAGCCAAGATAAATGGCACCTGTCGCCTGCACCAACACAAACAGCCAGGGCGTGGTGTGGATTATCAGGCTAAGACCGGTAAGGCTTGCCAGTGTATGCACCAAAATCGCCAGTGCTATCCCCAGTGCGGCCATAAGTGCCACAGACCGTGGCTGACGGGTTGCGACTCTGAGCATGATGGCAAAGTCAGGGCCAGGGCTTGCCAGTGCCAGGGTGTGGATCAGGGCGATGCTGCCAAGCAGCGTGATGTCTATCATTTGTGGTTCCAGGTTGCCTGTCGGTAGGCCTTGGGTGAGGTTAAAAATGCTTGCCTGAAATGGCGGCTAAAGTGGCTTAAATCGCAAAAACCGTGGGCGTGAGCCACATCTGTCAGCGACATATCATGGGCCAACATCAGACTCTTTTTAGCGCGCTCCAGCCGCAGTCGCAGCTGCCATTGGTGAGGGCTTATACCTGTGGCGGCCCGAAAGCGGCGCAGCAGTTTATAGCGGCCAAGGCCAGTGGCATCGCCAAGTTCATCCAATGTCACAGGCTCGGGGCTGTCGGCCAACATGGCCTTGGCAAGCTGCACCTGATGGCAGCTGTGAGAAATCGGGTTTGGCGATGCCTGACTGACGCCAAACAGCCGTTCACAAAAGTCCAGTAATGCGGTTTGTTCCATCAGGGGATTTTGCTGCTGATACAAAAGCCCATGCAGGTTGAGAAAGTGCTGATAGAGCAATTTATCGCGCCGCAGCGGCTTGATGAACCCGGTCTCTTTCACCCCAAGCTCGGCTGCAGCACTCGCCAGATGTTCCAGTGGCAATGACAACACCCTGACCTCATAACCGTTTTCGGTCGCGGCGGCGCCGTCGTGGCATTCATCGGGGCTCAGTGTTGAGACTTCGCCTGCGCTCAGGCAATAGCGCTGGCCACGGTGGTGAAACGCCTGGGCGCCGCTTATCACTGCTCCAAAGTGCACATCTTCATGGACATGGCGGCCAAAATCGAACTGGCGCAAAAATCCATGGCTCAGCTCCGCCCCTTTGAAGGTGCGGCTTTGTCTGAATTCAAGAATTTCCTGTTGCATCTGCCACCTGATGTGAAACAATTTATCCCAGTTTACGGGGCAGTTCCGGCCGCAGGCTAGAAAAATATTGCAGCGGCGTGAATACAAATTTGCGACAGCGGAGTGAAGTGTGAAAGGACAGATTTTACGTGAGATGCGGGTTCTCAAAGCCATTACACCGGACTTTGAAGTGCAGCGACGGGTAGCCTTTATCAAAGCCAAATTACGCGATGCCCACAGTAAAACACTGGTGCTGGGGATAAGCGGTGGGGTGGATTCGTCAGTTACCGGCCGTTTGTGTCAGTTAGCCGTGGATGAACTGAACAGCGACACCGGTAGCAGCGACTACCGTTTTATTGCCGTACGCCTGCCGTACCATGTACAAAAAGATGAGCATGAAGCCCAGATGGCGTGCCAGTTTATTCAGCCTTCCAAGCTGGTTACCGTTAACGTGGGCTCCGGCAGTGATGGTGTGCATGCAGAAACTCTGGCCGGATTCAAGGCAGCTGGGCTTGATCTGCCCGAGCAATCCAAGGTTGACTTTGTCAAAGGTAACGTCAAGGCGCGGATGCGTATGATTGCCCAGTATGAAATTGCCGGTCTGACCGGAGGTTTGGTGGTGGGGACTGATCACAGCGCCGAAAATATCACCGGTTTTTACACCAAATGGGGCGATGGTGCCTGCGATTTGGCGCCGTTGTTTGGCCTCAATAAGCGTCAGGTGCGACAGGTTGCCCGCTATTTGGGCGCGCCCGAGGTGCTGGTGACCAAAGCACCTACGGCAGATTTGGAATGTGACCGTCCAGGTCTTGAAGACGAAGTGGCACTGGGGCTGACCTACGATCAGATTGACGATTTCCTCGAAGGCAAAGAGGTCTCTAAGTTGGTGGAAGACAAGTTGCTGGGGATATACAAAGCTACCCAGCATAAACGTCAGTCGATTCCGACTATTTACGATTAATCCAAAACGCCGGCTGATGCCGGCGTTTTCACGATGGGCTGTTCGGCTGGACAAGCTGGCCTGCGGCGCTGACATTGGATGTGATGACTGCTGTTTCAGCGAAAGCACGGTAAATTGATATGATAAAAACGCTGCTGATTAAAACCAGTAAGCACCTGGTGATAGCCACTGTGTATGCCACATTGGGGGTTGTGATTACCGCGCTCGGGTTTGGTATTTGGTTTTTGAACAGCCGCGCCGATTTGGCGCCATGGCATACCAAGGTCCTGGAACATCGTTTTACCCATCAAAGTCCGGATGCCAGTTTTAGCGACTATCTGGCCCGAGAGAAGCGCCTTAAGGCAGAGATAGCCGCAGTGGCCGATGGCTTTGCCAGCGCAGCGCCCGATGGCAGTTCACCCGTGAATCGTTATGAGCGTGGCAGCCTGTCAGACCCCAGCCGTTGGCGGCAGGATTGGAACTGGAGCTATGAGTGGCGTAACGATAACGCCAAATATGGGGTGCTGTTTATACATGGTATGTCAGACTCGCCTTATGCTTTATCCAATCTGGCGTTGGATTTTAAGGCTGACGCCCATATTCTCGGATTACGGCTGCCGGGTCATGGCACTGTGCCATCGGGGTTGGTGACCCTGCAATGGCAGGATATGAGTGCGGCAGTCTCGCTGGCAGTTCGCCACCTGAAATCCCGATTGGGAAAGCGGCCGCTCTATATCGTTGGTTTTTCAACAGGGGCTGGGCTGGCTTTGCATCACGAGCTTGAACGTATTAAGGCTGGTGAGATCCCAGACAGCCATGCCATGGTGTTCTTATCGCCGGCCATTGGTCTTGCTCCGGTAGCAAGGGGAGCCTATTGGCAGGCTCGTCTGGGTGAATGGCTGGGACTGGAGAAACTCGCCTGGAACGCTCTTGGTATGGAGTACGACCCGTTCAAGTATATGTCCTTTGCCGTGAATGCCGGAGATGTTGTGTATCGACTGGCTCAGATAAATCAGCGGTTATTATCGTCCCTGAGTGATGCTCAAAAGGCGTTGTTGCCTGCAATGCTGACATTTCAGTCAATGGCGGATGATACAGTTTCAAGCCGCGCCGTAATTGAATCACTGTATCTGAAATTGAATGATGCCCGCCATGAGTTGGTACTCTTTGATGTTAATCGCAGCCCGGTGAATCAACGATTAACCCTGCGGGATCCCAGAAATGAACTGCAGCCGCTGTACAGTTCACCGGCGATAAAGGCCAGGGTAGGGCTGGTACAGAACCAGCAGTCTGATGATGGCAGTTATTCTCTTCTGGTCGAGTGGCAGCCAGTGAACCCTGCGGGTGAAGCGGTGCCGCTTAATCGCAGTTGGCCAGAAAATGTCTATTCGTTATCCCATGTGGCACTGCCGTTTCCCAAGTCGGACAGCCTTTATGGACTGGGGCTTTCAACGCACAAAGACAGGATCCAGATCGGTGCAGCAGCTTCCCGTGGTGAGCGTGGCATTTATGCAGTCAGTGCCGATGAAATGCTGCGTCAGAAGTGGAACCCGTTTTATGATTTTCAGCTTGCAAGGATAAAAGCCTTGTTCGACAGTTCTGCTGCCGAGGCGGAATAGGGCGTTGTTGATGCTGATGATTAACGCTGCAGGTCGATACCAGGGAGCCAATGTCGGTCGCATGCGCCGGAAGACGCAATTCAATTCTTGATTACAGTACAGATGACCTGATTGCGTCCCGATGCCTTTGCCTGATACAAATTGTCGTCAGCTATTTTGATCCAAACGTCCAACTGCTCGGAAAACCCAGCGTTTGCCACCAGCGCCCCCACAGATGTTGTCATGCTAATGGGTTCACCGTTGGCTGGATTGATTATCGTATGATTGGCCAGACGTTCACGGAACTGATTTAAGTGCAGCTCTATCTTCAATGCATTGGTCATTGGCAATATCAGTAAAAATTCCTCACCGCCGTATCGTGCCACCAGATCAGAGTCGCGATTAAAGTCCTGTATCAGAAGATTCGCCATTTGGCGCAGGCACTCGTCTCCTGCCAGGTGTCCATGGTTATCATTAATGGCTTTAAAAAAGTCGAGATCCAGCAGCACAACGGCAATCGCTTCTTCATTTCCTTCCGACTTGGCCTGTATCGGCGGGAACCGCGATACGGCATAGCCGCGATTATAGAGCCCGGTAAGCGAGTCCCGCTCAGCCATCGACTTTAGCTGTTGGTTGGCTTTTTCAAGCTCGAATGTCCGAGTAGCGACCTTTTCTTCCAGTTCAAGTTGATGATTCATCAACTGTTGCTGACTGATCTTCAGCCGCTGATATAAGGTTTGTACTTCTGCGGGGGCATCATCAGGCAAAGGCGTTCCATGAGCCGTCTGACCACTGAATTCTTCGGCAATGGTTTCCAGCGAACTTGTCAGCATACGGCTGATCATCCTGGCCAGATAAAAACTCACCAGCATACTGGCTATCAGTAGCAGGCAAGTACGTAAAAACTGCGTTTCAGCCAGTTTCATTAACGGTGCAAATGGCGTCAGCACCATCAGTCGCCAGCCGTTGGGCAGGCTTTCCTGGGCATAGATATATTCGGGATTGGTGTTGGATAGATCATGCAGATTGATAAGATCCAGCTCTGTTCGGTATTTCTCGCCGCTCTTGGCTGACTTGAAATCGCTCAACGATGGAATGTCGAGATCAGTTGAGGCGTAAATAACCCTGTTATTGTCGTCAATCAACAGCAGAGATTGGTCTCCATGGTGGCGATTCTGCTGGTCTATAAGGACAAATCGGCTTAAATCAAGTGAACCCTCTATGATACCCAAAGGACGCGTTGTATTGACTTTTCCATAAACCGGAGCGCTGATGGCTACTATGGGGTCGCTGCCAAATCCCCGGCCAAGAAACACCGGTGAAATAAAGGCTTTTTGGTTAAAGAAAGCCTCTTTGAAATAGTGCCGGTCAGCGACTGAATACTCACCACTTTGAATGGCATCGTCCATCATTCGTTCGACCGGGCTTGCGGCGATGATGTTTCCATGTTCATTGGTGATAAGCATGGTTAAAAATGCAGGATAACCATGGTTGAATTGTGTCAGCCAGCCCTGTTGTTTTTCAGGCTCGTCAGCCATCATCGACAACCAAAGCGCCCCCTGAGTAATGGCTTTTTGGTGCTCACGCAGATAGTCAAATGTGGCCTGACTCAGATGAACAGCGTTGTCCTTCAGATTCTGTTTCAGCAAATCCTGTTGGCGTTCGATAAAAAACTGATTGAACAGCAGTGCTGCCAGTAACAATGCCAGTGAAATAAACAGGGTAAAGCTATATGTGAGCCGATCAGCAAAGCGAACCGGTGACTTGTGCTGCATACTGGCGATGGCCTTCACTGTCGGCATCATCATCAGAATAAGACCCGCAAGACCAATGTAGAATAAACCATTGATAGCTTGTTTAATGACAATAAAGGGCAGATGACTTGACGGTAGTGAGGTGAATGCGAGCCCGTAAAGGTAAAAAATCGGCATCCCGAGTAAAAGCCAAAAGCCTACGCCAGCGTAAAGTGAATATATTCCACGCCGTTTCGCCAGCGCCAATATCAGCGCTTCAAGCGGAAACAGCGCGAAGACATGCAGAGTTTCCCATATGAAATACAAACCGGATGCGCAGGCCATAGCCACTATCACTGCGTATCTGGGCCCCAGCAGGATGGCGGCAATGACATAGGCGGTGTTACCCAATATCAACTGTACATTGGCAAACAAAGGTACGGGAAACAGATTTACCAGCAAGCCACAGATTGCCAATACCAGTGTGCTGCGTGCGGCAGAGGTTGATAAAAAGGGAAGCAAGGAGTTGGCACCTAAAACTGTCAAAGTATCTGAGGGTTACTTTAGAATGTAACCGAACGGATCACAATGGTTAGCAGAATGTTTGGCTGAAATCACGCCACATTGAGGGGGAACTACCTTTACGGATAATGAAAGTATGGACGGCTAATAAACAATGAACCCTGTTGTATTTCATCATTTCTCAGCGCTTTGGTGGACTAAGGCCACCGCGGCTTAAGGTATTTGCGTTGCCGGATAAAAACAAAAAAGCCCAGCGTTTCAGCTGAGCTTTTTTGTTGAATGTGGTCGGTATGAGAGGAGGCGATGGTCCGACACTCGGCCGATGGCCCCTGACACCCCATCCACGCAGTATTCTCTAAAGGCCACAGCGGCTTAATGGCTTTTGCGCTGCCGATAAAAACAAAAAAGCCCAGCTTTGCAGCTGAGCTTTTTCGTTGAATGTGGTCGGTATGAGAGGATTCGAACCTCCGACCCCTGACACCCCATGACAGTGCGCTACCGGGCTGCGCTACATACCGATAATGCTGAGTGGCTGCGCAGTGACTGAAAGTCGTTACCGTCTCAACGAGGCGAACTTTATCAAGAGCCAGCATGCAGCGCAAGCCTTGATAACAACTATTTGGTTTGATTGCCTAGTTTGTGTTCTAAGCCATCTTTTTGTCATAAAACGCCCGCCGCCATTGGGCTTAGTGGTGATACAGCCTGCGTCCTTCGCGCATCACCTGAATAAGATCCGGTGCGCTCAGTTTCTTGTGCAGGCGGGTTTGGAAGTCGGCACTGTAGATGTCGTATTTTCCGTGGCGGTCAATCACGGTGATTTCATCATCCTGATAAATAGCGAAGAAACGATTATCCCCCACATAGACCCAAGGCTGCTCACTGGGCAATAACAGCTGCCGTCCGGAACTGTAGTCAGTGGCAGGGTTGGTGCACCCCAGCACCTTGGTCATCAGTGTTGGCGCCAGGCCATGGTGGCTGGTGGCATAATTCACTGTCCCAGTTTCACCCTTGGGCCAGTGAATAATCATTGGCACCCGCACCGATTGGGGCGATAAATCGCGACGCGCTTCGGCTTCATTACTGGTAAAGGCCTTACCGCTGACACCCGTGATAATCACCAGCGTCTCAGCTGGCAGTGACTCAACCAAGGTTTTGATTTCACCATCGATAAAATAAAGTGACTGGCGGTATTGATTAAACAGTACCCGCTGAGCCGCTACCATGCCGGCTGGTGCCTTGATGGTTTCAATGCCCGCAAAGCCGACGGGGGTGTCGTAGGTTTCACCTGCGCCAAGGTTCACCAGTGCAAACCAGGGGCCACGCTGCATTTTACGCCAGTTATCAAAAGCTTCTCGACTTTGAATGTCTGCCAGGGCTCGGGATTCGCCATCCTCAGCCAGGGTCGCACTAAAATCGTTGAGAATAGCCAGTGGCCTTGGGCTCAGCTCATTTGAGGCTGGGCCGAACCGAGCCAGTTGATAACCCGCCGCCAAAAAGCCCTGAGTCAGTTCCGGCGTACGTTTTTGGAAGTCTGATGCGCCCATGTAACTGCCCTGCAGGCCGTACATCAGCGAAAACATGCCACTTTGGAACTGGTTACCACCACTCAAATGCTTGTTGAATTGCTGATTTGCTGTGGCATATGCACTTAAAAACGGCATAGTCTGCGGATTGACCATATCTGCGCGCAGGCTGTCTATTGCCAGCAAGAGTACATTGGGCTGGCTGGTGGCGCTGCACTCAAGTCTGGATAACGGGTAGCTTAAGGTCTGTAAATCGTCTGGATTAATTTCACGGTCACGGCTGTCTATGCCGTGGGATTCCATAAAACTTTTGGCCGTGGCCGGATAAAACAGCGGGTAAGCGTCATCATAGCGGGTGATGTCCTTCACATCGGCCGCATCACCCCAAATATGGACTACATGGCTGGCCACAAAGCAGGCGCCAATGACGGCCGCCACTTTGCCACCCAGATGGCGCTTTTCTATTTTGCCGATGCGTTTCCACAGGAAGTTGGCGGCGGTAAGCTCCAATGCCAGAATCCCTATGGGGGTAACAATATATGAGGTACCTCTGAGCAGTGAATGCAAGTCAGCCCAGGCCACATCAAAGGCAAAGGGGGATAAGTGTACGCCGTAATCGTCATACACTATGGTGTCGTACAACAGCACACACAGCCCCAGTGTCGCGACGGTTGCCGCAAGACCCCGAAGGATTTTCGAATAGGGCAGCAGTAGGGTGACAGGGAAGAGCACCAGCAAATAGACAAGAAATGCAAGAAAAGCGAACTGGCCGACACTGGCCATGGCTAAATAGCCCCAACCAAGCAGGGTGTCAGGCAGGCCAACGGTTTCCAGATAGCGGCTGCCAACAATCAGTGCCAGAAAGCCATTAAACAGGGCAAACCAGTGGCCCCAATTGACCAACCGGGAGACCTTGTCACGTACCAGTTGCTGTTTCCTTTCGACCATGCCGCTCGCTCTTTTCCTTGGGGCTGGTTAACACCTTGGTATCTTAAGCACTTTTTCTGTGCCTGTACCAGTTTTTCTCAGCCTTTGGCGACCGATTGCACCAGTACTTTGGCAAATTGCTCGGCTACGGCGGTGCGGCTGGCTGCAGGCACCTTGGTTTCCAGCAGGTGGCTGATGCTGTTGCCCAGTACCATCAGGCTTAAATCGGTAGGAGCCTGATGCTTTTCCAGTACCGCCAGTACTTCGGCGAGCAGGGTTTCTACTTGGGTATTGCTGTATTTGGATTGAATAGCCATAGTCAAAAAATGATTCACAAAGGATTGGGTTAGCGGCATATAATACCGGATTTCCTCAGCTATCACTATCAAGGCGTAAGATGATTAAAGTAGAACAGGCCATCATTCATGAAATCGCCCAGAACCATGAAGGGCAGTTAAACTGCCGTCTACGTCCGCAGCCTCTGCTGAACAGTCAGGCGGTAGAGTTGATGCTTGAAGAATTGCATCAGTCTTACACCAGTAAATCCGGTAAGGGTTTTGGTTTTTTTGGCACCCACGGGGATGATGGCGAAGCCAATCCTGCCTTCGCCAATGGTCTGAAAGACTACCTGGATGGCGGCCTCGGCTTTGTGGAGTTCACCGGCCTTGCCAGTAAGTTACTGCAGGAAGAACTGGGTAAATACGATTTCAGTCAGGGCGGTTTTTTGCTGATGGCCTGTTACAGCCACATGGCCAGCGACTATTTGTTTGTTGCACTGCTCAGCGCCAAATCGTCGATGACAGTATTGGACGATATGGAGCTGACCCAGGTAAACCATCTGGATCTTGGAAATATCCAGCTGGCAGCCCGCATCGATTTGACCGACTGGCAGACCGATAAAGAAAGCCGTAAGTATATTTCCTTTATCCGTGGCCGCGCCGGGCGAAAAGTTGCAGATTTCTTCCTCGATTTCATGGGCTGTGTTGAGGGTATTAACCCCAAGGCACAGAACAAGAGCCTGATGATCGCGGTCGAAGATTTTGTTGCCGGCAGCGAGCTGACCAAAGACGAGCGTCAGGCCTGTCGCGACAAAGTATTTGAGTATTGCTCAGAACGTTTCGATGCCGGTGCCGATGTTGATATGAAAGACCTGGCCGATGAACTTGCCGATACCGGTATGGATTCTTTCTACGATTTCGCCACCAATGGCGACTACGATTTGGAAGAGGAGTTTCCGGTGGACAAGTCCACCCTGCGCCAGCTGAAAAAGTTTTCCGGCACCGGTGGTGGCGTGACCATCAGTTTTGACGGCCATCATCTGGGCGAGCGGGTGATTTATGACCCCATTTCAGACACCCTGATGATAAAGGGTGTGCCGGCGAATCTGAAAGACCAGCTTCACCGCCGTCTGAAAGGTGAGTGAGCCAGGTATCGTTAGTCGAGCCAGGCACACCGACTTAAAAAAGGCGACCCACGGGTCGCTTTTTTGCCTTAGCTTCTATTTGGCAGCTCATTCGCCGAAGTTTGGCTATTCGGCGCCGCTGCATTTAGGGCGCATGCCAAGCCTTTTTTTCGCTGCTATACCTCTTCAGTACCGCCGCCAGACCTCTTCTATACCGCTTCGGGCTCGGTTTCCGGCAATCCCACCCAGCTGAATGAGCGCTCGACAAAGGCCATGGCATTGTGGTGCACACACTCACCATGGGCGACAATCAAATGTTCAGGTTGCCAGCTCCTGAATTGAGCCACCGCCTCTTTGGCTTTGTGGCGACCCTTCATAAAAGATAGACGCCAGTCCAGTGGCGTCTTGCCGTTGGGCGCAAGAATGCCGGTGATGCGGGCGATAGGCCGCTGCCATGCGGTAAAGTGGCCTGGGCTGAAGTTTTCAATTAAATCGGTGAGGATAAGAGTGCGTGAGCCTTTATGGAAAAACACGGCTTCTTCCATGACTGGCGAGCCTTTAAATATGCACTGCTCAATCTCACCCTGCCACTCGGCGGGCACCTTGTCGGTAAGTTCGGCATCGAAATGCAGATGCTGACATTTGGCAGCCACCCCGGGCGCTGCCCAGGCGCTGGCAGCAGGCCAGCGAGCCTGCCAGGAGGCCACAAACAAATGGTGCAACTTATTGGGGGCGATAAGGTAAGCCACTTCCCCAAGGGCATTGACCTGAGTTATCAGCTCATCATGCAATTCAATGGGGGAGTGCACCCACAGCTTGCCATTTTTCAGGCGCACTATGGTCATGCGGGTGGTATAAGGCATGCCGTAAAAAGACACGGCGGGGCCATCAAACACAAAGATGTCGGGGGCGAAGCTAATCATGTCATCTCCTTTGACTGCCGGACAAAGTAGTAAGCGCGCCTGGGCAACCGCGATTGTACGCTTAATGCACAGGCTGCACATCAGGCAATGGTACTGCTCGCTACACATAGGCTAACACTTTGGAACAGGCCGTTGGCGAGCGGCGTAAATTTCGCCCGCTAACGGCCATTGAGGCTCGCCGCAGGCGTGTGAATTGTTTAGAATTGATTTTTGAATGCCTGCTTTTCGGCGATTGTCCGTTGGCAGTGTTGCGGCTTGGTCGCTAATCACGGCAGACTGTTTCTCTGCCCGGGAGTGTTATGCAACTTTTTGTTAAAGATTTAACTGTGCTGGATTTCTCATACCTTTGCGCCGAGCGGGGCATGGTGGGGGAGAGCTGGATAGTCGATGTGGTTCTTGAAGGCGGGCTTGACCATCAAAATATGGTGCTGGATTTTGCCAAGGTAAAACGCACCATCAAAGACACCATCGACAGGGTCGCAGACCACCGTCTGCTTATCCCCACGGCCTCATCCAATGTGCGCTGGCAGCAGCAGGGCGACAGAGTATGGATGGATTTTCACAGTGATGTGGGGAATATCCATCTTGCCTGTCCCAGCCAGGCATTCGCGCTTATTCCTGCCGAAAAAGTCGATTTTGAGGCTGTAAATGCCTTCCTGCGCAAAGCCTTGCGTGAAGCGTTGCCTGATAATGTCGATGGTATTCACCTTACCCTCAGAACCGAGTCGCTGAACGGGCCGTTCTACCATTACAGTCACGGGCTTAAAAAACACGATGGCAATTGCCAACGGATAGCCCACGGCCACAGAAGCCCGGTACAGATATTCGAAAATGGCGAAAGTGCCCCTGACTGGGATGCCTACTGGGCCAAACGCTGGAAAGATATTTACCTGGGTACCGAGGAAGACGTAGTACCTGTGGCCCAGCTTGAATTGTCAGCCCAAACCCGCATCGATGACGACTCCCATATCGGTTTTCGCTATGAGGCGCCCCAGGGAGATTTTCAGCTCGCCATGCCCAAGGCCATTTGCGACATTATCCCCCACGATACCACGGTAGAGCTGTTGGCAGATTTTATGGCCAAAACCCTCGCCGAAAAGGTGCCCGGCAGTCACTTTAAAGTCATTGCCTATGAAGGCATTGGCAAAGGTGCAATTGCTGCCGCCCAAATAGCCAATAGTTGAGTATTTGACATCTCCCAATAAAGGAAAGTGACCAATGATAAAGCCCTGGATTGCTGCTTTGCTACTGATATGTCCGCCTGCGGCAATGGCGCAGATTAATCTCAGTGGCAAGATGGAGCAGGGCTCACTTATTCGTGGCAAGGCACCGGCTGGCAGCAGTATCAGCCTCAATGGCAAGCCGCTGCGGGTAACGCCGGAAGGTGATTTCGCCTTTGGGATTGAGCGGGAAGGGGAGCTTAAGCAAACACTTGAAGTCGTCTATCCTGATGGGCTTACGGAAATCAAACCACTGAGCTTTGCCAAGCGGCAATATCGGATATCTGAAGTAAACGGTATCAGCCAAAAGATCATGAAGCCTGACCCCAAGGCACAGGAGCGTGCAGCCAAAGACAGCGCCATGACCAAGGCCGCCCGAGCCACAGATTCCGATATCACCGCCTTTGCCAAGCCCTTTATCTGGCCGTTAACCGGCCGTATCTCAGGGGTTTATGGCAGTCAGCGAGTATATAACGGCGTGCCCGGCAATCCGCACTTTGGGGTGGACGTGGCCGCCAAAACCGGCACTGTGGTCATTGCTCCAGCAGATGGCGTTGTTACCCTGGCAGTGCCGGACATGTTCTACTCCGGCGGCACTCTAATCATTGACCATGGCTATGGCGTAAGTTCAAGTTTTCTTCACTTATCAAAACTTTACCTTAAAGTGGGCGACAGCGTGAAGCAGGGTGACAAGATAGCTGAAGTCGGTGCCACCGGCCGCGCCAATGGCCCACACCTTGATTGGCGTCTGAACTGGTATCAGATGCGCCTGGACCCCGCTACCTTGGTGCCACCGATGAAAGAGGTACTGGCTCAACAAGAGGCTGCCAAAGCCGCAAGACACTGATAGCACAGCAAGGCTTATTAAACATAAACGCCGCACTTAAGTTGCGGCGTTTATTTACTCAGCGCTTGCGGACGACAGAACCGGTTGAACACACCTTGTTGTTACCACAAATTGTACCCGGCCGCCTTGCGGGTGTTGTTCGGATGAACGATTAACGCTTGTTGACCACAGACTATGACCAGTCCGTTTGGCGCGATTTTAAGCCTCTTGCCAGCAATAACATGATTAACACCAATAGTGAGCTGTGAAGTGCTCCGCCACCGTTATAACCATCCCGATGCTCTATTTTCGCGACCTTCTCTTCTTTCACTCTGGTTTTAAATCGAGCAAGTTCACTGTCCAGATTTTTAGTCATATCTGTTACTGCCAGGCTAAACCCGTTTAAAGATTGGTCAGCTATTGTTTTGTCAACACCCACAGCGGTAGTGCGATTTTCAAGCTTACTTAGCCCCGGAGCCCGGAAAAGCATTTTCTGACTTTTAATGTCAAAAACTGCCGTGTCTACAAATGTTTGAACTGAATTTTCATTACCGGGAATGATATACATGCCGACGATAGTCCAATATAAAAGAGCGGCATTATTTTCAAGAGATTGAGTAACCTGATCATATGAAACCGAGGCCATAATATCGACGTTGTATAGCCTTCCTACTTGCTCTAAAGTTGAAAATCCTTCACCTCCATTTAAATACGTGCTGGGTATAACTTCAATTCGGTCTATGTAATCATATTTAAGGAAGGCACTCCTGACTTTATCCAATAGCTCTATTTGATCTTTCTCATGAATTCCATTTCCTTGCCAATTATTTGATGGGACAAAGGCTATTCCGACTTTTACAGGTAATGTTAAAGTTGGTATTTCAGGTGTGTGTTCGACCCTGCTTTCTTTATTGGGGTACAGGAAGTTCATTAAACTACTGGATTGCGCTTTTTTGCCAGTGTGGTTGCTGACTAACCCGCTACAGGAAGTGAGGAAAAATACCCTAATATTATATAAAATGCTTTATGTTTCATATATTTACTTAGATTTTTGTAAAACGTGCAATCAGTTTCGATAAGCCAACATGTAGCCCTGCCAAGATACTGGCCAGTTATTAGGGTTCATTTTGAGAAAGGCGCACTTCAGTCCGACAGCCCGGCAAAAAACGGAGGTCGCCGGACGTGGGTTGCTTTAACATATCGCGCACTATGGTCTCAGTTTCTGTTGAAGGTGCATTCTTTGTGTCAGTGTCTGCCACAGGTCATCATGTTACTTGTTAGCTGCCTTTGATCGCATCCCGCATGCTTTGTACTTTGATGTTGCACTTGGTGAGTGCGTCGATTACTTTCTGACGCACGCCAGCAGTTGCACCCACTATCAGGCAGGACGCTGCAAGCTCCGGGAAGCGCAGCCCAATTCCGGGTAATAGTTCCTTTAATTCAGCGTACCGTGAATCATCATCGCGAACGAAGCCGCGAATGACTTGGTTTGGCGTAACCCAAAGCCATTCAGGTGCGCGCTTGGTGCCGAGCGTGGCGCGATATGTGGGATAACCGTGTGCCCAAAGGTCTGGCGGATCGAAGCTGACACCAAGAACGTCGCTCAGCAGGGAAAGCAATGTGGTGACGTCAACGGAATTAACAACAAGGTCGTCACCAACATCGAGAGTGAGCAATCCCAGATACGCTGAAAAGGATGCTGCAATTTGGCATTGAGAATCGCATTCAACATCGACGTATGTAACAGCCGGTTGCTCGCGGTTATCGCGATAGTCCAGACAAAGATGCCAATGGCCATCGCCGTCAAATGGTACCAGGCCTTGCAACGGAAAGCTGACGTACTCCTGAACTTGGTCCCAACCAAAGTTGGTCAGTGATGGGAGGTGAGGCCCTATGCCTGCAATCGAGTCGTGAACCATTTCAGGTAATGAAAACCTTATATAACCGCCGTTTTGTTTTCGCAGAAGAGCCAGTAGTTCGCCGGGGAGAGAATATCCAATGATTTTCTCCGCATCGGCGATTGAGTCGTCTGTAAGTGGAGGCTGTAGATAAGGCAAATATGCAGGAACTCGCCAGATATTGTCGGCGTTTGCAGTCACAAGCGATTTCTCCTCTGGAAGCTAACGTTTGGTAAAGGGGGGGGCCCGGTGAACGACGTGAGCGGTTCGACCCCGTTGCTACACAGTACGCTTCAGCTTCTCCAATTCTTCAGCTCTAAGTGTTTTTGGGGTTATCCGAGGCAAGCCAGAAGAAGTAAAAAAAGGTGAGTTGTTGTACCGTCCGCTGACACGGCTGGTGATCACGATCCATATCAAGCGCACCAAGACACCAAGAAACCCGCGTCGCTTTGGTTTTGCTTGGCCTAAGGCGGTTTCAGTGTTCAAAGCCGCGACTTTTTCTCCAAAGTCCTTATCCATTTGTTGACGATCAAGGCAGCTGTGAATAAGGCCGATGAATGACGTATTTCGACTGGCCATTGTATTGCCAATAGGCGTGCCGCAACATTGAGCATACCAGCGGATCATACCCTTCTCGCTGAGGCGTACTGCCGATAGGAGATCTTCCCCTTGGCTGAAACGCAGGCATTGTTGAGCTACTTGGACAATCTCGGTTCCGCCTTGTTTGTCCAGTACAAAAGGAGCTTTACCAAGAAAATGTGCGAACGCTCGGCAATCCGTGCAATAGCAGATGAGACGATTGCTGGTTCCAATGCTTTCGAGTTTGCCTTTAACGGCGCCACACTTACATTGAATTGGATGCATAGATATCACCACGCCTTGGTCAGATTACGATAAGCAGTGTGCTGTAGAACGCCCCAATCAGGGGCTTATAATAAGTTGGCAAAATAATGAATGCAGTGAGGAAAGCCAACTGTTAAAAGTCCCTGCCTGAATTGGCTTGTATGGTGCAATCTATTTTGCTGTTTACAAAGAGTACCAAGTCATTAATTGTTTTGATATTCTCTGCTTCCATATCTGATATTTTTATTGAGAACTTACGCTCAACGGATTCGATAACTGCAATATCGGCCATGGAATCAAATTCAAACAAGTACCTCAAATTTTCAGAGAGGTCATCACTAGGTATTAATCGTGAATGATCCGTTTCTATTTCCGTTTCAAGTATATTAATAATATCGATAACAACATCTTCAGAGACAGCTTTATCGCTGTAATAGGTTTCATAAAACTCGTGAGGTGATAAAGACATCCTGCCCTCAAAAATTTTATCTATTTCGATTGCTCTATTCTTATCACCCTTTTTTAATAACAGAGTGATTAATATGAATAAGATGATAACTAAAACTGCATATTCCATTTGCACCTAACGCCGCCAGCAGCGACTTCATTCCAGTCACCTTGACTCAAGAGCATGTCATCACAGGACTTACACCAAACATTTTCAACTTCAGAACGACCAGGTTCATTCTCATCATCTGCATCAAAATACTCTATAGGATGATGTTCTGTAGATTGGTTCACGAGATGTTGGCATATAAGCGCATAATCCATTAATCCATGCTTACAACAGTCAACTTTTTCGGAGCTATCCATATATCCTCATGAGCTATTACGCCAAAATCTAGCGCGGAAAGCCGCGCAGCGGGTTGACGTCGCAGCCAGCGATTTTTGCTGGCGATAAGATTCGTTTGTTATGCCGTGATACTGAATCTA
>NZ_JBFKLW010000050.1:0-31212 GCF_041630135.1 Shewanella sp.
TCCTGAGAAGATGGTAGCTATGGCGGGACTTGAACCTGCGACCCCAGCATTATGAGTGCTGTGCTCTAACCAGCTGAGCTACGTAGCCATGGCTGGGGTGCTAGGATTCGAACCTAGGTATGCCGGGATCAAAACCCGGTGCCTTACCGCTTGGCGACACCCCAATTTTTGAGGGAGGAGATGGCTGGGGTGCTAGGATTCGAACCTAGGTATGCCGGGATCAAAACCCGGTGCCTTACCGCTTGGCGACACCCCAACAGCACTTACTTCTCCAACTAAGCGAAAGCTTAGTTCATGGTACGGGAGGAGAGACTTGAACTCTCACACCTTGCGGCACCAGAACCTAAATCTGGCGTGTCTACCAATTTCACCACTCCCGCTCCGATCTCAATTTTACATCCTGAGAAGATGGTAGCTATGGCGGGACTTGAACCTGCGACCCCAGCATTATGAGTGCTGTGCTCTAACCAGCTGAGCTACATAGCCACTACGATTTCTCGCATCCCTCTTGGCGAGGAACGGGGCGTATTATGCTGATTCACCGAAGACAGGTCAACAGCTTTTTTAGCACATTTCACCCCAAAGATACCGTTCGCCTAATCCTTCATCAAAGCGGGCAACAGATAAGCAAAAAAGCCTGTTGCCCGCCTGACCAATAGCTTAGACGTTGAACAGGAAGTGCATCACATCGCCGTCTTTAACTATGTAGGTCTTGCCTTCCACGCGCATCTTTCCGGCTTCTTTGGCGCCCTGCTCACCCTTGTAGGCGATAAAGTCGTCGAAGGAAATCACCTGGGCACGGATAAAACCACGCTCGAAATCAGTATGAATTTTACCGGCAGCCTGCGGGGCGCTTGCACCCACAGACACTGTCCAGGCACGCACTTCTTTCACGCCGGCGGTAAAGTAGGTTTGCAGGTTGAGCAGCTCATAACCGGCGCGGATCACGCGATCAAGGCCAGGCTCGGTCAGACCAAGGTCAGCCATAAACTCATCACGCTCTTCCACGTCCATCTCGGCCAGTTCTGACTCAATGGCAGCGCACACAGGCACAACCACGGCGTTTTCTTTGGCGGCGATGGCGCGTACCGCATCCAGATGCGGATTGTTCTCAAAACCGTCTTCCGACACGTTGGCGATGTACATGGTCGGCTTCAGGGTCAGCAGGTTCAGGTAAGCCACGGCTGCCAGTTCTTCCTTGGACAGTTCCAGCGAGCGCAGCATCTTGCCTTCATCCAGCGTCGGACGCAGCTTTTCAAGTACTTCCACTTCAAACTTGGCGTCTTTGTCGCCGCCCTTGGCACGCTTTTGCTGACGCACAATGGCGCGCTCAACGCTGTCAAGGTCCGCCAGTGCCAGCTCTGTGTTGATCACTTCAATGTCACCGGCCGGATCCACGCGGTTGGCCACGTGGACAATGTTCTCATTTTCGAAGCAGCGCACCACGTGGCCGATAGCTTCGGTTTCACGGATGTTGGCCAGGAATTTGTTGCCAAGGCCTTCGCCCTTGGAAGCGCCGGCAACCAGACCGGCGATGTCCACAAACTCCATGGACGTTGGAATAACGCGCTCAGGGTTAACAATGGCTGCCAGCTGATCCAGACGCGGATCTGGCATAGGCACTACGCCGGTGTTTGGTTCGATGGTACAAAATGGAAAGTTTGCCGCTTCGATACCAGCCTTGGTCAGCGCGTTGAAGAGCGTTGATTTACCAACGTTGGGCAGACCAACGATCCCGCATTTAAAACCCATAAAATTAACCCTTTTCTTAACTGTTGCAGCGTAACTGAATTATTCGGCCTTAAAGCTATGCAGCCTGTGCATCGCCTTGGTCATATCTTCTTTGAACAGGATTTCAGTGGCACGAACCGCCTCATCTATTGCGGCATTCATCCGCCCCTGCTCGGTTGCCGGCGCCTTGCCCAGCACATAACCACTGACCTTGTTCTTGTCGCCGGGATGGCCAATACCAATCCGCAAACGATAGAAATTTTTGTTGTTAGCCATCTTGGCGATAATGTCTTTCAGGCCATTGTGACCGCCATGACCACCGCCAAGCTTAAACTTGGCCACACCGGGATCCATATCCAGCTCATCGTGAGCCACCAGAATTTGCTCCGGTTCAATGCGAAAGAAATTGGCCAGCGCCGCCACCGACTTTCCACTCAAATTCATGAAGGTAGACGGAATAAGCAGCCGCACATCCTTGCCACACAAAATCGCCCTTGCCGTTAAACCGAAATACTTGGGGTCTGGCGCCAGGCTTACATTGGTGATGCGGGCCAACTCTTCCACATACCAGGCACCCGCATTATGGCGGGTTTGGGCATATTCAGCCCCAGGATTGGCCAGGCCCACAATCAGTTTAATATCGCACATGGATAACAGAACTCTTGTCCCGCACCCGTTTCAGGCTAGGCCAGAAATCGGGCACTGGTGTTGAAAACGGCGCATTTTAACACCCAATTGCACGCCCCAACAAATAAAAGGCTCAACAAATAACGCCGGGGCCAGATATGGAGGCCTGAAAAGCAAAAGGCGCCCGCAGGCGCCAAATCCGACATGGCGATGAGTTACTTCAGGCCCATGGCGTACTTGAGCACTTCACGCTTAATGGGGCTGTCCACATTGGCAAGTTTCAGCGCCGCGTTGCGAATAAGCTTAAGCGGCAGCAAATCATTGCTGAACGAAGCGTAAAAAGCATCCATGGTGGACATCATCAACTGATTGTCACGCCAGCGTTTTTGCTGATAGCGAGACAACACGGACTCAGCAAACCAAGGCTCAGCTGTATGCTTGGCTGCGCGAATTTCCTCAACAAGCACTGCCACATCTTTAAAGCCGAGATTCACTCCCTGCCCCGCCAACGGATTGATGGTGTGGGCCGCATCACCGAGCAGCACCAGATTAGGATCAAAATAGCGCTGGGCATGGCGGCGGGTCAGCTTGAAATGGCCCTTGTCCAACACTTCAAACTCAGGGGCGAGCCGTGACGGGAAATGCTGCCGAATAGCCTCGGCCAATTCTTTATTGGACAGCTTGGCGAGCGCGGCAATCTTACCGGCATCGTCGTACCACACCAAAGAGGCATGTTTGCCGGGCAGCGGCAGCAAGGAGCGCGGCCCTTGGGGGGTAAACTGCTGCCAGGTCACATCCTGCTGCTCACAGTCAGTGGCAATGTTAATCAGCATCGCCGACTGTGCATAGTCCCAACCGGTCAGCCCGATATTGGCAAAGCTGCGCACCTGGGAGTTGGCGCCATCAGCCCCCACCAGCAATCGCGCCCGGATACAGTCACCAGAGTCCAGATGCACATCAATGGCACCGCCCTCAAGCTCAGCTTCGCTGACTCGCTGGTAGCTCGCAACCCTGGCGGGGGCTTTCACGGTTAAGCTATCCAGCCGGTCGAATACATCCCAGATAGCGAGCTGCACCACCCTGTTTTCAACGATATGGCCAAGATGGGATGCGCCGATTTGGCTGGCATGAAAACGGGTGATAAAACCTTCAAGCTCCCAGGTTTCCAGCCCCAGATAAGGTACACAGCGACGTGCCGGGATCCCTGCCCAGGCTCCCAGCTGCTCAAGCAGCTTTTCACTGGCAACACTGAGCGCAGATACCCGCACATCCAGCGGCTGTGCCGCATCAAATGCCTCGGGCAAGTGGGATTCGACCAGAGTCACATTCAACCCAACACCGGCGAGACCTGCAGCCACCGCTGCGCCAACCATACCACCACCAATGACAACAACATCCTGCTCAATCAAGGCTGTCAAATCCCGCTCCTCTGCATTATGTAAATTCCTGCTCACAAGCGTATGCATTTGTTTCTGAAACCCGCTTTAGCCACACCTGCTTACAAAGGGCAACAGAGTGACATTAAACCCAAGTCTACACTGGGTCTGTCTCACTATTAACATCACAGCAAATGTCGGAGCGTACCAATGAAAACACTGATTCTGTTCGCTGCCATTGCAGCTACTGCCGCCGTAACATTCCCCGCGAATGCATCTGCCATGGAAGTCATGACTGTAGTCTACCGAAGCCCGCTGGATTATGCCTTATATCAACAAAAGGCGGAAATGTTGGGCGTGTTTCATGCAGAGCATGGCGAAAGCATCCGCATTGATGCCCACGAACAACTCAATGAGATGGCCAATGCCTTCAACGCCATGTTTTCTTTGGCACAAGCTCCCATCTCATCGGACTTGTCTTTAGCAACCAAACCTATCCGACTGATGACAGCCCCACAGTAAACAGGGGCTCAGCTGCGTTTGCCTGTCACCTGGCTGCAGGTCACCAGCAAAAAGCCCGGTCGGCGATTAAAGGGCATATTGCCAGCGGGTGCTATGTCCCTAATTGGCTTGTGGGCTTTGCCCCACCGGACTTGCCGCGGATAAAAAACACCCGAATAAATGCCCTCACACCCTAGCCACAGGGGGTATCAATGGGTAAAATGTCGCGCTATTTTTTATGTGGTTCCAAGAGCGACGCAAACTGATGAGTAAAAAACTCCATATCAAAACCTGGGGCTGTCAGATGAATGAGTACGACTCATCCAAGATGGCTGATTTGCTGGGCGAATATCAGGGCTACACCTTGACCGAAGAGGCCGAGGAAGCAGACATCCTGCTGCTGAACACCTGCTCAATTCGTGAGAAGGCGCAGGAGAAGGTGTTTCATCAGCTGGGTCGCTGGAAAACCCTGAAAGACAAGAATCCCGATCTGATTATCGGCGTCGGCGGCTGCGTGGCGTCTCAGGAAGGCAAGGCCATCAAAGACCGCGCCCAGTGCGTGGACATCATCTTTGGCCCGCAGACACTGCACCGTCTGCCGGAAATGATTGACCAGGTTCGCAGCGGCGAAAAAGCGGTGATTGACGTGTCCTTCCCGGAAATCGAGAAGTTTGACCGTCTGCCGGAACCCCGCGCCGAAGGCCCGACCGCATTTGTCTCCATCATGGAAGGTTGCAGCAAGTACTGCTCTTTCTGCGTGGTGCCTTACACCCGCGGTGAAGAAGTGAGCCGTCCGATGGATGACATCATCCTCGAAATCGCCCAGCTCGCCGAGCAAGGCGTGCGCGAAGTGAACCTGCTCGGTCAGAACGTAAACGCCTACCGCGGTGCCAAGCATGACGGTGAAATCTGTACCTTCGCCGAGCTGCTGCGTTATGTTGCCGCCATCGACGGTATCGACCGCCTGCGCTTTACCACCAGCCACCCCATTGAATTTACTCAGGATATCATCGACGTTTACGAAGATACCCCAGAGCTGGTGAGCTTCCTGCACCTGCCGGTGCAGTCGGGTTCTGACCGCATTCTGACCGCCATGAAGCGCGGCCATATGGCCATTGAATACAAGTCGATTATCCGCCGCCTGCACAAGGCCCGTCCGGATATTCAAATCAGCTCTGATTTTATCGTGGGCTTCCCCGGCGAAACCGCCCAGGACTTCCAGGACACCATGAAGCTGATTGAAGACGTGAACTTCGACATGAGCTTCAGCTTTATCTACAGTGCCCGCCCGGGTACTCCGGCGGCCGATCTGCCGGACGACGTGGATATGGAAGAGAAAAAGCAGCGCCTGGCTGATTTGCAGGAGCTTATCAACCAGCAGGCCATGCGCTACAGCCGTCAGATGATGGGCACAGTGCAGCGCATTCTGGTGGAAGGTCCCTCAGTGAAAAACCCGATGGAGCTGCGCGGCCGCACCGAAACCAACCGGGTGGTGAACTTCGAAGGCCTGCACAAGCACATAGGCACCTTCGTGGATGTGGAAATTGTGGACGTGTTCCCCAACTCACTGCGCGGCAAGTTTATCCGCGGTGAAGACGAAATGGACCTGCGCAAGAGCCTGCGCCCAGAGGACATTCTTGCCAAACACCAGAAAGCCGATGATCTGGGCGTGACCAAATTCCAGCCTTGATGGCAAAGAATACATAAGGGCGACTCGGGTCGCCCTTACCGTTTTAAGCCCATACTGCTTTGCATCACAGCCGCGAAACGCAGTATATTTCAGCTTATGGCGTTGGGCATTTGCTCAACTGTATGGATATTGACGCCGGAGTATTGATTGGCCAGTAAACTCACCACCATGAACCTGTATCTGGAGCCGGCAGACAGCCGCCGTCTGGCATCCCTCTGTGGCCCCTTTGATGACAATATCAAGCAGCTGGAGCGCCGCATCGGCGTAGAGATCAGCTATCGCAACAACCATTTCCAGATTGTAGGTCAACCGCGCAACTGCCTGACCGCCAATAACCTGCTCAAATCCCTGTACGTGGAAACCGCACCGGTGAAAGGCAGCACGCCGGATTTGGAGCCTGATCAAGTGCATATCGCCATTCAGGAGGCTATCGCCCTTGAAGCCGAAACCGAGCACGAGGATCAGAAAGAGCACTACATCAAGACCCGCCGAGGCGTGATTAAGCCCCGTAACCCCAACCAAAGCCAGTACGTGGTCAACATAGTGCGCCACGACATTACCTTTGGTATTGGCCCCGCCGGTACAGGTAAAACCTACCTTGCCGTTGCCGCCGCCGTGGATGCGCTGGAGCGTCAGGAAATCCGCCGCATTCTGCTGACCCGCCCTGCGGTGGAAGCCGGTGAGAAACTGGGCTTTTTGCCGGGAGATCTCAGCCAAAAGGTCGATCCTTACCTGCGCCCTCTTTACGATGCGCTGTTTGAAATGCTCGGCTTTGAGAAGGTGGAACGTCTGATTGAGCGCAGCGTAATTGAAATTGCGCCGCTGGCCTATATGCGTGGCCGCACCCTCAACGATGCCTTTATTATTCTGGACGAGAGCCAAAACACCACTGTGGAGCAGATGAAGATGTTCCTCACCCGCATCGGTTTTAACTCCAAGGCAGTGATCACGGGTGATATCACCCAGATTGACCTGCCCAAGCATCAGAAGTCCGGTCTGCGCCACGCCATTGAAGTGCTGGGCGATGTGGACGAAATCAGCTTTAACTTCTTCCAGTCCAAAGACGTGGTGCGCCACCCCGTGGTTGCCCGTATCGTTGAGGCCTACGAAGAGTTCGAAGCCAAACAGCAGGCAAGCAAAGGCCGCCACGACAGCCAGTACCGTCTGGGCGATGACGCTGCTCCGGCTGCCGAGGTAAAAGAGGGGCAAGAGCATGGCGCTTGATTTGGCTCTCGACCTGCAATATGTCGTAAAACCGGACAATTTGCCCACCCCGGCTCAGTTTGAGACCTGGGTACGGGTCGCGCTTGGCAATACCCTGGATGAAGCCGAGCTGACCATTCGCATTGTGGACGCCAGCGAAAGCCAGCAGCTGAATCACGATTACCGTGGTAAGGACAAGCCGACCAATGTGCTGTCATTTCCCTTTGAGGCGCCCCCCGGAATCGAGTTGCCTCTGCTTGGGGATCTTGTTATTTGTGCGTCCGTCGTTGAAAATGAGTCCGTTGAGCAACAAAAGGCCCTGGAGGCCCACTGGGCTCACATGGTTGTACATGGTTGCCTGCATCTGCTAGGTTATGACCATATTGAAGACGCCGAGGCTGAAGAGATGGAGTCGTTGGAAACGACACTCATAACCGGCCTTGGTTATCCCGATCCCTATAAGGAGCAATAATCGGCTTATCAAAAGCCGTGAAATCACTATGAGTGACGACATACCCCCGAGTAGCAACGCCCAAAAGAAAGGCTGGTTTGAACGCGTTAGTCAGTTATTCCAGGGCGAACCTCAAAATCGTGACGATCTGGTGGAAGTGATCCACGATGCCGAGCAACGCGACCTCATCACCGAAGACACCCGGGAAATGATCCAGGGTGTACTGGAAGTCTCGGACCTGCGGGTACGTGACATCATGATCCCCCGCGCCCAGATTGTGGCCATAAAAATCGACAGCACTGTCGAAGAACTGCTGGCAACCGTTATCAGTTCGGCTCACTCCCGCTTCCCTGTGGTCAACGACGATAAAGACCATATCGAAGGCATTCTGCTGGCCAAGGATCTGCTCCAATACGGCTTCAACAACAGCGACGAGCCCTTCGCTCTGGAAAAGGTTATTCGCCCGGCTGTCGTGGTGCCAGAAAGCAAACGGGTGGATGTACTCCTTAAAGAATTTCGCTCACAGCGTTACCATATGGCCATAGTCGTGGATGAATACGGCGGCGTATCCGGGCTGGTAACCATCGAGGATATCCTTGAAGAAATCGTTGGCGAAATCGAAGATGAATTCGATCACGACAGCGTGGAAGAAACCGAAATCCGCAAGGTTAACAACACTGTTTATATGGTGAAGGCGTTAACCCCCATCGAGGATTTCAACGAAGAATTCAACACCAACTTTTCTGATGAAGAGTTTGATACCGTTGGCGGCATGGTCGCTCACGCCTTTGGCCACCTGCCTGAGCGTAACGAGCTTATCAGCATCGACGGCATCGAATTCAAGGTTATCAGCGCCGACACCCGCAGACTTATCCAACTCAGGGTAAAGTTTCCGGACGCCGAGCAGCTGGAAGCCCAGGAAGGCTGATCCTCAACGGGCCATCACCAGGAAATGCGGTTTGATGGCCCCGCTTACCGGGAAAGATAGCAACAAGTGGATTGGATGAACCGAATCACCGACTCACGTCGACTCAGTGCAGCCCTTGCCTTTTTGGCAGGGGCTTCTACTTCTTTGGCCTTTGCCCCTTACGCCCTCTGGCCGATTTACCCCCTCGCCATTGCCTTTACCCTACTGCTTGGCAGAGACCATGGCCCCAAGGCGGCCTTCTGGCATTGGCTCAGTTTTGGCTTTGGCGCCTTTGTGTTTGGCATCAGCTGGGTGCATGTCAGCATCGACCAGTTCGGCGGCTTACCGCTTGTGGTGTCGCTGACATTGATGGGGCTGCTGGCGCTGTATCTGGCGCTTTACCCCGCCCTGGCCGGCACCTTGTTTGCCCGATTTAAAGGCACACACCAGGGCTTTAATCTGCTCGGCCTGTTTCCGGCGCTGTGGATCTTAACGGAATTTTTACGCGGCTGGATGCTCACAGGTTTCCCCTGGCTGTGGGCAGGTTACAGTCAAACCGACGGCCCCTTATTGCCACTCGCCCAGGTCATCGGCGTGCAGGGGATTGGCCTGTTGGTAATCATGCTGGCCGGTGCGATAAGCTTACTTTTTCATCGACGCCCCGCTTCACTGTTATTCCTGCTGCCTTCACTGAGCCTGTCAGTGTATTGGGCCGATGTTTCGTCCACTGTTGCACGTAATGGCGACACGGTAAAAGTGGCTTTGGTGCAGGGTAATGTGGCACAAAGTATGAAATGGCAACCAGAGCAACTCTGGCCCACCATGCTTAAATATATGGATTTGAGCCGCCCGCATCTGGATGCCGATATTATTCTGTGGCCTGAAGCCGCCATTCCCGCCCCCGAGCACATGGTTGAAGATTTTCTAGACAATGCCAATCGGGTGGCCAATCTGAACGATAGCGCCATTATCACCGGCATTATCAGTCGCCAAAATCAGCGGTGGTATAACTCACTGATAGTGCTGGGCAATCATAACGCCAAGCATCAAGACAGCCCGGATTATCTCAGTGGCGGTGGCAATGAATTTCGCAAACACCACCTGTTACCCATCGGCGAGTTTGTCCCCTTTGAGTCACTGCTGCGCCCCTTGGCTCCCTTCTTTAACCTTCCCATGTCATCATTTAATCGGGGGGATTATCAACAGCCAAATCTTAAGGCGACAGGCTTTTCTCTTGCTCCGGCAATTTGCTATGAAATCGCTTTTCCGGAACAACTGAGGTTAAACGTTACGCCGGATACCGATCTGTTACTTACAGTCTCCAACGACGCATGGTTCGGTACGTCCAATGGCCCGCTGCAACATATGGAAATTGCCAGAATGCGCTCAGCCGAACTGGGGCGGCCACTCATTCGCTCAACCAATAACGGGGTCACGGCAGTTGTTGATGAGAAAGGCCAGATAACCGCCAGCCTGCCGCAATTCGAAACTGCTGTGCTTAACGCCAGCATAGCGCTGGTTTCGGGAGAAACCTGGTTTGCACAATGGGGCCATATCCCGGTACAAACTCTGTGTGCTTTACTGTTCATCTTGGCTCTGCTCAATCGACAAAGAGCATCCTGAATATTTAATTTCACATGAGGCCACCTGTTTTTTTGGTGTTTCAGGGATCCTTTCCTAGGCTTAGGAAAGGAGTACCCGTAGCCGGAGAAACAGGGACATGTTTGCCAACAAGCATATCGTCATCATCGATGACTCCGAAGCCATCTTAATGGTTATGAAGACCATGTTGGGCCGCATGGGCTTCGTGAAAATCACCACCCTGACCTCAGCCTTTAAAGCATTGGATTTGATAGGCACAAATCCCAACGATATCTACATGGTATTAACGGACCTGCGAATGCCAACTATCGACGGTCTGGAGGTATTACGCCGATTAGGCGAACTCAACTATGCCGGTGCTGTGGCTATCATTTCAGAAATGGACAGCCGTATCATTCATTTGGCCGCCGAAATAGCTCGCAATCACCATCTGCGACTCATCGGCTGTATCAGTAAACCCATTCAACTTGACGACATTTCGGCTTTGGTTGAAAAAGCTGATGAACTGTTAGCGAGCACTAGCTTCGATGACAACCAACTGGATTTAAGCCAAATTTGCGAAGCTTTTGACAGGGGCTGGGTCGTCCCCTATTACCAACCCAAAGTCAATTTCGCAACCATGAAGGTTGAGAGTGTCGAGGCACTGGTACGGCTCAAAATACCAAAAGAAGTCAATGCCGTGCGCCCTTGCCGATTTCTCCCCGCCGTGTTTGAAGCTGGCATGCTACCCAAACTTTCAGCTCAAGTGCTGGAACTTGCGACGCAAGATTTCAGCCAAATCAAAAGTCTCCTTGGTGCACATGTGAAACTCAGCGTAAATTTATGCCCCCAAGAGCTGGAAAATACCTATCTGGCAGATTCAATTGAAGCCATATGGCAAGACAAAGGCTTTGAAAATAATGAGCTCATTCTAGAACTGACAGAAGAGAGGTCAATTCAAAGCAATCAACAACTTGAGTGTTTAAACCGCTTGAGATTAAGAGGTTTTGGCCTGTCACTTGACGACTTTGGCACGGGCTTTACCAATATCAATCAACTGCGCAGTTTGCCATACACAGAAGTCAAAATTGACAGGTCGCTGGTGATAAACATTCACAGGGACAGCTTTTGCCAGGCCGTGGTTAATGGTCTGGCCGATATTGCGCAGCAACTCAACATTAACCTTATCGCCGAAGGTGTGGAGCACTTCAACGAACTGAAGTTTTTAATGGAAAGGTACCCGCAATTGATATTACAGGGATATCTCATCAGTATGCCAAGGCCACTGGAAACCCTGAGTGCCTGGTTCAGAAGCTGGCAGCGACAATTCGGTCACCCCAAAGTAGTGCATATCAATGCCACACGGAAAAACAAATGAGCCCGGCAGCTAGCTGCTGACCGGGCGCAATCGGCCTGTCATCAGGGAGTCAGCGGCTCACGAATGAACTCATCATTGTCACACTCGGGGCAATCGGGCACCAGCGACGGGAACTCGATATCCATACCATGGCCGCAGCTGGTGCATACCATCCGCCCCTGACTGATTATTTCACCGCTCTGATAATAACCATGATGCTTGAAGTCCTGCGCCAACTCATGCCACTCCACCTGGCTGCGGTCAGTAATTTCAGCAAGCCAATGCCAAAGCGTGTTTTCAAGTGCAATAAAAGAGGGACTATGGGAAAGTACATTCTGATTCTTTTCCTGCAAAAAGGTAGCAATATCCCGCTTCAGAAATTCCAGCGCCAGCGCCAGCTCTTCCTCATCGGCCTGCGCCTTTAACCTGCCAAATGCATCACCTGAGGTCATCAACCGGTAAAGGTTTTTGGCGTTCAGTTCCGGATTTGCCTCAAAGTGGGTTGCCAAATCTTTTGTAAGATCCTGATACAGGGCCAGTAAAACTGTGCTTCTGGTCGTCATCGTCAATACTCCTTCAAGGGAACCTTTTTAATGAACCGCTTCTGGTTTATTCTATGCAGATCCCGCAGCGCAGACCAAGCGCGTGATCAAACAAACAGGCGGCAATGCCGGAAAAATTGATGCAAGAGCAATACATCCACTCAGAAATCGAAGCCGAGGTACAAAAGTACTGGGCCGAAAACAAAACCTTTGAAGTTACTGAAGATCCTGCCAAAGAGAAGTTCTACTGTCTCTCCATGTTCCCCTATCCTTCCGGCAGGCTGCACATGGGTCACGTGCGTAATTACACCATAGGTGATGTAGTTGCCCGTTTCCAGCGTCTGCAGGGCAAGAATGTCCTTCAGCCCATTGGTTGGGATGCTTTCGGCCTGCCCGCTGAAAACGCGGCCATCAAAAATGCCACAGCACCGGCTCCCTGGACCTATGAAAACATCGATTACATGAAAAACCAGCTGAAAATGCTGGGCTTTGGTTACGACTGGAGCCGTGAAATCGCCACCTGTACCCCGGAATACTATCGCTGGGAACAGTGGTTCTTCACCAAGCTGTACGAAAAAGGGCTGGTTTACAAGAAAACTTCCGCGGTGAACTGGTGTCCAAACGACCAGACTGTTCTCGCCAACGAGCAGGTTCAGGACGGTTGCTGCTGGCGCTGTGACACGCCGGTTGAGCAAAAAGAAATTCCGCAGTGGTTTATCAAAATCACCGCCTATGCCGAAGAACTGCTCAACGATATCGACACCCTCGAAGGCTGGCCTGAGCAGGTTAAGACCATGCAGCGTAACTGGATTGGTCGCTCTGAAGGCGTTGAGATGACCTTCACGGTCAAAGATTCTGACGACAGCTTCGACATTTACACCACCCGCCCCGACACAGTAATGGGCGTGACCTATGTGGCGATTGCCGCCGGTCACCCGCTGGCCGAGAAAGCGGCGCTGAACAATCCTGAGCTGGCCGCCTTCGTGGAAGAGTGCAAGCAAAGCGGCACTTCTGAGGCCGAGCTTGCCACCATGGAGAAAAAAGGCGTGGCCACGGGCCTGTACGCCATTCACCCCCTGACCGGCGAAGAAGTGCCTGTATGGGCCGCCAACTTCGTGCTGATGAACTATGGCACAGGTGCCGTGATGTCGGTTCCTGCCCACGACCAGCGTGACTACGAATTTGCCAAGAAATACGGTCTGGCCCTCAAGGCTGTGATTAAGCCTGCCGATGGCGAGGCGGACATCTCTGAAGCCGCCTACACCGAAAAAGGCGTACTGTTTAACTCAGCAGAGTTCGATGGTCTGGACTTTGACGGTGCCTTTAATGCCATTGCCGAAAAGCTGGCTGCCGAAGCCAAGGGTAAGCGTCAGGTGAACTTCCGTCTGCGTGACTGGGGGGTAAGCCGTCAGCGTTACTGGGGCGCCCCTATCCCTATGGTGACGCTGGAAGATGGCACAGTAATGCCAACCCCTGAAGACCAGCTGCCGGTTATTCTGCCGGAAGACGTGGTGATGGACGGCGTGCAAAGCCCCATTAAGGCCGACAAAGAGTGGGCCAAGACCCAGGTGAACGGTCAGGACGCCCTGCGTGAAACCGATACCTTCGATACCTTTATGGAATCATCCTGGTACTACGCACGCTACTGCTCGCCCAAAGCCAATGCCATGCTTGACCCAGCCAAAGCCAACTACTGGCTGCCAGTGGATCAGTACATCGGTGGTATCGAGCATGCCTGTATGCACCTGCTCTATTTCCGCTTCTTCCATAAGCTGCTGCGTGACACAGGCCTGGTGAACTCAAACGAGCCCGCCAAGCGTCTGCTGACCCAGGGCATGGTGCTGGCCGATGCCTTCTACTACAACAACGAGAAAGGCGCCCGTGTATGGGTATCGCCCCTCGATGTCACCGTGGTTGAGAAAGACGACAAGGGCCGCATCATCAAGGCCGTGGACACCGAAGGCCATGAGCTGGTGTACACCGGCATGAGCAAGATGTCCAAGTCCAAGAACAACGGTATCGACCCACAGGTGATGGTGGAAAAATACGGCGCCGACACTGTGCGTCTGTTTATGATGTTCGCCTCACCACCAGAACTGACCCTGGAATGGCAGGAATCCGGTGTGGAAGGTGCGCACCGCTTTATCAAGCGTCTGTGGAAGCTGGCCTCTGAGTACAGTGCAGCGCCTGCCACCGAAGCGCTGGATGTATCAGCGCTCAATGCGGATCAGAAAACCCTGCGCCGTGAGCTGCACAAAACCATCGCCAAGGTCAGCGACGATCTGGGTCGCCGTCAGATGTTCAACACCGCCGTTGCCGCCGTGATGGAGCTGATGAACCATCTGCAAAAGGCGTCGCTGGAGTCTGCCCAAGACAAGGCGCTGATGAACGAAGCCCTGTCCGCCGTGGTACGTCTGTTGTACCCCATCGCTCCACACGTGTGTTTCAACCTGTGGCGTGAACTGGGTAACAGCAGCGCCATCGAAGATGCGGGCTGGCCAGCCACCGACGAGTCTGCACTGGTTGAAGACAGCAAGCTCATCGTGGTGCAGGTAAACGGTAAGGTGCGCGCCAAGCTCACCGTTGCCGCCGATGCCACCAAGGAACAGGTTGAAGCCTTGGGTCTGGCTGAGGATGCCGTCACCAAGCACACTGATGGCCTGACGGTTCGCAAGGTCATCTACGTGCCGGGTAAACTGCTCAACATCGTTGCCAACTAAGGGCTTGCCTGCGACACTGTAAGGCACCAGGAAAACCCGCCTCGGCGGGTTTTTCCGCTTAACATACAAGGAATAAGCATTACGCCATGGTTAGAATATTGCTCACTGCCATCTTAAGTCTGGCGCTGCTCACAGTAGTCACCGGCTGTGGGTTTCGCTTACAGGGCAGCTACAAAATCCCATCCTCATTAAAAACCCTGAGCGTAGACAGCGCCGATGAATACAGCGAACTGACCCGTTTGGTAAAGGATCGCTTGCGCCTTTCCGGCGTGCAGGTGGTGGCCTCCGACGCCAGCGTACCTTCAGTCAGGCTGCTTAAGGACACGCTGGAACGCACCACGCTGTCACTCTACCCCACAGGTAATGTGGCAGAATACGAGCTTATCTATCACGTACGCTTTGCCGTAGCCATGCCCGGTGAAGAAGCCAAGCCCTTTAACGTGGAAATCCGACGCGACTACCTGGACGACCCCCGTACCGCACTGGCAAAGAGCCGCGAGATGGAATTGCTGCTTAAAGAAATGCGCCAGCAGGCTGCCGATAACCTGATCCAAACCCTGGCCGCTATCGGAGAAAACTGATGCGGGTATATCCTGAGCAGCTTGGCCGCCATCTGTCGCCACTGGCCCAGTGCTATTGCCTGTTTGGTGATGAAGCCTGGCTGATAGAAAGTGCCCGCGGCCAGTTGCTCGAAGCCGCCCGGACGCAGGGATTTGAAGAGCGGATAAGTCTGGAGCAGGAAAACAGTTTTAACTGGCAGGATCTTGAAAACGAGTGGCTGGCCATGAGCCTCTTTGCCAGCCGCCGCATTATTGAACTCACCCTGCCTCAGGCCAAGCCCGGAGCCGAAGGCAGCGCCATGCTGGCCAATCTGATGGCCCAGCCCAATCCTGACTTGCTGTTAATTGTTCGGGGTCCCAAGCTTGCCAGCGAACAAACCAACAGCAAATGGTTCAAAGCGCTCGATAAAGCGGGGATCTACCTGCCCTGCAATACCCCGGAAGGCCAGCAATTCAACCGTTGGCTCGAAGGCCGCATTCAGGCACATCGCCTGCAATTGCAGCCCGACGCCAAGGCACTGCTGACAAGCCTGTACGAAGGTAACCTGCTGGCCGCGGAGCAAGCGCTGCAGTTGCTGGCACTGCTGACCCAGGGACGTACCGTCGGCGCCGCTGAGCTTGAGCAATATTTTGAAGATCAGTCCCGTTTTAACGTGTTTCAGCTTGCCGATGCTTTGCTCAACAATCAACAGGACAGAGCAGCTCATATGCTGGCTCAGCTGCGCGCTGAAGGCACTGCCATGCCAATAGTGCTGTGGGCGATATTCAGGGAGCTGACCACGCTGCTGACACTGAAATCTGCCACTGAGGCCCGCGAGTCGCTGGCCCCACTGTGGTCGAAACTGCGCATTTGGGACAAACGCAAGCCCATGTATGACGGGGCACTCAGACGCCTGAGCCTCAACCAAATCGAGGCCATGCTGGCACTATCATCACAGCTTGAACTCAAGCTCAAGCAAAGGGGCGAAGAAGACTGGACTCTGCTGATGCACCTGTGTCTGCTGTTTGATCCCAACGCCCATCAACGTCTGATAGCCGTCCATGACTGAAAATCTTCGCCACACCGCTGTACTTGGTGGTACCTTCGACCCACCTCACCTTGGCCATATCGACCCGTTGCTTGCTGCCTGTAAGCAATGGCAGTTTGATGACTGCTGGCTTTTGCCCAACCATATTCCGCCCCACAAGCAAGGCACCCATGCTGATGTCGAAGCACGGCTGGCCATGCTGAACGCAGTTATCGACGCGCAGCCAAGGTTTGCCCTGTGCGATATCGAATTGAAACGCCATACCCCAAGCTACACAGTAGAAACCCTGAAACGACTCAAGGAACTTTATCCGGCCCGCAGGTTCTACTTTGTGATGGGCATGGATTCGTTATTAAACCTGCCCAGCTGGCACCGGTGGCAAGAGCTGTTTGCACTGTGCCATTTACTGGTATGCAAAAGGCCTGGCTACCGTCTTGATGACCAGCATCCCATGGCCAGCTGTTTGGCAGAGCGGCAATATTCCGGGAACAGCTTACCGTCCGAGCCCCATGGGCGCATTTTGCTCACAGAGGTGTTGGAGCGGGATATTTCATCAAGCCAAATCCGCCGCGCCATCGCAAGCGGCGAAGATGTGCGCCAATGGCTACCCGAGGGGGTTATGGCCATCATCAACAACAGGGGACTTTACCGCTAGGCGGTGTATTCCTCGGTTGCGGGCTGCTATACTGCCCCGCTCTTTTTTGTGGAACACATGAGGTAATCTGGCGTGCAAAGCGAGCTGCTCAAGCAATTTGTGGTAGATAAAGTTGGCGATCTCAAAGCCCGGGATTTGGTGGTTCTGGATGTCAGCAAGCAATCCGAGATCACCGATTACATGGTGATCTGCTCGGGTACCAGTAAAACTCATGTGCGCGCTATTGCCGAAAACCTGATGTCCAAGGCCCGTGAAGCCGGCATCGAGATCCTTGGCAGTGAAGGCAAAGATGCCAGCGAATGGGTATTGGTGGATTTGGGTGATGTGATTGTGCATGTGATGCAGGATCAGACCCGTGACTTCTATCAACTTGAAAAACTCTGGCAAGAACACGCCTGATGAAACTACAACTCGTTGCCGTTGGCACCAAAATGCCCGACTGGGTCACCTGGGGATTTGAAGAATATCAGCGCCGCTTCCCGCGAGATATGGCGCTGGAACTGGTGGAAATTCCTGCCGGAAAACGCGGTAAAAACGCCGACATTGCCCGCATTCTACAGAAGGAAGGCGAGCAAATGCTCGCAGCCATTCCTAAAGGCAATCATATTGTTAGCTTGGATCTGCCCGGAAAAAACTGGACCACACCCGAACTTGCATCGGCCTTGTCAAAATGGCAACTTGATGGCCGCGATGTCAGTTTGTTGATTGGCGGTCCGGAAGGTCTGGCACCCGCATGTAAGCAAGCGGCAGCACAAAGCTGGTGCCTCTCTGCCCTGACCCTGCCTCACCCACTGGTACGGGTTGTAGTGGCCGAAAGTCTCTATCGCGCCTGGAGCATCAACAACAATCATCCTTACCACAGGGAATAGCTAGCCTGTGGCGCCGTATTTGCACCGGAGACGCTGAGTGACACCAAAAAAACGGGTAACCATGCATGACCACGCCGCCGAGGCCGCATTGTTTCGGCGACGGGCCATCTTTACCTTTCTGTGTGTACTGGCACTGTTTGGTGCCCTGCTCACCAACCTGTATCACCTGCAGGTAACCTCATACGCCGATTACACCACCCGCTCCAATGACAACCGCATCCGTATTACGCCTGTAGCCCCCAGCCGCGGGCTTATTTACGATCGCAATGGTGTGTTGCTGGCAGAAAATCAGCCGGTTTACTCGCTGGAACTGGTGCCAGAAAAAGTCAAAGACATCCCGGACACATTAGACAGGTTATCCGGAGTGATCACGCTGACAGAAGAAGAACAACAAGATTTTCTTGAAGCACTTAAGTATCACCGCCGTTTTAAGCCCCTGACCGTGAAAGGCAATCTTAACGAAAAACAGGTAGCAGCATTCAGCGTTAACCAACACCTGTTCCCCGGTGTAAGAGTTGAAGCCGGTCTGAAACGCTTTTATCCACATGGGGAGTTGATGACTCATGTGCTCGGCTTTGTAGGCAAAATCAATGCAAAAGACAGAGCAGCACTTGAACGTGCTGATCGCTGGAGCGAATACTCGGCGACCAAGGACATAGGAAAGCAGGGCGTTGAAAAATATTATGAAAACCTGCTTCACGGCAAACCGGGACACCTGGAAGAGGAAGTTAATAACCGCGGCCGAACCATTCGGACTTTGAAAACAGAACCGCCGCAGCCCGGGCAGGATCTGTATCTGACCCTGGATATCAACCTGCAAAAGAAGGCTATGGAGCTGCTGTCCGGTCGCCGTGGCACCATAGTCGCATTAGATCCGCGGGATGGTGGTATCCTGGCACTGGTATCAAGCCCGTCCTACGATCCCAATCTGTTTGTGCAGGGGATCAGCTCCAAAAACTACAGTGCGCTGCTTAATGACAAATCAAGGCCACTGATTAACCGCGCCACTCAGGGGTTATACGCCCCAGCCTCCACCATTAAGCCTCATATGGCACTGCTTGGACTTGAAGAACAAGTCATCACAGAGCGTACCCGCATTTGGGATCCCGGCTATTGGCAAATGCCGGGGGTAGAACGCAAGTGGCGCGACTGGAAGAAATGGGGCCATGGTTATGTGGATGTTTACCACGCCATCGTTGATTCCTGCGATATTTTTTTCTACGACATGGTTCATAAAATGGGCATAAACCGAATTGCCAATTTCATGGGTCAATTCGGTTTTGGTGAAAGTACCGGTATCGATATTTTTGAAGAGTCTTCAGGTATCATGCCCTCTTCAGATTGGAAACGGATCCGTCACAATCAGCCATGGTATCCCGGAGATACCATCTCCATTGGGATCGGCCAGGGCTACTGGACCGCAACCCCCATTCAGCTTGCCAATGCCACCGCCATCATGGCAAACCGTGGAAAGCGTTACGTTCCTCATCTGCTCAAAGCCATGAAAGACAACAGCGCCAAGATTGAACGGCCACCGGAAGAAATGCAGCCTGTGATGTTAAAAAACCCAAGAAACTGGGAAATCATTAATGAGGCCATGCGCCAAACGGCTCACAAATCGCGCTTTACCGACGCCAGCTACACCGCCGCGATGAAGACAGGTACCGCTCAGGTGTTTTCGGTCGCACAGGATGAAAAGTATAACCATGAAACCGTTGCCGAACACTTGAGAGACAATGCCCTCATAGTGGCCTATGCCCCTTATGAAAACCCAAAAATTGTTTTGTCGGTAGTCATGGAAAACGCGGGTTGGGGCGGTGCTAACGCAGGCCCGGTAGCCCGCGCTATGCTGGATGAGTTTATGCTGCATGAGCAATGGAAGTTAAAGCCATGAGTACAGATCACGCCCGTAAAAATATTTGGCAGCGCATGCACATCGACCTGCCACTGCTGCTGGGGATCCTGGCGGTAATGGGCTTTGGCCTGTTTGTGATTTGGTCTGCCTCGGGTGAAGACCCGGGCATGATGGAGCGCCAGTTGGTGCGCATGGGGCTGTCCCTTGGGATCATGCTCTTCATGGCACAGATTAATCCGGAGATCCTGCGACGTTGGGCACTGCCTATTTATGTTGCCGGCATCATCTTACTGCTGGGCGTACACTTTTTCGGTGAAATCAACAAAGGAGCTCAGCGCTGGCTCAATCTTGGCTTTATGGAGTTTCAGCCATCAGAGCTGATTAAGCTTGCCTTCCCCATCACCATGGCCTGGTTTATCAGCAAATATACCTTACCACCAAAGAAGCGTTATTTGGCTGCGGCAGCCGTAATCATGCTGATCCCGACCTTGTTGATTGCCAAGCAGCCTGATTTGGGCACTTCAATACTGGTAGCTGCCTCCGGCATTTTCGTGCTTTTCCTCTCCGGTATGAGTTGGTACATAGTGCTCGGACTGGTCGCTGCGGTATTGTCTTTTCTGCCCGTACTCTGGTATTTCCTGATGCATGATTATCAGCGTCGTCGGGTAATGACCCTGCTGGATCCGGAAAAAGATCCCCTTGGCGCAGGCTATCACATCATCCAGTCAAAAATTGCCATCGGCTCGGGCGGAGTCGATGGCAAAGGCTGGTTACACGGAACGCAATCACAACTGGAGTTTTTGCCCGAGCGCCATACTGACTTTATCTTTGCGGTGATTGGTGAAGAGTTTGGCTTAATAGGCGCCGTCATCCTGCTTGCGATGTATGTCTACATTATTGGCCGCGGCCTGGTGATTGCATCCCGCGCGCAAACAAACTTTGCTCGGCTGCTGGCCGGTTCCATTACCCTGACATTCTTCGTTTACATCTTCGTGAATATTGGCATGGTCAGTGGCATTCTGCCGGTGGTCGGCGTACCTTTACCGCTGGTTAGCTATGGCGGCACCTCCATGCTGACATTGATGACGGGTTTTGGCATCCTAATGAGCATTCAGACTCACAGACGCTTCATCGACCGATAAGGACCGCCGATGCAACGCTTTCTGCGCCGGATTGTTTTGTCCGGCCTCATGGCTTTTGTCACACCCGCTCTGGCTGGACAACCGGCCCCCATCGATAGCGCCAAGGCGAGTTTTGTCGCACGTCAGACAGCGCTCGGCTTCAGCGAAGCGCAAATTGATAACTTTCTCTTAAGTGCCAGGTATAACCCCAAAGTGCTGGACGCTATTAACCAGTCAAACGAATTCAAACCATGGTATCAGTACCGGTCAGCACTATTGACTGCTGCACGGCTAAATGCCGGCCTCGAATTCTGGCATACCAATGAAGCCACTCTGACGCGGGCAGCCGAAACCTTTGGGGTAGAACCGCAGTTAATTGTGGCCATCATTGGTATTGAAACCCATTATGGCAAAAGCATGGGTATGTTCCCGGTCAAAGATGCCCTCTTCACCCTGGGTTTCCATTACAAAACCCAGGCAGGTTTTTTCTTAAAAGAACTGGGCGAGCTGCAACAATTGGAAAAGTCAGAAAGCATTGAGCTGGCCAACCTCAGCGGCTCGCACACGGGCGCCATGGGGCTGGGACAGTTTATGCCATCGAGCTACCGATACTACGGAGTAGACTTCGATGGCGATGGAAAACGAGATCTGCTCAATAGTGTCGAAGACACTATTGGCAGTATCGCCAACTATTTTCATCAACATGGCTGGCAATCCAATGAAGCGGTGGCCATCAGGCTGATGCATCGCACAGACCAAAGCCCTGACAACAAGCTCTGGCACGGCGAGCCGCTGACAAACACAGTAGCAGAAATTTTAGGGAAAGATTTAGGGCTTTCAGACAACCGAGATTTGAATGCCGCAGAACCGGCCATGTTGATAAAACTGCAACAGGAAAACAGTGATGAATATTGGCTCGGTCTTACTAATTTTTACGTGATAACACGTTATAATCGAAGCCCTCTTTATGCCATGGCAGCCTATGAATTCAGTAACCAGCTCAAACTCGCCTATGCAAAACCGTAAAACAGCTATTTGGCTGACCACGTGTATCAGTCTGGCATTGCTGGGAGGATGTTCGACCTCACCGGATGACAGCAGTAAAAGCAAACAGCAATCCAATAAGGGACGCTATCATCTGAAAGATGATGCTTACCCTGACTCGGCACCGGATGTAAGCAAGGTACCGGATGCAGTCCCACGTTACGAACCTTACAGCCGGAAAGGAAATAAAGCTTACTCGGTCAGAGGCAAGTCCTATGATGTACTCGCCAGCGCCGAGAATTTCAGGGAATCGGGAACTGCGTCCTGGTATGGCACCAAATTTCATGGATATCACACTTCCAATGGGGAAGTGTACGATATGTATTCCATGACGGCAGCTCACAAGACACTGCCGCTCCCTAGCTTTGTCAAGGTGCGGAATATCGACAACAACAAAGAAGTCATAGTGCGGGTCAATGATCGAGGCCCATTCCATGAAGGTCGGGTTATCGATCTCTCCTACGCCGCGGCATATAAATTGGATATACTGAAAACCGGCACTGCCAGGGTGATAATTGAGACCATCTACTTTGCCGCTCCCGAATCGGAGTTACAGGCATCAGCCTCCGACCCCAACAACTATTACATTCAGTTGGTGGCTTCCGGCGACCGCAATAAGCTCCATCACTTAGGTAAAGAGCTTTCGGCTCGCTACCAGCTGGATTACCGCCTGCAAAAAAATGGCGATCTGTACCGGCTTCAACTGGGGCCACTTGGTCACGAAGGCATTGCCAGCAAGCTGCTGCAAAAAATCCGCCAGCAGGGCTATCCCAGTGGGTATCTGGTCAGTGAACCCAAATCCTGAACATGAATGAACCTTCACTGCAAACCCTTGTCTATTAATGTTACACTCGGCAAGTTTCCGGCTATTTCAAAAACCTTTTGAGAAAACGTAAAGTTAATGATGAAAGCATTTAAACGTACCACGCAAAACTCGATGTTGCTCCTGGCCATTGTTTCCGCCAGCGCCTTTGCAGCACCACCGACAGTTGTACCTGACGCCCCCTCGGTGGATGCCAAAGCCTTTGTGTTGATGGACTACCACACCGGACAGGTCATCGCGGAGAGCAACGCCTACGAGCAACTTAACCCGGCCAGCCTCACCAAGATGATGACCAGTTATGTGATTGGTCATGAAATTAAAGTCGGCAACATCTCCCTTCAGGACGACGTTCAAATTACACCAAATGCCTGGTCGAAAAACTTCCCGGACTCTTCCAAGATGTTTATCGAAGTGGGCAAAACGGTAAAAGCCGAAGATCTCAACCGCGGCATTATCATTCAGTCAGGTAACGATGCCTGTGTCGCCATGGCCGAACACATTGCCGGCACCGAAGATGCCTTCGTCGACATGATGAATTCCTGGGCCAAACAGCTGGGAATGACCGACAGCTATTTTGAAAACAGCCATGGTCTGGATTCAGACAATCACAAGACCACCGCATACGATATGGCCATTCTGGGTGCAGCCTTGATCCGCGACGTACCGGATGAATACCGTGTTTATGCCGAAAAAGAGTTTACCTTCAACGGCATTAAACAATACAACCGTAATGGTCTGTTGTGGGACAAGAGCATGAATGTGGACGGTATAAAGACCGGCCATACCTCCGGCGCAGGTTACAACCTGGTTGCTTCTGCCACCCAGGACAATATGCGACTGATTTCCGTTGTGATGGGTGCCAAAAGCGAAGCCGCCCGTAAGGCTGAAAGCAAAAAGCTGCTGTCTTACGGCTTCCGCTTTTTCGAAACAGTTACCCCTTATAAAGCCGGCGACAGCTTTATTAACCAGAAAATCTGGTACGGCGATCGTGAAAGTGTCGACTTGGGCGTCGCCACAGATACCCCGCTGACCATTCGCCGCGGAAAAGGCAAAGAGCTGCAGGCCAACTTTGAACTGACCAAGCCGCTGGAAGCACCACTCGCCAAAGGCGAAGTGGTAGGCCGTGTGTTCTTCCAACTTGATGGTAAAGACATCGCCCAATATCCGTTGGTAACCCTGCAGGAAGTGAACGAAGGCAGCTGGTTCTCCAAGCTGATGGACTACTTTAAGCAACTGTTCGCCAGCTGGTTAAGCTAAACATAAAAAAAGATGCCACCTCAGGGTGGCATTTTTTTCGCCCCCAGACCTTGATTGGGCTATAATCGCCGCCATATTTGTGCCCCGAGCCCATGATTGAGATAGATGACGATGTTGAATACCACTTTTGATCAGTATCTGGAGTTTCCCTGTTCCTTTCCCTTTAAGGTAGTAGGCGATGCCAGCGATACACTTGCCGATCGCGTGGTAGCCGTGGTGCAACAACATGCCCCAGGCGACTACAGCCCCACCACCAAAGCCTCCAGCAAGGGCACTTACGTGTCTGTAACCATTCGCGTAACCGTGACCAGCAAAGAGCACATTGAGGCACTGTACACAGCACTTGCCGCCATCGACGGCGTAAAGCGGGTACTTTGACGTTTCTCATGCTTCGGCAAAGCGTGATCTGTGTTACATTTCGGCTGTTGCGGCGTATAATGCCGCCAAGCCGAATCTGAGGGGGAGAGGTTGCCCTTGCAAGCCAAGACTCTGCATATCAGACACCTGGGAAATCAGGACTATGAAACTGTCTGGCACGCCATGCAGCATTATACCGACAACCGGGATCAACACAGCCAGGATGAACTTTGGTTGGTAGAGCACCCGCCCGTGTTTACCCAGGGACAAGCCGGTAAAGCCGAGCACATTCTGGCACCGGGCGACATTCCTGTCATTCAGGTCGACCGCGGTGGTCAGGTCACATACCACGGTCCGGGCCAGCTGGTTGCCTACCCTCTGCTGGATATTAAGCGCCTGAAAATCGGCGTACGCGAGCTGGTTACCAATATCGAACAGAGCATTGTAGAGATGCTCAAAGCCTATGGTGTGGATGCCTACGCCAAGGCCGATGCCCCCGGCGTATATGTTGACGAGCGCAAAGTGGCCTCACTGGGGCTCAGGATCCGCCGTGGCTGTTCCTTCCACGGTCTTGCACTCAACGTCGATATGGACATCACCCCCTTTCAACGCATTAACCCTTGCGGCTATGCCGGACTGGAAATGGTTCAGTGTAAATCACTGGGTGGCCCACAGACGGTTACCGAAGCCGGTGAAAAATTGACTTTAACCTTCAGTCAGCTTCTTGGCTACGAGCATTTGGTACATCACCAAGGATTAGCAGAATAAAATGAACAGACCCGAAAGATTGCAGCCGGGCGTCAAACTGCGTGACGCCGACAAAGTCGCCCGGATTCCGGTAAAAATCATGCCATCCGAGCGTGAAACCATGCTCAGAAAGCCAGATTGGTTGCGGGTAAAGCTGCCTGCATCCAATCAGCGGATTACTGAAATCAAACAAGCTCTGCGCAGTAACGGCCTGCACTCTGTATGTGAAGAGGCCGCCTGCCCTAACCTGGCAGAATGCTTTAACCACGGTACAGCGACCTTTATGATCCTGGGAGCCATTTGTACCCGCCGCTGCCCATTCTGCGATGTGGCCCACGGTCGCCCGCTGAAACCTGATGCAGATGAACCGGTAAAACTGGCCAAGACCATCCGCGATATGAAGCTCAAATACGTGGTAATCACCTCTGTTGACCGTGACGATCTGCGTGATGGCGGTGCCCAGCACTTTGCCGATTGCATCCGCGAAATCCGCGCCCTGAATCCGCACATTCAGATTGAAACCCTGGTACCTGATTTCCGTGGCCGTATTGATGTAGCTCTGGATATCTTAAGCACCAACCCACCGGATGTGTTCAACCACAACCTGGAAACTGCACCGGCGCACTATCGCAAGGCGCGTCCGGGCGCCAACTATCAATGGTCGCTGGATCTGCTCAAGCGCTTTAAAGAGCGTCACCCCAACATTCCAACCAAATCAGGGTTGATGATGGGCCTGGGTGAAACCAACGAAGAAATTATTCAGGTACTTAAAGATCTGCGTGCGCACGATGTAAACATGCTGACTCTGGGCCAGTACCTGCAGCCGTCCAAGTTCCATCTGCCGGTAGAGCGCTACGTAAGCCCTCAGGAATTTGATGAACTGAAAGCCATTGCCGAAGATTTAGGCTTCAGCCACGCCGCCTGTGGTCCACTGGTACGCTCAAGCTACCATGCTGATCTGCAGGCCCAGGGCAAGGAAGTCAAATAAGCAGGTTTGCCATTAAGCCTGCTTTAAAACTGAAAAACGGCGCATTAGCGCCGTTTTTTATTGGGTTATCCGTGCGGAACAGGCTTAGCCTTGCTCAAGCCTTAAATCCATCAATACAGCATCTTCTCGGCCATCTGCTGAGGGATAATAACCCTTACGCCTGCCACTCTCACAAAATCCCAGCCGCTGATACAGGCCAATCGCTGCCGTATTGGAGGCACGAACTTCAAGCATCAGTACCTGCGCGCTATGGCCGCGGGCATCGTCTATCACCTGCTGCAGCAGTAACTTGCCAAGCCCCTTGCCCTGCGCCCAAGGGAGCACGCAAATATCAAACAAGGTTGCCTCATCCACTATCTGCTGCACTATGGTAAATCCCTGTAACGCATCCTCATGGTAGAGCCCACGACAGCGATACAAGTGCCCGAAACAATCACTAAGCATTGCCTCTGACATAGGATGAGAATGGGCCTGCGCCTCAATAAGCGCCATTTGCGGCGCATCCTGCTGGAACAACGGCTCAATCTTCATGCTAAGACCTCACAGTGACAAAGAGCGTGCCACAGCGCGCGCTTGCCTTCTGGGGTAGCCATCTGAGCGAGCGGTAAGGTCACTGTATCTCCCAAGCGTGACACCAGTTCCAGTGCTGGCGCTGATTTCTGGTTCTGAGATTCATGAAACTTTACTTCGACCAACTTATGTTCTGTGAAAAAAGGATGTTCGAGCATACTGCTCAGCGCCTGCATCAATTCAGGTGATAAAGGCGCAGACTTGCCAGCCTCACGCCAACGGGCAATGCCCATGGCATCCAGGTATGCCGCTTTCTCCATTACCATTCCTATTTATCCAATCGAACGTTGCAATCTGCTAATGCAGTTTCAAAAAGGCCTTTAATTCATATATTCAATAGACCTGAAACAAGGGTGAGCTTATCAATCAGGGGATCCACCAACACAACCGCCTCACCATCACCAACGGCCTGAATTAACTGCGCATGTAGCTATCGTTGAGTCTAAAGAATCTGAGGCTGAATACACCTATATCCACTCTAAAGCACACCGGCCTGCAGCTGTTATTTAAGCTGCAGTATACCGACTTTACCCTAACCATGGACAGTATTGCCGAGCAGCTTACTCCTTGGGATGAAAGCCATCGGCTCTTCCAGCGCCTTGCTGCGATAACCGATATTGAGCAAAATGCTGACGGCCGGTATGCCAGTAAATCATTTACCAGCTGATTTGGCGCGGGGAAGTCCTTGACTACAGCGCCAACCCCGTCATTCCCCCGGCAGTGGAAAGTTGCAATGAAGGCCAGAGTAAACGTTTCAGTCTACGGGTCGGTACTCACCATGGGAATGCCCGAGGACCAATAAGCCTGTTTGAGGAATCAATCAGAGCCAGGCATGTCCGGCTATACGACGTTCAGGGGTATTATGAGCTATAAAGACGAAAGGCCGTTCATTCCTGAACGGCCTTTCTGGTATGTGGCAGGGGTGGCAGGACTCGAACCCGCAACCGTCGGTTTTGGAGACCGCTGTTCTACCAATTGGAACTACACCCCTGTTGACGGAGGGCATTATGCAAAAAGCCCCCCTAAAGGTAAAGCACTTTTTAAATGAAAACCGCTTGTTTGCGGCTTTTTCCGCCAACAAGAAGTGTTGTAGCACCAAATACTATTGCCCCGTTCCAGTGACAGCACCTTTTAACTTTCGATAAACTTTTAAATCAATTGCTTATAGAGAAATAAACTACAAAAGCGAATCGGGAGCCCTGCTTACTATCGGTAAAGCAAAATCATAACAACAATACCATGCCTAAACCCAGTTCCCTACATAAGCCGGCACTACCAACTGCTAAAGATTCTGAAAAACGCTACCTATATTTGAATCTGGATAGTATTTGGGATTATGCGTCGCTCTAGCCCTTCTACTCAATTCTTCAATGCAGGCCTAAGCAAACATTTTGTTACAACTAAATGAGATGCATAACTATTCATCATATTTGCAACGATGGCCACATAAAAATACTTGTTCATAGATTCAACCCGATGAATTTATAAAAGTATCGGAGCTAAGACTTCAAACCCACCCACAGCCTGATCACTAATGTCGATTATTCTAAAGCGATTTGGGTCACACCAAAGTATTAACGTCTGTTTATGGCTTGCTTGTCCAAATATTCAACCCAAGAATCGCCAACGCCAAAAATATACATTTTTTTAACATCTATGTGACGATATAGTGTTATTACACCTAGTTTGGGTGTCAACAAAAATGAGTATAAGGAAATATTATGTCTGTGCATAAACCAAAAGTAATGCAAGCAAGCTTGGTAAGCTGCGCTGTTTTAGCCGCTCTGATCACATCACCTATCACTGCAGTTGCAGAAGAAACCTCTGTTGATACCTCCGGTATTGAAAAAATAACCGTAACTGCTCGTAGAAAAACCGAAACTCTGGTTGAAATCCCAATGGCAATTTCCAGTGTATCAGCCATGGAAATTGCCGACAGAAACTACACGAGCGCCACAGATATCTATCGCACCTTGGCTGGAGCAGCGATGCCTCGGAATCAGCTTATCTTAAGAGGATTAAGTGGCGGTAACGATACAACACCCGATACAACAACAACTTTCGTTGATGACATCCCATTTAACTTTACCAATCTATCAGACGTAGAGCGGGTCGAAGTACTTCGGGGGCCTCAAGGTACACTTTATGGTTCTAATGCCATTGGTGGGACCGTGCGCATCATTACTAAAAAACCAGTCCTCGATGAATTTGAGTTGTTTGGCTCAGTTCAGGCCGGTTCTGAAAAAGATGTTGACGGCTACGACAACAATATTTCTCTCGGAGTAAACATTCCTCTTATAGACGGCAAAGTTGCATTAAGGGTGAATGGAAACCTGGAACACGACCAGCTGCCTTTTGTAAACATGAATACAGGTCTACAGTCAGATGTTGATCGTGGATTTATCCGCAATCAATTGCTATGGCAGGCAACCGATGACCTTAGCCTGATACTCGGCTACTCACGAGTGGAATATAGCGATAGAGGTTATGCACTGGGGGATCGTTCGACCCCTGGCTATTACTATGATTACAGCCTGAGTGAAAATGCCGATGCACCGTATGGATATGATGTCGATGTTTATGACGTTGATTGTCCGGCTAATGCGTCTCGTCCAAAATGCCGCATGGGTACAGCACCGCGAGCTAAGGGTGGAGTACCTGAGAAATATCAAATTTGGGAACGGCTTGATCCCTGGTACGAAAGCTCAAATGATTTATTCACACTGAATATTAGTGACAACAATTTCTTTGATTTTGCAACGTTAACCTATGCTGGTTCATACCGTAAGTTCAAGACGGACTCTTTGGATAACTGGACACGTCTTGACGGGGACGATATGTTTCTGACGTGGATAATCAACGATGACTATTACAATGAAACAACCCATGAACTACGCCTGCAGAATCTTGATGCCAGCAGCCCGCTTAGCTGGACTGTCGGCGTGTTCTACGATAAAACCGAAACGAAAGACAACCCTAACACCCAGAATCAGTACCATGAAGGCGGAGATAAAGCTTGGGCCATTATGGAATATTGGTACGGTGTAGATTGGGCTGGTATGGGTGAACAATATTTCGGTAATAATCAGCAAAACTGGAACAGCGCCACACAGCTCGACTACGCTCGCGAGTTCGCTATATTCGCCGATGTCGCATATACCTTTGATTTAGGAGACATGGGAGAACTGGAACTTAATGGTGGTATACGCCATTTCGATTTAAAAGATGAGTTCATTGCCACAGAACGTGGTATTTGGACCAACTGGGATGAACCGTGGGAAGATGTTGAAACTGTTGTCGGAGGAGAAGAGTCTGGTAACCGATACAAATTCAGTGCTTCATGGCGCCCTGCTGATAACTTTTCAATATATGGCCTCTATTCCGAAGGCTATCGTCCAGGTGGCAACAACGGCCCACTTCCTGGTTCCTGTATAAACGACCCTCAAGCCTCAAAACGTCAGAGTCGGTACACATCAGATTCAATTGACAATTATGAGTTAGGTATTAAAGCATCGGTTTTTGATAATCGATTTGACTTTGCTGCCGCTGTTTACCAGATTGACTGGACAGGTATTAAAACCGATGTGTATATGGATACTTGTGGCTTTACCTACACAGCAAACGCTGGTGAAGCACGCTCCCGCGGATTTGAATTTGAATCAAGAGCACGACTAACTGATGATCTTGAAATGACTTTCAATACATCATATACCAATTCAGAGCTTACCGAGGACAACGAATCCATCGACGGACACAAAGGTGATGAAATGACCATGGTTCCTGATTGGAATGCTTATTTAGCGCTTGATCAGGGCTTCCAGCTGTTTGGGAAGCAAGCCTATATCAGAGCAGATTGGACTTATTATGGTGAATACAAAACTCACTTCAATGTTCGTCCAGAGGACGTCGTTCCATCGTACAGTTACTTCAATTTATCTGGTCGGTATGAAGTTTCTGATAACGTTAAACTCAGCGTCCACGTCAATAATATCTTTGATACAGAAGCTGAAAAATATAAACGCGCACGCAGTCGGAATACTGATAACACTGTAGCCCAGGAATATATAGAATTCTTGGAAGGAAGGTCAATCACCGTACGTCTTGACTATACGTTCTTTTAAACAGCCTCTGCGTTCACCAACGAAGGAGCCAGCTTGCTGGCTCCTGTTCAACTTCTAATCATACGACAAACCAGCTCATCTCAGATCTTTGCCCTAACTCGATAACATTGTATTAAATAATAAGTATGCGGCCGGTATCTGGATGGGAGTACCAACGGAACAAACGAAACGAAGATTGCTCATCATATAGTTGCCGTCACAAATAAGTCTTATGGAAATGGAAACGCGAACAGCATCGTGAGTTGAATGCAAATCGCAAATAACCTCCGAAGATGAGGCTTTTTTACGCATATAGTTGGAGTTGATAGGACCGATCGTTTGGCAAGCTGGGCACTTTCGGGAGCGGAAAATACAAAAAAGCCCCGCTGTTTCCAGCGAGGCTTCATGTAAGTTGGCGGAGCGGACGGGACTCGAACCCGCGACCCCCGGCGTGACAGGCCGGTATTCTAACCAACTGAACTACCGCTCCTTTGGGCTAGGCCCAAATTAGGCGTCTGGCAATGACCTACTCTCACATGGGGAGACCCCACA
>NZ_JBFKLW010000051.1:0-30696 GCF_041630135.1 Shewanella sp.
AGTGATATCCAACAACGTCGCCAACGCCAGCACCGTCGGCTTTAAAAAAGGTCGCGCCGTGTTTGAAGACTTGCTGTATCAAACGGTCAATCAGGCTGGTGGTATCAGCGCTTCCAACACCAAGCTGCCCAACGGGTTGAACATTGGTGCGGGTACCAAAGTGGTGGCCACTCAAAAGATGTTTACTCAGGGCAACATGCTGACCACCGATAATGCCTTGGATTTGATGATTGAAGGTCCGGGATTCTTTGAGGTGGCGCTGCCGGATGGCACCACCGCCTATACCCGCAACGGCCAATTTTCGCTGGATGACACCGGGCAGATAGTGACACCCGGCTCCGGCTATGTACTGCAACCGGCCATTACCATTCCTGACAATGCCACCAGTATTACAGTTTCATCCGAAGGTGAAGTGTCGGTAAAAACGCCAGGCGCTGCTGAGAATCAGGTAGTCGGGCAGTTAACCATTTCAGATTTTATTAATCCATCCGGTTTGGATCCCATTGGTCAGAACCTGTATTTGGAAACCGGTTCCAGTGGCACCCCGATTCAGGGCACCGCCTCTCTTGATGGCCTGGGTGCTATCCGCCAGGGCGCACTGGAAACCTCCAACGTGAACGTGACCGAGGAACTGGTCAATCTAATCGAAAGCCAACGCATTTATGAGATGAACTCCAAGGTGATTTCATCGGTGGATCAAATGCTGGCTTACGTGAACCAGAATCTGTAAGGAGTCTTGGCCATGTTTAGGACTTTGCTGCTTGGGGCTGTGTTGGTGCTGGCTGGTTGTGCCAGTACCGATAAAAAGCCCATTCCCGATGATCCCTATTTTGCACCTGTCTATCCGGAAGAAGCGCCGGTGGCGCTGGAGCCTACCGGTTCCATTTTTATGGACTCTCAGGCGGCCAGTCTTTACACCGATATTCGCGCTCACCGCGTTGGCGACATTATTACTGTAGTGCTGACCGAATCGACCCAAGCGAGCAAAAGTGCCAACAATGAAATTAAAAAGGGATCGGATTTAACTCTCGATCCTATCAGTGCCATGGGTGGGCCTGTCACCATCAAGGGCAGTCCTATCGATCTGGGCTACAAAGACAGCATGAACACCAAGCGTGAGGCCGACGCCGATCAGAGTAACAGCCTCAGAGGCAATATCTCGGCGCATGTGCTGCAGGTATTGTCCAATGGCAACCTGGTTATTCGTGGTGAGAAATGGATAAGCATTAATAACGGTGATGAATTTATCCGGGTTACCGGTGTCATCCGCCCGCAGGACATCACGCCTGACAACACCATTCAGTCGACCCGGGTGGCCAATGCCCGCATCCAGTACAGCGGTACAGGCACCTTTGCCAATTCGCAGAATGTCGGATGGCTCAGTCAGTTTTTCTTAAGTGACTGGTGGCCCTTCTAAGGAGTCTTGAGATGAAAATGAAACTTCTGCTGGCGGTGGCGCTGATGGCCATGGTGGTTCCAGCCAAGGCTGAACGTATCAAAGACATTGCTGCGGTGCAGGGTGTGCGCAGTAACCAGTTGATTGGTTACGGTTTGGTCGTGGGTTTGCCGGGCACAGGCGAAAAGGCCAGTTACACCGAGCAAACCTTTACCACCATGCTTAAAAATTTTGGGATTAATTTGCCATCCAATGTCAAACCCAAGATCAAAAACGTCGCCGTAGTGGCGGTGCATGCTGATATGCCGCCCTTTATCAAGCCCGGCCAGACCCTGGATGTTACGGTTTCCAGTATTGGTGAAGCCAAGAGTCTGCGTGGCGGCACCTTGCTGCAAACATTCCTCAAAGGGGTTGATGGCAATATCTATGCGATTGCCCAGGGCAGTATGGTGGTCAGCGGTTTCAGCGCCGAAGGGCTGGATGGCTCCAAGGTTATTCAAAATACACCTACAGTAGGCCGCATTCCCAATGGTGCTTTGGTGGAGCGCTCTGTGCCATCTGCTTTTGCCAATGGCGATTTTCTGACCTTCAACTTGCACCGTGCCGATTTCTCCACTGCCAAGCGTATGGCTGACGCCATTAATGACCTGCTGGGTCCGGACATGGCCCGGGCGCTGGATGCAGCATCCATTCAGGTTTATGCCCCCCGGGATGCATCCCAGCGGGTGTCTTTTCTGGCGACGCTCGAAAACATTGAAGTAGAGCCCGCTGATGAGTCTGCCAAAATCATCGTCAATTCCCGAACCGGGACCATAGTGGTGGGGCAAAACGTCAAACTGCTGCCTGCGGCTGTGACCCATGGTGGCCTGACCGTGACCATTGCGGAAAACCAACAGGTTTCCCAGCCGAATGCCCTTGCTGGTGGTGATACCGTGGTGACCGACCAGAGCACTATCGATGTGGCTCAGGATAATCGCCGTATGTTCCTGTTCAATCCCGGCACCAGTCTGGATGAGTTGGTCAGGGCGGTAAACATGGTCGGCGCAGCCCCTTCTGACGTACTGGCAATCCTGGAGGCGCTAAAGATGGCAGGCGCCTTGCATGGTGAGCTTATCATCATCTGATATTTGTCGGAAATTTGGCAATCACCATGGAAAAGCTGTCTAACGCATCTCATTTCCTCGACATCGGTGGCCTGGACAAACTGCGTGCCCAGGCCAAGGCCGATGATAAGGCCGCCTTGAAAGAGGTCGCTAAACAGTTCGAGGGTATCTTCGTGCAAATGCTGATGAAAAGCATGCGCGATGCCAATGCGGTATTTGAATCAGACAGCCCATTTAACAGCCAATACACCAAGTTTTATGAAGAAATGCGCGACCAGCAGATGGCCGTTGATATGTCACAGAAGGGCATATTGGGGCTGGCTGACCTGATGGTGCAGCAGCTGTCTCCCAAGGATAGCCCTTTAACGCCCGCGTCAGTGTTGGGGGGAGATAAGCGTTTTGCCATTGGGGATGCGCCGCAGATGATACGACGTGAAGACGTCATGACTCCGAATACGCCAACAGTGGTGTCTGATGTTGTACCCGTTGTGGAAGCTGCCAAGTTACCTGTAACGGCCAATCCGGAACAGTTTCACCAGGGACCGACGCTGGACGATGCGGCCAGTTTGGTCATTGAAGAGATTTTGGCAGGCCGTACCACGGCAACTCAGCTGGCCAAAGAGCGTGACAATTACAGTTTCCAAAGTCGTCAGGAATTTATCCGCACGCTGATGCCAATGGCACAGACTGCTGCCAAGCGTCTTGGTACCCAGCCAGAGTTGCTGATTGCCCAGTCCGCACTGGAAACAGGATGGGGCCAGAAGCTTATTCGCCGTGAAGATGGCAGCAGTGGCAACAACCTGTTCAACATCAAAGCGGATAAGCGCTGGCAAGGCGAAAAAGCAGCGGTTAATACCCTGGAGTTTAGCCAGGGCGTGGCAACCAAACAGCGGGCTGATTTCAGAGTGTACGACACCCTGGAGCAAAGTTTTGGTGACTTTGTGGAATTCCTCAAGCGTGGTGAGCGTTACGGTGAAGCCTTAAGTCAGGCTGATAAACCGGCCGCCTTTGTGCAGGGATTACAAAATGCAGGCTATGCCACCGACCCCCATTATGCCGACAAGGTGATGCGGGTGATGCAGGCCGTGACCTCTGAACTTAAAGCCATGGCCCTTGGCAACTAACCCTGAGAGGCGCAGATAACCATGAGCACAGATTTACTGAATATCGCCCGCACCGGGGTACTGGCTTCCCAGGCTCAACTTGGGGTTACCAGTAATAACATTGCCAACGTCAATACCGAGGGTTACCACCGTCAGGTGGCTACTCAGGCCACCCATTTATCGCAGCGTCAGGGTAATAGTTTCTATGGCACAGGCACTTATGTATCGAGTGTTAAACGGGTCTACAACGAGTATGCCGCCCGTGAACTGCGAATAGGACAAACCGCCCAGGGGGCAGCCGAAGTCACGCATACCAAAATGAGTGAACTCGATCAGCTGTTTTCACAGATAGGCAAGGCATTGCCGCAATCGCTCAATGACCTCTTTTCCAATATCAACAGCCTGGCAGATTTGCCCGGCGATTTGGGGATCCGCGGTGGTGTGTTGAATTCCGCCTCACAAATGGCCAGCGCCATCAATGAAATGCAGCGCCAGCTCGAAGGGCAAATTAAGCAGACTCACGAGCAGGTAGAGGCTATTACCAATCGCATCAATGAGATAAGCGCGGAGCTGGCTAATATCAACCGTGAGCTGATGAAGACCATGGGTGAGGATATGCAGCTGCTGGACAAGCAGGATGCGCTTATCATGGAACTCAGCCAATACTCACAGGTGAATGTGATCCCGCTGGAAAACGGTGCCAAGAGCATCATGCTGGGTGGCGCTGTAATGCTGGTGTCATCGGAAGTGGCAATGAGCATGGGAACAGCCAAGGGTGACCCTTACTCCGATGAGCTTAGGCTCACAGCCACTTCAGGCTCCTCTACGCTGGTGGTGGACCCATCCAAGCTGGGTGGCCAGTTGTCGGCGCTGTATGAATTTCGCGATAAGACACTGATCCCGGCTGAAAACGAACTGGGGCAACTGGCGCTTGGGATCACCAATGCCTTCAACGAGGCCCAAAAAGCTGGCTTCGATATGAATGGCCAGATAGGCAGTGATCTGTTCCTGGATATTAATGACCCTTTGATTGCCCAAAGTCGGGTAGGGTCTTATTCCACCAACACAGGTACAGCGGCGCTGAGCGTTAACGTGGATGATGTGGGTGAGCTCTCCGGCAGTGCCTATGAACTGAAATATACAGCCCCCGGTACCTACGAACTGACTGACACTATTACCGGTGTGGTGACGCCGCTGACATTAACAGGCACTACCCTGAGCGGCGGCGATGGCTTCTCCATTAATATTGACGCCGGCGCGTTTGCCGATGGCGATCGCTTCCAGATCAGACCCACCTCCGGTGCAGCGGCGCAGATGGCTGTGGTGATGACCGATCCCAAAGCCATTGCTGCCGCCGCTCCCAAAGTGATTGCCGATACGGCCAACTCCGGCAATACCTCGGTCAAGGTGACCAGTATTGATAACCGCGCAGCGGCAAACTTTCCGGTGAATGGCAGTGAACTGACCTTTACCCTGAATACCGGCGCCAATACCTACGATGTAACCGACGCCAGTGGCACTGTGATAGCTGCCGGTGTGGCATATACGCCACCGTCCATCAGCGCTTACGGATTTACCTTTGAAGTGGCCTCAAACGGTGCCGCCACCGACAGCTTTACCTTTGATTTGAGCTACGCCGAAGGGGATAACTCCAATGCGTTGGCAATGGCGCAAATGGCAGATGCCAAATTGATGAACGGTGGCAAATCGACTCTGATAGATGTGTTTGAAAATACCAAGCAGGACATAGGCTCCAGAACCAAGGCCGCAGAAGTGCGCCTGGGGTCGGCAGAGGCAATATATCAGCAGGCTTTCGGGCGGGTGCAGGAAGTTTCCGGGGTCAATCTTGATGAAGAGGCTGCTAATTTGCTGCGTTTTCAGCAGTCGTATCAGGCATCTGCACGGATCATGACCACTGCACAGCAGATCTTTGACACCTTGTTTGCATCGGTGCGTTAAGAGGATTGAATCATGCGTATTTCTACCTCGCAAATGTTCACGCAGAACACCAAAAATATCCTGCAGAAGCAGACAGAAACGTCAAAGCTCCTGGAGCAGCTATCCAGTGGTAAGAAGGTTAATACCTCCGGTGACGACCCTGTGGCGGCACTGGGGATTGATAACCTGAATCAACAGCAGGCATTGGTAGATCAGTTTTTAAAGAACATCGATTACGCCAAAAACCATCTGAGTATCAGCGAAAGCAAACTTGGCAGTGCTGAAGAATTGGTCACAGGTCTTCGTGAACAAATCCTCCGTGGTGTAAACGGCGGCCTTTCGCCCAGTGAGCGGCAAATGATTGCCGACGAAATGCGCGGCAGTCTTGAAGAGTTGCTTAACATTGCCAACACCCGCGATGAGTCCGGCAATTATTTGTTTGCCGGTTACCAAACCGAATCGATGCCTTTTGCCTTCGATAACGCTGGCAACATGGTGTACAGCGGTGATTCGGGCGTGCGTGATGCCATGATTTCCCGCGGCATTTCCATGGGAACCAATATACACGGCGATTTGGCTTTCATGAATGCGGCCAATGGACTTGGTGATTATGCCGTCAATTATTTGTCGACTCAGGTAGGTGAGTTCAAGGTGCAAAGTGCGGCCATCGCCAACCCCGCCACCCATGTTGAAGACACTTATACCTTTAATTTTATTGATAATGGTGTAGGCGGAGTGAATTTGGAAGTCCGCGACAGCGCCAGTACCTTGGTCACCACCGTCAATAACTTCGACGCCAGCAACCCCGTGAGCTTCAACGGTATTGAAGTCAAGCTTGACGGCAAACCTGCTGGTGGCGACAGCTTCAGCATGGCGCCACAGGCGCAGGCCAACATATTTGAGACAATCAACAAAGCAATAGCACTGATTGAAGATGATACCCGTGCCAATTCGCCAGCAGGAATTGCGGAGTTGGCACAACTTTTGAATAACACTGATAGCGGATTGAATCAGCTCAGCACCGCCAGAAGCGTGGCAGGCAACAGCCTCAAGAGTCTTGAGAGTTACGCCGGACGACACGCAGAAGAGCAGGTCGTCAATACCTCGGCGCTGTCACTGTTGGAAGATCTGGATTACGCGTCTGCGATTACGGAGTTTGAGAAGCAACAACTTGCTCTTAATGCTGTATCGAACGTGTTTAGCAGAGTGGGTTCTGTGTCGCTGTTTGACTATTTGTAACAGATGCACTGCCACTCACTGGAAGTAACTTTGCTACTAAAATTGGCCAAGCTCCATGCCTTGGCGGTAACACTAGGAAGAGGAAATCAACATGGCTATTACTGTTAATACCAATGTGACCTCCATGAAGGCCCAAAAGAACCTGAACATGTCCAGTGGTCAGTTGGCGACTTCCATGGAGCGTCTGTCGTCCGGTTTGCGCATCAACAGCGCTAAAGACGATGCTGCCGGCCTGGCAATTTCGAACCGTTTGAACAGCCAGGTACGTGGCCTGGAAGTGGGCATGCGTAATGCCAACGACGGTATCTCCATCGCACAGATTGCTGAAGGTGCGATGCAAGAGCAAACCAACATGCTGCAACGTATGCGCGACCTGTCTATTCAGGCAGAAAACGGCGCCAACGGTACAGATGACCTGCAGGCACTGCAGGATGAAATCAACCAGCTGATTTCTGAAATCACAGCGATTGGTAACTCCACCGCGTTTGGTAATACCAAGCTGATGACCGGCGGTTTTTCCGGCGGAAAGAAATTCCAGGTAGGCCACCAGGAAGGCGAGGATGTGACCATCACGGTAAAAACCAACAACGCGGCCTCGTTATCGGTGAATGCTGTGACCGTGACTACATCGGCGGGTCGGGATTCATCTCTTGGACGTATCGATGCGGCCATTAAAAACATCGATACCCAGCGTGCAGCACTCGGTGCGGTGCAAAACCGTCTGGCACATAACATCAGCAACAGCGCCAATACCCAGGCTAACGTTGCCGATGCCAAGAGCCGTATTGTGGATGTGGACTTTGCCAAAGAAACTTCAGCCATGACCAAGAACCAGGTACTGCAACAAACCGGTTCTGCGATGCTGGCTCAGACCAACCAGTTACCTCAGGTTGCCCTGTCGCTGCTTGGCTAAGGATTGCATGGCGTTCAGTATGCGACCGAGCCTGCCGAGCGGCAAATATTTGCCGCAAGTCAGGCAGGTCGCACTGTTTTTTTTACGCCAATATGTTGCTTCAAAAAGAAAATTAAAAAATCTGCAGAAATTTTTCAAAAAATCCCTAAAGGAAAAAAAGACACTGCCGCTAAATATACTGTAACGAGTATGACCGCCTGGCTGCACTAGACAGGCTAGTCTTGAGCCAGGTAACCAAGAGGAAACGATCATGGCCATTACAGTAAACACTAACGTCACTTCAATGAAGGCACAAAAGAACCTGACTTTGTCTAACCGTGATCTGGCAACCTCTATGGAGCGTTTGTCTTCAGGTCTGCGGATCAACAGTGCCAAAGACGACGCGGCGGGTCTCGCCATCTCCAACCGCCTGAACAGCCAGGTTCGTGGTTTGGAAGTGGGTATGCGTAACGCTAACGATGCTATCTCCATCGCTCAGATTTCTGAAGGCGCGATGCAGGAGCAAACCAACATGCTGCAACGTATGCGTGACCTGGCTATCCAATCTGAAAACGGTGCCAACAGCTCAGCTGACTTGCAGGCCCTTAAAGATGAGATGGACCAGCTGGCAACAGAAATCACCGCTATCGGTAATACCACTGCCTTCGGTAACACCAAGCTGATGAATGGCGGTTTCTCTGCCGGTAAGAAATTCCAGGTGGGTCACCAGGATGGTGAAGATGTGACCATCACAGTGAAGAGCAACAACGCCGGTACTCTGTCTGTCAACTCATTGACAGTACTGACTTCAGCCGGTCGTAACTCGGCTCTGGGTAAGATTGACGCGGCTATCAAGAACATTGATACCCAGCGCGCTTCACTCGGTGCTATCCAAAACCGTCTGGCGCACAACATCAGCAACAGTGCCAACACTCAGGCCAACGTTGCCGATGCCAAGAGCCGTATTGTGGATGTGGACTTCGCCAAAGAAACCTCAGCCATGACCAAGAGTCAGGTACTGCAGCAGACCGGTTCTGCGATGCTGGCCCAAGCTAACCAACTGCCTCAGATTGCACTGTCACTGCTGTAATATCAGGCGTTTAGCAAGGAGGCGGGGGAGGTTCGGAAACGGATCTCCCTTTGCCGTATCTGAGGAGCTTTGCGGATTTAGACACCGCAGGCCCGATTGGTGAGAGGTGAGGTATGGATATTGCATTAGCTGGTGCATCGTCGCCACAGCAGCAACAGCAAAGAGCTGAGCTGGCTGCAACGTCAGTCAAACCTTTGGCTCCCAAAGATGCGGAGCTGAAAAGACAGGATTTGACCCAGCCGGTAGATGGGGCTCAGAAGGCCAATGCCAAGGCGCAGGAGGAAGAGCGCAAGGCGCAGGAAGAAGAGCTCAATACCCTGGCTGAAGATATGTCGAGTATGATGTCCTTCATGCGTAAGGGACTGGCATTTCGTGTTGACGATAAGTCTGGCGAGTCAGTGGTCAGTGTGTTGGATGTAGATTCGGGTGATGTGATTAGACAAATCCCCAGTGAAGAAGCGCTTAAGCTTGCCCAGAAACTCTCAGAGGTCACTGGCCTTCTGATGAAAACTGAGGCCTGATAGTGATGTAAGCAGAGGTTGTTATGGCATTAACTGCAACAGGTATTGGTTCCAATCTGCCCATTAACGACATGGTTTCGGCCATTGTTAACGCAGAGAAAACGCCGAAGGAAGCTCTGTTCAATCGAACAGAAGACACCATCAATGCCAAGGTTTCTGCCATCGGCTCGTTAAAGAGTGAGCTGGCCAAGTTTCAGGATGCCCTGAAAAAGCTGCAAAAGGGCAGTGAGCTGAGTATTCGCAAGGTGAATACCGGCGACAGCCAGTATTTTAAAGCCACTGCCGACAAATTTGCGCAAAGTGGCACTTATTCCATCAAGGTTGAGCAGCTTGCCTACGCTCACAAAGTGGCCGGTACCAACACTGCAGCCGCTACCGATACGGTTGGCGAAGGTCGACTCGATTTTACCGTCAATGGTGAGAGCTTCGGCGTCGATGTGGATGCGGCTGACGATCTCAACGCTATTGCCAAAAAAATTAATGATGCCAGTGATAACAAGGGTGTAATAGCCACTGTTATTACCAGTGATGCAGGTAGTCGACTGGTGTTCTCTTCGGAGGAAACCGGTACCAGCAATGCAATCAGTGTCGTCGCATCAGATACCACCGGAACCGGCCTTAACGACATGTTCAATGGCGTCAGCCTTTCAGAGCTGCAGCCGGCCCAGGACGCCATCCTCTACGTTGATAACCAAAAAATCACCTCTGCCAGCAATCAAGTAAAGGGCTCGATAACAGGTGTCACCCTGGAGTTGACCAAAGCCGATGTGGGTGAGGTGGGTACTCTGACCATCAGCCAGGACGACGATGCCGTAAAGGAAAACGTCACCGGCTTTGTTAATGCTTACAACGCATTGCTTGACTCCATCAATAAGCTGTCATCTTACGACGCCGACAAGAAAAAGGCGGCAGCGCTTCAGGGCGACTCGATGATCCGCTCGCTTGAGTCTCAGCTTCGCAAGATGATCAGTGAGCGCGTCGATGTGGGCGGTAAAACCGTTGCCCTGTACGATATGGGGATTAAAACGGACAAGTACGGCAAACTTGAAATAGACAGTACCAAGTTGGATAAAGCGATTTCAGAAGACATGGCTTCCATGGAAGGGCTTTTTTCGACTCAGGATACCGGTCTTGCCAATCGGCTGTCAGACTTGGCCAACACTTACACCAAGGCTGGTGGTGTCATCAGTACCCGCAATGACACCTACAACAGTGAAAAGCAACGTCTTGAAGATCAGCGTGAAGCATTCACACGGAAAATGGCTGCGCTCGAATCCAGACTCTTCAAACAATTCAATAATATGGATCTGGTTGTGGCCAGCCTCAATCAGCAAACCACCGGGTTGATCGATCGATTGAATTCGCTGCCGGGCGTGGTTAAGAGCTAAACTTAAGGATGCGGCATGACACAGGCTATCAGAGATATTGATGCGCAGCTTGAAGCATTGTTTGCAACGCTGGAAAACTTGACTGCCGAGGATGAGCGAACCGACAAATTGGTATCACAATTGCAGGAGAGTATTGTCAAGCGTCAATTTTTATTGCAGAACCTGTCAGATGCCGACGGCGGAACAGATAGAGCCTTTCTTGAGGCCGAATTGGCACTCAGCCAACGCTTTATCGCTCAGGCTACGGCACTGAAGGACCACAGGCAGCAGATTTTGCATGCCAGCAGTAAGAGTAAGCGCCAATTAAATGTGTATAAAACAATCGATGCAAATAGGTAGGTACTTATGAGAGGGTCACTGCAATCATATCGCAAGGTTTCACTGGAAAGTGAAATCGCCGTTGCTTCCCCCCATCGTATCATTCAGATGATGTTTGCCGGTGCACTCGAGCGCCTGGCACAAAGCCGTTATGCCATCGAGCAAAACGATTTGGAAAGCAAGGGTGTGTTCATTAACAAAGCTATTGGCATTATCACCGGACTGTCCAACAGTCTGAATATGGAAGCCGGTGGGGAGATCGCGCGTAATCTGAATGAACTTTACGATTTTATGTTGCGAAAAATAAGCGAAGCCAACCTTAATAATGATCCTCAGGCCATAGACGATGTGATGGCGGTATTAAGGACAATTAAAGAAGGTTGGGACGCTATTCCGACAGACCAACATCATGTGACGTCACATTCCGAAGCTGTATAATTTGTGTATAAAAAATAAACAAAGCATAAGGCGCACCCGGTGCGCCTTTTTTGACTCCCGCCAGAGAATTGACCAAAAGGGTCGGAACAGAAGGAATTTTGGTCTAGAATCAGATCCAAAAGAGTTTATTGTAAAGCAGAGACTTGCTTCTGGATTGCCGATAATACACTATTCGACTTGGTGTAAATATCGGGTGGTTTTTTCCGGGTAACAGTAATGACACCTTGTAAGCAACGAACACAAATAATTAATGCGATCCAATAGATATTCGAGCGTTACGGCCAACTGAATTATGCAGACAGACCAGAGAATCTTGCTTGTAGGAACTCAGACAGAGCGTTTGACGCGTCTTTCCTGCATTCTTGAATTTTTAGGCGAGCAACTGGTATTCCAGGTACCTTCGGGAGTGGAAGAGCAGATTAAGGATACTCGCTATCGGGCTCTTATCGCCGATCTTACGGTATTTCCTCAGGAAAAAGTTAAAACGCTTGCCGCACAATTCCCATGGCAGCCCATCCTGCTGCTTGGTGACCCTCTTCCCCTTACAGGTAATTTGATTGGTATCGTAGAAGAGCCTTTTAATTATCCTCAACTGACAGAGCTGCTGCATTTTTGCCAGGTTTTCGGGCAAATGAAACGTCCCGATGTGCCAACCAGTGGTAATCAGACCAAACTGTTTCGCAGTTTGGTGGGTCGCAGTGATGGAATTGTCAGCGTTCGTCATCTTATCAGCCAGGTAGCGCCCTCTGATGCCACCGTATTGGTGCTGGGGCAATCCGGTACAGGTAAAGAAGTGGTGGCGCGTAATATCCATTATTTGTCAGAGCGCCGCGAGGGTCCCTTCATTCCGGTAAACTGTGGTGCTATCCCCCCGGAGTTATTGGAAAGTGAGCTCTTTGGTCATGAAAAGGGCTCGTTTACAGGCGCTATCAGTGCCCGTAAAGGTCGCTTTGAGCTTGCCGAAGGCGGAACTCTGTTCCTTGATGAAATTGGTGATATGCCGCTGGCGATGCAGGTAAAATTGCTGCGGGTACTGCAGGAAAGAGTGTTTGAGCGGGTCGGAGGCAGCAAGCCAATTCAGGCTGATGTACGCGTGGTAGCTGCGACCCACAGAAACCTTGAGAAAATGATAGAAAACAATGAGTTTAGAGAGGATCTCTTCTATCGTCTGAATGTGTTCCCCATCGAAATGCCTGCCTTGTGTGAGCGTAGGGAAGATATTCCTTTATTGCTGCAAGAGCTGGTTAGTCGGGTCTTTAATGAAGGTCGCGGCAAGGTGCGTTTTACTCAGCGTGCCATTGAATCACTCAAAGAGCACGATTGGTCCGGGAATGTCAGGGAACTCTCGAATCTGGTAGAGCGTCTGACGATTCTTTACCCCGGTGGCCTGGTGGATGTGAATGACTTGCCTATCAAGTACCGCCACATTGATGTACCCGAATATTGTGTTGAAGTCAGCGAAGAAATGCTGGAGCGTGATGCTTTGGCATCCATATTCAATGACGATGAGCCGGTCGAAATACCAGAAACACGTTTTCCCAGTGAGTTACCACCTGAGGGGGTTAATCTTAAGGATTTGCTGGCCGAACTTGAAATAGACATGATTCGTCAAGCCTTGGAACAGCAGGATAATGTTGTGGCAAGGGCGGCAGAGATGCTGGGCATTCGTCGAACTACGCTGGTTGAAAAAATGCGTAAGTATGGGATGACTAAGGATTAACCTCTTTTATTCCGCTGTTTAGCAAGTTCTCTCTTCATTTATTAGCCACTCTGGCACACTAACTGCATTCACCCCGTTAACAACGATTTTTTGACGGGGTGAATATGTCAGCCAAAGCCTTAGCCAAGATTGCCGAATTTCCGCCACGGACACACCTTAAGCAGGTGAATGTCAGCGTGCCGGCGTCGTCTGAGCAAATGGCTCATATCCTCGAGGCTATGCCGTCAGGGGTCGTCATCCTCAATGAGGAAGGTATTGTGACCCTGGCTAATCCCGTTGCGGCTGCCCTGTTGGAGCGACCACTTGAAGGTGAGCGTTGGCTTAGTGTGATAGCCAGGGCATTTTCACCCCAGGATGATGATGGCCATGAGGTGTCCCTGAAAAATGGTCGCAGGGTAAAGCTTGCTATTACGCCACTGGAGCGCGGTCAGCTGATTGTTCTTACCGATTTGACCGAAACACGGTTATTGCAACGCAATCTGGCACATATGCAACGCCTGTCTGCCTTGGGTAAGATGGTTGCTACCCTGGCGCATCAAATCCGTACCCCCCTTTCGGCAGCCCTTCTTTACGCCGCCAATCTGGCAAGCCCCAGACTTGAACAGGACTCACGGGTCAGGTTTCAGCAAAAGTTGGTAGACCGGCTTAATGAACTTGAGCGGCAGGTCAATGACATGCTGCTGATGGCTCGCGGTAAAGTCGAAGCGCCGATGAAACCCAGTTCCCTTGAAGACATTCTGTCTGCCGTGATGGCGAGTTGTCTGCCAATTGCTGACTCTCGCGGCTGTGCAGTCAGAATGCAGGATGAAACGGCTGGTACCAAATTTGCGGCAAGCCAGAGTGCATTGAGTTCAGCCATCAATAATCTGGTGATGAACAGTATAGAAGCGGGGGCAAAACACATTCTGTTGCATGGCAGTGTCCGCGATGAAGGCCTGGTACTGGCAGTGGTCGATGACGGTAAGGGATTGGAGTCTGGCACTGAATCCAAAGTGATGGAGCCGTTTTTTACCACCAAGAGTCAGGGAACCGGTTTGGGACTGTCGGTTGTACAAACTGTCGTGCGAAACCATGGTGGTGACCTCAAAATGCAGTGTGAAAAAGACCGTGGTTGTACCGTCATGCTGAAGTTCCCCATACTCACGACTGAAGTCGCCAAGGAGGTTCACCATGGCTGACGCCAAACTGCTGTTGGTTGAGGATGATGCCCCGTTACGCGAGGCTCTGCTTGATACCCTGATGTTGGCCCGCTTTAGCTGCCTTGCGGTGGCAAGTGCAGAGGAAGCCATTGTTGCACTCAAAGCTCAATCATTTGACATGGTGATCAGTGACGTGCAGATGGAGGGTATTGGTGGCATGGGGCTATTGGGATATCTCAAACAGCATCATCCAAAAATTCCCGTGCTGCTGATGACTGCTTTTGCCACCATTGACAGCGCCGTCAGTGCAATCAAACTTGGCGCCGTAGACTATCTTGCCAAACCATTTGCGCCAGAAGTCTTGCTAAATCAGGTAACCCGCTACTTGCCACAATATGCAGAAAGCGGTGCACCTGTAGTTGCAGATGAGAAAAGTAAAGCCTTGTTGGCGCTCGCCGGCCGTGTGGCAAAATCTGACGCTTCGGTCATGATCCTGGGGCCGTCTGGCTCAGGGAAAGAGGTGTTGGCCCGTTACATTCATAATAACAGTCTGCGTGCTGATGGGCCCTTTGTGGCTATTAATTGTGCTGCCATCCCTGAAAACATGCTGGAAGCCACTCTTTTCGGTTATGAGAAAGGTGCTTTTACCGGTGCTTATCAAGCCTGCCCCGGTAAGTTTGAACTCGCAGAAGGCGGTACCTTGTTGCTTGATGAAGTATCTGAAATGGATCTTGGTTTGCAGGCAAAACTTCTTCGGGTATTGCAGGAGCGTGAAGTAGAGCGATTAGGCGGCCGCAAGACCATTAAACTTGATGTCAGGGTACTGGCAACGTCCAACCGTGAACTTAAAGCCATGGCGCAGCGGGGCGATTTCCGTGAAGATCTTTATTATCGGATTAACGTATTTCCATTAACCTGGCCTGCGCTGAATCAGCGCCCTAAAGATATTTTGCCATTGGCTCGTCATTTGTTGGCCCGGCATGCTGAAAAATTGGGTACACCAGCGCCTGAATTTGAGGAGTCTGCCTGCCGTCGACTGCTGGCCCATCGCTGGCCTGGCAATGTGAGGGAGCTCGATAACGTGGTGCAGCGGGCGTTAATATTGTCAGCGGGGCAGCAGATTGGTGCCCAGGACATCATCATTGATGCCATGGATGTCACCCAAATTACCCAGGAAGAGCCTCCGCGTGTCGAACCGGAAGGCCTGGGAGATGAACTCAAAGCTCAGGAGCATGTCATTATTTTAGAAACCTTGAGCCAGTGTCGGGGCAGTCGTAAATTGGTGGCTGAAAAGCTTGGGATCAGTGCCAGAACTCTGCGCTACAAGATGGCCAGAATGCGTGAGATGGGCATTCAGTTACCGGCTTAGTGGTTTTATTAGTCAAAAAAGCAGGCATAGCCTGCTTTTTTTGCTTTTTGGCAAGGCTTTTGCTTTATCACTGTATACGAAATTTTCCCGTCAATTTCATGGCGAAGGAGCAGGGTATGCAAATCGGTCCATCTTCATTTATGCAGGAAATGCAGGCACTGCGCAGCGAGATAAACCCCACAAGCGGGCTGGAACAAACTCCTCTTCGTCAGGTGGGTAATAGCAGTGGTGCTGATTTCGCCAGTTTGTTGGCGCAGGCTGTTGGCCAGGTTAATGAACTGCAGCAAACCTCCTCTGGCCTTGCCACCCGGCTGGAGATGGGGGATACCCGCGTTACCCTGTCAGACACAGTGATTGCCCGTGAAAAAGCCAGTGTTGCTTTTGAGGCTACTGTGCAGGTGCGAAACAAGCTGGTGGAAGCCTATAAAGAAATCATGAGTATGCCCGTCTAAGCTGGCCATTGAAGGATAATCAACGTGAGCACAGATATGATAGTCAGCACCGACAGTGGTATGAGCGGTGTACAACAGGAAAACAAGTCCGGCGTTCTGGGAGGCTTGGGTGGCAGTGATATGATGCGTCAGATCACCATGATCCTGGCTCTGGCCATCTGTTTGGCGCTGGCTGTTTTCGTCATGATGTGGGCACAGGAGCCTGAATATCGCCCTCTCGGTAAGTTTGAACCGCAAGAAATGATTCAGGTACTTGATGTTCTTGATAAAAACAAGGTTCCTTATAAGGTTGATTTTGATGTGTTGCGTGTACCCGAAGACAGGTACCAGGACATCCGTTTGCTGCTGAGCCGCGCCGGTGTGGATGCGGCAACCAGTGGTGAGAAAGATTTCTTGTCTCAGGATATGGGGTTTGGTGTCAGTCAGCGGGTTGAGCAGGCACGTCTTAAGCACAGTCAGGAACAAAACCTGGCGCGGGCCATTGAAGAGCTTAAAAGTATCAGCAGGGCGAAAGTTATCCTGGCTTTGCCTAAAGAAAATGTCTTCGCGCGCAATAAGTCTCAGCCCAGTGCTACTGTGGTGGTCACCGTCAGGCGCGGTGGATTGGGGCAGGAAGAAGTGGACGCGGTGGTCGATATTGTGGCATCGGCAGTTCAGGGATTGGAGCCAACCCGGGTTACGGTAACTGATTCAAATGGTCGCCTGCTTAATTCAGGCAGTCAGGATGGTGTGTCAGCACGTGCTCGCAGAGAGCTCGAGTTGGTCAAGCAGAAAGAGGCTGAGTATCGCGCTAAAGTTGACGCGATTTTAATGCCTATTCTGGGGCCTGAAAACTTCACCTCTCAGGTGGACGTGACCATGGACTTCACTGCTGTAGAGCAAACCGCCAAGCGATTTAATCCGGATTTGCCTGCGGTACGCAGTGAAATGACCCTTGAAACCCAGACTTCCGGTGAAGGTAACATGGGGATACCCGGCGCCCTGTCCAATCAGCCGCCGATGGAATCCAACATTCCGCAAACGCTGAAAGAAGCTCAGGAACAGCAGCAGGCAAACGGTAATTCTCACCGCGAAGCTACCCGTAACTACGAGCTTGACACCACCATCAGCCACACCCGTCAACAGATTGGCACAGTGCGCCGGGTGAGTGTGTCGGTGGCAGTGGACTTTAAGGCCGGTGACGCCAATGGCGAAGGTCAGGTCAGTCGGGTGCCACGTACTGAGGCCGAGCTTGCCAATATTCGCCGTCTGCTGGAAGGGGCTGTGGGCTTTACTACTCAGCGTGGCGACAGCATTGAAGTGGTTACAGTTCCCTTTATGGACCAATTAGTAGAAGAAACCCCTGAGTTGCCAATGTGGGAACAGCCCTGGTTCTGGAAAGCGATGAAGTTGGCTTCCGGTTCACTGGCGATTTTGGTGCTCATTCTGTTCGTTGTGCGGCCGTTGCTGAAGAAACTGCTGCTCGCCGACAAGGTAGACATGCCCGAAGATGGCCGTTTGGGCCATGAGCTGGCAGAAATTGAAGATCAGTTTGCGGCCGATACCCTGGGAATGCTTAATACCACAGATGCTGAATACAGTTATGCAGATGACGGCTCTATCCTCATCCCTAACCTGCACAAAGATGATGATATGATTAAGGCTATCCGTGCTCTGGTTGCCAACGAACCTGAGCTTTCTACTCAAGTAGTGAAGAATTGGTTGCAACAGGACAATGGCTGAAAATAAAGAAAAAACCGAATCCGGCATTAAAGCGAGCGATCTTTCCGGTGTTGAAAAAACCGCAATTTTGTTGCTGAGTTTAAGTGAGTCAGATGCCGCTTCTATCCTTAAGCACCTGGAACCTAAACAGGTGCAGAAGGTTGGCATGGCCATGGCTGCTTTAGAAGACTTTGGCCAGGAAAAAGTTATCGCGGTTCACAAACAGTTTCTCGATGATATTCAAAAATTCTCTTCCATTGGCTTTAACAGCGAAGAGTTCGTTCGAAAGGCGTTGACAGCTGCTCTGGGTGAAGACAAGGCTGGCAACCTGATTGAACAAATTATCATGGGCAGTGGTGCCAAGGGCTTGGATTCTCTCAAGTGGATGGATGCCCGTCAGGTGGCGTCGATCATTCAAAATGAGCACCCGCAAATCCAGACCATTGTGCTTTCTTATCTTGAGCCTGATCAGGCGGCTGAGATTTTCTCCCAGTTCCCTGAAAACACCCGTCTTGACCTGTTAATGCGAATTGCCAACCTTGAAGAGGTGCAACCTGCCGCATTGCAGGAACTGAACGACATCATGGAGAAACAGTTTGCCGGCCAGGGTGGTGCTCAGGCGGCGAAAATGGGTGGTCTCAAGGCCGCAGCCAACATCATGAACTATCTGGATACCGCAGTGGAAAGTCAGCTGATGGAGACCATGCGCGAGACCGACGAAGAAATGGCGCAGCAAATCCAGGATCTGATGTTTGTGTTCGAGAATCTTATCGACGTGGACGACAGGGGTATTCAGGCCTTGCTGCGTGAAGTGCAGCAGGATGTATTGATGAAAGCCCTTAAGGGAGCGGATGAACAGCTCAAAGACAAGATATTGGGCAATATGTCCAAGCGTGCTGCGGAGCTGCTGCGTGACGATCTTGAGGCCATGGGCCCAATCAGGATCAGCGAAGTTGAGCTTGCCCAGAAAGAAATTCTGTCCATTGCCAGACGCCTGAGTGATGCCGGTGAAATCATGCTGGGCGGCGGTGGCGGTGAAGAGTTTGTCTGATGACAGATAGCAAGCACCCGAAAAACGTCCTGCGCGGAGAAGAAAAGGACGAATTCAGCCACTGGCGTCTGCCGGAAATGTCATCCGACAGAGCAGAGGCGCCAGCTAACCTGCTGGGGCGTCGTCCCGGTGAAGTCTACGTAGCGCCCGATGAAGAAGAATTTCGCCCGCCTACTCTGGCAGAAATAGAAGCGATTCGCCAAGAAGCAGAGCTTGAGGGCTTTGAAGCCGGCAAGCAAGATGGACTTGCCCGCGGACTGGAAGAGGGCAGATTGCAGGGGTTGCAGGAAGGGCATCAGGAAGGGTTACAGCAGGGACACGAGCAGGGGTTGCAACAGGGATTATCGGAAGCCAAACAAATGCTGGCCAGATTTGAGGCATTTTTAGGCCAGTTTTCCGCACCATTAGCCTTGCTCGATAATGAGATTGAGCAGGAATTGCTCAATCTTTCCATGGCGCTTGCCAGGCAAATATTACTTAACGAACTTAAGACCCACCCTGAACATATTCTGGCGGCGTTGAGAGAGGGCATTGATTGCTTGCCCATCAAAGAGCAGCAGGTGAAAGTACGTCTCAATCCAGACGATCTGGCGCTTTTACAGCAGATATACGATCACAGCGAACTTGAACGCAATCGCTGGCAACTGGAATCTGACCCGCTGCTCAGTCGGGGAGGGCTGATTATAGATAGCCATCGCTCCCGCGTAGATATGCGTCTTGAAGAACGCATGGCAAATGTGTTGCTAACACCACTTGAGCGGCTGGATACCCTGGCACGGGATGCCAGAACAATGCACCTTAATCTTGAAGAACAGCAGCCAGTGGTTGAGGAAAATGAGCTCAACCAAACCGGTACTGTGGCAGGGGAAGAACAGGATGATAGCCCGCAAACATCACCTGCTGAATAATTTCACACACCTCAGACAGACTCTGCCTGTGGCAAGGCCTGTCGCCGAAGGACAACTGGTCCGGGTTGTCGGACTGACGCTGGAAGCCAGTGGTTGCCGTGCACCTGTTGGTAGCCTCTGCGCCATAGACACCATGGGCGGGGAATTGGTTGCTGAAGTGGTTGGCTTTGATGAGCAACTCTTGTACCTGATGCCCATTGAGGAGCTTAAAGGTGTGTTACCCGGAGCCCGTGTAAGACCTCTTGGCGAACAAACCGGCATTGCTGTGGGCATGTCACTGCTTGGGCGTGTGCTTGATGGCGGCGGCGAACCATTGGATGGATTGGGTCCTCTTGGCACCACTGATACAGCCCCGCGCCATGGCCCGGCCATTAACCCCCTTGCCAGACGCCCAATTCACGAGCCCCTTGATGTGGGCATTCGGGCCATCAACGCCATGCTGACTGTTGGCAAAGGCCAGCGGATGGGGCTGTTCGCAGGTTCAGGTGTTGGTAAATCCGTGCTGCTTGGCATGATGACCCGTGGCACTACCGCCGATGTGATTGTGGTCGGGCTGGTGGGCGAGCGTGGCCGCGAAGTAAAAGAGTTTATTGAAGAAATTCTTGGGCCTGAAGGCCGTGCCCGCTCTGTGGTGGTGGCTGCGCCCGCCGATACCTCGCCGCTGATGCGCCTGCGCGCCTGCGAAACCTCGACCCGGATTGCCGAATACTTCCGCGATCTTGGCTTTAACGTGTTGCTGCTGATGGATAGTTTGACCCGTTACGCCCAGGCGCAGCGGGAAATCGCCCTTGCTGTGGGTGAACCGCCTGCCACCAAAGGTTACCCCCCCTCTGTTTTTGCCAAGCTGCCAAGGCTTGTGGAGCGAGCCGGTAATGGTGCAGCGGGGCAGGGTTCTATTACCGCCTTTTACACAGTGCTGACTGAAGGGGATGACTTGCAGGATCCTATTGCAGACGCGGCCCGTGCGATTCTCGATGGCCACATAGTGCTGTCCCGTACCCTTGCGGATTCGGGGCATTATCCTGCAATCGATATCGAAGCCTCCATCAGCCGGGTGGCACCCATGGTGATTAGTCCGGCTCACCTTGAGGCCATGCGCAAGGTTAAGCAAACCTATTCGCTTTATCAGCAAAATCGGGATCTGATTTCCATCGGTGCCTATGCCCAGGGCAGTGATCCCCGTATCGACAATGCCATCAGGTTGCAACCGGCAATGAATGCCTTCTTGCGTCAGGGAATGCGCGATGCCATCAGTATGGGCGACAGCGAAACCATGCTTGGCCAGCTTGCGGCCCAGTGCAGGGGGTAAACCATGGCGCGCCCAGACCCGTTACTCACAGTATTGAAACTGGCACAGGAAGCTGAAGAACAGGCCGCCCTTGCACTGCGGGCGGCGCAATTGGATCTGGGTAAACTCAAGCAGCAGCTGGATGCACTTAATCATTATCGCCTCGACTATATGCGCCAGATTGCCGCCAAAGAAGGTACCAATATCGGTGCCAGTGCCTACCAGCAATTTCATCGCTTTATCAAACAAATCGATCAGGCGATTGCCCAGCAGGTGCAGGCGGTTCAAAGCGCTGACAAACAGTTGGCTCACAGACGCCAGGGGTGGCTGGAGCGCCAGCAAAAACGCAAAGCAGTTGAGTTGCTGTTGCAGCATAAGACCGACAAACGTGAGGCGGTAGCGCTGCGTCAGGAGCAAAAGTTGGCAGATGAATTCGCAATGCAGCAGTTTATCCGGCGGCGGTCGTAAACCATGTAACAGTTGTTGGCACAGCATTTGCTGTCATTTTACCTATCAATGAATTTCAGGCTGAACAGCTTTGATGGCTGTCCCCGGCAAGACGGGCTGCCAAATATGGGAGAGTGCAGATGCAACAAATCCTGAATGTGCTTTTGGGCAGTCCTGATAAGTCTCAGGGTGCCGCCAGAACCGCTTCTGCAGAAGTGGACTTCAATGGTGCTTCTGATGGTGTCAGTTTTCAGTCAATTATTTCTAAAACAAACGCTTATGATGAGGCTGGGCAAGATGCTGAGAAGCTTGTCAGCCACACAAAAAATGCAGTTGTTGATGAGTCGACATCGAAAAGTATTGACCTCCCGGAGCAGGAATTCGGTGGTGATGATTTGCAGGATGTTTCCTCAGTCTTTGCCCAAATTCAGTTTTCCCGTCAATTTCCCGCCTCCAGCGATATTGGCATCGACGGCGAAATCTTGCCGCCCGGCAGTGGTGGTACTGATGTACTTCAGGGGGATATGGAAATTGTCGACATGCTGCCGTTTCTTGATGAGTTGAAGCAGTTAGCATTAAGTAAGCAGGATGGCCTCTCTGAGAGTGAGATGTTCGCCATGTTTACAGGGCTCATCGATAAGGCCGAACCCGAGATGTTGGCTCAGGTGTCCGAACTGCTGGGGATGGATCCGCAAGCGTTGTCCAGTCTTGATCAGCAAAGCTTCAGTAAATTGCTGCATGATGCGCCAGAGCTCAAGATAGCCCTTGATATTCTGGCGTTGTCGGGGGCGGTAATGAGTTCGGTGAGCGATAAAGCAGCATTGGCTGCCCAATCTCACGCCAATGTGTCCAGTGCCGTTGTTGCGGGTAGTCCAAAGGCGGATGGACTGGTTCAGAGGTTAGCAGTCCTGATTGATGCGATGAATAAAGCGCCTACAGCAGTCCCGAAACTCGATAAGGCTGTACTGGCGTTAGCTGGAGAGTTTGCCCCAACTTCTGATGCAGACCTGTCATTGCCTGACAATCTGGCAAGCACACATCAGGATGGCACCAAAGTGTCACTTGTAAGCGGGGCTTCGGATTTGGCTGGAGCCGAAAAAATGAAAGTGTTGGTGCCGGCAAACGAAGTTGCGGATACTGAGTTGGCGGCCAAATATACCCTGCATGCCAAAGACGCCAAGGATGTATTGAGTAAGCCCGCATCAGTTGCGTTGCAAATGGCAGTTCCTGAGAATACCAATCCGCAGAAACCGCTGACATCCGTTGTGACAGCTAATATGGTTTCCGGGAATGCGGAAGCAACAGCACTTCCTGCTGATGCATTAACCGAGGTTTCAGATGCTCAGCTGGCTGATAGTATTAAAGATTTGGGCTCTGTCGCAGTCCAAAAACAACCGGCCAGTGTTACGGTGGAAGCGCCGACAGCATCGGGTATTGAATTGAGGCATAGTCAGCCCCAGCGCGGCGAAGTCATGCAGGTTCAACTTTCACTGCGACATGGCGCTGAGCGACAGGTAACAACAGCCGATATGGTTGCCCGGTTTGCGCCAGTTATGAATGCCCAGCTCATTGCCATGGTAAAAGACGGCGTTCAACAGGCTGAGATACGCCTCGACCCGCCTGAATTGGGGGCGATGATGGTGCGCATTCAGGTACAGGGCAGTGAGGCGCAGGTTCAGTTCCATGTGAGCGCGCAGCAAACCAAAGATGTTGTGGAGCAGGCGCTGCCCAGACTAAGAGAATTGTTGGCGCATCAGGGTATGGAGCTCACTGATGGTCAGGTTTCCCACGAGAAGCGAGGTGGGGGGCAATCGGGTTCTGAGCGAAGTGATGAACAACATTTTGCTGCCATGGATGAAATTCCAGCAGAAGAGTTACAATTAAGCGTAAATCAGACAACTAGTTATGCTTCGGGTATAGATTATTACGCCTGAGCAGGTAACCTATAGTCTTATCCTGATATGGCCGGAGTGGCCACCGACTTAAAGGAATAGCCGATGGCAGAAGAAGAATCTCTACAACTTGAAGAAACAGGCGGCAAGAAGAGTAAAAAGCCACTGTTTATCATCATCGGTGTGGTGGTTGTTGCGTTATTGGGTGTCGGCGGCTGGCTTTTTATGGGGTCATCTGATGACGCCTCTGGCGCAGGTGAAACTGCAGAGCAGCAAGAAGCAGGGAAAGAGAGCTCAGACAGTACCACCCGCGAGGCTTTTTACGTCGCTATGCCACGGCCTTTTTTGTTTAACCTGCCGGGCCAGCCGCGCAGCCGTTTGGTTGAAATCAAAGTACAGCTGATGGTGCGTGGTGCTGATGATGATGTGATGATTAAAAAGCACATACCTCTGATTGAAGATGCGCTGTTAACCACGTTCAGCAGTGGTGATGTGCAAAAGTTGTCTACTCAGGCGGGTAAAGACGAGCTGAGACAGCTGGCATTACTTAATGTACAAAATACTCTGCAACCGGTGACCGGAAGAAAAGTGGTCGAAAAAGTACTTTTCACCGGATTTGTAATGCAATAGTGACAATTGTCCTTTTACAACAAATGAATAAGGCAAATTTGTGACGGATTTACTTAGCCAAGACGAGATTGATGCGCTACTCCATGGCGTTGACGATGTCGAAGAAGAAGATGTAAGCGAAGCGGGCCTGGTCGCCCGTAGCTATGACTTTTCTTCTCAGGACAGGATCGTCCGTGGCCGGATGCCCACCCTGGAAATTGTGAACGAGCGTTTTGCCCGTCACCTGCGGATCAGCATGTTTAACATGATGCGTCGTGCCGCAGAGGTGTCCATTAATGGCGTGCAGATGCTCAAATTTGGTGAGTATGTGCATACGCTGTTTGTGCCAACGAGTTTGAACATGGTGCGTTTTCAGCCGTTGAAAGGCACAGCGTTGATCACCATGGAAGCCCGTCTGGTTTTCATCCTGGTAGATAACTTCTTTGGCGGCGACGGCCGCTTCCACGCGAAAATTGAAGGCCGTGAATTCACCCCGACAGAGCGACGTATCGTGCAGTTGCTGCTGAAAATCATCTTTGAAGATTACAAAGATGCCTGGGCGCCGGTAATGGACGTGGAATTTGAATACCTGGACGCTGAAGTTAACCCCGCCATGGCCAACATTGTCAGCCCCACGGAAGTTGTGGTGGTTAATTCTTTCCACATTGAAGTTGACGGCGGTGGTGGTGATTTCCACATCACCATGCCTTATTCGATGATTGAACCCATCCGCGAACTGCTTGATGCCGGTGTTCAAAGCGACAAACAGGACACCGACATGCGCTGGTCACAGGCGCTGAAGGATGAAATCATGGATGTTGAAGTAGGGTTCGATGCCACCCTGGTTGAGCACGAAATCAGCTTACGTGATGTGATGGAACTGCGTGCCGGTGATGTGATACCGGTTGAGTTGCCTGAATTTGTACTGATGAAAATTGAAGATTTGCCGACTTACCGCTGTAAGCTGGGTAAGTCCCGTGAGCAATTGGCTCTGAAAATTTGTGAGAAGATCCCTCGTCCTGAAACGGTTAAAACCGAGTTGCAATTAGTAACTCGTAAAGGAAAAGCTCGAGATATCAATGAACTGTAAGGTAATTTGAAATGAGTACCGAAGATGATTGGGCCGCAGCAATGGCCGAGCAGGCACTGGAAGAAGCCCAGGTCGCCGAGTTTGAAGAGTTAAAAGACGAAACCAAACAACTGACCAGTGAAGAGGTTGCCAAGTTGGATACCATTATGGATATCCCGGTTACCATTTCAATGGAAGTGGGTCGCAGCTTTATCAGCATTCGCAACCTGTTACAGCTCAATCAGGGCTCAGTGGTTGAGCTTGATCGGGTGGCTGGGGAACCTCTGGATGTTATGGTCAACGGAACCCTTATCGCACATGGTGAAGTGGTAGTGGTAAACGACAAGTTTGGTATTCGTCTTACCGATGTGATTAGCCAGACGGAACGGATTAAAAAGCTCAAATAAACTGATCATTTTAGTGAGGGCGCCTGCGTGTCTTTAACCCTACTTTCACTGGCTGCATCATCATCGGCCGGAACCGCCGTTTCTCAGGGCTATGCCACGACGCTTGCCAGTATGGTGGGGGGGCTGATTTTGGTACTGGTGGTGATATTTGTGTTGGCCTATGTGGTGCGCCGGCTGAATTTGGTTCCTGCCAGCGGCGGAGCGATTAAGACCTTAGCTGCAAGTCCCATGGGACAACGTGAAAAACTGGTACTGGTTGAACTCGATGGTCAGCAGTACCTTGTCGGGGTGACAAGCCAGCAGATCACCTTGATAGATAAACTGGAGAAGCCGGTCAGCATCTCAGACAGCAGTTTTGCGGGGCGTCTTAAACTCGCTAAGGATAAACAATCATGATGCGTCTGGTACTGGTAATGCTGGCTATGATGGCAATGCCGTCTGTTGCCGCTGATGGGGTGCTGCCAGCCGTAACTGTTACCACCACCCCGGACGGCGGTACCCAATACTCAGTTACACTGCAAATTTTGATGCTGATGACGGCGCTGAGCTTTTTGCCAGCCATGGTTATCATGCTGACGTCATTTACCCGCATTGTTGTTACCCTGTCATTGCTGCGACAGGCGATAGGGTTGCAGCAGGCTCCATCCAATCAGGTGCTGATTGGTCTCAGTCTGTTTATGACTTTTTTCATCATGGCACCTGTATTTGACAAAATATACGAACAGGGGGTGAAGCCTTATATGGATGAAACCCTGACCATAGATCAGGCGTTTGATCGGGGCAAAGAGCCCTTGAAGGCTTTTATGCTGGCGCAGGTACGGCTTACTGATTTAGAAACTTTTGTGAATATCTCCGGTTACGACAATATCAAAACCCCGGAAGAGGCTCCGATGTCAGTGTTGATCCCGGCATTCATAACCAGCGAGCTGAAAACCGCATTCCAGATAGGCTTTATGCTGTTTGTTCCTTTTCTGGTGATAGATTTGGTGGTGGCCAGCATATTGATGGCCATGGGGATGATGATGCTGTCACCTATGATTGTCTCATTACCGTTTAAAATAATGCTGTTCGTGCTGGTTGACGGCTGGACCCTGGTGATGGGGACTCTGGCCAACAGCTTCGGGACCTGAAACGCCCATGACGCCTGAATCCCTGATTGATATTTTCCGTGAAGCCCTTGCCGTTATTGTGATGATGGTATCGGTGATTATTGTGCCAGGGTTGATAGTGGGGCTTTTTGTCGCCGTGTTTCAGGCCGCAACTTCCATTAACGAACAAACCTTGAGTTTTCTTCCCCGCCTGTTGGTTACATTGTTTGGCTTAATGTTTGCCGGCCATTGGTTGGTGCGCACCATGATGGATTTCTTTATGGAGATGGTGCACCTCATTCCTCAGGTTGTCGGCTGATGGATGTATTGCTTGATACGCTGATGGGAACCCTGAAGGCGTATCTGTGGCCGTTATTCCGGATTTCCGCCATGTTCATGGTAATGCCGGTTTTTGGAGCCAACACCACACCAGTAAGAGTGCGCTTGCTGCTTTCGGTTGCTGTGACTTTTGCTATCAGCCCCATGTTGCCACCTATGCCTGATGGTGAGCTATTTGCGTTAAGTTCAGTATTCATCAGTGCTCAGCAAATACTGATTGGTGTTGCTATGGGCCTTGTTGCTTTGATGATGATGCAGATTTTTGTGCTGACAGGGCAAATCATAGGTATGCAAACCAGTCTGGGATTTTCTTTCATGGTTGACCCGGGCTCAGGTCAGCAAACGCCGGTTTTGGGTAACTTTTTTTTGCTGTTGGCCACGTTGATATTTCTCGCTGTCGACGGCCACTTAGTGATGATCCGTATGCTGGTGATGAGTTTTGATACGCTGCCGGTGTCCATTACCGGCATCAGCGTGGAGAGTTACCATAGTCTGGCGATGTGGGGCAGCTATATGTTTGGTGCAGCCCTTACCATGTCTTTGTCAGCGATTGTGGCGCTGTTGCTGATTAACCTTTCATTCGGGGTTATGACCCGTGCTGCGCCGCAACTCAACATCTTTGCCATTGGTTTTCCGGTGGTGATGATAAGCGGTCTGTTCATTCTTTGGCTTACCCTGGCGCCTGTGATGGCCCATTTCCATGAGATCTGGGAAGCGGCACAGGTATTGCTTTGCGATATCACCCATCTGCAATGCCAGGTGAATTGATATGGCAGAGAACGATACCAGTCAGGAACGCACAGAGGAGCCCACGGGAAGGCGACTTGAACAAGCCCGGGAAAAGGGACAGGTCGCCCGCTCCAAAGAATTGGGTACAGCGGCTGTGCTGCTGGCGGCTGCAGTCGGCTTTTTAATGATGGGGTCAAGCCTTGCCAAGGCGCTGCACAATGTGATGTCGTTGGCTTTTACCCAAAGTAGGGTGCAGATTTTCGACCCAAATTCCATGCTTAATATCTGGATGCCCATTGCCAGGGAGCTGGTACTGCCCGTGCTCGGGCTGGTGCTGGTGCTAGCTGCACTCGCTTTCGCCGGTAACATTATTCTCGGGGGGCTCACGTTTTCCAGCAATGGCTTGATCCCGAAAGGCAGCAAAATGAGCCCGATAGCCGGGTTCAAGCGAATGTTTGGCGTACAGGCGCTGGTAGAACTGACCAAAGCCATTGCTAAATTTTCAGTGGTTGCACTGGCGGCATATGTGCTGTTGTCTTTTTATTTTGAAGATATCATTCATCTTTCAACTGAAAACTTGCCGTCGAATGTGTACCACGCACTGGATTTGCTGGTGTGGATGTTTCTGCTTCTTTGTTGTTCTTTATTGATCATCGTGGCCATCGATGTGCCGTTTCAAATCTGGAATCACAAGAAGCAGTTGAAGATGACCAAACAGGAAGTAAAGGATGAATATAAGGACACCGAGGGTAAGCCTGAGGTAAAGGGACGGGTGCGGCAAATGCAGCGTGAGATTGCCATGCGCCGTATGATGGCCGAAGTACCAAAAGCTGATGTGATAGTGGTGAACCCTGAGCATTATGCTGTGGCAATTAAATATGATGCCAAACGATCTTCTGCCCCCTTTGTGGTAGCCAAAGGCGTGGATGCTGTTGCGTTTAAGATTAGAGAAATGGCACGGGAATACGATGTCGCCATTGTTTCTGCTCCCCCACTGGCACGAGCTATTTACCATTCCACCAAGCTTAATCAGCAGGTGCCGGAAGGGCTCTTTACTGCGGTAGCTCAAGTACTGGCTTATGTATTCCAGCTCAGGCAATACCGTAAAGGTCGCGGCCGTAAACCCACACCCATTCCTCTGAAACAGCCTATTCCGGATGAGTTTAAGTACTGATCTTCCTTCTTTGAACTGCATCGGTTGTAGTCTGAATCCTGCTTTTTACCAATCGGGTTATGTATCCTTTCCTGTCGTGGAGATTGTTTGAGAAGACTGTCCCTGCAGCCTTTTTGAATCAGACATTGGCTTGAAACTTGCTTCTGTGCTGCAAAGTGTCAATTTCTGGGTAATGTCGAATGGATGTAATGGGCCAGCTTGGGCAAATCAAAAAAATAAAACCGGCAAATCTGCAGGGACTGGGGACTCCGGCTCTGGTGCTTGCTGCTTTGGCAATGATTGTGTTGCCCATGCCCGCATTTCTGCTCGACGTGCTGTTTTCATTCAACATTGCTTTGGCGCTGGTAGTGTTACTGGTCGCAATCTACAGTAACCGTCCGCTCGATTTTGCTGCTTTCCCTACCGTATTGCTGGTGGCTACCTTGCTCAGATTGGCGCTGAACGTGGCGTCCACTCGGGTAGTATTGCTGGAAGGTCATAATGGCGCTGATGCGGCTGGTAAGGTCATTGAAGCCTTTGGCTCAGTCGTCATCGGTGGCAACTATGCCGTTGGTCTGGTGGTGTTCCTGATCCTTATCATCATTAACTTCGCCGTTGTAACCAAGGGTGCCGGCCGTATCTCCGAGGTAAGTGCCCGCTTTACCCTGGATGCCATGCCCGGCAAACAAATGGCCATCGATGCCGACCTTAATGCAGGCCTTATTAATCAGGATCAAGCCCGTACTCGCCGCGCTGAAGTGACCAAGGAAGCTGATTTCTACGGAGCCATGGATGGTGCATCCAAGTTTGTGAAAGGGGATGCCATCGCAGGTATTTTGATTTTGGTTATTAACATCCTTGGTGGCTTCATTATTGGTATGGTTCAGCACGGGCTGGACTTTTCCAGTGCGGTCGAAATCTACACCCTATTAACCATTGGTGACGGTCTGGTCGCGCAAATCCCCGGGTTGTTGTTATCCATCGCCGCCGCACTTATGGTGACGCGCCAGAATGAAGAAGGCGACATGGGTGGCATGGTGATGAGCCAGATGTTTGACAATCCCAAGTCATTGGCCATCGCCGCCGGCGTGCTGTTTGTGATGGGGATAGTGCCTGGCATGCCACATGTGGCGTTTCTGTCGTTTGCACTGGCAACCGCTGGTGGCGCTTATTTTCTGCATAAACGGATTGAAAAACGCAAAGCCAAAGCTTTGGAGCTGGCCGCCAGTGGCAGCACCGACAAACTGGATAATTCACCCAAGGAGCTTGGCTGGGATGACGTACGCCATGTAGATACTATCGGTCTGGAAGTTGGCTATCGTTTAATCCCGCTGGTGGATAAGGGCCAGGGCGGTGAGCTGCTTTCCCGTATCAAGGGGGTGCGTAAGAAGTTGTCTCAGGAGCTTGGCTTCCTGGTGCCTGCGGTGCATATTCGCGATAATTTGGATTTAGCACCAAGCACTTACCGCGTATCGCTTATGGGGGTAGTGGTAGGAGAGGCTGAAATCCGTCACGACTGTGAGCTTGCCATTAATCCGGGTCAGGTGTTTGGCCAGCTCGACGGAGTAGTGACCCGCGATCCCGCCTTTGGACTGGAAGCGGTGTGGATTGCGCCAGAACTTAAAGAACATGCACAGACTCTGGGTTACACAGTGGTGGATGCATCCACCGTAGTGGCCACTCACATCAGTCAGGTATTGACCAACAACGCATCCAAGCTTCTGGGTTATGAAGAAGCACAGCAATTGATAGATATTCTTGCCAAACAATCTCCAAAACTGGTCGATAGCTTCATTCCCGATGTGATGTCATTGGGCAATGTTGTGAAGGTCATGCAGAATTTGTTGAACGAAGGCGTATCTGTCCGGGATTTGCGTACCATAGTCCAAACCCTGTTGGAGTATGGTCC
>NZ_JBFKLW010000052.1:0-30675 GCF_041630135.1 Shewanella sp.
ACGAAGAGATAATTCGCCGATATGTGAGACATCAAGAGAAAGCGGAAAGGCAAGAGCAAGCTCAGCTTGCTCTGGAATAGAAGGCCCCCTTTTAGGGGGTTAACGCAAAGCCACCTTCTTCAGAAGGTGGATTATTTACTTGTGGTCAGGCTGATGGCTAGTCGTCGGATTGGGTGACTGAAACCTTGCTGACACCGGCTGTTTTGACTCTGTCCATCACACCAACCACGACACCGTGGAGAGTCTCCCCTTCGGCTTGAATTAGCACTGCCGCCCCCGGCGTTTCCGCCAGCTTGCGTTCTACATTGGCTGTCACCCTTTCCATATCGACCAGCCGGCCTTCCATGGTCACCATCCCGGACTTATTGACCGTGATAAGAATATTGTCGCCTTTGGAATTGGATTTCTGGGCATTTTCGGGCTTGTTGTAATCAATCCCCATAGGTTTCACAAATGAGGTGGTTACAATGAAGAAAATCAACATGATAAAAATAATGTCGAGCATAGGAGTCATATCAACTTTGGCTTCTTCATGCTCGGCGGAGTATTTCTTAAATGGCATATTTGATCCCCCTGAAACTACCTGGTTGTGTATCCTGGCCTTTTGCTGCGAAAGGATGATTTCTTAATCATTTTTTGCACCACGGATTTGGACTTGTCCAGTTAAAAACTGAACAGAGGGCAGGAACATAGCGTTTTAATGATTAAGCTCAAATTAATATATGGATCAGGGGTATTAATCAGGAATGTAGTTATGTTGAGTTTGCAAAAAAAACGGCTCCTTCAAGGGAGCCGTTTTTTACGTCAGGAATCGCTTAGGCTTTTGGGCCGGCGTTCTTGATTGAATCAGGTACCTGATACTTGGCGAAATTGGCCTGGAACTCTTCGGCCAGCTTCTGGGCGTATTGTTCGTATTTGGCCTTGTCGGCCCAGGTGTTAACCGGGTTCAGCAGGGCACTGTCTACGCCAGGCACGGCTACCGGCACTTCCAGATTCAGCTTATCCAGATGCACAGTTTCAACATCGGCCAGTTCACCGCTGACGATGGCGTCAACAATGGCACGGGTGGTTGGGATGTCGAAACGCTTACCTACACCATATGGACCACCGGTCCAGCCTGTGTTGACCAGGTAAACCTTGCTGTCGAATGCTTCGATGCGCTTCATCAGCAGCTCGGCGTATACGCCAGCAGGACGAGGGAAGAAAGGTGCACCGAAACAGGTTGAGAAAGTCGACTGAATCGCAGCGGTGGAGCCCATCTCGGTGGAGCCAACTTTAGCAGTATAGCCAGACAGGAAGTGGTAAGCGGCCTGTTCCTTGGTCAGCTTGGACACAGGAGGCAGTACGCCGGATACGTCACAGGTCAGGAACACCACGGCCCGTGGCTCACCGCCACGGTTGGCTTCCTGGCGCTGGGCGATGTGCTCCAGCGGGTAGGCGGCGCGGGTGTTCTCGGTCAGGCTGGAGTTTTTGTAATCAGGTACGCGCTTGTCGTCCAGTACCACGTTTTCCAGCACGGTGCCGAAACGGATGGCATCCCAAATCACCGGCTCGTTCTTCTGGCTCAGGTCGATACACTTGGCGTAGCAGCCGCCTTCGATGTTGAATACGCTGCCTGGGGCCCAGCCGTGCTCGTCGTCACCGATGAGGAAGCGCTTGGGATCGGCAGACAGGGTAGTCTTGCCGGTACCGGACAGACCGAAGAACAGGGTGGTGTCGCCTTCTTTGCCCACGTTGGCGGAGCAGTGCATTGGCAGCACGCCCTTGGCCGGCAGAAGGAAGTTCTGCACCGAGAACATAGACTTTTTCATCTCACCGGCATACTTAAGACCAGCGAGCAGCACTTTGCGCTCAGCAAAGTTGATGATAACAGTGGCTTCAGATGCTGTACCGTCGCGCTCTGGCTCACATACAAAACCGGGGGCGTTCATGATTTGCCACACATCTTTACCGGCCTTGTTGAAGGTTTCGGGAATGATGAACAGGTTGCGGGCAAACAGTTGGTGCCAGGCATATTCGGTGGTCACGGTAACAGGCAGGTAGTGCTCAGGGTCGGCACCCACTTCCAGATCGGATACGAACACTTCTTTGTTGGCCAGATAAGCTTCAACGCGATCCCACAGAGCATTGAAAGCATCGGCTGCGAAAGGCTTGTTGACTGAACCCCATTCGATATCGGCTTCTGAACCGGCCTCTTTTACGATGAAGCGATCGTTGGGAGAGCGGCCGGTACGGGCTCCGGTCTTGGCAACCAGGGCGCCATTGGCGGTCAGTTCTCCTTCACCTCTGCCAAGCGCCAGTTCTACCAGCTCGGCCGTTGAGGGATTACGGTGTACGCGGTTGATTCCATCCGCCATAGGTAAGGTCTCCAAATTTCAAGAGGTTTTCTATTTATGGTACCGATCTGAGTTGCCGGTTTAGGGTGCGCCCTGATGAGTGGGTCTGGCGCCCGCGCTGATTGTAACTTAAGCGGGTGGCAATGTGTGAGCCGGATCTGAAAAATCGTCAAAAAAAACGGACGCGTAATGGCGTCCGTTTGGTGGCTGTGATCGTTGTCACTGTTTTGTGCTGTCTGCATCTGCCAGGGAGCTATTGGCGTAGATAGTTTCCACATCGATAGCGTCAAAACGATACTGGCTGTTGCAGTACTCGCAGCCCATCTCAATCTGGCCCTGTTCGGCGAGGATTTCGAGGATTTCGGCTTTCTCAATGCTGCGAATAGCGGCGGCACTGCGTTCACGGGAGCAGGTGCACTTAAAGCTGATGTCCACAGGATCGAACAGACGGACTTCTTCCTCGTGGTACAGGCGATGCAACACTTCTTCCGCCGGCAGTTCCAGTAGTTCTTCCTGCTTGATGGTGGCGGTGAGGGTAGTCAGGTGCTCGTATTCGGCATTGTGGTCTTTTTCGCTTGGCAGTACCTGCAGGAAGATACCGGCGGCACGTTCGCCATCGGCAAACAGCCAAATACCTGTGGGCAGCTGTTCAGATTGCTGGAAGTAGTCCTGGATACACTCGGCCAGCGTTGGCTTATCGAGTGCCACTACGCCCTGATAGCGCTCACCTTCATCCGGCGTCAGGGTGATAACAATATAACCCTGACCAAACAGATCACTGAGGCTGGCATCATCACCGAGCTCGCCATCCCAGCGTGCCACACCGCGCAGTTGCTGGTGGTTGTTGCCGTTGATCACCGCCAGTGATACGGGGCCATCCCCTTGTACCTGTACAGCGATATCACCGCTGAACTTAAGGGTGGCTGTCAGCAGTGAGGTGGCGGCCATCAGCTCACCGAGGAAACGGCGCAGTACTGCCGGGTATTCATGGGCATTCACCACTGACTGATAGGCGTCAGCCAGTTGGACCAGCTCACCGCGGACGTCGGCATTGTCAAACAGGTATCTGTATAAAGTGTCTTTGTTCATCTTGCTGTCTTCTAATCGGTATCGGCTCAGTGCCAAATTAATAGTCGCCGGATTTTGCCCTTAACAGCTCGCGCCGCTGCTTCTTGTCAGGCTTGGTATCCGGTGACGGATTGTTCAGTATGTTCAGGCGCCTCGCTTCGGCATTGTCAGCGCGTTTACGCGCGCTCTCGGGCGTTTCCTGATACAAGGTCTGGGCGATGCTGGCATTTTGTCGCTGTTCCGACAACTTCACAATCACCACCTCTTTTTCGTCATATCCCTGACGTATCTTCACAATGGCACCCACTTCCGCATTCTTGCTGGATTTGGTGCGGGCGCCGTTGTAATGTACTTTACCGCCGTTAATCATCTCTTTGGCCAGAGCCCGGGTCTTGTAAAAACGGGCAGCCCAAAGCCATTTGTCCAAACGAACGGATTGTGGGGGTTGGTGCTTTTGATCCACGCGCGCTCCACTTTTGCAAATATTTGCAACATTTAAGGAGTGAGATCACAGCTTGGGAAGCCATAGCTTTGATTCAGCCGCATAAAAACTGTTTTAGCGGCCTGCCTCACACCCTTTTCGGGCGCGCAAAGTTAGCATAAATAGCTCAAAATGGCCATAACCACCGCTGTTATGGGCTTGTTGCCGTGTTATGGCTGGGTTAGCATGATACAGGTTTTTCTAAAATATTTAATCAGAACAGAGACCTGTTAAGAGGGTCCGTAAATTATGGATTTATTGGATAAAGTGATTGCACGGGCGGGAAGCATTCCGCATAAGCCACTGAGCAAGCTTACCTTTTGGTTGGGGTTCGCGGTGTGCTGTTATTTGGTGGCCGAGATCAGCTGGCGATTGGTACCTGTGCAGTCGGATGCTGTGGCCTGGCGCCCCAGCCCAGTCAACGCCGGCGGCGGCAGTGACAACGTCGATTTGGATGGCCTCAAGTCGTTGTCCCTGTTTGGTAAGGCCGACAGCAAGCCAAAGGAAAAACCGGTTCAGGAAGTCATTACCGACGCGCCTAAAACTTCGCTCTCTATCGTACTGACCGGCATTGTGGCCTCCACTGCCGAGCAGAAGGGGCTGGCTATCATCGAGTCTGGTGGTAATCAGGAAACCTATGAGTTGGGTGAAAAAATCAAAGGTACCTCGGCGTCGCTCAAAGAGGTCTATGCCGATCGGGTGATCATAACCAACGCTGGTCGCTACGAGACCCTGATGCTCGATGGTGTTCCTTACACCAATTCTCCTGCTGTTCCCGCCAATAATAGTCGCCGTGAACGCGACGAAGATGTGCGCCGCATCGATATGCGCGGCGATGACGTTGGTGCTGAGTTGTCTTCTTCCCGTGATGAGTTGCTGGCCGATCCCAGCAAAATCACCGATTACATTTCTATTTCTCCGGTGACCCGTGGTGAAGATCTCGCGGGGTATCGTTTGCAGCCGGGCAAAGACCCAGGCTTGTTCACCCAGGCAGGCCTCAAGTCCGGAGACCTGGCCAAGTCCATCAATGGTTACGATTTGACCGTCAGCACCCAGGCGTTGGAGCTGATGGGACAGCTGTCCGAACTCACCGAAATATCAGTGATGGTCGAACGCGAAGGTCAGCTGGTGGAAATCATGTTCAGTTTGCCGCAATAAGCACAAGATTTAGGGGATAAGAATTAGATGAATAACAAAGGATTCCGACGCAAACTGATTGCCAGCCTGGTAGCCGGCACAGTATTGCTTTCGCCTGTGATGGTGTCCGCGGCCGATGAACAGCTGGCTCCAAGCTTTAAAAATGCAGAAATTCAGGAGTTTATCAACACAGTTGGTAAGCGTCTGAACAAGACCATCATCGTTGACCCCACCATTCGCGGCAAGATTAATGTCAGAAGTTACGATAACCTCACCGAAGACCAGTACTTCCAGTTCTTCCTGAACGTGCTGCAGGTGTATGGCTACGCCGTGGTGGAAATGGAAAATGGCGTGCTCAAGGTCATCAAGGACAAGGATGCCAAAACCTCCAATATCCGCGTCGCTGATGACAGCACTCCCGGCTTGGGTGATGAGCTGGTCACCCGCATTGTGCCACTGTACAACTCCGAGGCCAAACAGCTGGCGCCGCTGTTGCGTCAGCTGAACGACAACGCAGGTGGCGGTAACGTGGTTAACTATGACCCGTCCAACGTGCTGATGCTCACTGGCCGTGCTGCCGTGGTCAACAAGTTGGTGGAAATCGTCAAGCGAGTCGATAAGCAGGGCGACACCGAAGTGCTGGTGGTACCGCTGCAGCACGCTTCGGCCTCTGAAATGGTGCGGATTATCGATACCCTTTACCGAGCTTCTGCCAACCAGGCTCAGCTGCCGGGTCAGGCCCCCAAGGTGGTGGCTGATGAGCGTATTAACGCCGTGGTGATCAGTGGTGATGAGAAGAGCCGCCAGCGGGTAGTGGAGTTGGTGAAGCGTCTTGACGCCGAGCAGGCCAATACAGGTAATACCAAGGTGCGTTATCTGCGTTACGCCAAGGCAGAAGATCTGGTTGAAGTGCTTACCGGCTTTGCCCAGAAGCTGGAAGCCGATAAAGACGGCGCTCAGCAGGCGCCCGGCAAGCGTCGTAATCAAATTAATATCATGGCTCATACCGACACCAATGCCCTGGTGATCAGCGCCGAGCCGGATCAGATGCGCACCCTCGAGAGCGTGATTAACCAGCTCGATATCCGCCGTGCCCAGGTATTGGTGGAAGCCATTATCGTGGAAGTGGCAGAAGGCGATGATGTGGGCTTTGGCGTGCAGTGGGCGACGGAGGCCGGAGGTGGCACTCAGTTCAACAACCTTGGCCCCACCATCGGAGAAATTGGAGCAGGGATCTGGAAGGCACGTCCTATTGAAGGCGATTATGTCTGTTCCGGCAGCAACCTCGATAACTGTAAGAAGAATCCGGATAAGCAAGGGGATATCACCCTGCTGGCCCAGGCGCTTGGCAAGGTGAATGGTATGGCATGGGGTGTGGCCATGGGTGACTTCGGTGCCCTTATTCAGGCCGTGTCCTCCGACACCAACTCCAACGTGCTGGCGACCCCGTCCATCACCACCCTGGATAACCAGGAAGCCGCCTTTATTGTGGGTGACGAAGTGCCTATTCTCACCGGTGCACAGAACTCCAGCAACGGCAACTCCAACCCTTTCCAGACCGTAGAGCGTAAGGAAGTGGGCGTGAAGCTTAAAGTCACGCCGCAGATCAACGAAGGCAATGCGGTTAAGCTGGCCATTGAGCAGGAAGTATCAGGTATCAATGGTAAAACCGGTGTCGACGTGACCTTTGCTACCCGCCGTTTGACCACCACTGTGATGGCCGATTCGGGCCAGATTGTGGTACTGGGCGGTCTTATCAACGAAGAAGTGCAGGAAAGCGTGCAGAAGGTGCCTATCCTCGGCGACATTCCGCTGCTTGGCCACCTGTTCAAGTCGTCTTCCAGCGGCAAGAAAAAGAAAAACCTGATGGTGTTTATCAAACCCACCATCATCCGTGACGGTATCACCATGGAAGGCATTGCCGGTCGCAAGTACAACTACTTCCGCGCGCTGCAGTTGCAGCAGCAGGAACGTGGTGTGAATCTGATGCCCAATACCGATGTGCCTGTTCTGGAAGAGTGGAATCAGTCAGACTATCTGCCACCAGAGGTGAACGATATTCTCGAGCGCTACAAAGAAGGCAAGGGCCTGGACACCGACATGCGTGAAAAGGACGCCGCTCTGAATTACATCAACGAGAACAAGTGATGGGCGAGCCTATGAGTGATATCAACCAGGGCGAAAGCCTCGAGCTTTTGTCGGGTGAGCTGGGCGTCAGTGCCGAGTCCCAGGCGGATGAGGCATACCACTCCAATAGCCGTGAACGTCTGCCATTTGCCTTTGCTCATCGTTTCGGTCTGGTGCTGGCAAAAGATGAGTCCGGCAACCTGGGATTGTATTACACCGAGAAGACGCCGCTGACAGCCTTGCTTGAGGTGCGCCGTTATGCCGGAGAAGCCGTGCCTTTACAGCGGCTGGAGCAAGCGGCCTTCGAGGCTAAGCTGACCCAGGCCTATCAGGCCAACTCTTCTGAAGCGCAGCAGCTGATGGAAGATATCGGCAACGAGATGGATTTGTTCACCCTCGCCGAAGAGCTGCCGCAAACCGAAGACCTGCTGGAGGGCGACGATGATGCGCCCATCATCCGGCTGATTAACGCGCTCTTATCTGAAGCCATCAAAGAAGAGGCGTCGGATATCCACATTGAAACCTACGAAAAGCAGCTGGTGGTGCGTTTCCGGGTGGACGGGGTACTCAAGGAAGTGCTCAAGCCCAACCGTAAGCTGTCGTCACTGCTGGTAAGCCGTATCAAGGTAATGGCCCGTCTGGACATCGCCGAGAAGCGGGTGCCCCAGGATGGTCGTATTTCACTGCGCATTGGCGGCCGCGCCGTGGATGTGCGGGTATCGACCATGCCGTCCAGCCACGGTGAGCGAGTGGTACTGCGTTTGCTGGATAAAAATGCCGGTAACCTCAATCTGGCACAGCTGGGGATGACAGAATCCATCCGCAAGCGTTTCGATGAGCAAATTCGTAAGCCCCACGGTATTCTGCTGGTCACCGGCCCCACGGGTTCCGGTAAGAGTACGACCCTGTATGCGGGTCTGACCGAGATTAACTCCCGCGATACCAACATCCTCACGGTGGAAGATCCCATCGAATATGAGCTGGAAGGTATAGGTCAAACCCAGGTGAACACCAAGGTGGATATGACCTTCGCCCGCGGCCTGCGTGCGATTTTGCGTCAGGATCCCGATGTGGTGATGATAGGTGAAATCCGTGACCTTGAGACCGCCCAGATTGCGGTGCAGGCCTCGCTCACCGGTCACCTGGTGATTTCCACCTTGCACACCAACACCGCCTCCGGCGCCATTACCCGTTTGCAGGACATGGGGGTTGAACCCTTCCTGGTATCATCGAGTTTGCTTGGCGTGCTGGCTCAGCGTTTGGTGCGTACTCTGTGCTCCAATTGTAAAGAGGCCCATGTGCCTGACGAGCGTGAGCGCGAGTTGCTTGGCATTGGCAATGAAAATGCGGTGATTTACCGCGCCACTGGCTGCAAGCACTGTGGCCACAACGGTTATCGTGGCCGTACCGGTATCCACGAGTTGCTGCTGGTGGATGACACTGTGCGCGAGCTTATTCACGGCGGCCGTGGCGAACTGGCCATTGAAAAGTACATTCGCCAGTCGGTGCCCAGCATTCGTCACGACGGCATGCAGAAGGTACTCGCGGGCATTACCACCCTCGAAGAAGTACTGCGGGTCACCCGCGAGGAGTAATGCATGCCGGCTTTTGAATACAAGGCGCTCGACGGCAAGGGCAAGCAGCAAAAAGGCGTGGTCGAAGCCGACAGCGCCCGCCACGCCCGCAGCCAGTTAAGAGACATGCGCTTGATGCCACTGGAAATCGAGCCGGTGGTGGAAAAGGAAACCAAGGCCAAGGGCGCAGGTTTCACGGTGTTTCGCCGAGGCATTTCGGTGGCCGAGCTTGCGCTTATCACCCGCCAGATAGCGACCCTTGTGGCATCCGGTCTGCCAGTGGAAGAAGCGCTGAAGGCCGTAGGTCAGCAGTGCGAGAAAGACCGGTTGGCGTCCATGGTGATGGCAGTGCGCTCGCGGGTGGTGGAAGGCTACTCGCTTGCCGACTCCATGGCCGAATTTCCCCATATCTTTGATGATCTCTATCGCGCCATGGTGGCTTCGGGTGAAAAGTCCGGCCATCTGGAAGTGGTGCTTAATCGTCTTGCCGATTACACCGAGCGGCGCCAGCAGCTTAAATCCAAGCTCACTCAGGCGATGATTTATCCTGTGATGCTGACTCTGGTGGCTATTGGCGTGGTTGCTGTGCTGCTGGCAGCCGTGGTACCCAAGGTGGTATCGCAGTTTGAGCATTTGGGCCAGGAACTGCCGGCTACTACCCAGATTTTGATGGCCTCTTCAGCCTTTGTGCAGGATTATGGCCTGCTGATCCTCGGACTGCTGATTTTGGCCGTGGTGGTGTTCCAGCGGATGTTGACCAATGAAGCATTCAGGATGAAATACCATGTGTTTTTGTTGCGTCTGCCTGTGGTTGGTCGAGTGAGTCGCAGCATCAACACCGCCCGTTTCGCCCGAACCTTAAGTATTCTGAGCGCAAGTTCGGTACCGCTGCTTGATGGCATGCGTATTGCCAGCGATGTGATGCAAAACTTACGGGTGCGTGAAGCGGTCGAAGAAGCGACAGCCAGGGTGCGTGAGGGGACCAGCCTTGGCACGGCGCTTACCAATACCAAGCTGTTCCCGCCGATGATGCTGTATATGATAGCCTCGGGCGAAAAGAGTGGTCAGCTTGAAGATATGCTGGAGCGGGCCGCAGACAACCAGGACAGGGAATTCGAGGCCAATGTGAATCTGGCGTTGGGGGTGTTTCAACCCGCGCTGGTGATCAGCATGGCTGGGGTGGTGCTTTTTATCGTTCTCGCCATCCTGCAACCCATTCTGGAAATGAACAATATGATTGGCGGTTAAGCTGCCAAACTGATTTTTACAAGGAGATAGCTTGATGCAACAGCGCAAACAACAACGGGGTTTTACCCTGCTGGAAATCATGGTTGTGATCGTTATTCTGGGCCTGCTGGCGGCTATGGTGCTGCCAAACGTACTGGGTAATAAGGAGTCGGCCGACATTAAGAAAGCCGTGGCTGACATAGTGGCGCTGGAAAATGCACTGGACATGTACAAGCTGGATAACAGTGTGTACCCAACGACAGAGCAGGGGCTGGAAGCTTTGGTACAAAAGCCCACCATTTCCCCCGAGCCACGTAACTACCGTGATGGCGGCTATGTGAAGCGTCTGCCGCAGGATCCATGGCGCAACGATTACATGCTGTTAAGCCCGGGCGAGAACGGCAAGATTGATATTTTCAGCGCCGGCCCGGACATGCAGGCAGGTACCGAAGATGATATCGGTAACTGGAACCTGCAAAGCTTCCAGTAATACGGACATCCAGTGAAAGCACGTGGTTTTACCCTGATTGAAGTCTTGCTGGTGGTGCTCTTAATGGGCATTGCCGCGGCTGCGGTCACCCTGAGTTTACCTTCTTCGGGGATAAAACCAGAGCTGGATAAAGCCGCCACCCAATTTGTGGCTGCCACCGACCTTATCCGTGACGAGGCCGTGCTCAGCGGCCAGTTTTTGGGGGTGGTGGTAGAAGAAAATCAGTATCAGTATGTGATTTTCAAAGAGGGTAAATGGAACAGGCTGGAAAACGATCGCCTGCTGGCGCTGCGTGAAATGCAGCCCGGTATCAGCTTGAACCTGATTGTTGAAGGGCTGCCACTGGATCAGGAAGAAGAGCAGGAGTCCTGGTTCGATGAGCCTTTTATCGACGAGCCCAGCGCCGAAGAGAAAGCCAAGAATCCCGAACCGCAAATCCTGGTGTTTCCCAGCGGCGAGATGACAGCCTTTGAGCTGAATTTTCTTGGTCGCGAACAGCTCGGTGATGAAGTGACTGTGTTGGTCACAGGTGATGCTCTTGGGCGAGTGCGGATAGGGAGGCCGGACGATGCAGCCTTCTAAATACTCATTTCAGCAGCAGGGCATGACCCTGTTGGAAGTGATGATGGCGCTGGTGATTTTTTCAATTGCCGCTTTGTCACTCACCAAAAGCATGAGCGAAATGATTGGCAATCTGCCGATTCTGGAAGAGCGCACCCTGGCACAGTGGGTGGCAGATAACCAGATGGTGGATGCCCGCCTGGAGCCGGGATTTCCGGCCATAGGCAAAAAAGATGGCGAGCTCGAACTTGCCGGCCGTACCTGGTACTGGCGCAAAGAGGTGATTAAGACTACCGATGACAAATTTCGGCTGATCCGTATCAAGGTCAGCGACGATGACAGATATTCCCGCACCCTGGTCGAGATAAACAGCTATGTCTTTGATAAAGAATAAGGCTGGCGGTATGCCGGGGAGCAAAGCGGCACGCACTCGGGGCTTTACCCTGATTGAGATGCTACTGGCAATAGCGATATTTGCACTGCTGGGATTGGCGGCCAATGCCGTGCTCGGCACAGTGCTGAAAAACGATGAAGTAACTCAGGATTTCAGCGCCCGACTGCGGTATCTGCAGCAGGGCTTCGGCGCCATCGAGCGTGACCTTGGCCAGATGGTGGCGCGTACCCCACGGCTGCTGGAAGGTGGCCGTGGCAGCACAGTGCTGCAAACCGGTACCGACATGCTGGACAGTGAAAGTGAAGCCCTGGTGTTCTTTCGCATTGGCTGGCTCAACCCTGATGGTAAGTTGCCCCGGGGCAGTGTGCAGTCGGTGGCCTATGTGGTTATAGAGGGCAAGCTTGAGCGCTGGTATTACCCGTACCCTGAGCCGGAGTTTGGTGCCGAGCCCATAAAAGATGTGTTGTTTGATAAGGTGCTCGGGGTCGAATATGCGTTTTTTGTCGGTGAGAAGTGGGAGCGCAAGATAGACGCCACTGCCTTGCCGGCGGCCATCGCCATGGAAATCGAGCTGGAAGGTTTTGGCAAAATTCAGCGCAAGTTCCTGTTGCCCAAGGGCGCTGCCGCCAAGTCTGATGATGAGTCCGGGAAAGATGATGACTCCGGCAGCGGCAACAGTAATGACAACGGAACCGGAAACGGCTCAGGCGACGACTCTGGCAACGGCGAAGAAAAAGAAGAAGACGAGAACGGCCGTAACAACGGGAGGGAATACTGATGCGTAAACAGCGCGGTGTTGCCCTTATCGTGGTGCTGCTTATCGTTGCCATAGTTGCCGTGATTGCCAGTAACGTGACTGCCCGAAACCAAATCAGTATGAGGCGCACCATTAATCTGGCGCAGTACGATCAGGGTTATTGGTATGCACTGTCGGCAGAAGAGCTGGCACGTAAGGTGCTCAAGCAGGATTTGGACGACAGCGAAGGCAAGGTTCATCTGCAGCAGTACTGGGCGCTGGCGAATGTGGTTTTTCCGGTCGATGGTGGTGAAATCGGTGGAAAAATCAGTGATATGCGTGCTTGCTTCAATATTAATGCCCTGTCGGTAGCCTCCAAAGATGTCGAAAACGGCCAGCCGCAATTGCCCTTGGCGGCCAAGCAATTCAAAGCCTTATTGGTAGCGCTTGGAATGGATGATTTTGGCGCCGAGCGCCTGACCCATACCCTGAAAGACTATCTGGATGAAGATACCATCACCAGTCCTTTCGGTGCTGAGGATGCTGAGTATGAATCCCGCCCCGTACCGTACAGGGCGGCTAATACTCTGATGAACCACAAGAGTGAGCTCAGGGCAGTAATAGGCTTTACCGAAGATGTGTACCGCAAGTTGTCGCCCTATGTGTGCGCCATTCCCGGGAACGACCGCCAATTGCTGAACATCAATACCCTCAAGGTGGAGCAGGCGGCCATTTTGGTGGGCATGCTGGATGGACAAATCAGCGTAGGTGAGGCGGAAAACCTGATTAATCAGCGGCCATCCGATGGCTTCGATAACATAGATGACTTTTGGCAGCTGACCAGCGCCAAGGCCGACGATAAGATTAAATCCAGCATAGTGCTGGACAGTAAGTTCTTCCTGTTGGAAGCAGCGTCCAAACTGGATGACAGGGTGTTCCGGCTCGACAGTGTGCTGGCCCGTACCGGTGGCAACCATATGGATACCCTGACCCGCCAGTACGGCGGCCAGCAGTAAAAAGAACAACAAAACAGCCTCTTATTGAGGCCGGAGAATGACAGTGAGTGAAAGGCTATTTATCCGACTGGGCGCCAAGGCTCAGGACAGCTGTGCCTGGCTGATATGGTCAGAGCAGGAGCAGGAGATCATTGCCTCGGGAGAATTGTCCGGGGCAGACGCCCTCGCCACCCTGACTGAGCGTGCGGGCAACAGGCCCGTGGATATTCTGGTGCCCGCCTCCAGCATGACGCTGACGGAACTCAATCTGCCTGAAAAAGGCCAGCGCCAGGCACTTAAGGCGTTGCCGTTTATGCTGGAAGAAAATCTCGCCGACAACGTAGACGCTATGCACTTTGTGGTGGGTGGTCGAGAAGGTGAGCGTCTGGCGGTGGCCGCTGTAGCCCACGAGCAGATGCAGACCTGGCTTGGCTGGTTGCAGGAAGCTGGACTCAAGGCCCGCAAACTGGTGCCTGATTGTCTGGCGTTGCCACTGGAAAGCTGTGAATGGGCCGCCATGCTGATGGGACAGGAGCTGTTGGTTCGTACCGGTAAAGGGACGGGTCACAACCTGCCTCAGGACTGGCTGCCGGTGGCGTTGCCTATGCTGCTGGATAAACAGGAGATAGCGCCGACCGTAGCCACTTATAACGAAATTAATTTGCCCGGCGCTGAAGTCAGACAACAACAGCTTGATTTACCCATGCTGGTATTGGCGCGGGGTATTTTACAGGCGCCAATGAACCTGTTGACCGGCGCTTACAAACCCAAGCGTGAACTCAGTAAACATTTGCTGCAGTGGAAGAGTGCCGCCATTGTGGTGGCCGTGGCGCTGTTGCTGGCGTTGGTCGACAAGGGCCTGACCATCTATCAGGTGGGCCAGCAGGCCGACAGCCTCAAGGCCGAGAGTGAAGCCATTTATCGTCAGGTTATGCCGGGTTCAAACCGAATTGTTAACCTGCGCTCGCAATTGGACAGTGAGCTCAAAAAACTTTCTGGCAGTGGCAGCGGCAGTGAATTCTTTGCCATGTTGCAAAGCCTGAAAACCTCTTTTGCGGCGGTGCCTGAGCTGAAGCCAAACAGCCTGAGATTCGACAGCGCCCGCAATGAAATCCGTATGCAGGTCAGTGCCACTAACTACGCCCAAATCGAGAAGTTCAAAGAACTGGTGGCCAAGGATTTTGAATTGGATGCCGGCGCCATGAACTCGAGCGACGAAGCCGTGACCAGTACCCTGACCCTGAGGAGCCGCTAACATGGAAAAGCTGAAAGCCTGGTGGGAAAGTCTGGCTACCCGCGAACAGCAAATGGTGGGCGTTGGCGGCGTGATGTTGCTTATTGCCATCTTCTATTGGGGCATTTGGACACCTATTGCCAATGCCGAGGCAGATGCCGTGAATCGACTCAAGGCGCAGCAGCAGACGCTGGCCTATGTCAAAGAAACCGCCAACAAACTTGCCGGGCTGCGCCAAAGCGGCAGTCGTCCGACCATGCAGGGCAGTATTACCAATGTGGTTAACCAGACCGCTGGCCGCTATGGACTTACCATCACCCGGATGCAGCCCCAGGGCAATAAAATCCAGCTGTGGATGGATGATGTGCCTTTCGATGCGCTATTGGGTTACCTTGGCGATCTGGTGCAGCAAAAAGGTCTGTCGCTTGAATTGCTGGATGTGGGCGAGACCGATGCGCCCGGCATGGTAAAGGTTCGTCGAATTCAATTAGCCCAATAAGGGCAAAGGGTTAACTGCGTGTTGAAGAAGATTTTAATTGGCATCCTGCTGTATCTGGTGTTCCTGATAGCCTTGCTGCCCGCTTCTGTGGTGGTAGCACTTATTCCCATGCCAACAGGCGTGAATGTGGGCGGTGTCAGCGGCACTGTGTGGCAGGGGCAGGCGCAAACGATACAGATTAACGAGCGTCAGCTGGAACAGGTGCGTTGGGATATACAGTCGCTTAAGTTACTTACCGGCGCTGTGGTGGCCGATGTGCAGGTAGGCGGTCGCAGCTCAGCGCTGCAAATGAAAGGCGAACTTGGCTGGTCTCTCTCTGGTGCAAGGGTTGCCAATCTTAAGCTCGATACCGGCCACGGCTTTTTGCTGGGTAACACCAAGCTGCCCTTTGGTGCGAAAGTGGAAGGGGATGTCAGCCTGATGCTGGCGGAATTCCAGCAGGGTAAGCCCTGGTGCGATGCCTTAAGCGGCAAGCTGTTTGTTCAATACGCCAATCTTAAAAACCAGTTTGGCGAATATCCTCTTGGCAATATTGAACTGAACCTGAGTTGTGATGCAGGTCAGGTGCAGCTACTAGCCATGGAAGATAAAAATCAGCTGGGTCTGACAGGGTCAGTGTTGTTGGCCGACGAAGGTAAGCTGGTGGTGCAGGCCAAAATTCGTGAAACCGAGTTCCAGACCGCCGACATGAAAAAGGCACTGGCCTTCCTTGGCCGTAAAGATGCCGAAGGTTACTACCCCATCGTTTGGCAGGGGCGGATCCCCGGGGTTTGAGCAAACATAAAAAAGGCGCCTGGGGCGCCTTTTTAACTTGTTGTAGGGATCAAGTTAACGATTCATTCCAGAAAAGGTCGTTATGCCGTTGTCCGCCTTAAATGCCAAATAACGGTATCGACCGGGTGTGCTGGTAGATACAAATATTGCGTTTAGCTTTGACCCCTTAAATAAATCACTCTGCAAGGACTTCCATTCTTCCTCTGATTGAAAGTGCACATCCACAGAGCAGATAGTGTTAGAGCAAATAGGGTTATCCATGCCAATGTTCGGCATATTATTTCCTATCATCCCACTGAGATTGGTGTTTATCAGCTCTTCATTAGCCAGGGCCCGTTCACCGCGTTCTTCGGATGAGATCCAATCGGTGAAAATCTCGTAATTATCGGCATCGAGCAGTATTGCTACAGCGTCAGATTTTACCGAGCCTCCGGCCAACAGCAGCGTCTGAAAATCGGTGGCGCTGCTGAGCTCGCAGTAGTCTTCAGTAACGGCCGCTTGGCAAATTTTAGCTCTGGTTGCAGTGCGATACTGCTCAACTGATTCGGTTCTTGGTTCGTTAGGGGTCTTGGCAACACTGTCGATTGGAGAGGTTTCCAGTTTTTCTGTGTATTTTTGTTGTGAAGTGCCTGTCTCAAGAGACGGGTAATCGACATTCTGTTGAGTTTGCGCCCCTGTATCTGGTTGAGAAACCGGTGTTTTGGGTGTTATTTCTGTTTGTTCAGGCGGATAAGCGCTTTCGCTGGAAAACAAAAATGCGCCAATGCTCAAACCCACCGCCAACGCGATGAATATTCCTGTCAGGTTTTTCATATGATTTCCTTATCTGTGAGAATCTTAACCTATCGTTTGGGCTGTATTTTGGCAAGGTTCAATCGGCGCGGGCCAAATCATTCAGCAGCAGGCGATAGTCGTGGATGGCCGGAAAGTCGTGAAAGACTTTGTTGGGTTGCTGGCTGTCGGGGTTGCTGATCCCAAGCTGGTATTTCACACCCGCTGCTTTAGCGGCATTTAAAATGGCTTCGCTGTCATCGATAAACAGGCAGCGATTGGGGTCAAGTTCGAAGCGGGCAAATACCGCTTGCCAGAACAGTGGTGATTCTTTGGGATAGCCGGTCTGATGGCTGGAGAGAATGTCATCCAGGCCATCGGCAAGCTCGGTGTGTTCGAGTTTCAGCGCCAGGCTGTTTGGGTGCGCGTTGGTCAGTAAAATACGGCGCTTGCCAGCGTCGGCCAGGGCCTGCAGGAAGGGCATGCTGTCTTGTCTTAGTTTGATACGATCAATCAGGGTGCGGTGCAGCGCCATGATGTCCAGCCCGAGGCGGGATTCCCAGTAATCGAGGCAATACCATTCCAGAGTTCCGGCAACACTGTCGTAGGCTTCACCTACCAGTTCTTTGGCTGCTTCGTTACTGATGCCTCGGGTGCGGCTTAGGGTGCCGGGCACCAGTGAGAGCCAGAAGTGATTGTCGAAATGCAGGTCGAGCAGGGTGCCGTCCATGTCCAGCAAGACGGTGTCGATTTGCTCCCAGGGAAACATACGAAAATTCCATTGGTAGAATAAATGCGGGATAGTAAGATTGTATCTCAAGAAGATTCAGAGAATTCAACTATCAGGGGCGAGCATGGCTGAGCGGCGCCAAAAGCCGGAGATTCTGCATACCGAGATTGTCGCCAAGAGCCGACTGTTTCAGATTGAGCAGGTACATCTGCGTTTTTCCAATGAGGTTGAGCGATATTACGAGCGCATGAAGGGCTCGAGTCGCGGCGCTGTGATGGTTGTGCCCGTGCGGGGCGATAAGCTGTTACTGGCGCGTGAATATGCCGCTGGCACCGACAACTACGAGCTGGGTTTCCCCAAGGGTTTGGTTGACCCGGGCGAAGCCCCTATCGACGCCGCTAATCGTGAATTGCAGGAAGAAATTGGTTTTGGTGCCCATAAACTGACTTTGCTGAAAGAACTCAGCCTGGCACCCGGTTATTTCTCCAGTAAGATGCAGATTTTTCTCGCTCAGGATCTGTATGAGAGCCGTCTTGAAGGCGATGAGCCCGAGCCTATTGAAGTTGTGCCCTGGCCGCTGGACAAGTGGCAGGAATTGCTCGAACTAAGTGATTTCTCTGAATCCCGTAGCGTCAGCGCTTTGTTTTTGACGCAGAAGCATCTAAACCTTAAATAGAAGTGTCCCGGGCCAGTACAGGCTGAGCCCCAATCTGGAGTGGTTATGAAGCCAGAGCAGCTTGTCGATGAGGCAATTGCCATTGCGACCCGAGCCGGAAACCGGATCCGTGAGATCTATCTGGCAGGGGATTTTGAGCGGGTGGTGAAATCTGACAATACCCCGGTTACCTCGGCGGATCTGGCCGCCAACCAGATTATCATCGACGGCCTGAAGGTGCTTACTCCCCACATCCCGATTCTGTCTGAAGAAGCTGCGGATATTCCCTTGTCTGAACGCGCCGACTGGCCCTGTTATTGGCTGGTGGACCCCCTCGATGGTACAGGTGAGTTTATTGCCGGCAGCGGCGACTTCTCGGTGATTATTGCCTTGGTGGAGCACAACCGTCCTGTGATGGGGGTGGTTTATGTGCCCATGACCGGCGTTTGCTATTACGCGGTGGCAGGGCTTGGCGCATACAAGCGCAGTGGCGGTATGGAAGTGCGCATTACCAGTCGGCAAATCGATGGCGCATCGGTGCCATCACTCAGGCTGGCGGTGAGCCGTCGGCAGGATCCCCAATCGGTACTGAAACTGTTTCATCAACCCCGTCACTGTGAATTGGTGGTGATGGGCGGTGCTGCGCTCAAGAGCTGTCTGGTGGCCGAGGGCAGGGCAGATTGCTATGTGCGGGTCGGCCCCACCGGCGAGTGGGACACAGGTGCGGCACAGATCATTATCGAAGAAGCCGGTGGCCAGTTGATGGATATTGAGCTGCAACCCCTGAGCTACAACGAGCGAGATACCTTCGAAAACCCCAATTTCATTGTGGTTGGTGCCCCCAACCTTGAATGGGACAAGATCCTCATCGGTGAATGACATTTTGCAAATCAAACCCCTTGATGCCAGCAACTGGCAGCTTGCCCATGGTGTTGAGCAGGCCTGTTTTGGTGACCATTGCTACCCTGATTTCTTTTTCCGTCAAGCCATCGATGCCTGGCCAACCGGCCTTGTGGGTGCCTTCGTTGACGATGAGCTGATTGGTTATGTGCTTTGTACCCCAGGGCAAGAGCGTGACACCGGCTGGATCCTTTCTGTTGCCGTATTAGACAGCAAGCGAGGGTTGGGTGTCGGTAAGGCCTTGATGCAGCATTGTTTGAGCCGGGGTTTCCGCCAGTTAAAACTGACTGTGGCGCCGGAAAATCCTGCCTTGGGTCTGTATCAAAAGCTTGGCTTCAAAGAGAGCAGCCTTGAGCAGGATTACTTTGGCGTCGGCGAGCACAGGTTGCTGATGTCTTGGCATGGTGCCTGAGTAAGCAACTTAAGCCCTAACCGGTAAAGTGCCGGTCGAATGTAGAGTCCAGCCAGTGAGACGCCGCGCCAGCGATGCTCAGGCGAGCCACACTCAGGCCACTCCCACCTTGGAGTTCCTAACCCAGATAACGTCTGCATAGGAAACCTCAGGCCAACAGGGTTTACCTCTGAGCCGCGCCGACTCATCTTTCTTTCCTGAATTCCTGCTTAATGAACGGTGTTTTTAATTATTGTGAACGTTGTTTTTTATTTTGCGCCCTGTTAGCTTGGAGCTAATTTAAGCAATTGAAGGGGCCTGTCATGGCTCGACGGCAAGACCACAGTCACGATGAAATTCGCCTTATGGCCATAGAGGCGGTTGAAGCCCTGTTGCAACAGGAACCTTTATCGGCTCTTAGTTTGCGGCGGGTGGCGGCATCCATCGGCTATGCCCCCAGCACCCTTATCAAAGTATTCGGTAATTTCCATTACTTGCTGTTAGCCGTGGCGGCAAAGCAACTGGCACTGCTGGAAAAAAATTTCGCGACTGCCACAAAGACACTTGCGCCAGCTGATGCGCTTAACGCCATGGTGAACGCTTATGGCGAGCTTGCCGAGGCCAGTCAAAGCCTGTTTTCGCTTATCTTTGAGCTGCGGATGCCCGATGAGGCGCCGTTGCCCGAGGCTCACTCGGCACTGATTGAGCGTGTACTGTCCCACCCCGAGGCCTGTCTGTTGTTGCTGTTTCCGTCCTTGTCAGCTGAGCTTGCCCGCCGCCAAACCCGGCTGCTGTGGGCGGCAATACATGGCTTAGTCATCTTATCGCTGCAGGATAACTTGTTTCTTGCTAATCAATCTCTTTCAAAACTGCTAATTGTTCAGCTTGAAAATCAAATCAATGCCATTGAGGCATTAACCAATCACCACAGGGAGGTGAACCCATGATCCTGAGCCGCCGCTTTCTGCCCTACTTTATGACTCAGTGTCTGGGGGCGCTCAACGACAACATCTACAAGAATGTGCTGCTGCTTCTGGTAGCTTACAGCCAGGTAGACAAGCTGCCCATGGACCCCAACCTGTTTGTAAACCTGGCGGCGGGGGTGTTTATTTTACCGTTCTTCCTGTTTTCGGCCCATGCAGGCGGCGTTGCCGATAATATGGACAAGGCCAAACTAATCCGCCGCTTGAAGCTGCTGGAATTGGGGATTATGTCCTGCGCGGCGGTGGCGCTGGTGAGCGAGCACTATCTTGCCATGTTGCTGCTACTGTTTTTAACCGGCAGTCAGTCGGCCTATTTCGGCCCGGTAAAGTATTCGCTGCTACCTCAGGCGCTGAAAGAGGATGAGCTGGTCAGTGGCAACGCCTGGGTAGAAATGGGCACCTTCTTATCGATTCTGGTGGGTACCCTGAGTGCGGGACTATTGGTGGCAAATGAAGGCGCAACCTGGCTTGCTGCCATTACTGTTGCCGTGCTGGCGCTGGCTGGATACCTGAGCAGCCGCGCAATTCCGGCTTTGCCGCCTCAGGGCAAGGTTCACAAGGTGCCTTTTGCTCCTTTGTCCGGCACCTGGCGCAGCATTCGCCGGGTTAGGCGTACTCCTTCCATCTGGATGGCAATTCTGGCCATCAGCTGGTTCTGGTTTCTCGGAGCCACTTATCTGACTCAGTTTCCCAACTTTGCCCGCGAGCATCTTCATGGTGATGCCACTGTGGTGTCTGTGTTGCTGGCACTGTTTTCTGTGGGCATTGCGGCGGGCTCATTCCTGTGTGAGCGGCTGTCGTTTGGCCGGGTTGAGTTGGGTGTGCTGCCCTTCGGCGTTGCCGGCCTTACTCTGTTTGGGGTGGACATGCTGTTTGCCCTGCCGGGTATTGCGGCGCCAGCCTCTCTGTATGGCGCGGCGGAATTTGTGCAGCTGAACCAACACTGGCGCTTGATGTTCGACCTCTTTATGGTGGGCATCAGCGGCGGGCTTTTCATTGTTCCCCTGTACGCTTTTATTCAAACCCGGGCCGCCAAGGGCGAATGTGCCCGTGCCATCGCCGCCAACAACATAGTCAATTCACTCTTTATGGTGGTATCGGCACTGCTGTCGATGTTGCTGCTTGGAGTGGTGGGGATGGGGATCCCTGAACTCTTCCTGCTGTTGGCGCTGATGAATGCCGTGGTGGCCTGGTATGTATACCGTCAGGTGCCCGAGTTTGCCCAGCGGTTTGCCAGTTATCTGCTGAGCCATTTGTTGTACCGGGTGAGCATCAAGGGGCGGGAGTTTATTCCCAAAGAAGGCGCGGCGCTGCTGGTGTCCAACCATGTGAGCTATGTCGATGCGCTGTTGCTGCTCGGAGCCTCCACCCGTCCGGTGCGCTTTGTGATGGACAAGAGCATCAGCGAAATGCCGCTGCTCAAATATCTGTTTCGCCACGCCGGAGTTATCCCCATTTGTTCGCCCAAGCAGTGCGAGGCGACCTACAACGCTGCTTTTGAGCGCATTGACGAGGCGCTGATGGATGGGGAGCTGGTGTGTATTTTCCCCGAGGGCAGACTGTCACCCGATGGCAATCTCGGTGAATTCAGACCCGGGGTTGAGAAAATCCTCGCCCGACGTCCCGTGCCCGTGGTGCCCATGGCACTGAAAGGTTTGTGGGGCTCCTTCTTCAGTCATAAAGATGGCCATGCGCTCACCACCCGCCCCAAGCGCTTCTGGTCCAAAGTTGAAATCGACATAGCCCCTTTTAAGGATGGCAGCAATATCGATAGACATGAATTGCGTCAGCACGTTGCAGCCTTGTTGAACGGCAAGAGTAAGCAGGCTGAACAGGGATAATCCCGGTCGCGAATCATTGATAAAATACGGGGTGTCATTCTGTTAAAAATCAGATTTTTGCACTGAGTATTGAAAAACAGTGAGGCGACTGTTCTAATTATCGGCAATTTAACAAGGCGGTTACAGGAATTGGGTATGAAAGGGAAATTGGTATTGGGTTTGTGCTCGATGTTTCTCGGTGCATGTGGCGGTTCAGGCGGTTCCGATGGCTCTTCGGGCTCGGGTCCAAATACGCCGTCGGCACGTTTGGTTGGTGATTTTTTCCAGCAGGCTACGGCATGCGATCTGAGGGTGGCTAACACGTCTGTGCAGATAGTTGTGCATAAAAAGGATGGTTCAGTCGCTGCCGTTCATTGGCCTGATAGTAATGGGCATCTTGATATCCCCTGGCCAGCCGATGCGGAACATTTGACCCTGATAAAGAATACAAATGGCGCCCTGGACATTGACACCGCTCTGGATTTCAGTGGTGAAGACCTCGGTATTCGCGTGTCCTATGACGCCAGCCTTAACGAAAGCTGTGAGTGTAAAACTCTGGTGGTTGATCCTTCGCAGCTGATGAGCACCTATCCCGAACACAGTATCTACCTGCAGGGGAATAAGGTCGTTGAATCCTCAAGCAGAAGCTTTTGTAAGGTACCGGGTCAACAATACTCCAGTGTGGATTTATGGCTGACCCCTTCACAGTCAAACGACAATGCCTATGGTGCTTTGCTGGACATCAATGCAAACATGGAGCAGCTTGAGCTGACGCCGGGCATGGTTTCAGGCTCCAATAACATGGGGCAGGAAGTCAGCTTCTATGAGCCTTATGGTGACGTGGATTATCTCAGGGTATATGGCTTGAATGCCGATGGTCGTCGTCATCAAATGGGAACACCATCTCCACTATATGTGTTTCCAGGGATCCACAGTAATAATTTCCTGCAGGGATACAGAACCAAGTTTCTTGGCAGTACCGCCGAAGGGGAAATGACTTATCATGCGGCTCGCCGTATGAAGGTGACAGACCCCGGACAGATGCAGAATCTGGAAATTGCAGATAACGATCAGCAATTGTTGGTGGCGGTTAACGCGTTATTACAAGGGTTTGATTCTGATTCAGCGGTTAATTATAACATCGAGGGTATAGGTAGCGGCCGGGCAGGGTTGTTTGTCTGGGTTTATGGTCCGGGTCTGGACTGGTCAATCGATGGTCCGCTCAAAGGTACTGTGCCCGATTTGAATTTGCCGCCGGATGTCGAGACTCTGTTTGAAACCAAGACCATAAGCAGTATCTCGTTTTCCAGCAGTGGCTATAGGCAGAGTGGCGGTATTAATGAGCTTCGCAAACAGCTCGCCACCGAAAGCCGCAGTGGCTCAAAATTACGCCCTGCGTTTTTTGATAACTACGACTACGAAGAAATACGGGTCAACGTTTATTGATAAAAAAGCCCTCACCTGAGGGCTTTTTTATTGGTGGTCAGAGGCTGCTCAGGTAGTCATGCATTTCTGCATGGCTGCCGGTGAAGCGCACCCGGGCGGCTTTCTTGCCCAGTTGGAAGTGGTACATGGGGTCGTAGTAGCTTTCCAGTAACAGCGAAATCCAGGCGAGGTGGTCGCTGGTGTCGTTACGGCTCTGCTGGGTGGCCAGCGCGGTGTGCATCAGCACGGTGATTTCGTCATGTAGCTTGCCGCCGAGACGCTTGTAAATCCCCTTCAGACTGCTGAGCAGGAACTCGGTATAGGCGGCAAAACCGGCTTCCTCACCGAGTCGCTCAACGTAACCACTGTGCATCTTGTGCACATAGTCATCCAGCAGTCGTGGCAGGCGCTCTTCAAGGGTGGCAGTCAGCACCAGCACTGGCGCCTGCTGCATCTTCTCAAAAAACACCTTGGGGATGGCATTGCGACCGATGAGGAAGCTTTCATCCTCCAGCAGCAACCTGGCCTGTTCGCGCTGCTGGTGGTGCATCAGCGCTATTGCAAGGCGGTTTTCGAAGTCAATCTGACTGGGCTGACCTTCGTGCTGGCGGCCAAAGCTTGAGCCTCTGTGATTGGCGATCCCTTCAAGATCCACCGATTCGCTGCGAAGACGCACAAAGTCAGTTTTGCCGCTGCCGGTAATGCCGCTGAGGATTAGCATTTCACGTTCACCGGGTGCAGCTTCAATTTCATCAATCAGATATTGGCGCATGGCTTTATAGCCGCCCTCGATAAAGGGAATATCGAGCCCGACCTCTTTTAGCCAGCTTTGGGTAATGCGCGATCGCAAGCCGCCGCGAAAACAATAGAGAAAACCATTGGGGTGAGCTTCGAAGAAGGCTTTCCATGCTTCAATGCGGCTGGCTTTTACCTTGCCTGCAACCAGCTGGTGGCCAAGTTCGATTGCCGCATCCTGCCCATGTTCTTTATAGCAGGTGCCCACCTTTTGCCGTTCGCTGTCGGTCATCAGCGGCAGGTTAACCGCGTTGGGAAAGGCGCCCTTGTTAAACTCGATAGGTGCGCGCACGTCCATGATGGGATGGCCGCTTAGAAAGATTTCCCGGTAGCGGCTGGCGGGGATCAGGTTATTGCTCATGCCAAACCGCCGGATTTAAGCAGCAGCTTGCCGGGGCCAGTTTTTAGCTTGCCAATGCAAACTGGCGCTATACCACGGCTGGCGAGCAGTTCACATAAGGCCGCTTCGGCCTCTGTGCTGACAGATACCAGCAGCCCACCGCTGGTTTGTGGGTCGCATAGCAGCGCCTTTTCGCGCTCGCTGACCGTTGGCAGGTGCTCGCCGTAGCTGTCGAAGTTCCTGTGAGTGCCACCGGGGATACATCCCAGGTTCAGGTAATGCTCGGCACGCTCCAGCAGCGGCACTGCATCCAGGTCCAGTTCGGCATCCACACTGGCGCCCTGACACATCTCCAGCAGGTGTCCGGCCAGGCCAAAACCGGTAACGTCAGTCATGGCACTGACACCTGGTAGTATGGCGATATCGGCACCGATTTTATTGAGGGTGCACATGGCTTCGGGGGCTATGTGAGCATCGGCCTCAGCCAGCTTTTTCTGCTTTTGCGCCGTGGTAAGAATACCAATGCCTATGGGCTTGGTGAGATACAGCTTGTCACCGGCCTTGGCGGTGTTGTTCTGCTTCAGGCGCTCGAGTGGCAACTGACCGGTAACCGCCAGGCCAAAGATGGGCTCGGGCGCATCGATACTGTGGCCGCCTGCCAGCATAATACCGGCATCCATACAGGCCTGACGGCCACCGTCCACCACCTGCTGAGCGACTTCGGCGGGCAGGGTGTTTACCGGCCAGCCCAGAATGGCAATGGCCATAATCGGGGTGCCGCCCATGGCGTAGATATCGCTGATGGCGTTGGTGGCGGCGATGCGGCCAAAGGTGAAAGGGTCATCCACGATCGGCATAAAAAAGTCGGTGGTGCTGATAATGCCGGTGGTGTCATTCAGTTTGTAAACGGCGGCGTCATCCCTACTGGCATTGCCAACCAGCAGATTGGGGTCGACAAAGCTTGGCAGCTGCGACTCCAGAATCGTGCCCAGCACCTTGGGGGAAATTTTACAGCCGCAACCAGCGCCGTGGCTGTATTCGGTCAGCTTGATAGGATGAGTATTGGGAGATGACATACTTCGATTGCCTGCCTGAAACGGATGGCAAACATGATAAACGGATACGGCCTCCATGCAAGGAGGCCGTATGTTTTCTTTGCGCTGCGCGGGCAGGATTAGCGGCAGGTGGCGGTGAGGCTGTTCCAGCTTTGCTGCTGCAACTTAAGCCGCGACTTGAGCTCGGCAACCTTGGGCAGCATGTCTTTCACACAAAGGTGTGAGCGACGGGCGTCCAACAGCTCCTTTTTGGCCTGGTAGTAGGCCAGCAATTGCTGCTTGAGGCGTTCATATTCCTGTTGCAGGGTTTCCAGCAGCTCTTCGGCGTCTTTGCGACCGGCGATTCGGTTCTGGCTGCGCTTGAGCTGCATTTGCAGTTTGGCACTTTCAATACGCTCTTCTGATACCTTACGAAGGTCGGTGGCCAGACCGAACCAGGAGAGACCTTTGATAAGCCACTTGGTTGGATCGTAGTCCCACCAGTGGATACCGTTGCGATAGTCGTTTTCAAAGATATGGTGGAAGTTGTGGTAACCCTCACCGTAGGTCAGAAACGCCAGCACCGGATTGTCGCGGGCGGTATTTTTATCGGTGTAAGGCTGCGAGCCCCAAATGTGAGCCAGCGAGTTGATGAAGAAGGTGCAGTGGTGCACAACGACCAGCCGGGCAAGACCTGCGAGCAGCAGCATTGACCACACATCGCCATTGAACCAGCCCAGCAGCGCCGGCAGGCCGATGTTCATCAGAATGGTGAGCGCCAGGTAGTGCTTGTGTTGCCACATCACTATGGGGTCATTCTGCAGATCCCGCACGTTGTTGTAGTCGTGATATCTGTGAGCCTGATACTCGCGCAGCATCCAACCGATATGGCTGTACCAGAAACCCATGTTCGCTGAATAAGGGTCTTTATCGTTGTTGTCCACATGTTTGTGATGCACCCGATGGTCAGAAGACCAGTGCAGGGCACTGTTTTGCAGCGCCAGTGCGCCGCCAAGGGCATAAAAGAAACGTACTACGGCGTTTGCCTTGTAAGTTTTATGGGACCAAAGCCTGTGATAGCCCGCGGTAATCGACAAACCGCTGTAGAAGGCCAGTACCACAAAAGCTAACCATTCGGCCGCATCAAAACCGTGGGTGATCCCCCGCCAGGGAACAAGTGTTATTGCTGTACCAAAGGTTAAAACAAACAGAGAGAGGTTGAGCCAGATGATGGGGGGGTTATTCATTATAGTATCCAAAAATCGCTTTTAGCGTACATCTGTAAGCTAATTTAGTCGAGAGGACTCACAAGGTCAAGAAAGGCGGGGCTGTGTTTTCAGGGCAAAAGCGTTATTATCCCTTGAATCAGTAAGATGAACGGATTAAGCCATGGGGATCAGAGCACAGCAGAAAGAGAAGACCCGTCGCGCCCTGGTGGATGCGGCCTTCAATCAGCTCAGTGCCGAGCGTAGTTTTTCCAGTTTGAGCCTCAGGGAAGTGGCCCGTGAAGCCAATATAGCTCCAACCTCTTTTTATCGTCATTTCAAGGACATGAATGAGCTTGGCCTGACCATGGTTGACGAAGGTGGTTTAACCTTGCGCCAGATGATGCGCAAAGGTCGTCAGCGCGCCGAAGCGGGTGGCAGTGTTATCCGTATTTCGGTCGATACCTTTATGGAGGTGCTGGATTCCAACCCCAACGTGTTTCGCATTCTGTTGCATGAACGCTCTGGTACCTCAGCGCCGTTTCGCGCCGCTGTAGCCCGGGAGATTGAACACTTTATTTCGGAGCTGGCCCATTACACTGAAGAAAAGGCCGGGCGCAGACCCGAGCTTGCCCGTGCTCAGGCCGAATCCATGGTGACTTTGGTGTTTAATGCCGGCGCTGCCGCGCTGGATATGAAGAAGTCGGAGCGCAAGGTGTTGGCCGACCAGTTGGTGTTGCAGCTGCGCATGGTGGCAAAGGGTGCTGAAATGTTGCAGCACAAAGCTGAAAACAAATAAGCCTTGATGCAATGAAAAACGGAGCCCGGTGGCTCCGTTTTTGTTTTCCGCGGCAGTGCCGTCAGACCTTGGCCGCAGCTTGGATATTCCTGCTTATGCCTGGCGGCGCTTCAGCATCACACCTGCTTCGGTGTGGTGGGTATAAGGGAACTGATCGAACAGCGCAAACCGGACTATGTCGTGGGTTTCGCAGAGTGCCTTGAGGTTATCGTTCAGGGTTTCAGGGTTACAGGAGATATAGAGAATATTCTCGTAGCCCTGCACCAGTTTCACCGTGCCATCGTCCAGACCGGCTCTTGGCGGGTCGACAAAGATGGTGTTGCACTGGTAGCTGTTCAAATCGATATCACCCAGGCGGTTAAAGCGCTTTTCGCCTTTCATCGCTTCGGTAAAGTCCTCTGCCGACATGCGGATAATGTCGAGATTTTTCACGCCATTGATCTGAATGTTGTACTGAGCCGCTTCTACCGAGGGTTTGGCGAGTTCTGTCGCCAGCACCTTGCCGAAGTTCTCGGCCAGAGCAATGGAGAAGTTGCCGTTACCACAGTAGAGCTCCAGCAAATCGCCTTCGCTGCCTTTGGTCGCATCTATGGCCCATTCATGCATTTTTATCGCTACACCTGCGTTGGGCTGGGTGAAGCTATTTTCAACTTGCTTATAGTGCAGCGGTTTGCCGTTCACATTGAGGGTTTCCACTACGAAGTCGCGGTCGAGACAGAATTTTTGCTTGCGGGCACGGCCGATGATATCCACCTTAAAACGATTGGATAGCCTTGCCTTCAGCTCGCGGGCTTCGGCAAGCCATTGGTCATCGAGCTGACGATGGTAAAGCAAGCTCACCAGGATTTCGCCGCTCAGGGTCGACAGAAAATCTACCTGAAACAGCTTATGGCGTAGGGCGCGGTTGGGTCTGAGCTCATCCATCAGCGCTGACATCATCTGGTTGATGAGTTCGCTTGCCGGCAAAAACTGGTCGGTGCGGATCTTTTCTTTGGCAACATTGTCGAACATGCAATAAAACAGGTCGTCACCATCATGCCAGACGCGGAATTCGCTGCGCATCCGATAGTGCGCAGGGGCCGAAGCAAACACTTCCAACGCCGGTGGATTATAATGGGCAAACGCCTCGGTCAGAGCACGGCTCTTTTGGTCGAGCTGCTGCTCGTAGGCTTGGGGATCCATGACTTGTGGGTTCATCTGCTTTCTCGTCCGGCGTTAAAAAGGGCGCAAATTTTACCCCAGCGAGAGGGGATGTCCAGTTTTCTGGCTTTGCCCTTTATTTTAGGCTGTGGGAAAATTCGAAGGCATTCATTTATTATCGGAGCCTCAGTTGCAAGGTCCAATTCTGGTTTTTGATTCGGGTATCGGCGGTTTATCTGTGTTGAGCGAAATTCGCCGCACCTTACCGGCGCGGGACTACTGCTACTTGTTCGATAACGCACGCCTGCCTTATGGCGAGTTGCAAGAAGAGGACCTCGTCAGCGGCTGTGTGGCGTTGGTGACAGAGGCGGCCCGGCAAATCAAGGCGTCACTGGTGGTTATTGCCTGTAATACAGCCAGTACTCTGGTATTGCCTGCATTGAGGGCTGAAATGACAATACCTGTCGTGGGAGTGGTGCCAGCTATCAAGCCTGCGGCCCAATTCAGTCAAAGTGGGATCATTGGGTTGATTGCCACACCGGGCACGGTTCGACGAAGCTACACGCACGATCTGGTGGCAAAGTTTGCCAGCCATTGTCAGGTACATATGTTTGGCAGCTCAGAGCTGGTGGTCATGGCAGAAGCCAAGATGGCCGGCCAGCCGGTTAACATGCCTCTGCTGGATGACATACTCAGGCCGGTCCGTGAAGCGCACGTGGATGTGCTGGTTTTGGGGTGTACCCATTTCCCGTTGCTTGCAGAGGAGTTTACCGAAGTGCTGGGTGATGGCGTGACTCTGCTTGATTCAGGAAAAGCCATCGCCAGCAGGGTTGCCCATTTACTGGAAGGTCAGGGGGAGCATGATAGCCTAAGCCCAAACAGCATGAAGGCGTGGTACACCACGCCTTCAATATCGAACGGTTTGAGCGCCAACCTTCAAGCTTACGGCTTTGGCGAAGTTTGCCGCTTTGACCCAAATAGCTGAATAGCTTGCCTCATAAAAAGCAAGCTATTAATCGTCAGATTTCTCTGAATCGTTATCCTGATTTTTCGCTTCTCGTACCTTTAAGGTGCGTTCCTGAAAGTTGTAGTCATTTAATTTGGTCATAGCCTTTTGTGCGCCTGACTCTGCCATTTCGACAAAGCCAAATCCCTTGCGGCGACCAGTCTTTCTATCTCTGACCAAACGTACTGAACTAACAGGGCCAAATTCGGCAAACAGGGCTTTTACCTCACCTTCGTGTACACGATAAGGTAAATTGCCAACATACAAGGTCATGGTAGGGCCGGTATATTCGGTGTTGCTTGGACTGTCACCGTTACCATTTGCAGGTATCACGGTAAATACGCCCACAGCCAAGACGGTACCAAGAAGAAATGCCAAATAAGACGGCAAAGTAGGTAGAAACTGGAATATCAACAAGGCGCCAACGGCGGCGGCGACCAGCGCAATAAGAAATGATTTCTGCATATGCAAATTCACTCTGATGAAAATAAGGAAATGATAAAGAACTGTTAACAGCAGGTATATAGTAATGAATTATTGGGAATTAAACCAGAGCGCTGATGAAAAAATGAACGTAGATCAGTGTCGGGTCATAAGGATATTTGGAACTTTGAACACTATCTGCACATCAACGGCTGATTAATGGTGTTTATTCAATCTTATTGTTTGAATAAACTGCAGTTGAAGCTCGTATGCTTCAAAAGAGCTTGTGCTTATCGGTAGGCTCCCTATAATGCGCCTCCACTGACAGGGCGCAAGGGTAGCGAAAGCAAAAGCAACTGGTAGACTCAGTCAGGGTAAGAGCCCGAGCATTAAAACGACAGTTGAAAATGTTCATCAAAAAAGGGCTTGACGCCAAAAAGGGCTTCTGTAGAATACGCAGCCCTGACCAGATGAAAGTCGGTCACGTTCTTTAAAAATTTATCAAGTAATCTGTGTGGATACTCGCAGGTTGATGAAGTCGACAAAACGATTTTATCAATGAAGGAGTTTTCATGCAGAGCATGACAGCAGAAATTCATTGAGACCAAAACTTTAATTGAAGAGT
>NZ_JBFKLW010000053.1:0-29988 GCF_041630135.1 Shewanella sp.
ATAGACTGATAAACCAGTAGATAAATATGCCTATCCCTAGCAATCCAAAACTCAAAGAGTGTTCAAAAAAGTTAGATTTTGGAGTTATTAAACCATATTTAATTGTCGATGCTACCTCTTCGCCTAATGACTCTATTGAAAAAAAGTTGCCCACTCTCTGTACATACAGCTCATGAAAACTCCCAAAGCCAATACCTAGTGGGTGCTCCTTAATCAAGTCGACACCTAGAAAAATAGCAGACAGTCTTGTCAGGTATGTATTATAGATATCAAAAGCTGAGCTAAAACCATCAATTCCATATTTGAACAAAACACTAATTAAATGAGAAAATCCTCTATATTGTTCACTAGAGTTTACCAAGTAACTATTTAGATTTTGCCCAAATAAGGCTAAAAGCACTAGAACTATAACAACTTTAAATAACGAAATTCTCATAACCACAAAAGTCGAAATTATTGAAAGAATTAGCGATTTAGATCTTACAATAAAAGTAATCAGTATAAGTTTGATTGTTGCTCTCGACTTTGGCTTACACAAAAAAACTGAGAAAATAAATGTACCTACAAAATAGCCTGCTGAACTTGGTTCTACAAAAAGCAAACTAGGTCTAATTTGGGGGTTAAGCAAAATCTGAACAATACCAATTATAATACATGCAGACATTGCATTATTAATTATTTTAAGTAACTCATGATACTTTGTGTTTATGCAAAAAAGAAGAACTGCATATGCGATGATCAACTCAAATAGAAACTTCCTTGTTCTATAAAGCTGTTGATTGATATCAGAATCATAAAAAATCGAAAATGATAGTGTATTTAACGAAGAAATAATAAATAGTATTAGTGGTATAAAGTATAAATAATTGACTCTAGTATTTACACTCCCTTTTGCAACAAGCATTAAACAAAGTAACATCGCTAAAAGCAAATGCGGAAAGAGTGTTCCAAAAGATGTTATTAATATAAGAGTAAAAATAGATGTAGACATCCATTTATAAACGGCTTGCAATTTTATGTATTGCATTAGCAATAATCCGTGGATTTTTTTCTACTATATAGCCATCTGATTCAGACTCAATCAAGTCGGCCAAATTACCAACATCAGTACAGACAATTTTTCTGCCATATGCTTTTGCTAGATAACCAACACCACTTTGTGTGGCTGAAATATATGGCAAAATAAGTATATCAATTTCAGACATATATTTATGAAATTGAATATCAGACACAAACTCGTTTACTATTGTCAATCTATTGTCAAATCTTAAAGATTCAAACCCAGTAACTTCCCCCTTTCCTACAATTAATATTTCGATAGCGTCCTGATATTTTTTTTCATATTCTTGGATAGACTGAATAAATAAATCTATACCTTTATATTTTTCAATTCGCCCCATAAATGCAACTACAGGAGTAGTATTATGATGATTGATACTGAACTTTGTCTCAGGTAAAGGGTGGGGATAAATTACATTCTTGCCATATAAAGATAGGATTGAAGGGAATATACTTCTTTTGGAATGAAGATGAATTTTTAGTTTTTTTGTACAAAAGTAAGACAGTCTTGAATACAAACACAATATTCTAGTCATTAAACTTCTGAACTGTCCAGGATGATAAATTGGATCATGAATTGTTATGATTTTTTCATAACCCGACAATACTGATTTTAATTGTGGAAAGAAAATCGTCTCATCAACAATATGTACATAACTGGGTAAAAAGCTATCAATCTGCTTTCTTATTTCATAAAATTCTTTATTATATTTTTTGAATTGAAGCCTTTTATAAATATCTTTTAGATTGTCATTCGAGCTGTATGGTAAGGCAATCGTAAAACCGCTGAACTTCAAATTCTCTAATACTTCAGCGGTAGCACATACAGCTACAGATTGACATTCTTTCTGAATTAGGTGTATCCATGCCTTTAGGTAATTGAACATTCCACCAGAGGTATCCAGACCACCTAAAACTAGCAATACACTATCATCTCTATCAAAGAATTTATTATTCACTTTAATTCCATAAATAAAACGACCTCCTCACGGAGGTCGATAAGTAAGCGTTCTTTGTTATTTTTAGTTAGCCAGCCAAAACAATATTTACCAGTTCAGCAACTTTTTCCAGCGGCTGGCGGATATCAAAATGATGGTTTCCAATAAACAGTCCACAATCACTGATGGTGTCCGCAGCGCTCAACTGACCGTGAACTTCATAGTCAAAGTACTCTACTACTGGATTTCTGACAAAGTTACCGGCAACAATAGGTCGGCAATCGACGCCATTTTCCATCAACACCTTAATCAGTTCATCCCGCTTATCTTTACCTTGCTCTACAATTAATGCGAACCCAAACCAACTGCTTTCGCCGGTTTCATGCTGAATTGTTAATCCAGGAATTTGACCAAAGACGTCTTTAAAGACAATGGCATTTGCTCTGCGTCCGGATATAATGCCCGGCAGTTTTTTCAACTGCTCAATCCCAAGTGCCCCAGACATTTCCAATGGTCTAAGGTTATAACCAGGTAAAATGAAGCGGAATGACTCTTCAAATGGGTTATCACTCTTCACGCAAAGCTTATTGTCTTTAGGCAAGTTACGGGTCCAGCCATGAGCTCTCACCGATAACATAATGTGGTACAGCTCTTCATCATCAGTAACAACCATTCCCCCTTCCATTGTGGAGATATGATGACTGAAAAAACTACTATAGGTTCCCATTAACCCAAATGTTCCTGCTTGTTGCCCATCAATGGTAGCCCCCATAGATTCACAGTTATCTTCAAGGATTGAGATATTCTTACCTTCAACAATCTTTGCCAGCGCACGATAGTCGACAGGGTTACCCAAAAGGTTTACTGCAAATATTGCGCGGGTGTTATCTGTAATTGCCGCCTCTACCTGATTGAGGTCGAGGTTGAGGGTTGTCGGATCAATGTCAACAAACTTAAGCTTCAATCCATACTGATATAGCGGATAGTAAGTTGTCGACCAAGACACCGCGGGCACGATAACCTCATCGCCAGCCTTCAAGGGTGAATCTTTTCGGTAGAACATAGCAGCAATGGCAAGCAAGTTCGCGGAGGAACCAGAGTTAACCATCACACAGTAGCGACTGCCTACAAATTCAGCGAATTGCTGTTCGAAAGTCCTAACATACTCGCCCATGCTGAACATGCCGCTCTCAATCACGGCCTGCAGTGCCTTGTACTCGTTTTCATCCCATGTTGTTGTAGCCAATGGTAACATCAGAGAACCTCTTTCAGATAAAATTGATATGTTTTTTTTATGCCGCTCTCTAGCGAAGTCTTAGGCTTCCAACCCAACTGCGTTTGCAATTCCGTATTGACCAGCTTTTGCTTCATTCCGGCAGGTTTGCTTAGGTCATATGAGAAAGTACCTTTATATCCCAACACGTCAGCGATTGTTTGGTAATATTCATTGATACTAAAGTCATAGCCTAGCCCAACATTTATTAAGTCAGGGACCTCAGAAAACTTTTCCAGACTAACCAAAATAAAGTCTGCTAAGTCCTCAGCAAACATAAATTCACGCTTGGATAAGCCATCTCCCCATATCTCAACGTTTTTTGTACCTAATTTAATTGCATCGTCAATTTTACGGATGACAGCAGGTATCATATGAGATTTATTAACATCAAACTTATCCCAGCATCCATATAAGTTGCATGGAATGTAAGTTTTGTAGTTCACCTTATGTTGCGCAGAAAGATACTGAGCGAGTTTAGCAACCGCGACCTTAGCGACTGCGTAACCCTCATTTGTCGGCTCAAGCTCTCCTGTCAGTATCTGAGATTCGGTCAGTGGGTTCTCTGCAAACCTCGGATACATGCAGGAACTGCCCAGATTGATCAGGTTTTTAATACCTGCATCAAATGAGGCTTGTACCACATTCATACCAATCTTTAGATTCTGAAAACAGAAGTCATAAGGTGCTGCAATATTAGCCTGTATGCCGCCTACCAAGCCCGCACAATGCACAACGAAGTCCGGTTGGTACGCTGACAACTGTGCTTTCAGTTCGTCGTAGTCGGATAAATCCAACTCTTTGCGCGATGGGGCGTAAACCTCTATACCTCTGGCTTCTGCCAGTGCAATGATGTTTCGGCCAACCATGCCACGACCGCCAGAGATGAAAAGCTTCATAAACTAGTTCTCAACAGAAATAGAAACGTTAAAACCGTTTTCTTTCAACAGAGCATGTCGTTTGGCGGTATCCAGATCATGCGCAACCATCTCAGAGCACATTTCTTCCACAGTGATTTCTGGTACCCAACCCAGCTTAGCTTTTGCCTTGGCAGGCTCACCAAGCAATGTCTCGACCTCAGCAGGACGGAAATACCGAGGATCAACCTTAACGATTACATCACCCACCTTGAGAGCAGGAGCATTCTCCCCCTCAATTGCAACAACAGTTGCAATCTCATCAACCCCTTCTCCGGAAAAAGTCAATTCAATACCCAGTTCTTTGGCTGACAACCTAACAAACTCTCGAACCGATATTTGCTTGCCTGTGGCGATAACGAAGTCTTCAGGTTGTTCCTGCTGCAACATCATCCATTGCATCCGAACATAGTCCTTCGCATGCCCCCAATCTCGCAACGCGTCCATATTCCCAAGGTGGAGACATGGCTCCAGTCCCTGAGCAATATTGGCAAGACCTCGAGTAATTTTGCGTGTCACAAAGGTCTCACCGCGACGTGGTGATTCATGATTGAACAGAATGCCGTTGCAGGCATACATCCCATATGATTCGCGGTAGTTAACCGTAATCCAGTAGGCATACATCTTAGCCACAGCATAAGGAGAGCGTGGATAAAATGGAGTGGTTTCCTTCTGCGGAATTTCCTGAACCAAACCGTAAAGTTCTGAGGTTGAAGCCTGATAAAAACGAGTGTGTTTCTCAAGACCACAAATACGAATAGCCTCAAGTAAACGCAATGTGCCTAATGCATCCACATCAGCTGTGTATTCAGGAGATTCAAAAGACACGGCTACATGAGACTGAGCCCCCAAATTGTAAACCTCGTCGGGACGAATCTGCTGAATCAAGCGTACAAGATTTGACGTATCCGTGAGATCGCCATAATGAAGAATAAACTTGGGATTGTCACTATGAAGGTCTTCGAAAATATGGTCTACTCTTTGTGTATTAAACGAAGAGGCCCGTCGTTTAATACCATGTACTTCATATCCTTTTTCTAACAACAACTCAGCCAGATAAGATCCATCTTGACCCGTCACCCCGGTTATAAGTGCTTTTTTCATCTCTTTACCATTCAATTGAAACTAATAAACCCTAATTGTAACAGCTATAAACACTAAGCTACTACAATAATTAATCACGTTTAAAATTAATTACCTCGTCTCACCCAACTCAATACCTGCCAAACATGCTGCAAAGCAATACTATACAATATAAACAACGATAAAAATGCAGAAAACATTATCCATTCTGACACTAAATAAATCTCTGACATACATCCAACAAAAGCCATAAACGCGGCCACACAGGTAATTATTATTAATGTTTGACGACGATTATAGCCGGCCCTTTCGAATATATGGTGAAGATGTTCACGGTCAGCCTTAAAAGGAGAAACCCCCTTTCTTATCCTTCTATGCATAATGGCAGCCATATCCATCAATGGAGTAGCAATCAAATATAGTGCAGTTACAGGGCGAAATGCTTGTACGTCATCACTTGAGCCAATGACTAAAATCCAAACAACTGTAAGACCGATAAGCATGCTACCAGCATCACCCATAAAAATCTTACCGAAGTTTTTAGGCCAACTCAGATTAAACATTAAATATGCAATGAGTGCAGCAATAAACAATACCGGTAGCAAATACCAGTCGTTATTCACGCGGCTTAATAGAAACGCCAATGCGGTAAAGGTCACCAAACTTAACATCCCGGCAAGACCATCAATGCCATCAACCATGTTAAATGCATTAATCGCTCCGATCACCGCCAATATAGTAACTAATACACCAATCGGGCCTAGTACGATTTCAAATGGCCCAACAATATAACCCAAGCTTTTAAGATAAAAGCCTGCACCAAATATCATGAGAGAAGCAGTTATAACTTGCGCAGTCATACGCAGCTTTACAGATAAATCATACTTATCATCAAGCACACCCAAGAAAAGGATTAGAGCTGATGAAATAAGATAGATATTGAATGCCTGGCTTTGTTCAATAAAAAACATCGATGCCATTAACACACCGATAAAAATTGATATTCCACCAATTAATGGAATTGCTCCTACATGGAGCTTTCGGTCATTCGGTAAATCTACCAATCCAACTTTTACTGCTAAAGGTTTTATCAATTTAATAGCAACAAATGAGATAGTGAATGTTGCCAACAGCGGGATAACATAGTCCATCATTTAACCCCTTCCAGACTATACTTTATTAATTAATCCAAAATGTTCTAGGTTCTAGGTTCTAGGTTCTAGGTTCTAGGTTCTAGGTTCTAGTAACCCATACTGCCACGCTATATTTCCTTTCTTGTGAAATGTCTGATCAATACGATCATGATCGCGAGCATGCCTCCAAGCATTGTTCCCAGCACACAAATCAAAGCGCGCTTTGGTTTGGCCTTCTCTTCTGGGACCAAAGCTGGGTCCAGAGTTTTAAACACATATTCATCGCGCACTTCGGCAAACATGATGGTTTTAGCCTGCTCTTCCACCAGCTTGTATAAGATGGCTCGTATATCTGCCACGTTAGTAAGTTCTATCTGTTTATTCAAAAACTCGGTGCTGCGCATGGCCTCTGACACATCGCGCTCTTTCATCACCCGGTTAATATCCGCGACCAGCCAGTCAACCCACTGTTTAGCAACAAACGGTGATTGATGCTCCACCGAAATAGTCACCATACCGGTATCTTTAGCAGAATTAATTGAAACTAATTTAATAAATGATTTATACGCTTCATGAAGGGATGGTTCCGGCTGCCTTGGTGGTTTAACCTCGCGGACCCAGGTTTTGGTTTCGCTGTTATAGAGTTCTGAGTCGAAGCTTAAGCTGTTTTCGGCCATATGCCATTTGTCTACCGCCATAAGCTCAGGCAGTATTTGGTGTTTTTCAATGAATTCACCCACAAACTGGCGCGATTTTAATACCTCAATAGCCAGCTGGGTTTTATCTGTGCCGCTGCCGCCGCCCAAATTAATACCCGCCATACTGGCGAGGCCGCCAAACTGGGATGCTAATGCCGCCAGGCCGCCACTGCTACCCTCACTGCTGGCCGGTGCCAGCAAGGCTTCTGCCTTGTAGATATTGGGTTGATTAATGGCAAAAATCACCGAGCCAATGGCAAACACGGCTGTAATAGCGATGATGAGCCATTTGCCTTGCCAAATGACAGAGAAGAGCTCGCGCAGATCGATTTCGTCGGAACTTTCCAACGGTCGTGAGCGAGGGAAGTCGGCATCAGCGTTCGCAGGGGAACGTATATCCTTAAATTCTTGTGGTGTGGTTTGATTATTCATCACTTTTTCTATTGATTTGATTGAGTGTTTAGAGCGCTTTGCTTCTAGATTCTAGGACGCTTCGCGGATAGACCGCTGTGCTTCTATAAAGACCAAAGCTGAAAGCTAAAACCAGTGTATCCCTTCGCGGATAGAGGGCGGTGCTGCTACGAAAGCAATAAACAAATCCATCCGCAGCAGGATTAGTCAACATGGTAATCAGCGTTTTCTTCTTTAATCTGTGATTCCTTATTTTTAATCAGTGTACCGATTATCTTCGCAAGCTCTTTAGCTTCTTTAACCATAGTTAGTGCTGTTTGCTTATCTAAGTAATCAATTTCAGCACCTATATATAGCTGTGTTACCAATTCTCCCAGAGAGCCTTTTGCGTAGTATAGAAATCGCACTTTATCCTTTAAAGAATCACGCTCTTCTCCCTCTGCAATATTGGAGGGAACAGAGAGTGCAGCTCTGGTGATTTGGTCCTTGAATCCCCAGTTTTGAACCGTTTCGGTCGTTTTATAAACGTCGCAAGCAAGCCTGGAAGCGCGTTTCCATACATCCAATTGTTCAAAGCGCATCTGCGGACTCCTTACAGTCGCCAGAATCTAGGAAAAACTGAGCGCTTTGCTGCTAGATCGTCATACAGTGACTTCTAGATTCTAGAAGCAGCGGGTTTCGCTGCGCTCTAGAGACACGAAGTGTCTTCCTAGCAGCCCGCTTTGCGGGCGCTCTGGCCTTCGAGTTACAGCCCTGAAATCGTTGCTACTGCTACGGCGGTGTTGTAGATGATCTGCGTTACCTGACTCCACAGTGTCAGGTTGTCTTTGTACTCGGTATCCAGCGGCATAACGATGGTATCACCTGGTTGCATCTCTTCGTTGCTGCTAAACCAATAAGAGCTTCCGGGCATGGCGACAGAGCCATCGGCGCGCAGGATGTATGCACGGTCGTCATCGGCGCGCTTACGGGGGCCACCGGCCAGCTCCAAATATTGGTCAAAGGTAAAGCCCTTTTTGTATCTGTGGGTGCTGGGGTGCTGTACCTGCCCCATCACGGATACGGTTTGGTTTTGCGCCGGGATATACAGGGCATCGCCGTCTTCAAGCTTTAGGTCGGCTTCTTCAATGCCAAGCTGAATGGCGTTGATGTCCACCACCAAACGGCCCAGCACCTCAACATTTTCAAGCTCTTTAAGCATGCTTTGGGCATCGGCATAGCCCACCGTGGGGGTATCCTTAGTGAGCGCCTTGGCTGCGATTTCACGGCGCAGCTCGTCAGAAAGCTTTAACAGCTCAGTCTTTTCTTTTTGCTTTACCGATTCGCGCAAGAACACGGCACTGCGTGGTGCTGCATCCTCACTCAGACCACCCGCACGGCTAAGTACGTGCTTAAGGGTTTCACCACGTTGAATACTGTAGGTACCCGGGAACCGCACTTCACCTTTAATGGTCACCCAGCGGGTGTCTTGCCAGTCGGGTAAATTTCTCACGGTAAGCACATCACGGCTTTGCAGAGCCATATTGGCAGCAGGGTCTCCTGCTAAAATATCCTGCAGGCTTATTTGCTGGTGCTCTACTGCTACACCATTTACATCAGAGATGCTTTGGCGGGTCAGTTCAGCCGACATGGTATAGGCCCCCTCCTGCAATCCTCCGGCGGCTATCAGCAAATCCTTTACGGTAGCGCCTTCAGTAATGGGGTAGCGGCCTGGAAAGCGTACACTGCCGTTGATATCAGCAAGCTTTACCGCATCACCAAAGCGGCTCTGCTGGCGCAACTGGTCAATAACAGGCTTAAGCAGTACCTCCCGGTCGGCATAATCAAACACTATCAGGGTATCGCGGGGCGACAGGGCAATATTAGCCAAGGTATCGCCGCCAATGGCTTTACCAATCGCCACCTGCATTACTTTGATATCGCCTCGCTGGTTTACCTCGCGCATCACCAGGCCGTAATCCAAATCGGCCGTGAGAGTTAAATCACCCCAAATTGACGGCACTATGTCGCTGATCCGCATGCCCTTGTGATACTGGTATTTACCCGGTCTCACCACGGCACCAATCAGGGTTACTGCGTTATCAATACGGGTTGACTTGGATTTTACCTGTACCAGGTCACCCGCCTGCGCTTTAACACTCAGCCCCGAGGGTTGGGTTAAATCTACGCTCACAACAGTTTTTACGTCTGTGGCGTATCGCTCAATGGTACTGGTTTCGGGGTATGCACCGGGCTTTGCACCGCTTGCCATTTTAAGCACATCGGCCATGGTTTCGCCGGGTTTGATTTCATAAATGGCTGGGCGGCGTACTTCGCCGGTTACGCTGACAAGGCCGCCAACAGACGGGATAAATACCACATCACCAGACTGGAGACGCAAGTCGTTGGAGGCATCGCCTGAAAGCAGTAAATCGTACAGGTCGAATGTGCCTACCGTACGACCAGCACGCTTTAACTGAATGTTGCGCAGCGAACCAATCTCGTTAATGCCACCCGAAACAAACAGCGCCTGAGTAATGGTGGACAAACTGGATACCGTATAAGAGCCGGGCTTGTAGGCATCACCTGCCACAAAAATGCGGATTGAGCGCAGCTCACCCATACTGATACTGGCCTGAATACCAATCATTGAACTGGCAATTTTATCCAGCAGCATGGTTCGGGCTTCGGCAAAGCTAAGGCCAACCAGGGAAACAGGCCCCAAATCCGGAAACTGCACCGCACCATCGCGCCCTACCACCAGGCTGAAGGACTTATTTTCTTTGCCATACAGCTGCACATTAAGGGTATCTCCCGGCCCCATCATGTATTCAGCGGGCACAGGTACATCTGTTACCGGTGCAAAAGTGGATGGTTCACCGGCAAATAAATCGTAACCAAAGCGCTTTAGCTGATTTTCAAGCTTCTGCTCGCGGGCTTCGACGCCCGCTTCCGTTTTAGTTGCCTGATTCAGTTGCTCTGACTCACTTTGGTTCAGCGCTTTTTGCTCACCGCCTCTGGCCACTACAACTACGGGATTGGAAACCTGAGTTTGTGCTGAGGCACCGCCAAACATCGCAGGGTCGATACCGTATTGACGGGCAATACGCTCCTGCTCTGCTTTAGGAAGATTTTTGAACTGTTCAATCATCTGTGGTGACGGAGTAATCGCCGCAGTTGGCCCCCCAACCAAAACCAGCGCACCGACGCTGGCAATCATCAATCGTTTTAGTTGTTGTAACACCAGATATCTCCGTAAAAGGTGATTGAATGAAAAAAAGCAGAGCGCTTCCAGACGAAGCAGAGCGGGCTGAAGCCCTTCTAGAATCTAGATTTTAGGAAACCGAGCGCTACCTTCTAACGTTCTGTAGCTGCATCGCAGCGTTCTTTAGGCCGCAGGCCGTTCTGTAGCTGCATCGCAGCGTTCTTTAGGCCGCAGGCCGTTCTGTAGCTGTATCGCAGCGTTCTCTAGGCCGCAGGCCGTTCTGTAGCTGCAACGCAGCGTTCTCTAGGCCGCAGGCCGTTCTGTAGCTGCATCGCAGCGTTCTCTAGGCCGCAGGCCATTCTGTAGCTGCATCGCAGCGTTCTCTAGGCCGCAGGCCGTTCTGTAGCTGCATCGTAGCGTTCTCTAGGCCGCAGGCCTTTCTAGCAGCTGGCTCCGCCAGCGCTCTGAAAGCCCGTTTTGCGGGCTTCGGCGTCCGCTAATGGACAGAAATTGTTCCACCCATTGCCTTTCAGGCACGCTACCGCCCATGGATTTTGGCTTCCAACGTGCCCCTCGCAGTGCGAGTTCCAAATTTTCAATGTGTTACCTGCAGCCTGCTATTTTTTGAGACAACCTAAAATCTGAAATTAACTTTCAGTTTCACATCAGCCTGCAGATGGGTCTACGGATTTTACCTCACCAGGCAGGATGCAGCAGTCGAAAAAACAGCCAAACAAGCTATAAACACTCGATTTTTATACAAATTGAGCGACAACAAATTGTCACTCAATTACAAAATTCTCTAAATGGTTGTTGGTAAACAGTTTACTTGGTCACAAAAATGACAGTGTTACATCAACTATAGATGGCACTATGGCAAATGTCTTACAACCTTTGAGGGGTGTTACGCACATATTCTCACAATGCTGGATTGAGCAACGTCCAATTGCTTTTGTTGCCCCATAAACTCAAACAGCACCATGCAACGCTTCAGGCCGTCTTTCTCAAGAAACACCGCTTCCAAATCGGTGAAGGGCCCATCGCAAAACTTCACTTTATCGCCCGGAGACAAAGCCACTTCTTCTGGCAATTTTTCCAGCTGCAACTCTCTGCGCCTGATTGCCCTGACCAGCGAATCGTCCAGAGGCGTCATATCTTCGCGGCAACCCACAATCCGCGCAACACCACGGGTAGCATGAATACTGCGCACACTGGTCACGGTTGGGTCAAAATAGAGGAAGAGATAATTGGGGAATAACGGAGATTCGGCGACAGAGATCTCCCCGCCACTGGATTTAACTTGCCTGCGATACATGGGCAAGTAAGTTTCCAATTGCTGCATTGAGAGATTTTGCTGCGCCCGCGCTTCATTGCGGGGCTTACAGTAAACGAGATACCAAGCCTTCATCTGTCGTCTCTTTACGGGTTAGTGATGTCCCTTCACGGCCGAAGAGCATACCAAAGTGCCACATCGATTTGAACCACATTTTTGGATGAGTTTCTGCTGTTGGCGAGTTTACATTAAGGCAGCGCAAACATTAGCAGTGACTGCTTTAGCCGAGAAAAATGGCAATGCGGTCGAATCGCGGGTATTGAAAAGTAACTTTCACCACGCTTTACACCCAATCAATACGAATACGTCAGGCTGAAAATCCACCTAATAAGCATTCGCAGAGGCTGACCAATTCAAGCCCCCAGAGGCAAGCAAAATTGACATTTCCGGCCTTCAAAGGGTATATAAAGGTGGCCTTTTTGGCGAAATTCCGACGAATGTCGGTTAAATTATAAAAAACACGTAAAGGCGCCGTAACGTATCGTGTTGAATAAGCAATAAAAATCACAATAGTTGCAGATGTTGATGATGTTTATTCACGCAGTTATCACTACAGGTTCCGACATTTTTCCGTAAGGCATCTGCTTACGGACAATCACAAGCTTAAGGTGGAAGACTTAATGAGCGTAAATTCCCAAGGCACGATGCTAGGGCATCCAAAGGGGCTGTTCCTCCTGTTCACCACAGAACTCTGGGAACGATTCAGTTACTATGCCATGCGCGCCATTCTGGTGCTCTATCTGGTAGATAAAGTACAGAGCGAAGGCGGTCATGGACTGGGATGGACCCAAGCTGACGCTATTTCTCTTTACGGTACTTTCACCGGTCTGGTGTATCTCACTCCTCTTATTGGTGGCTGGCTTGCCGATAACTTCCTGGGCCAACGCAAGGCCATTATGATTGGTGGTACGCTGATGGCCGCCGGTCAGTTCATTCTGGGTACCCCTCACGCCTGGGTGCAAGGTATGGAAACCGAGGTTTTCTATTTAGGCCTTGGCGTACTTATCCTGGGTAACGGTCTGTTCAAGCCAAACATTTCCACCATGGTGGGTGATCTGTATAAAGAGGGCGATCATCGTCGTGACGGTGCATTCACAATCTTCTATATGGGTATCAACGTCGGTGCATTCCTGTCAGGTATCATTGTAGGCTCTGTTGTCAGTGCTTACGACGGTAACTTCCAGGCGGGCTTCGTATGTGCCGGTATCGGTATGGTGCTGTCCCTTATTATTCAATTCCTGTTCGCCCAAAAACTGCTGGGTGACATTGGTACCGTTCCTGCTGCAAAGCTTGAAAAGCAAAAGGACGAAGCCCGTGGCCAGGTTCGAAAAGAGCCTCTGACCAAGGTAGAACGTGACCGCATTAAAGTGATTATGGTAATGGGCTTGTTCACCATCGTTTTCTGGGCGGGTTTCGAACAGGCCGGCGGCCTGATGAACCTGTTCACCAACGATTTTACCGACCGTATGATCGGTAGCTGGGAAGTTCCCACTACCTGGTTCCAGTCACTGAACGCCATGTTCATCGTTATTTTCGCTCCAGTAGTTGCGTCTATCTGGGTGCGGTTGGGCGATCGTGAACCAAACTCTCCGGTAAAATTTGCTCTGGGTCTGGTGTTGCTGGCTGTTGGCTTCCTGTTCATGATTGGTGCTGTGGTTGAGATGGGCGGTGACCCAACTGCCAAGTCCAGCATGTGGTGGCTGGTTGGTGCCTACTTCTTCCACACCATGGGTGAGCTGTGTTTGTCTCCTATCGGTCTGTCGATGGTCACTAAATTGGCTCCGCTGCGTATTGTATCGCTGATGATGGGTGCCTGGTTCCTGTTTATTGCCGCAGCCAACAAGATTGGCGGTGTGGTTGGCTCCTTTATCGGTCACGGTGGTGAAAAAGAAGAGCAGCTTGCCAATGCCATGTCTATCTTCGCCGGCATTGCCATTACCGCAGCTATTTCAGGCGTAATTCTGTACTTCATGGCCGATAAACTGGTTGACTGGATGCACGGTGCAGAAAGCAAAGTGCATCACGATGAAGAAGAAGCACTGGAAGAAGAAATTGCCGTCACCGGTGAGCATGAAGCGATAAAGCGCAGCTGATAAAGCCAGAGCGCTTCGTTTCCAGAACGTCGCTGTGCGACTTCTAAGCTACATAAAACAACAAAGCCCGCATCGCGGGCTTTGTTGTTTTATAGAAGAGCGAAGGTTCAAAAACTCTCTTACACAGAAAGCAGAGCGCTTCGTTTCCAGACGAAGCAAAGCGGGCTAAAGCCCTTCTAGATTATAGAATCAAGACGTTAGAAAAACCGAACGTTCACAAGCTCATTTACAGAACGCTTCGCTACGGTTTTCGGTTTACCGTAGCCACTCGGTGGCGTTCCGTAGCTGCGAAGCAGCGTTCTAAAGGCCGAAGGCCGTTCCGTAGCTGCAAAGCAGCGCGCCTCATTCTGAGTCTAAAAACTCACCTGCACATAACCACCTGCAATCACAGCATCACTGCAAACCAAGCCATCAAAATTATTCTTTAGCAGCATGTCCTTGTGAGCGGGGTCGGATGTGGCAATGCACAGGCTTTCCCCCGGCAACAGCGAGCGAAACTGGCTGCTGGGCTTCCCCCAATCCAACAGTCCCAATTGCAATGCGTCTGGCAAGGCAAGTGGTGTTAAACCTTTATCATTGCGCAGGTAGCACCTGAGACCATGTCCAGCCTGTGCAATGGACGCTCGAAAATGTTTCAGCTCAACGGTGATATAAACAATGTCCACCGTGATTTCGAGCCCAGACTTTACAATGCGCTCATTTAAATAACTGAGCATATTATAAGGTTCTATCACGGCTCGGCTCACACCGTTTCGAAAGGCCTTAAGTTTATGATTTACGAAACTTCGCAGCAGCACACTGGCAAAAGCGGCACGGTTGTCTTCGGGATGAAAATGCGCCATGTAAAACACCAGGTGATCGGCGTCTGCCATGGTTGAATCTATGAAAAAGGCACTGATGCCGTCATTTTTGTACAGGCTGTAGTCAATTCTTGCTTGCGGATAATCCACATGCGAGGCTGGAAACAGTTCTTTTTGGATATGCTTTGCCGCTTCAGTATTCTGTTCCAGCAGTTTGAGGTTTTCTTCCAGTTCGACCATGGACAATTCGTCCAGCCCTTGAATATCAGTGCCTTGTTGCAACTGATTGCCCAAACTCTGTCGTATGGATTGTTCAATGATATAAAGGTCCGGTACCGGCTTAACCAGATAGTCGGATGCTCCAATTCGCAATGCTTCAACCACATCCGCCATCACATGATTACCAGAGATGACTATGGCTGGCATTGCGGGATCCAAACGGTACATTTCACGAAGCATATCGAGGCCACCCAGGTTGGGCATGCTCAAATCGGCGAGAACTACGTCAAAATTTTGCCGGCGAAACCAATCAAGCCCCTGAACTCCATCATCCGCTTCGGTGACCATGGCTCCCCGGCTGTCAAGAAATGATGCGACAACCCGACGGAACACCGGGTCATCTTCAACCAAGAGTACAGATACATCTTTCAGCGCCATACACTTCCCTCTGGGAGTTGTCAGCGTCAATAACCAATTATCCAGTCTGGATAATTGCCTGCTTGGTTGCTAATCCAACTCCTGCAAATATTCGTCAAGAAGCTCATCATCTTTTTGATTTAATGGTACATCTCCATCATACACCTTGTAATCCATATACTGCAGATAGGCATCTTTTACAAAGGTGTATGGATCAAGTGCATTATCAAGCAATCGCTCTTGATCTATGGCTTCAGTACGGGTGTGCAGGCTCTTAAGCCCCCACTTCACCACCGACTGCCACATGGTGAGCTCTGATAGAGGAAAGTATAGTCCATCGACCCAGTCACTCGCGAGTTCACGTGTTACGTAAGGCCCGAAAAAGGGTGCCATAAAATAGGGACCGTTCGGCACACCATAATAACCAAGCACTTCGTTGAAATCGTCTTGTTTACGGGGCATCCCCATCATATCGGCCACATCGATTACACCAAGCAGACCCACTGTAGAGTTAACCACAAAACGACCACCGGCATTTGCAGCCCAACCAAACTTACCCTGCAGGGTATTGTTGACCAGCGCGCTCGGCTCTTCGAGATTTCGTACAAAGTTATGCATGCCAGACTTAACCGGCTGCGGTACATAATCCCTGTAAGTATGCGCCACCGGCCGATAGATGTATCGGTCAAGTACGTTGTAGTTCAGATCCCACATTGCACGGTTAAACCCTTCAAACGGGTCTCTGGGATCGTTATACACAACCTCAACCTGTTGCTGTTGTGCACTGTCCGCCTGCTCTGCCTGAGCCACCCCGAACATCAGCAAAAGTGACAGGGCAATCCATTTCAACTTCATAAATCTCTCTGCATACGTCGCCGGAATTGGCTTTAGAAAGCGGTAAGAGTGACGATAAGAAATAACAGACCTTTTGTTTCAGGAAATCTTAGCCCTCTTACTTTGACGGCTAAGCATACTTACCAATACGATAAGGTCAAATGTTAAATTGTGAAATTTGATTATAGCCCCGGACGGCTGGAATAACCTGACAATGACAGACATCTCAGCGTTAACAACCAACTTTGCCACCGCAATCCCGAGTAAAGGCCTTTCATTTGCCTCTGTTCCTGTGTCCGTCAATGCAGTACCAGGCGGAATTTTGCTCAATACTGCAACCGCTGCCTTTACCCTGTCACAGTCTGTTAGCGATGAACATCTGAAAGCCCTTTTGCAAAAACAGCACATTGACGAATCCTTGCCGCTGAAACACCTGCTTAAAGCCCCTTCAAGCGCCCTCCTGGCGGCGACACAGTTTTCAGCATCATTACTCAGGCTCGGTCAATCAGCCAGCTATCCCCTTCCTCCCGCTCTGGCGACGCTGATTCCCAAGTCAGGCTCAGAGCGCCAGAAGCTGCTGGCACATGCAAAATCCTCACAGGGTTACATACTCGGGCTGGTCAGTGTCCTGAAAGGGAAGCTTGTATTTGCATCAGGCTTGCAAATCCCCACGCCATCACCAATACCAAAAAATAATGAATTCAGGGCACGACTAAAACTCTCACGCGGTGAACTGCAATTAGTGTTGGATCCTATTGAAGAAGAAATACAACTTAAGCTGGTGCGGGTGAACCGTGAACAATCTTCCGCTTTTGTTGAAACCGAAAGTGAAGCAGAGCCAAAGTTTCATCTGACACCGCAGGCGCTGCTCAGCACCATGGAAAAGAAACTGCTTGCCACAGCCCTCGCTCAAAAGGCGGAAGAATCAGGCAAGATTGTGGCGGGAGCAACCGATATACGGTCAACACCAACAGCCTCCCCAGCCGGCTATGTGCCCAAAGCATCACTGAAACAATCAGACCATAGTGCCGCTGCCAACCGCCTTTTTGAAGCCTTTGAGAAAAGTGGTGCCATGCCAACCGAAAAAGCAGCAATTGATGGAAACAATTTATCTGCCATGCCAGATGCCGCCAAAAAATTAGTGGCTTTGCTCAGGCCACAGGCAGTGGCCAGTTTGATGGCTCCGGAAGCAATGCGTCAGGCAATCGATAATGTCTCGGACAGTGCTTTATTGGTAAGAACTCAAAGCCTGACCTCCCTGTTTCAACAGCAACCTCTTGCAGTGTTGTTTCAATTGCTGCTCTGTGGCTGGTCCATCACTCAAAAGCGACCACTCACTCCACTGTTACAGCATTGGTCATCACTGTTGCTTTCCCATATAGGTATAGCGACTGATGAACTGATTAAGTTGAGTTCCCGTGAGCTACTCGATGAGATGGTAAAACTGGCATCAAGCCGAGCCGAGCTTAATGCAAAGTCCAATGATGATGAAGGGGCGTTCTTCACGTTACCTTATTTATTGGGCGACAAACCCCATATGCTGGAAGCAAAGCTTCAAAGACGAAAAAACGAACGAGCAAACACTGACGGCAAACCACTGTGGCAGCTCAAACTGAAATTTTCGCTCACTGATGGTGAATTGATGGTAAATGCCACCAAAACAGATACTGATTTGTCGCTTGTCTTTACCAGTGCCTCAGCCCCGCTTGGAAAGCGAATTAGTAACTACTTACCCGTTCTCAATGACCATTTAGCGACATTGGGTTTTTCCGTTGCCAGCCTGACCTGTCAGCAGGGTGTGGTGCCCGCGTCCCTGCTTGAGCAGGAATACCCAAGTTTTGAATTAAGGATATAGTCATGCATCCGGATGAAAAAATTGCGGTAGCTCTACAGTATGATGGTGAAGGTGCGCCAAGAGTAACCGCGAAAGGTGAGCAACTGCTCGCTGAAGAGATCATCTCTTTGGCACAGCAGTCAGGTATCTATATCCACAAGGATGCGGCATTGGCCAGCTTTTTATCAACGCTTGAACTGAATGATCCTATACCGAGAGAACTGTTTATCTTAATCGCGGAGTTGCTGTCTTTTGTCTACATGCTGGATGGACGCTTCCCTGAGGAATGGGCCAGGCTGCATCATAAAATATCGACATCGGTATAAAAAAAGCCACCTGTTGGTGGCTTGTGACTTGTTTGGCTAAAAACTATGCCTCAGCAAGGCGCTGGATTATCGGTTTCCATGGAGTCTTAGCAGTAGCTCTGCCTCGGCGCGGGGCAACTCGCATTCAGCTACCAATTCATCAATACCGGCACCAAGCGAGACCATTTTCATTGCCCGGCTATATAACCGAGCCTGAGGGTCCTGCTCCCGAGCCTCATCGATACGTGCATTTTGCTGGGCAAGTTTTTTCTCAAGCTCAAGAACCCTTTTACCCACCCCAATTGTGCCGGATCTCAGTTCGTGCAGTTCACGCTTAAATCCGTCACGTTGGTTATCCGACTCTTTTAGCAGCAAAGCCAATGCATCGACCTTGTTTCTGAGTTTACCAAGCTGCTTTTGCTGGAATAATACCAACGCAAGGCACGCGATAACATATATAAGAGCGCCGATCAGAAACCCATTATCGACCATGAAACGAAACAACTCCTTTGCAATAAGAGGCAGCTAAGCTTACGACCAAGATCTGCCAAAGCTTATATCTGTGCCAGTTCAGCCCATTCTTCATCGGATAACAGCTTGTCCAAATCCACCAGGATCAACAGCTCATTGTCGCGATTACTCACACCCTGAATAAACTTGGCACTTTCTTCGGTTCCAACATTCGGTGCATTATCGATTTCCGAACGTCGCAGGTAAACCACCTCGGCAACACTATCTACCAATATGCCGATGACCTGTTTTTCCGCTTCAATGATGACGATACGGGTAGAATCATCCACTTCAGAAGAAGCCAACCCGAAACGTGAACGGGTATCGATGACTGTAACTACATTGCCCCGCAGGTTAATAATACCCAGAACATAATGTGGTGCTCCGGGTACAGGTGCAATTTCGGTGTAACGCAGTACTTCCTGTACCTGCATTACATTTATACCGTAGGTCTCGTTATCGAGCCTGAAGGTCACCCACTGCAATACTGCGTCATCCTTTCCGGCTGCTACCGCTACATTTCTTGAGTCTGCCATATCTACCTCAGTTAATAGGATCCTGACAACCTAAACCCGCATTGAGCATTTGGATAAGTGCTTTTACATTCAAAATTCCGCACATTTGCTCTTTTACCACACCGGCAAGCCAGGGGCGTTTACCCGCAGTTGTTCGCCAGTTGACTTCAGATTGCTTAATACGTACCGAGTTGACCAAAGATTCGCAGGCCAATCCCCAGTTACTGTCTTCTAATAATACAAGATATTGATAATTTACGTTTTGCGCCAGTTCTTCGTCATATTTTTCGGGCATAACCCACGCGCAGGTGTCTACCAGGTTAAGTTGTGAGTCTCTGTGCGTCTGAACCCCTAAAAACCAATCAGGCCGTCCAAAGATCTGGTTGATTCGCTCAACCTTGACGATGCCCCCCAAGCTGACCAAAGGCACCGCCAGTGTCAAACCTGCCACTTTAAAGAATAGTACCTGAAACTCATCATCGAGCTCGGCCTGTAAATCTTTTGTAATGCTTGGCGGCGTCACGCCGGTTTGGGTCTGGAGTTGTGGTGGCGACTGGGCAGCTTCACTGGCAGGTGGGCTGACTTTCTCTGCTGGCTTTGTTTCAGGCAACAGTACAGGTTTAGCTTTGGCAACCGGTGCTGGCGCCGTCACTTGCTTGGATACAATTGCTTCTGTGACTTGTTTCTCATCAAATACTGGTGCCAGCAATTTTTCCAATGCGGCCTTATCAACTGAGTTTTTATCAGCAAGGTGACTATCAAGAACCTGAGCTGTACGCTGCTCAGTTAAACGTGACACACTGAAGGCGGGCTTGGTTAACGGAGTTGGCGAGCTTTTTTCAGGCGCACGTTCACCAGACAGGTCTTTCGAGATTCGCGACGAATCAGCTTGTAAAACCTGAGTTTTGGCCGATGTTTTATCCGGGACGGATTCAGTAGCGGCTTCTTCGCTCAGCAACAGGCGAAAAAAATCGACCACTGTCTCATCAACAGATTTTGACATGATCAAATTCTCCGGCCATCAAATAATCCAGCAACCGCTCGTAAGCCTTAATCCCTCGGGAAAATGCCGCATAATGAGACGCAGGTAAATGAGCCAGACTGGCATCACGGAATTTGGTATCCACTGGAATTACATCCGGCCACAGTGCAGCCCCATGTAACTGAGCCAGATTTTCAAGCGCGGCGGGCGAAGCTTTAGTGCGCCTGTCGTACATGGTAGGGACAACCGTGAAACTATATTTGGTACTTTTGGAACGTCCCATCAGCTCCATGGTTTTAATCATGCGATCAAGCCCCTTGATCGCCAAAAATTCAGTTTGAACCGGAATAACAATATGTTGGCTGGCTGCCAATGCATTCACCATCAATACGCCGAGTACGGGAGGACAGTCAATCAAGGCAACATCGTAATCGTCTTCCATCAGCTTGAGCAGGTTACGTAACACCAATCCCATTCCTTCCTGATGCCCTAGCGCTCTGTCCAGTGTGGCCAGCGCCATGGTGGCGGGAATAAGATCCAGGTTTTCAACCAACGTAGGCACTATATGCTGACGAATGGTGTCCTTGGTAAGTGATTTGTGAGCAAGAAAAACATCGTAAAGAGAACCCGGCACCTCTTCTGAATCAATGCCCAAATAATAGCCCAGCGATGCATGAGGATCTGTATCCACCATCAATACCCGCTTGCCCCGCTTGGCGAGAAGCCCGGCAAGGCTGGCAACTGTGGTGGTTTTACCTACACCACCTTTTTGGTTTGCAATCGTCCAGACTTTCAAGTCTCAGGCTCCCGGATGCGCGTTCATTATTGTTATTCAGTTTTTCTCTTCCCGGGTCGTAACCCGAATACCACCATGGGGCAATACTATCACCTTAACCCCATCCTCATTTTCCGACTCAAGCTTTTGGTTCGAAGTGTTGGGAAGCTGCGCATCCGATGCTGAACCAGGCTTACTCACTGCATCAATCTCTGTGTTTACTGCTTGAGCAGAGGCGTCGCCGTAAGGCGGTTGGCTCACCGGCTCCATCCGCTGAAGCAATTGCTGCGTTTGCGATGGATGCGACTCAAGCCAGGCAGCCAAAGCTTCTGCTTGCCCCTCCGGCACCATCAACAGCACCTGACTGGCCTCGAGCTCACTGTTTTTTGCTTCAAGACTGGCAAACTTGTGCCGTAGATCAAAATACAAGCCGGTCATTACGACACAGGCTACCAGCAGCACAAAACACATAAGCAGACCCCATAGTGGCAATCTTTGCTGCTTATCAGCCACGGCCAGACTCTTTCAATATTGATTCAGCCATGTTATCCAGAGAAATCGATTGGGTCGAAATCCCCGCAACCGCGACCGCCTGTGGCATGCCATACACAACGCAACTGGCCTCATCCTGAGCCCAGATTGTGGCACCAACGCTTTTAAGCATACGAGCCCCTTCGCGACCATCAGCCCCCATTCCGGTAAGCACCACGGCCAGCACGTCTCCGCCGTAGGCTTTTGATGCAGAGGCAAAGGTGATATCCACACATGGCTTGTAATTCATATCCGCACTGCCAGCAACGATTTTGAGCCTGCCTGTTGCGCCTGATTTTTCTATCATCATTTGCATGCCCCCGGGTGCAAGGTAAGCACAACCCGGTTGAAGCACATCACCATTAACCGCCTCTTTAACAGAAATGCGACAGAGCCCATTAAGACGCTGCGCAAATGCAGGCGTGAAAGCTGCGGGCATATGCTGGATCAGTAGAATGGGCAAAGGGTAATTGGCAGGAAAAGCTGTCAGTACTTTTTGCAGCGCGACAGGCCCACCGGTAGAGGTGCCAATTGCCAAAAGGCGGTAACTTTTACCGCTGGCCCTGATAGCAGTGCCGGTTGCAGCAGAGGGTGCGCCTCTTTGTGGCAAGTTGGCAGGCGGTCTGGACCCTATTGTCGGCCGCGCGGCAGGCTCTGGTGCCGCTGTTGGCCGTGGGCTCAGGGGTCTGAATACACGACGGCGTCCCAACGCTTTTACGCGCTGTTGCAACAGCTTAGTCGCTTCGTCCTTATTGGTAGCAATATCTTCAAAGCGTTTTGGCAAAAAGTCCAATGCGCCAGCGTCCAATGCATCCAATGTTGCCTTGGCACCATCGTGGGTTAGCGAAGAAAACATCAAAATAGGCGTGGGCACCTTCGCCATGATTTCTCTGACAGCGGTGATCCCATCCATTACCGGCATTTCAATATCCATGGTAATGACATGGGGTTTATGTTCCTGCGCCATTCTGATGGCTTCCATGCCATTGGATGCCGTTGCAACTACTTCCAACTCAGGGTCCTGATTCATGATTTCACTGACCCTGCGACGGAAAAAGCTTGAGTCATCAACGACCAATACTTTTATTGTCATTTATTGTCCTGCCAAATACATTCGTGCGCTCTACTTCCTTCTGGCATAGTGTTTAAGCAGTCCGGGCACATCGAGAATCAACGCAATTCCACCATCTGATGTAATAGTCGCACCGGCCATCCCGGGAGTCCCATGCAGCAGCGCCCCCAAGGGTTTAATCACCACTTCTTCCTGGCCAATCAATGCATCAACCACAAAACCAATTTGCATGGTACCAAGCTGTACTATCACCACATGACCATGCTTTTTGTCACCGTGCTTAAAATTGCGCTTGACGCGGCTGAGCCAAGTTTCGAGGTAAAACAATGGCACGGCCTTGTCCCGGACGATGACTGTAAGCTGACCATCAACAATATTGGTTTTGGTGAGATCCAGATGAAAAATCTCATTCACGCTGGACAAGGGTAAGGCAAATACTTGTTTCGCTACCTCAACCATCAGCGTTGGCATAATCGCCAGAGTCAATGGCACCTTGATCTCCAGCACAGTGCCCTTGCCTTTCATAGAATCAATATGAACGGTGCCGTTAAGTTGGGTGATACGTGTTTTCACTACGTCCATACCCACACCACGGCCAGAAATATCAGATATTTCTGTCTTTGTTGAGAAACCGGGCGCAAAAATCAGGTTATATGCTTCGTGATCAGACATCCGGGCTGCAGCATCTTCATCCAATACGCCCCGTTTAATGGCGATAGACTTCAGCTTATCCGGATCCATACCAGCACCATCATCTTCAATTTTCAGAAGAATGTGGTCACCTTCCTGGCTGGCAGACAGCGTTATGGTACCAGATCTGGGCTTACCGTTGGCAGCACGATCGGCTGGCATTTCAATGCCGTGATCCACAGAGTTGCGCACCAGGTGCACCAAGGGGTCAGCCAGGGCTTCAACCAGGTTTTTGTCCAGGTCAGTTTCTTCACCAACCAAAATCAGATCAATTTCTTTGTTGAGACTACGAGCAAGATCACGCACTACGCGGGGAAAACGACCAAATACCTTCTTGATTGGTTGCATGCGGGTTTTCATTACCGCTCCCTGCAAATCTGCAGTTACCAAATCAAGATTGGCCAGCGCCTTTGACATCTCTTCGTCTTCACGGGTTACACCCAAACTAACCAGGCGGTTACGAACCAGCACCAACTCACCAACCATATTCATGATTTGGTCGAGCCTTGCGGTATCTACCCGTACAGTGGTTTCCCCCTGAGGCACACTGTTTCCTGGTGCAGCTGCCTTGGCAGGTGCAGGTGCTTGAACTTTCTCGGCCGGCGCTACTGCCTTTGGCGCTGCCGGTGCGGCTGGAGTTGGCTTTGGCGCTGCAGCAGTGGTCGCCTGAGCGGCCGGCGCTTTGGGTGCAGAAACGACTGGCGGCGGAGATTGAACCAGCTCCTTACCAGGTCCGGCACCTTTGCCATGGAGCTCGTCCAGCAGCTTCTCAAACTCATCATCGGTGATTTCATCGGTATCAACTTGATCAGCCGGACTTGCCGCAACCTTAGCGGGTTCTTTTGCCTCTGTTGCTTTAAACTTACCTGCTCCATGTAACTCATCAAGCAGTGCTTCAAACTCATCATCGGTAATTTCGTCGCCAGACGGCTCGGAAACGGGCACTGAAGAAGCAGAAGACGACGCGGGTGCAGCTGAGGCCTTTGTTGCAGTTTCAGCCCCAGGCCCTTTTCCACTTCCGTGAAGCGCATCGAGTAATGCCTCAAATTCTGCTTCATTAATGTCGTCTATTCCGCCATCAGCAGAAGCTGAGGAGCCAAACTCGCCGCTATCTGAAACTGCAGCATCCTCACCAAAAAGAACATCATCAGCCATAGAAGCAGGCTGCTGTGGAGCGTCGAATAAGTCAACGCCAGAAATGTCCTCTGTTGCATCAACCGAAATTTGCTCCGCGCCTCCTTCTGAGGGCAGCGGTTCACCTGACGCCAACAGCTTCAGTTTATCCAACAATTCGGCCGATGCAGGCTCCTGTTCCTGTCCTGCCTGAGTTTGAGCAAACATGGTATTAATGGCATCAACGGCCTGAAGGATGATATCCATCAATTCAGCACTTACATGACGCTTGCCTGTTCTCAGGAGGTCGAAGGTGTTTTCCGATTCATGACAAACGTCCACCATCGGCGCCAAACTCAGGAAGCCTGCTCCGCCTTTTACTGTGTGGAATCCACGGAAAATGGCGTTGAGCAGATCTGTATCTTCCGGGTTATTTTCCAGAGCAACCAACTGCTCTTGCAGCAACTCCAGAATCTCACCGGCTTCAATCAGAAAGTCCTGCAGGATCTCTTCATCAACATCAAATGCCATTAAATTGACTCCTTATCAGAAACCCAAGCTGGACAGAAGATCATCAACTTCGTCCTGGCCGGTAACTACGTCCTGGCGAAGCTCTGCGTTCATAATCGGTCCTTCGGCTTCTATCGTATTGGTGCTTGGGCTTCGTGGGGGGGTATCAGTGATAGGTTGCTCACCAAACACTGTCAGCATGGACACCAGACTATTTTCAACTTCCCTGACCAAATCAATTACCCGTCTGATCATCTGGCCGGTCAAATCCTGGAAGTCCTGCGCCATCAAAATTTGATTCAGCAGCTCCCTAAGCCTTTCGGAATCCTGTTCACTTCGGTTCATCAATTGCTGAACATCATGGCAAAGGCTTTTAAACTCTGAAAGCGCTATATCACGCCGCATCAGCTTATCCCAAGCAGGCGTAACAGTTTGAATATGATTGATTAAGGCATCGGCCAGTGGCAGACACTCTTCAACAGCGTCCATGGTTTTGTTGGCTGCCTGCTCTGTCATATCTATGACATAGTTCAGGCGTTCTTTGGCATCGGGAATATCAACACTGGCAAGCTCTGCCAGTCGATTATCCAACTGAAAATCCACCAAAGCACTGTGAAGTTGACGAGTCAGCTTACCAACTTCGTCAAAGAGTTCTTTTTGAATGGGGGCTGCCAATTCGCGGATCAGCAAATCGGCTTTTTCCTGCTCTCCGCCGCTAAGCAGCGCGACAAGTTCCTGTGCCTGTTCGAGACTAATGAGCCCTGATGTTTGTGCCTGCATAGCTCATCCTTGCTCAACCAAGTCGTTCGAAGATCTTATCCAGCTTCTCTTTCAGTGTCGCGGCGGTAAAAGGCTTGACGACATATCCATTTACCCCGGCCTGAGCGGCAGCGATTATCTGTTCGCGCTTGGCTTCTGCGGTCACCATCAGTACTGGAATGTGCTTCAGGCTATCGTCCGCACGGATAGCTTTTAGCAAATCGATACCCTGCATGCCGGGCATATTCCAGTCTGTAACCACAAAGTCAAAATCGCCCTTCTGAAGCATGGGCAAGGCGGTTGAGCCATCATCTGCTTCCTGGGTGTTGTTAAATCCCAAGTCTCGCAACAAGTTCTTGATGATGCGTCTCATCGTTGAAAAATCGTCAACAATGAGAATCTTCATATTCTTGTCCAAGGTTTCCTCCGGTGAGCTGACACTCTTACTGCTCAATATTATGAATTATACGTGTGTCCAATGCTTGAGTTTGCCCTTGAGCCTGAGCATTGCCTGACTGTGGATCTGGCATACGCGCGACTCACTGACTTCAAGAATGGCACCTATTTCTTTTAAATTCAGTGCTTCATCGTAATAAAGCGACAACACCAATGCATCTCTTTCGGGCAATTGACGAATAGCATCTGCAAGCGCTTGCTGAAACTGGCCACCGGCCAAATCGTCATAGATGTCGTCTGTTTGTTCTCCATCAGGTACCAAGACATCCTGTGACACGCCCAAATCTTCTATCCCTATGATTTTTCCCACGGAAACATCATTGAGGATATGATGATATTCATCCAGCGACATATCAAGTCTTTCGGCTATTTCGCTGTCGCGTGCATCCCTTCCCAGTTCCTGTTCCAACTCATCTATCACCTGGGCGACTCTTCGCTGATTACGATGCACCGAACGGGGAACCCAGTCACCCTTACGTATCTCATCCAGCATGGCACCACGAATACGGATACCTGCGAAGGTTTCAAACTTGGCTCCCTTTGCCCCGTCAAACTTGGCGGATGCTTCCAACAGCCCAATCATGCCGGCCTGGAGTAAATCGTCCAACTGTACGGATGCGGGTAATCTGGCCAACATATGGTGCGCGATTCTTTTTACCAGCGGTGCGTACTGTTCAACGATGGAGGTTTTATCCTCCATGGAGGTATACGCCGCGGCTTTATTCACTCGCTCTGTCCTCTTGATATTCAGGACGATGAACCAGACGTTCGACAAAAAACTCCAGATGACCACCAGGCTGCTGAGGTATTGGCCAGCTCATCACTTTATTTGCCAGACCATGATACGCAATCGCTGCGGGTGACTTCGGATAAGCTTCTACAATCAATTTTTGCTTACGTACTGATTTTCGCAAGTTTTCATCGAAGGGAATTGTCGCTACCAATTCCAGTGCCACGTCCAGAAAACGGTCAGTCACTTTGCTCAGTTTAGCAAACAGTTCCATCCCTTCACGAAGACTACGAACCATATTTGCGACAATTTTGAACCGGAACACACCGTGCTCTCGGCTGAGGATTTTAATTAGGGCATAGGCATCTGTAATAGAGGTGGGCTCATCACAAACCACCACCAGTACGTCCTGGGCGGCGCGGGAAAAACTGAGCACCATATCTGAGATACCCGCAGCAGTATCTACTATCAGCACATCGAACTGCGTTCGCATTTCGCTGAATGCACGTATAAGACCTGCATGCTGAGCAGACGTCAGCTCTACCATAGCCTGGGTCCCAGATGTGGCTGGTACAATACCAATACCTTTTGGGCCACGCAGGATTATGTCGTCAAGTTCAGCGTCACCCGACAACACATGGGAAAGGTTTTTTTCGGCGCGAAGCCCCAGCATTACGTCAACGTTGGCCAGCCCCAGGTCAGCGTCTAAAACCAACACACGCTTTCCCTTTTCTGCCAGAGCCACAGCCGTGTTGATTGATACGCTGGTTTTGCCTACCCCACCTTTGCCGCCGGTCACGGCAATGACTTTTACTTTTTCGTTATATGGCTGATTCATCATACGTAAACCGCTTGCTTGATCACGGGTCATAGCTTTACTCAAACGCACAGGCCGTGTTATCCGACCAAAAATGATTATCGATCCCCTGATTATCTGATTCATTCAGGGCATCCAAAGCCTGCTTTGCCAATGCCAGAGTGTCTGCAACCTGCATATCCTCGGGCACTCGCTGGCCATTGGTAACATAACTCAATGGCAGTCCACTCTGGATCAGGGCACTCAGGGCACCTGCCAAAGATACTGACTCATCCAGTTTGGTCAGCACCGCGCCAGACAGTGGGATGCGTTTAAAATGATTTACTGCATCCTGAAGCACCCGACGCTGCGATGTAGCTGACAATACCAGATAACTGCGAATCGGCAAGGCGCTGTTTGCCGTTAAATTATCCAGTTGCTCAACCAATCGCATATCACGCTGTCCCATGCCGGCTGTATCTATCAATACTAGCTTGCGATTGCGCAGCTGATAAAGAATTTGTTGCAACTCATTGAGATCATGAGCTTGCTTTACAGGACATCCCATGATTTTGCCATAAGTTGCCAATTGCTCAAAGGCTCCGATGCGATAATGATCTGTCGTGATCAGTGCTACCTGATCGGCTCCATGATGAGCGGCAAAACGGGCTGCTATCTTAGCAATCGAGGTAGTTTTACCCACACCGGTAGGGCCAACAAATGCGACAACACCACCACGCCTGACTATGTCATCCCCTTGATTATCAAGCATATTAGCCAAGCTTTGAGGTAAAGCCTTTACCAATTCTGCTGGGGAGTAGTGTTCTGACAAACCCGCCAATTTCGCAGCAACAGAGGGGGAGAATTCCGCATCCAACAACCGTGACTCCAACATGGCCCCGACTGGATCATGACGCTTTTTTTGTTCCATCATCAGTGCAGAAACCTGATGAGTCAGCAAATTACGCAGTGATACCAACTCTTCTTTCATCGCATCGAGTTCTACCTGCTGACGGCCGCATTGGCGTGATTTTTCCGCTTCCGGCGTAAAAGTCGCCTGACGAGGCGCTTGCTTCTCCTTGGGCGACGCTGGCATTTCCAGTCCCCGCGCCCAGGCAGGCATGTCATCATCCTGCACAGAACGTCCCATTTGCTGGTTCATGCGGCTTTGTTGACGTTCCAAAAGTGCCTGCAGAGAATCTGCTGGTTGTTCGTTAATTTTTTGACGGGTAGTTTTAACCGGTTGGCTTGCGCCCAATGAAACTTTGTCCTCTGATACCTGATCAAATGGATTGGGAACGGACGCCCTTTTATCAAGAGTTGGCTTGGGTTCGTCGTAATCGACTGCTGCAACGATTTCTATACCGCCTGTGACTTTTTTATTGGACATTATCACAGCATCAGCACCGAGGGTGTCTTTGACCTGAGCCAGAGCAGCACGCATATCTTTGGCAAAAAAACGTTTGATTTTCATTCAACTACCCTCTTACTGGCCTACGGCTGACACAATTCTTATCTGCTTCTCATCGGGAACTTCCTGATAGGAAATCACCCTCAGATTGGGAATGGTGTACTTCACAAAACGAGACAGTGTCGCGCGAAGCATTCCCGACGTCAGCAGGATTGCAGGTTGCCCTACCATTTCCTGCCTCTGAGCGGCGTCAGCCAGTGACTGTTGCATCCGCTCGGCCAATCCGGGTTCGATATTGGGACCATCGCCCCCTGACGCCTGCATGGACTGATGCAACATTTGTTCCAACTCTGGCGCCAAAGTTATGACAGGAATTTCTGTCTCAGGGCCGGCTATTTCTTGAACGATCATGCGTTTAAGAGCAATACGCACCGCGGCAGTCAGTACTTCAGTATCATTGGACTTAGGACCATACTCCAACAGGGTTTGGACTATGGTACGCAAATCCCGGACAGATACGCCTTCGTTCAACAAATTCTGCATGACCTTCACAACATTGCCCAATGACATCACATCGGGAATGAAGCTATCGACCAGTTTTGGAGAT
>NZ_JBFKLW010000054.1:0-29612 GCF_041630135.1 Shewanella sp.
ACCGCCACCGGCGTCCAAAATACGCAGCTTTCCCTGTCCAAGTTTTGGCATCTGTTCCTGTAAATCCCGCCACAGTACCGCCGAGCGGATATCACCCTTAAGTGTGCCGTAAATGTTTTTGGCAAACTTGCCCGCCAGGGCCTCGAAATTCTTGTCTTGCAATTGCGCAGTTCCGCTTTGAATGGACGGCAGATAGTGTCGCACAGCCTGAGCGACTTTTGGATATGGCTCTGTAAAACAGTTGTGCAATGAACAGAGTCGAAAAAATCTATTTAATTGATATTTATCAGTTGTATATATGGCAAATTGTGCCAGGGGTACACATTGTCCGGAATGAGAGTATAATTCCCGCTCTTTAAATTTTGGGGAACTTGCACCATGGGACATCAGGTGACGTTACATGCGATGCCGTCGCTGTTATCGCTGTATCGCAAGATATTTTTCGGCCGTAAACCCGGATGGGATCAAAAGCCCTTGCCTGAGATCCGTGTCAGCGTTCCCGAAGTGGCGCTCGATAACAGTGCCGTGGCTCGTTACAGCGATGTCTGTGAGTTCAAATTCGATGGTAAAACTGTGCCACCGACATTCCTCTACATTTTGGCTTTCCGTCTGCACGCGGTGATATTTACCCATGATGCCATTACTTTTCCCCTGCTGGGAATGATCCACCTTAAAAACAGGATTACCCAGTACCGCACGGTAGGTGCCGGAGAAAAGGTTCGTCTGGAATGCGCCCTGAAGGGCAGTGAGCAAACCGAATCAGGCCTGGAATTTGATCTGGTGTCCAAAGCATGGGTAGCGGATGAACTGGTTTGGGAAGCCCATTCGATCTATCTGTACCGTATAGAGTCTGCCGGTCGCCGTGCCCGTCCGCCAAAGGGCAGTGAAATGGCATGGGACGATGCAAAAACCTGGACTCTGGATGAAAAGCTTGGCTGGCGCTATGCCCGCGCATCCGGTGATTACAACCTCATTCATCTACATCCTTCGTTGTCCAAACGTTTTGGATTTGATCGGGTATTGGCTCATGGAATGTGGTCCAAGGCTCGCTGTGTCGCCGAACTGATGGATAAGATTGGTGCCAGGCCCTGCACCCTGGATGTCACCTTTAAATTGCCATTGTTTATGCCGGCCGAGGTGACCTTTGGTGCACAAGCGGTGGATCAAGGTTGGCGATTTGAGCTGCGTGACCAGAAAGGGCGCCGTCCACACCTCAGTGGTGAAGTAGTGTTCCACGACTGAGGTATCTCAGTTGAAAAGGCCGCAGCAGCGGCCTTTTTTATGGATATCCAGCGAGCTACCGTGGCGTTATCAGGGAACACTATGGCCGGTAGACGCTTGCCAGATACTGAACCACTGTTGCCTGTCCAGTTTTATCTTGTCTGACGCCAGCGCCATTGCAATGCGCTCGGGCTTGCCGCTGCCTATTATGGGATGTGGCCTGCTGGGGTGCATCCGTACCCAGGCATAAACGACCTGACTGATATCTGCTGCACCCGTTTGTTGTTTGATGTGTTCCAGTACTCCACGTAAACGAATGGCTTTTTCGCCAACGCCTGTCATCAGGTTTCCCCCACCAAGGCATGACCAGAGCATAGGACGGATTTTCAACTGCTGACACAAATCCAGGGTGCCGTCATGCAGCACTGACATGGACATGGGGGATAGCTCCACCTGATTGGTCACCAATGGAAAGTCCAGTCGTGATTGCAACAGCGAAAATTGTGCCGGACTGAAGTTGGATACACCGAAATGACGCACCTTGCCAGACTGTCTGAGGGCGACGAACGCTTCCGCCACCTCATCGGCATCCATCAGTGGGTCAGGCCGGTGGATGAGCAAGAGATCCAGATAATCCGTCGCCAGATTGGTTAAGGAATGCTCTGCGCTGTGCATTATGTGATCCCGTCCGGTGTCATAGTGATTCACATAGCGGCTGGTATCACCGATGATAGCGGGCCTGATGCCGCACTTGCTGATAAGCGTCATGCCATCACGCAAATGGGGAGCCTGTTTGAGCACGTCGCCAAACAAGGATTCACAAGTATGTCCCCCATAAATATCAGCATGATCCATGCTGGAAACACCCAGGTTCAGGTATGTCTCAATCAGTTGTCTTCGGGCTGTCAGACTCAATTGCCAATCAGCGAGTCGCCAAAAGCCAGCGACGAATTCAGACAGTGCAAGCGTAATTTTGCTCATGCTGTTTCCTAAAAAATGCACAGAATTTGATTTGGATTCAGGAAAGGTGAATTAGTTATTTGTGGCGCTTCCTGCCCGCAGACCTTTGTCTTAGGCTGTGTCTGAAGACCCGCCTAACAGGGTCACAAAAGCCAGGGTGCGATCCCATTCACAATCCAGCCTTATGTGCAGAATCCGCATCTTGCCACACAAGCATACTCTACAGCGAGACCCCTCTATGTTGACAGATATGGAAATTTCCAGACAGGCTCAGGTTCGTCCTATTGGTTGGATTGCCGATGACTTTGGTCTGGGCAAAAACCTGTGGCGTGAAGCTGGCCACTCAATGGCTAAAATAAGCCTGGAAGCCGCCCGGGCACCGGCGCGGGGTAAATTGGTCATAGTGACTGCCGTTACACCGACACCTCATGGCGAAGGGAAAACCGTGACCACGATTGGCTTGACTCAAGGCCTTCATCTTCTGGGTCACAAGGCGTGTGCCTGTATTCGTCAGCCAAGCCTTGGTCCTGTATTCGGGGTAAAAGGTGGCGCGGCAGGTGGTGGCTATGCCCAGGTGGTCCCTATGGAGGTGATGAACCTGCATATGACCGGCGATATTCACGCCGTCACCAGTGCCCATAATCTGGCCGCTGCCGCCATAGATGCAAGACTGTTTCATGAAACCCGTCTGGGATTGTCAGCTTTTGAAGCTAAAAGCGGGCTGACAGCGTTGAATATTGATCCGGATAACATTCTTTGGCGCAGGGTCGTAGATCACAACGACCGGGCCTTGCGTCAGATCCAGGTTGGCTTTGGTGACAACAATGGCCCCATGCATGACAGCGGCTTTGATATCACCGCCGCGTCAGAGCTGATGGCGATTTTGGCTCTGTGTGAAAATATTGCCGATATGCGTAGCCGTATTGGCCGGGTGATTTTGGCCATGAATAAAGAAGGTCAGCCCATTACCGCAGAAGACCTGGGGGTTGCCGGTGCGATGACGGCGATTATGCGGGATGCCATTGAGCCTACGTTGATGCAAACCCTGAGCGGTGCTCCCTGTCTTATCCATGCCGGTCCCTTTGCCAATATTGCCCATGGTAACTCATCAATTATCGCTGATCGGGTGGCGCTGGCGCACCATGACTTTGTGGTTACCGAAGGCGGCTTTGGTTCTGATATGGGCTTTGAAAAATTCTGCAATATTAAGACCCGAGCCTCCAATACCGCCCCTGCTGCCGCGGTTCTCGTGGTGACGTTAAAAGCGTTAAAGGCCAATTCCGGTGCCGCGGGTGATGACCACAGTCGCCTCGAAGCCGGATTTGCCAACCTTCACTGGCATATGCGCAATGTGATGGGCTATGGCTTGCCACTGGTAGTGGCCATTAACCGTTTCCCGGATGACGCCATCGCTGAGCTTGACTGGCTGAAAGCGCGTTGTATGGAGGCGGGCGCTTTCGGTTGTGAAATCAGTGATGCGTTCAGTCATGGGGCTGAGGGTGCCCGAGCCTTGGCCACAGTGGTGGCCAGAGCCTGCGATGTCAAGGCTGACTTCAAACGTCTCTATGATGATGACATGGAGTTTGGTGCCCGCCTGATGACCCTTGCCGAGCGCTACGGCGCCTCAGGGGTAAGCCTGTCTGATGCTGCCAAAGCAGATTTGGCGCTGATTGAGTCGCTGGGTATGTCCAAATTGCCGCTGTGTATCGCTAAAACGCCACTCTCCATCAGTCACGACCCAGCGCTTAAAGGGGCGCCTTGTGGGTTTGAGTTACCGGTGGCGGGGCTGCGGCTGAGTGCCGGTGCAGGTTTTATTACCGTATTGACCGGAAAGGTAATGACCATGCCGGGGCTTGGGCTTGCACCCGGCTATCTTAATATCGATGTAAATGAGCGCGGTGAGATAGTCGGTCTGGGTTAAACGCCAGGCCTGCAGCAATAAAAAGGCACCCAAGGGTGCCTTTTTTAAGCTCGCAATCTCAGCCTCGGAAGAAATGCACATCCCGCTGTGGGAATGGAATGGTAATGCCTTCGGCGTCGAAACGCTGTTTGACCGCCTTGGTGATGTCCCAGTAAACCTCCCAGTAGTCGTCGGGTCTTACCCAGGGGCGAACCACAAAGTCCACCGACGATTCGCCCAGCAGGTGCAATCTGACCGTGAACTCCGGATCCTTGAGCACTTTGGGATGTGCCCCAACAATTTCTTTGAGTACCTGCTCGGCATGCTCAACGTTGTCGGCGTAACTGATGCCAAAGGTCATGTCCACCCGGCGATGACGTTCGGCAGTTATGTTGTTGATGGTATCGCCCCAAATTTTGTTGTTTGGGATGATAAGCCTCTGGTTATCGAGGGTTTTTATTGTGGTGGACACCAGGCTCATATGGCTGACTCTGCCGGTTACCCCAGCCGCGCTGATGAGGTCGCCCACGTCATAGGGGCGGTAAATCAGGATCATCATGCCGGAGGCGAAGTTGGACAGGGTGTCCTGCAATGCAAAACCGATAATCACTCCCGCAATACCGAAACCTGCCAACAGGGGGCCAAGTTCAAAGCCCAGTTGAGACAGAGCGATAAGTACCCCAAGGGTGTACACACCTTTGGCTGACAGCGAAATAAAGAAGTCCTGCAACAGTTTGCTGAATTTGAGTTTGGAGTTGCTGACGGCCGTTTTTACCAAGCGTTTGACCAGTTTGGCCACCAGGCCGGCGCCAAAAAGGATAAGTAAAAATACCAACAGCTTGAACATGACCTTGGGGCCATTGTCGACTGTTTGGGCCTTGGCTGCCCCCAGCCACTGGCTGAGCATGGTGCTGACCACATCGATGTCCAGTACATCCTGGGTAATGTCACCGGAGACTTCAAACAAAGTTTGTTTCAGCGTGGCAGTATCTGTGCCCATTTCATCCAGCAGTCCAATCGCGGTGGAGAGGCTCAGGCTGTTTTGGTTCAGACGGGCCTTAAGTTCAACGATTCTGGCGGTTTGTTCGGCACTGATATCTTTGCCAGCATTGCGGGCATCATCTACAGCGGCTTTCAGCTGATCCTGAGTGTATTTTACTACGCTTGCCAGACGGTCTGCTCTGTCGGTGATCAGCTCCTTCAGCTCAGCACGGCGCGTATCGACAGCCATGCCCAGTTGATTGCCCCAACCGAGAAGTTTCAGTTCTCTTCGATAGCTCTCGTCAAGCTGACGCTCCCTGTTCGACAGCGTAACCAGGGTAGTGGCATCGTCAGCCGTCCCCAGTGTTGCCCTTAACCGTTTGATATCTGACAACAGGTAGTGTTGCGTCCGGGTGACATAAGCCAACTGGTTTTGGGTCAGTGACAGCAAATACTGCGGATCTGCATCGGGCTGTGCGATGGCCTCCCCCAGTATTTGTTGCAAATCCTGTGTTTTTTCAGCGATCCGGTATTCGGTGATGGCGACAAACTCACCTTTTGCATGGTGCAGGACTTCCAAATCACCGCTGATGCTGGATTCCAGATGGCTGACCCGGCTTTTAAATTCATCCGTGATTGTCTCGGCACCTGCGTCAGGCAATATGCAGGTCAGGAGCAGCAACGATAGAATAAGTCTGTGCATTTTCAATAATCTGTGGCGTGGAGATACCAGCATCATAGCTGCATAAGTCCAACCGGTAAAATGGCTTGCCAAAAAGTGTGCTGCCAGGAGGGGGAATTTGATAGAATTCGCAGCCTGTTGGTATGAGGACATTTCATGATTTGTAGCCACTGTCATTTACACATCAAAGTCAGCGACGTTAAGGCGCAGCGTGGCAAGGGCTTTGATGCCCAGATCCAATGTCCCCATTGTGAAGCCTGGCTGGGCAGAAGCCCCCGACTCGCCAAACTTAAGTTGCTGGGATTTTATCTGGGAGTGGCAGCTGCAATGACTGCCTGGCTGCATGCCCCCTGGCGGGGGCTGGCGATGTTGGCAGCGGGATTTTGTCTGACGCTGCTGCTGGTATCACACCTCATGGATCAGCTGATGGTGATTGAAGCGCCAGAAGTGGAAGACAAGAGCCACGAGCGGCAGAAATACCGTTAGAGTACGGTTTCCTGTGCGGCGAGTGAGGATTCCACCCACCAGATCCCACCAAGAATGCCACCCAGTACTAATACCGCTACCAGAATAAGTCCGAAGTTTTCTTTGAAGAATTGGCTCATTTCAAGCTTCTCCTGACACAGTGAGCAGACCACCTGCTCACTTTCCATACCATGGTAACCGCCACATCTTAAGGCAAGATTAACCCCGTTGGATCAATATGGCTCAGGCAGACTAATCTGTCATCTTTGGCATACCCTGATGGTTGCCACTGGGTAAACCCTGCCGTAAACTTGAGCGGCTGTTACTGTTGGGGGAAATGCTGCGTGGCTTTTTCGGGATTCAAACCAAATCGATTGATTGCTGTATGGCTTGCTGCCGTACTGGCAATGTTGTCGTTTGTGTCCTCTGCTCACAGCGTGTCACACCTTGATGAAGGCGCCAACAGTCACTGTACTCTCTGTTTCCACCAGCATCAGCTGAACAAATTGTTGCCCGGCACCAGCATCGCGACTGTGCCTGCTGGTATGGTGCATGAAGCGCCGGTCACAGAATCTCTTATTTGGCGCACTGCTGAGCGTCCTGCTGCTCAGGCTCGCGGCCCGCCTGCATCTCTTTAAATACAACTGAATTAACACTTTTTTGATTTAATGCCCCGGTAGTGTTTGCTGCCGGGCGTTTGCTGTATTTTTGGAGAATGTATGAACACCCTTCGTTTATCTTTGCTGGCAACTGCCTTGATTTCCGCCACCGCCGCTGCCGAGTCGCCGACCCTGACCAATCCGGCTATCAGTGCTGTATTGGATGGCTTTTACCAGAGTGGCGATCGTGCTCTGGGAGGCCGTGAAGAAGGCTTCGGCCTGGGCGAGAGCGAGCTTGCCATCAGTGCCAATATTGACGATCTCTTCTACGGTAAAGTGACTACCGTGATAGAGGTTCATGACGGCGAGACTGAAATCGAGCTGGAAGAAGCCTTTATCCAGACGCTGGCCATGCCTGCCGGCTTTTCCATTCGTGCCGGTCGTTTCCTGTCAGATATAGGTTATCTGAACAATCAGCATTTGCACTCCGATGCCTTTGCCGGTCGCCCTGCAGCCTACCGAGCCTTCCTTGGTGGCCATTACTTCGACGATGGCCTGCGTATCAGTTGGGTAGCGCCGACTGATCTTTATTGGACCTTGGGTTTTGAAGCCTTGAAAGGCGACGGAATGCGCGCCGAAGATGAGCATGGTGAGCGCGAGTTTGATACCGTGGGTGTGTACAACGTTTTCACCAAAATCGGTGGTGACATCGGCGATAACAGCTCATGGCAGCTGGGGCTGGCGATGATGAATAACCGTAATGGCCGTCTCACGCCCCATGAAGAGGGCGAAGAAGTCCATGTGGACGACGAGCACGACCATGGTCACAGCCACAGCGCCGCGTATACAGGTGAGAAAACCTATGTAGCCGATGTGGTGTATAAATGGGCGCCCAACGGTAATTACAAATATCAGCACCTGACCCTGAGTGGCGAGTTCTTCCGTGTGAATGACTTCAAGGCGTTGGAACTGCATGATGAAGACCACGCCGATGAACATGATCACAGCAAGAATTACCATCAGGGTTGGTACTTAAGTGGTGTCTATCAGCTCAGCCCAGAGTGGTCGGCGGGTCTTCGCTATGGTGAGTTGGATACCCAGCTGGTGCATGACGACCACTTTGATGCCCAGAAACTCAAGGAAACTGAGTTCAGCCTTAACTGGCACTCCAGCCATTTCTCAACTGTTCGCCTGCAGTATACCCGTCAAAAGGGCACTAACTTTGATGGTTTGAGCGATGACAACCTGTTTACCTTGCAATATGTGATGACTTTGGGGGCCCACGGTGCGCATCAATTCTAACATTCCGGCGGTATTGGCCGCGTTAATGCTTGGTCACAGCACTGCAGCGTTGGCCGAGGTGAATATTTTTGCCTGCGAACCAGAGTACGCGGCATTGGCAAAGGAGCTTGCCCCCGGGGCCAGCATTTACTCTGCAACAACGGCGTTGCAGGATCCTCATCAGGTTCAGGCCCGTCCAAGCCTGATAGCCAAAATGCGTCAGGCTGATCTGGCTATCTGTGCAGGTGCTGATTTGGAAGTGGGCTGGCTGCCCATGCTGCAAATGAAGTCGGCCAACAGAGCGGTGCGCGATGGCAGTGAGGGCATGTTCTACGCTGCAGATGCGATTGATACTCTGGATAAACTCGCCAAGGTCGATCGTTCCATGGGCGATGTTCACGCCAAGGGTAACCCGCACCTGCATTTCTCTCCAGCCAGGTTGCTGAGTGTCGCGCAGGCCCTCAGTGCCCGCCTGCAACAAATTGACCCTGAGCATACAGCTGATTATCAGGCCGCCCTCAATCAGTTCAGTGAGCGTTGGCAGGCTGCGGTTCCACACTGGGAAGCTGAAGCCAAGATGTTGGCGGGTCGCAAAGTTATTGCCTACCACAGCAGTTTCCGTTACCTGTTTGACTGGTTGGGGATAGAGCAGGTAGCTGACCTTGAGCCCAAGCCGGGGTTGCCGCCATCCAGCGGCCACCTTGCGATGCTGCTTGAGCGTGCGCGACAGGGGGATGTGATGGCCATAGTGGTGGCATCTTATCAGGACACCCGCGGTGCCAACTGGCTGGCGGAAAAGGCTAACCTACCGGTGTTGGTGTTGCCCATGTCAGTTGGCGGGAACGATGCCAGTCAGGATCTTTTCAGTCTGTACGACAGTGTGCTGACACTGCTCAAGAACGCGAGCTGATTTATGTTTAATTGGGACCTGTTGGATATTTTGCTACCGGCGCTGGCTGCCGGCATCCTGGTGCTGTCCACCCATGTGGTGCTGGGCAGGCAGGTGCTTAAGCGTGGCATTATTTTTATCGATTTGGCCATTGCGCAGGTGGCTGCATTGGGTGCCATAGCAGCCCATATGCATCCACTGCTGGAGGAGGCGCCTTTCTCCCATCTGTGGATGCCAGCGTTGTTTGCACTGGCTGGCGCTGGTGGGATTGCCTGGTTGGCTCGACGGATGGGGGATGAACTCGAGGCCATGATCGGCTGCCTGTACGTATTGGCGGCGGTGGCGGCTATGTTGCTGCTTGCCAATGATCCCCATGGCGCTGAGCTACTCAAGCAATTGATGTCAGGTCAGATCCTCTGGGTAAGTTGGGAGCAATTGGTACTGCCCGCGGTAGTTTCTCTGTTGGTGCTGGGGCTTATCATTTTCCGCCCGGGGTTGTTGGACGGACCAGCCTTTTATTTGCTGTTCGCGCTGGTAATAACCCTGTCGGTAGAGTTGGTGGGGGTCTATCTGGTCTTCAGTACCCTTATCCTGCCGGCACTTGCGGTGAACAAATTTAGCAGGGGTAATGGCTTACTTTGGGCTTATCTGGTTGGATTAATTGGTTATGTTGCCGGGCTGCTGTTGTCGGCAATTTACGATCTGCCCAGCGGAGCCGTGATAGTGGCGACTCTGGCTCTGTCGGCGGCGGCGTTCCGGATAGTGACTGCCAAGTCGGGTGAATAAGTCTGATTTGGCCCGTTTGTGTTTGTAAGCCCACCGATGGTGGGCTTAATTTATTGAAAAATAAGTTTATAATTTAAATCAGCGAACACGTGTAAACAAAGGATTGTTCCAAAAGGCCACTGTCGCTATACTGCGCAGGAGTTTTTATCAGGAGTATGTCGTGCTGTTAATCGTCAGATCCTTACTGCTTGCCATTATGTTAATGCTGGCGTTTGTCGTGGGCAGTATTGCCTGTGTGGTGCGTCCGCGCCATAGAGATAATGTACATATGTTCGCCAAGTGGTTTGCCGCCGTCGCCCCCGTGCTGGGTATCAAGGTGATAGTGCGCCGACCCACTGCCGAGCGCAAAGAACCCTGTGTTTATCTCGCCAACCATCAGAATAATTTTGATATGTTCACCCATACCGCTGCCGTTCCCAGGGGAACTGTAAGTCTGGGGAAAAAGAGCATTGCCTGGATGCCGCTGTTCGGACAGATCTATTGGCTCTCCGGCAATATTCTTATCGATCGCAAAAACCGTAACAGCGCCTTTGAAACCATGGCCAATACAGTGCGCAAGATTAAAGAAAAGTGCCTGTCGGTGTGGATTTTCCCTGAGGGGACCCGTTCACGGGGGCGTGGTTTACTGCCATTCAAAGCGGGGGCGTTTCATACGGCCATAGCGGCAGGTGTGCCTATGGTACCGGTTCTGGCTTCAAATCAATGTCACATAAAGCTCAATCGCTGGAACAATGGTGTAGTGATCATCGAGGTGATGGAACCCTTTGAAACCAGAGGTCTGGATAAGAAAAACGTGAAGGAGCTTTCTGAGCGCATTCACGCCGCCATGTCGGCCAAGCTCGAACAGCTTAATCGCGAAGCCGAAGCTCTGATGAATAAGGCCCGTCTGCTCAACTGACGACCCTTGGGATCTTTGTTATACTGCGCCGAAACTGCGCTGCCCGTGGTGGGTTGGCGCCTTTGTTTGTTACTGGAGTCAGCCCATGTCTATCGAGCGCCTGTTAAAGGCACAATTGGAAGAGACCCGCGATATTGTTCAGTCACTGCTGGATGATGGTTCCGATCCCCATGCTGAGTATATGATTGAGCATCACTTCTCGAGCACCAATTTCGATCGTCTTGAAAAGGCTGCTGTGGATGCTTTTAAACTGGGTTTTGAAGTCACTGATGCCGAAGAGCTGGAGCTGGAAGACGGCAGCCTGATCTTCTGTTTCGATGCCATTGCCAATCACAAATTGGATGTAGATCTGATCGACAAGGCCTGTGAGCAGCTGTTGAATCTTGCCTCCAAGCAAAAAGTCGATTATGACGGTTGGGGCACCTACTTTATGGGTGACGACGATGAGCTGGATGATGAAGACGATGAAGAAGACTTCGATGATGACGGCTTTCCAATAGAACGTCATTGAAAAAGTTTAGTAAAACAAAAAGCCCGGTATTACCGGGCTTTTTGTTTTAAAAGATTCGACCTATTCCCGATAGATGATAGAGCGGTTTCGCCCCTGCTGTTTGGCCTGATATAACGCATTGTCCGCGTTTGCCAGCCATTGGGAGGCATCGTCAATAAAGTCAGCCATGCCGCAAATGCCCAGACTGATTGTGACCTGAATTTCTTTGCCTTCAAACATAATGGGTGAGTTGGCCACTTTCTCCCGTAAGCGCTCGGTGAAGTTAAGCGCCTCAGAGCTGGTGGTACTGGCCAGCACCACGGCAAATTCCTCACCACCATAACGTCCAGCGCAATCGGTTTCCCGCAACGATTGGCTAAGCAGGTGGGCGATATGCTGAATGACTTTGTCACCGGCAATGTGGCCATGGACATCATTCACCAGCTTGAACTTATCGATGTCAAACATCACCAGACTGACAGGATCGCCATAGCGGTTATAACGTTCATACTCGCGATTCATGCAGAGTTGCCAGTGACGACGGTTATTCAGTTGAGTCAGGCCGTCTGTTTGGCTCAAATGTTCGAGCTGCTCGTTAACGCTTTTGAGTTGCAACCGGTTTACGGCTACATCGGTCACATCGTACACAATAATGCTGATATGGGTTATTTGCCCGGTAAGTGATGCCAGTGGCAGCAGGGTCACATTCTGATACATGAATTCAGCGCGACCGGTAATGGGGCGATAATTTTTGAATTTAAAGACGTAGGGGCGCTGCTCCCAACTGATAAAGGCACGGTTTTTCAGCAAAAACACCGACTCCATTTTCTGCTTCAGCCAACCAGCTGGCAGAGCAGGAAACTCATCGAACAGGTTTTTACCTTTGATAGTATTCGGGGATACACCGCTGTGATTTTCCATAAAACCATTCCACAGGGCGATATTGTAATTTCGGTCCAGCACCACCAGCCCCACCTCAATGGTTTGCACCATATCGATAAGCCAGTGAAGTTCATTCATCAGGTCTGCATCATTTGACATCTGCTGTCGTGCCTCAATCGGTATCCAACAAATAGCCGAGCTTGTAGGTCAGGGTCGGCAGCGAGTCTTCGGTGAACAGGAGCAGTAAGTCACACTCGATGTTGTGATCTTCAATGCGGTAATTGATTTCCATGGCCAGGGTGCGTTGCCATTTCTCTGCATTGTCATGAATAAGGTCATTGACGGTGCAGTGACGGCCAAGCACTACCGGGTGCGCTTGGCTGAAATGCATATCCAGCTGCTCGGCAATACCGCTTAGGAAGGCCCCAATCAGCACATTGCCGGTATCTATAAGTACTTCGACCTCTGTTGCCTCATTGTTGGGGTCATCCAGCTGCATCAGCTTTGCCATATCGTGAAAGCTGGAATCATGAAATAGCAGCAAGGCCTCACCCGATAATCCGGAACTGATGAAGCCCTGACACAGCGCAGTAATTTTTGAACTGGATTCCGTCGCCTTCAGTGCCATGGTCAGTTCACTTACCTCAAGTACGTTTACCCGTGGGATGGGCAAAAGCACAAAGACATCCAACAGTTTTGCCAGAAGATCTGCGGCGCGGCCCATGGCCACGTTGGCAATTTCCTGGCAGGCATCACGCAGGTCAACTTTAATGAGTGGGTTATCGTCTTCGGCGTCGGCGTCATTTTCGCCCGGCACCAAAATACCGTATTCCTGCAAGATCCCAGCAATCGCATCTGCGCTGACTGGTTTTTGAATAAAATCCAATGCTCCCAGAGCTTTAACCCGCTCATGCGCCTTAATCTGGATATCACCGGAAACCACAATTACCAGCGCAGGCAGATCCTGTTGTTGGATAGTTTGCAGTACTTCATAGCCATCCATGACAGGCATATTAAGGTCAAGAAATACTACCTCTCCCTTACCTGCCCGTATGGCTTCAATGCCTTCGGCGCCATTGGTGGCAAAGGTAATTTCTACATCCCAGTCCTTGGGCAGGGTACGCGCCATCTGCTTGCGTGCCATGGCGGAGTCGTCACAAATCAATACCGGAAGTGCCATGCTGGGGGAGATTCCTTATCAGTTCTTATTATCCAAGATAACACCAAATGTGGGTGTCAGCCTGTTTATGCTGGCTTGTGCAACCAGTTAATAGCAGCAGAGTATTTGTTTTCAGGAGAAATCATACCTTGCTGACAATATCCTGCAACACAGCGAAGGACGTGAGAGTCAGAAAGCTGACGCCCGTCAAAAGTCCATATATGTTAAGTTGAATAGTGATTTATGCCAAATATGTTACTATCCAATCTGGACTGACCAGTTGGAGTCAAAATGGACCGCAAGACAGTAACCCTGGAGATTAAGGGCGAATTAGCCTTTGTATCCCTGAATCGACCCGATAAATTTAATGCTCTGAATTATGAGATGTTTCAGGAGATTTGCCGGGTGCAGAAGCAACTGCAGCGCCGGCGCGACATCCGTATGGTTATTCTGGCAGGCCATGGTGGCAATTTTTCTTCCGGACTGGATATCAAAAGCGTAGTCAAAAAGCCGTTGCAACCCTTGGGTTTGCTGGCTAAGTGGCTGCCAGGTAACGCGAATCTGGCACAACGGGTTTCCATTGGTTGGAGTCGGTTGCCGGTGCCAGTGATTGCTGTGCTGGAGGGGTACTGCTTTGGCGGCGGCATGCAAATAGCGTTGGGAGCCGATTTCAGAATTGCTGCGCCCACTGCCAGCTTATCCATCATGGAGGCTAAATGGGGGCTGGTACCCGACATGGCCGGATTAGTGAGTCTGCGTAATATTATGCCCAAAGACAAGGCATTGGAGCTGACCATGACGGCACGGGTATTGGATGCCGCCGAAGCCGAAACATTGGGCCTTATCACCTGGGTCGATGAGAACCCCCTTGAACGTGCCCTGAGACTGGCTGATACACTGTTGGCACGTTCGCCCGATGCGCTGGCTGCAATTAAATTGTCTACCCATAAAAGTTGGACATCGGGCATTCGCAGTCTGCTTGCCCGTGAGTCCTGGTATCAGGTGCGCTTGCTGCTGGGACAGAATTTTCGCCTTGCCGGGGCGAAAGAGCAGGGTAAAACCAATGAGCCTTACCGTAAAAGGCAAAGATTCTGGTAATTGATTTGCATTGGTCTCACACAACACAGGCCAAAGACTTGTCCTCATAGCATGAAAGCGCCGACAATCGGCGCTTTATTTTTTGCTTTGAAACGTCTGGAAGACTCTCGATGAACAACAAACTTGAACGCCTGCTGTGGAGCAGCCGACTGTCAGTGATTTTTGGGGTAGTGGCGTGCATAGTGGCGGCACTGGTGGTATTTGTCATGGGCGCCAAAGACATGCTGCATATGTTCCAGTTGCTGTGGGAATATCTCGTCAGTGGCAGCCTGGAGGTTCGCAACGACCTGGTGATGGTGGTGGTAGAAATCCTCGACACCTTTCTGCTGGGAGCAGTGCTTTTGATTTTTGCCTTTGGTCTGTATGAGCTGTTTATTCGTGACATCAAGCCAGCGTCTGAGTCTGATGTAGGCGGCAAGATTTTGATTATCAGCAGTATAGACTCACTCAAGAGCAAGCTTGGCAAAGTCATTCTGATGATGCTGGTGATTAAGCTGTTTTCGTTTTTCAGCGAGCTTAAGCCCCAGAGTGCGCTGGAGCTGGTGTATATGGGTATTGTCGTGGTGCTGGTGGCGCTGGCACTGATGCTGACCAAGGACAAGTCCTGATAAGAGCTGAGTCCCTACCTGGGTGTTACTGCACCGGCGCTTCCTTGATGCTGATGGCGAAGCCCCGCAATACTGAAAGTACTTCAGCCCAGGCATCGGGCTCGCTGATATTGAGCGACAGGGTCAGTTGGCGATACTGCATGCTATCCTTGGTCGAGGCCGCAGCCCGGCGAAGTGGCGCATTGGCAAGGCTGGCGGTATTGCCATCCGGCGACTGAATGTCCAGTACAGGCACTTCCTGCACTGCCACCAGTCCGGGCAGGCGTTCATCAAACTCAGGTGAGTTGCTGTAAGGGTTGATGATTACCAATAAGTCCGGTGGTGCTACCTTACCGTCATTAAGCAGATTCAGGATCAGGGCAGCACTCCTGTCCATAGCAATTAATATGCGTTTGCCCGGGTAGGCAGCACCGATTTGGCTCAGGCCTGCAAGACTGGTTTCTACAAACCCTTGCTGGGTTTCCATGTGTTTTTGCCACTCTTCGGGCGTGTATTTGTCCATTGCCTTGGCTGCCGGAGTGTTCAGCTGACCTTCTCCCGCCTTGGTAATTTCTTCCGGCATAGTGGTAAAGCTGGGGTGTGGCGGGCTTTTCGGGGGAGTCATGCTGATACTCGCCCAGCCTGTGGGGCTAAGGCCATCCCGTAGATAGGCGACCAGTCCGGGGGCATCCGGGCCAAAGCCGGTATCGGCAAAAATGATAGCAGCACCGTGCTGATTTTTGCCTTCCCAGGGGCGTACCAACACCGGCAAATCCTGACCTTCCACATTGATGCTGCGCATCTGACGGCCAGGTAAATAATCAAACGCCGGATCGTCGGCAGCGGTTGCCGTGCCAAACAATAAGCTCAGGCTCAGCACAAAAAGGGCACGCATGGGATTCCTGTGGTCAAAGCGGATAACCCTCAGATAATAACCCATGGCATGCCCCTGTTAGAACTGTGGACCCGATAATCCTACTGCCCGAGGGCATAAACAGGCTTTCCGGCTACATGGGTTTCAAGCACCCGCGTTTGCCAGATTTGCGTGGGTTCGGTTGCAAAGATATCCCTGTCTATCAGGATAAAGTCTGCCATGCTACCCACATTCAGGCTGCCCAAATCCTGCTCCTGAAAGGCGCCGAAGGCTGCATCCACAGTAAAGGCTCGCAGCGCCTCAGCCAGTGTCAGTTTTTCTTCCGGGCGCCAGCCGCCAGCGGGCTGGCCCTGATGATCCTGACGGGTCACAGCGGCATGGAGGCCATGGAAGGGATTGGCAAGCTCCACCGGGAAGTCAGAGCCGCCGACAATCGGACTGCCAAGGTCGGTAAGGGTGCGCCAGGCATAAGCACCCTTAAGCCGTGCATCGCCCAGGCGATCGCCCGCCATATTCATATCCGATGTGGCATGGGTGGGCTGCATTGAGGGCAATACCTTTAATTTGGCAAAGCGGGGCAGATCCTCCGGGGCGACCACCTGAGCATGTTCTATGCGATGGCGGGCGGCCTCGCGGGTTTTATTGGTCAGTGTCGCCAGCTTATCCAGCACCATACGATTGGCCCTGTCACCAATGGCGTGAATATTGGCCTGAAACCCAGCTGCAGCTACGTCGCGGATCAGGCTGCCAAGTTCCGGCTCCGGCGTCACCAACAGGCCGGTTTCAGCCGGTCTGTCGCTGTACGGTGCCAGCAACGCTGCGCCGCGGCTGCCAAGTGCGCCGTCGCTGTAGATTTTCACTGACCGTACCACCAGCTGCTGCTTATCATCCAATATCGGCCCCTGTTTAAGCCAGTCAGCAAGTTCAGGTGATGACGCCGACAGCATGGCGTAAATCCGTACCGGCAGCTTGCCCTGCTGCTTAAGCGCCTGATAGTCTGCCAGCTCATCTGCACTGATACCCGCATCATGAGCACTGGTAATGCCGAGTGATAACAGATGGTTAAAGGCGGTGGTAAAGGCGGCGCGCCGTTCAGCCCCTGTGGGTTCGGGAATGTGCTGCTCAAGCAGCGCCATGGCGTTATCGACCAGTACGCCGGTGGGCTCGCCGTTGGCATCTTTCAGGATCTGACCTCCGTCGGGATCCGGGGTGTCTCTGGTAATGCCAGCGAGTGCCAGCGCCTTACTGTTGGCCCAGCCTGCATGACCATCAACGCGTCTGAGCCATACCGGCTTATCCAAGCCAGCGGCATCCAGCGACGCGCGGGCCGGAAAGTCTTTATGTTGCCAAAGCTCCTGGTTCCAGCCCCGGCCCAGCACCCATTGCAGCGCCGGATTGGCAGCGGCGAAGGCGTTGACCATGGCGGCAGCATCCTGTTCGCTGGTGCTTTCACGCAGCTCAACCCGGGACAAACTCTGCCCCAGACCCAGTACGTGGCCATGGCCATCAATCAGCCCGGGCAGCAGTGTTTTGCCTTTACCATCGATAACTCTGGCCGGCTCAAAACCCTTGTCATCTGTGCTGGGTTTACTGTTACCGCGCGCCAGTACCCGGCCGCTGACATCGTCGTAAACCAGTTGGGTGAAGGAGATGAGATTCCGCTCATCATCAAATCCATAACCTTTGATATTGTTCAGTAAAATCACTTCCGCACTGGACTGGAACGCGACAAAGGGCGTCAGACTCAGAGCCCCCAGCAGCGCCACACCAATGCTTAGTCTTAAACGAGGTTTGATAGCCGATTTTGGGTTGCATTTGGTTATGAGCATGGACATTCCTTGTTTGAGTTATTTTTATTCTTTAAGGGGTTATACCATCCTCAATCCCGTATCGTCACCGAAAATGGTTAAAAAAAGACCCGCAGCTGCGGGTCTTTTTATTGCACTTATGCCCTGTGACAGCGGCTTAAGCGTGGCTCACCAATACCAGACGAATGGCATCCAGTTTCAGTTGGGTGTTACCCAGATAGCCTGCAAGCTCCGCGATTTGTGCTTTGAGGTGATCAAGTTCTTCTTCACGGATATTGGGGTTGACCGCTTTCAATGACTCCAGACGCGATAACTCTGCAGACAGCTGGGTTTCCATGCGACTGCGGGCATCATCGGTGAGCTTCACCAGTGCCTCGTTGGCAAATTCTTCGCCCTTGGCAAACAGCGGGTGCAACATGGTTTGTGATGCATTCACCAGCTTGCTGGCAATATGGCGGTTTACGCCGGAAAGCTGTTTGTCAAAGTTGTCGTAATCCACTTTGTCAGACAAATTGTTGCCACTCTTATCCAGCAGAATTCGCACGGGTGTCGGTGGCAGATAACGCTGCACCTGGCTGGCCTTGGGTGCCGACGTTTCGGCAAGGTACATCAGCTCCAGGAACAGGGTGCCTGCAGGCAGGGCCTTGTTCTTGAGCAGCGCCACGCAGGTGGTGCCTGTATCTGAGCCTGTGATGAGATCCAACCCGGTCTGCACCAGTGGGTGTTCCAGGGTGATCAGCGCAATATCGTCACGGGACAGCGCGGTATTGCGATCGAAGGTGACGGTAATGCCATCTTCGCTGAGACCCGGATAGGTGGGGAACATCATATGGTCGGTTGGGTGCAGCACAATGCAGTTTTCACCGCGATCGTCCTGATCCAGACCAATCACATCCCACAGTCTCAGGACAGAGGCAATCAGATCTGTATCTTCATCGGCATCGGCCAGTTTGGCCGCCAGGGCTTCGGCGCGGGCGCCGCCGTGGCTGTTGAGCTCCAGCAGTTTGTCGCGGCCCTGCTCCATGGCTTCCTTGAGCGCGCGGTAACGTGCCTGGGTGTCGGCCAGCAGTTCTTCTTCATCCTCCATTTCACCGGCCAGCATCGCCAGCAGACGGCCCTTGAACTCGCTGAACAGCAGATGGCCACTTGGGCAGGTCAGTTCGAATGCGCTCAGACCATCATGGTACCAGCGCATCAGTTGCTGCTGGGCCGTGTCTTTGAGGAACGGCAGGTGAAGTTGTACATCGTGTCGCTGGCCAATGCGGTCGAGGCGACCGATCCGCTGCTCCAGCAAATCCGGATTCAGCGGCAGGTCGAACAGTACCAGATGGCTGGCAAACTGGAAGTTACGGCCTTCTGAACCGATTTCCGAACAAATAAGCGCCTGAGCGCCGCCTTCTTCCTGGGCAAAGTAGGCACCGGCCTTGTCGCGCTCGATGATAGACATACCTTCATGGAACACGGTGGCCTGAATGCCTTCGCGGGTACGCAGCGCTTCTTCCAGCGCCAGCGCCGTTTCGGCGCGGCTGGCAATCACCAGCACCTTCTTGGAGCGGTGGGCTTTTAAGAAATCGATCAGCCAGTCAACCCGCGGATCGAACTTCCACCAGCTGGCGTTGTTGTCGTCAAACTGCTGATAAATGCGCTCTGGGCTGAGTACCTGTGCCACCTTGGCTTCGGCGGTTTTACCGCCGCCCATCATGGCGTTAACCCGCATTGCGGTGGCATATTGCTCTGGCATTTCAAAGCCATAGCTGTGAAAAATACGCTTGGGGAAGCCTTTTACCGAGGCACGGCTGTTGCGGAACAGCACCCGGCCGGTGCCGTGGCGGTCCAGCAGATCCTGCAGCAGTTCGTCGCGGGCGGCCTGACGCAATTCTTCATCCAGGTTTTCGGCCTGAATTTGGCGGATGGCCGGGGCTATGTCTTTTTCAGACAAGAGCTCAGTCAGGCCATTGATGGCATCGTCGGAAAGCTTGATGCCACGGGCGAGGGCATCGGCGGCTTCGGCCACGGCCTGATAGCCTTTTTCTTCTTCAAGGAAGGCCTGATAGTCGTAAAAGCGGTCGGGATCCAGCAAACGCAAACGGGCGAAGTGGCTTTGGTGACCCAACTGATCCGGGGTGGCGGTCAAAAGCAGCACGCCCGGAACCACGGCGGCCAGGGCTTCCACTACCTGATAGGCGCGGCTTGGCTCGTCTTCGCTCCATTCCAGGTGATGGGCTTCATCCACCACCATCAGATCCCAGTCGGCATCCAGTGCCTGATCAAGACGGCGTTTTTTACGCAAAAGTTCCAGTGAACAGATAACCAACTGCTCGGTGTAGAAGGGGTTATCGTGATCGGCAAAGGCCTCTACGCAGCGGTCTTCATCGAACACCGAGAAGCGCAGGTTAAAGCGGCGCAGCATTTCTACCAGCCATTGGTGGCGCAGGGTGTCGGGAACTATTACCAGAATGCGCTCGGCGCGGCCGGTCATCAGTTGCTGGTGAATGATGAGACCTGCTTCGATGGTTTTACCCAAACCCACTTCGTCGGCCAGCAGCACGCGGGGCGCATGGCGGCGGCCCACTTCATGGGCAATCCACAGCTGGTGCGGAATAAGGCCTACGCGGGGACCCTGCAGACCCAACATGTCGGAGGTAGCCAGCTTGTGGCGTAAAAGCTGAGACTTGTAGCGCACGCCAAAGCGTTCGATGCGATCGATCTGACCGGCGTAGAGGCGATCCTGGGGCTTGTTGAAACGGATATTATGCTCAAGCAGGGTTTCGCGCAGCATGGTTTCTTCACCATCGTCGGTACGCTTGCCGAAGTAGAACACAATGCCGTTCATTTCTTCGAGCTTGTCTACCGTCATGCTCCAGCCTTCGGCCGAATCAATGGTATCACCGGGGTTGTAAATTACCCGGGTCAGGGGGGCTTCAGCCATGGCAAACATACGGTTTTCGCCGGTAGCCGGGAACAGCACAGTCACCATGCGCCCTTCCACCTGCACCACTGTGCCCAAACCCAACTCTGACTCTGTATCGCTTATCCAGCGCTGCCCAATCGCGAACGACATCTTACACTCTCAACTCAAGGGGAAACTCAAAGGGCGCGTATGTTATACCAATGGCCCCGATATTTGAATCAGCCTAGTTCCCCTCTGGCGGCAACACAACCAATCACAGGCACAGATATGCGCTTTGCATGTCACCATCAGGTCATAAAAACCGGGTTCAATAGGGGAAGGAAACGTTTACCCGCCAATACCCCTGCGTTGGGCTGTTGAGCTTTTATCTGAAGGGTGCCAGTATTAAGTTAATGACGACATTTGTTTTTATCAGCCCGGGAGGTTTTACACACAATAAGAAAGCGCACTGAAAACAATATCGCCCTATGTCACTAAAACCGGAGGCGCCATGGAACAAGACGACAGAAAGTTGTTTGTACTGGATACCAATGTTTTATTGCACGAACCCTTAGCGATTTATTCTTTCAAAGAACACGATGTCGTCGTACCGATGACAGTGCTCGAAGAGCTTGACCAGATTAAAGATCGCAAGCGGGACGTCAGTCGTGACGCCCGGGTCGCCATCAGGGCACTGGAAGATACCCTGGGAGGTGAAACCACACCCGAGCAAATTATTGAAGGTGTTTCTTTACCGGCCCGTGAAGGCCATGACGCAACCGGCACACTCGCCATATTTCCTGATCATCAACTCCCTGTTTCTGCCGGTAATCTGCCCGGCGATCATAACGACAATCGAATAATCAATACTGCGCTGCACCTGCAAAAGCTGCATGCTCCCCGTGCGGTGGTGCTGGTCACTAAAGACATTAATATGCGCCTTAAGGCCAAGGGCGCAGGCATTAAGCTGGTGGAGGATTACCGAACTGACCAGCTTATCGATGATATACGTTTCTTAACCAAGGGTTTTCATCAGTTTGAGGGTAATTTCTGGGAGCATCTGGAAAGGGTATCTACCACCCGTCATGGCCGTCAGACCATTCACGAAGTGCCCTTGAAGGATTTGGAAGATGATCATCTGTATATCAACCAATACCTGATTGACGAAGAATCAGATTTTTGTGGCCGGGTTGTCTCCAAGGATGATACCCACCTGCATATCGTGGATTTGGGGCGCAGCCGGCTGCTGAATCTTGAAGCCTGGGGCATACGCCCGAAAAACGTGTATCAGGGTATGGCACTGCAGGCACTGCTGGATCCGGATATCGATATGGTTATCCTCACCGGTCCTGCCGGCTGCGGTAAAACCCTGCTGGCTATGGCTGCTGCGCTGGAACTGGTGGTGGAGCGTAATCAGTACGATAAGGTGATTGTCACCCGTAATACGCCGGAAATTGCCGAGTCCATCGGCTTTTTGCCCGGCACTGAGGAAGAAAAAATGGCACCCTGGCTGGCGGCCATTACCGATACCCTGGAGGTGTTACATAAAAACGATGTTAACCCCCACGGCTCCATGAACTACATCATGGAAAAGGCCAATATTCAGTTCAAATCCATCAACTTTATGCGTGGCCGTTCTATCCAGAATGCTGTTGTGCTCTTGGATGAATGTCAAAACCTCACAGCATCGCAAATCAAAACCATGATCACCCGTATGGGAGAAGGCACCAAGCTGATTTGCTCGGGAAATCTGGCACAAATCGACTCCAACTATCTGACTGCTGTTACCTCGGGGCTGACCTACATTGTGGAGAGGTTCAAGAACTTTGAGGGCAGTGCCAATGTCTATCTCAATGGTGTGGTCAGATCCCGTCTGGCGGAGTTTGCCGAAGAACATCTGTAACCTGCGGACGTAATCGCCACAAAACGGACCCGTCAGGGTCCGTTTTTGTAAAGAAACTGGTGTAAAACCAGCCAGTTTGAAACAAATTTCGTGATAATTATTTTATGTGCCTTCATTCCGGTTCCTGTTACTATACCCAGTCGGGTATTGCCGGTTTGGCACCCATTTTCAGGGGATGCGAAAGGTTTTTTGATGAAATCGAATGAGCCGGATCTTCAGCTCAAATCGCCTATTCAACGTAACTACAATAAGGCGGTGTTTTACACCTACATAGGTGTAATCGTGATGGCGTGTCTCACTGCCTGGTTTTTCTTTGATCGGGAGAAAAACCAGTTGCTGGCCCAGCGCGAAGAGCAAATCGATCGCCACGTATTGCAGATTGACCTGTTGCTGGAGTCCAGTATCCGCGCGGTAAAAAGCTTGCGGGATGTGGCGGTGGATCATTTGCGTCTGGGTGAACTGGTGCGTAAAGAGCGCTTGCCCCAGTACGAAAAGTTCAACCAGAATGGCCACTATTTCACCCTCGAACCCCACTACGCCGAGAGCGGTCAGCCCTTTACCAATATGGGCCGCATCACAGGTACCGGCTCCCTGAAAGACCGGACCGATAAGTTTTATCAGGAACTGGAGATGCTGTTTGAGCTCTCCCTGTCTTTCCCGGTGGCCAAAGAGGCGGCGCCCAAGGCATCGGCCATTTATTACATCTCCAAGCGGCGGATGATGTCCTATTATCCCTGGCCCTTGGACGAACAGCGCTTTCGCGATGAACTGCTGAACAAGAAACAGTTTCAGCTGGCCACACCGGCCATGAACCCCCAGCGCAGCGTGTTCTGGAGTGAGGCTTATCTCGACTCCAGCGACAAGGGGCTTTTGACCACCCTGGGTGTGCCCATCTATCTGGAAGATGAGTTTATCGGCTCCATCAATCTGGATATGACACTGGCATCGCTGGCGCGGCAAATCCGCCTGTACTTCAAGATGCCGGGCACGGTTATCCTGCTTGACCAAAGCAACAATATTCTGTCCCACTCCGACATGGACGGCGAGGATCTCAAGCGGGTTTATCACATCAGCCAGCGCATTCCTTCTGAGCTGCATTCGTTGCCGGAGTCTGAACTCTTTGATGCCCATGGCGGCGTTATCCGCAACGGCTATTACATTCACTCGGTGGCGCTGCACAACGCGCCGTGGCGGCTGTTATACATTCAGGATGTGGACGACCTCTTTAAAGACAGCTGGGAGAAGCTGCAGCTGACCTTTATTCTGGTGGTATTGGCGCTGTCGGTACTGGTTACCATAGTGCACTGGCAGACCCGCCGCTCCTTCGTAAGCCCTGCATCAAGGCTGCTGTCGCACCTCGAGGGCTGTTCAGTACACCCCATGCCGGCGCCGGAAAAAGTGACCGCGGGCTGGGAGCCCTGGTTTGCCCTGGTAAGCCGTATTTTTGAAGAGAACCAGCAGTACACCAAACACCTTGCCGAGCAGAATAAACGCCTCGATAAGCTGGTGGCCCGCCGTACCGAGCGTCTTAAAGAAACCACAGAGCGACGGGAGCGTGAATATGCACTCTTGCGCTCCTTGCTGGACTCCATTCCCGAGGCCATTGTCTTTAAAGACAAAGAAGGCCACTACCTTGGTTGTAACAAGTCGGCTGAACGCATGCTTGGCTTCAGTGAAGCCGAGATGATTGGCCTCTCCAGCGAAGAACTGACCACCCCGGAGCAATCCAGCCGCATTCGTGCCGAAGATGAGCAGGTGCTCAGCGAGCGCACCCCTTTGCGTTATCAGGAAAAAATTGAGCTGGCCGGTAAACCTGTGCTGCTCGATACCCTTAAATTGCCATTCTATAACCGCCGAGGCGAGTTGATGGGCCTGATTGCGGTGTGGCGTGATGTGACCCGCGAATACGAGTCGGCCGAACAGCTGCGACTCTCGGAAGAGCGTTACCACCTCGCCATGGATGCAGTGGAAGATGGCCTGTGGGACTGGTATCTGGACTCAGAGCAAATCATCTGTAATCCGGCCTATTACTCCATGCTGGGCTACAAGACCAACGAGTTCCCTGCGCTGTTGTCCACCATCGACAGCCTTATCCATCCGGATGACAGCATCCGGGTGCAGGAATACCGCGAACAGTACCTCAAAGACCCTGTCGGAGCCTTTGAAATTGAATTCCGCATGCGGGCCAAAACCGGAATGTACCACTGGATGCTCAGTCGCGGCCGGGTAGTGGAATTTACCCAGGATGCCCAACCCAAGCGGATGGTGGGTACCCACAAAGACATCACCCGCCACAAGAGTAACGAAGTGGCACTGCTGGAGGCCAAGCAGGATGCGGAACTGGCCAACCTTTACAAGAGCGAGTTCCTGGCCAATATGAGCCACGAAATCCGCACCCCCATGAACGCCATTATCGGCATGTTGCAGCTGGCGGGGCGCACCAGTCTGACGGAACAGCAAAAGGACTACCTCGACAAGGCCAGCTTCTCTGCCCAGTCGTTGCTTCGAATCATCAACGACATCCTCGATTTCTCCAAGATTGAGGCCGGTAAGCTCGAGCTGGAAAAGGTGGCCTTCCCGCTGGACAAGGTGCTTGACCACACCCTGGATCTCAATGCTCTCAAGGCGCAGGAGAAAGGTGTTGAGCTGCTGCTGTACGCACCAGTTACGGCCGGACTGATGCTTAAGGGTGATCCGCTGCGTCTGGGGCAGGTGTTGATTAACCTGTTGTCCAATGCGGTTAAATTTACCCAAAATGGTGAAATTGAGCTGGGTTGTGAGGATGTGGGTGAGCGGGATCACCGTATCACCCTTAAATTCTGGGTGCGTGACACCGGCATAGGTATCAGCCGCGAGCAGCAGGAGAAACTGTTTGATGCCTTCGCCCAGGCCGATGGCTCCACTACCCGTAAATACGGCGGCACAGGCCTGGGGCTGTCTATCAGTAAGCATCTGGTGTCCATGATGGGTGGTACCATGCAGGTGGACAGCGAACCCGGAGCCGGTTCAACCTTCAGCTTTACCGTGAGCTTTGAAATTGCCGAAGAGGCGCGGGTTGAACCCATAGTGGTGCCAGAACGTTTGGCCAGCCTGCGGACCCTGGTGGTGGACGATAACCCCACGGCACTGCAAATTTATTCTGCGGTGATGCGCGATTTCCATTTTGACGTGGAAACCGCAGCCAGCGGCGCCGAGGCGCTGTACAAGCTGGGGCGTCACCCGATAGATCTGGTGTTGCTCGACTGGATGATGCCCGAGATGGACGGTATTCAGGTCATAGATGCCATTGATTATATGGTGGCTCAGGGCACACTGGCGACCCGTCCGGTGATCATCATAATGACTGCCTATGCCGCTGAGCCACTCAGGATGGATTTGGACAGTGACCGGGTGTTTGCCATGTTGCAAAAGCCGTTCAAGGCTTCCAGCCTGTTTGATGAAATCATCCGCGCATTCGCTCCGGCGGCTCCGGAGGCACTGCCCGCGCCCGATGTCAGTGATGACAGTGAGCACAAGGGGGTGGTGCTGCTGGTAGAAGATAACTTTATCAACCAGCAGGTGGCCACCGAACTGTTAAAGAGTGCCGGTTACGAGGTGGATGTGGCCGATAATGGCCAGATTTCTCTCGAGATGGTTGAAAAGCGCAGCTACGATGCGGTACTCATGGATATACAAATGCCGGTGATGGATGGTCTTACCGCCGCCACTGAGCTTCGCAAGCGTTACAGCTTTGATGAGTTACCCATTATCGCCATGACGGCCCATGCCATGTCGGGCGACCGTGAGAAGAGTCTGGCTGCGGGCATGAATGCCCATATCACCAAGCCCATAGTATTGACAGAGCTGTTTGACACGCTGAGTCACTGGATAGGACACAAAGAGAAATACAGGGGCCGGTCCCAGCCCTGACAACAAGGAGATAAAATGAAACCCTCGACCCTCGTACTGGCACTGCTGCTGGCGAGTGCGCCAGCCATGAACGTGTCTGCCGCCGATAATTCTGCCGGTATTATCAAACAGAGCCAGTCGGCCAGGGGGTTTCTGAATTTCCATTACCACGAGGGTGATGTTTATCTCGAGGCCAATCGGCTTAATCAACCCTTCCTGCTGGTCACCAGCCTGCCACAGGGCGTAGGTTCCAACGATATCGGCCTGGATCGCGGCCAGTTGGGGCGCACAAGAATGGTGCAGTTTGAGCGCATTGGCCCAGACCTTATTCTGCGGGAACTCAATACCCGCTACCGCGCCGACAGCGACTATGCACCTGAGCAGCGGGCAGTAAAAGAAGCCTTTGCTGACTCCATTTTGTGGCGCGCCCCGGTAGTTAAAGGCAAGAAGCCTCTGGCACCCTTGAATGGGCTGGTGCTCAGCGATTTACACGGCGTCACAGATACGCTTAAAGCCAGAGGGCAGGGGGCTTTCAGCCTGGATAGCTCACGCTCGCTGATTATGCCTGACTATGTGAAATCCTTCCCCGGCAACAGTGATGTGGACGTGCAACTGACCTTTGCCTCCGGTGAGCCGGGTGCTTATGTCGCGCAGGTCGCACCAGACCCCAAAGCCATTTCCATCCGCATGCGGTTCTCGTTTATTGCCCTGCCCGAGCCAGGCTATGTCGCCCGCGACTATCATCCGCAAAGTGGTTATCTGTCCAACGAGTATCTGGACTACGCGACTGCCATCGACCAGAGCGTGGTCAGGCGCCAGTTGCTGCGCCACCGTTTGCAGAAAAAGACCCCCGGCGCCGCGCCTTCTGAAGTGGTTGAGCCCATAGTCTATTACCTCGACCCGGGGGTACCTGAGCCTATCCGCAGTGCCCTGCTTGATGGCGGCCGCTGGTGGGAAGATGCCTTCAATGCTGCCGGTTTTATCAACGGCTTCAAGATGGAGCTGCTGCCGGAAGATGCTGATCCGCAGGATGTTCGCTTTAACGTGGTGCAGTGGGTGCACCGCGCCAGCCGTGGCTGGTCATACGGCTCGGCCATTGCTGACCCGCGCAGCGGCGAAATTATCAAGGGTCATGTGACCCTGGGTAGTCTGCGGGTGCGGCAGGATCATCTTATTGCCCGTGCTCTCACCGCCGGTTGGGAAGACAGGGAAGCTGCCGCCAAGGCCGCCGAGCATCTGGCGCTTGAGCGTATTCGCCAGCTGTCTGCCCACGAGATTGGCCACACCCTCGGCATTGATCACAACTTTGCCGCTTCCAGCAACAACAATGCCTCTGTGATGGATTACCCTCACCCCATGGTGAGCCTCAATGGCGGTAAGATTGATATTTCCACCCCTTATACTCCGGGTATTGGCGAGTGGGATAAGTTTGCCATTGCCTACGGCTACGCTGACTTTGGCGCCGATGAAGCGGCGGGGCTGTCCAGGCTGCTGGCGGACGTACAAGCCAAGGGCCTGCGCTACATAGGTGAGAGTGACTCCCGCAGCCCGGATGCCAGCCACGCCTACGCCAGCCTGTGGGACAATGGCACAGATCCTGTGGCAGAGCTTTCCCGCCTGCAGGAGGTACGCCGCAAGGCGTTGGCCGACTTTAATCCCCAGGCGCTGCTTCAGGGCGAGCCTTTGGGTGAACTGGCCGATGTGCTGGTGCCGCTGTACCTGCTGTCGCGCTACCAGATTGAAGCCGCCATCAAGGTGATAGGCGGCACCGACTACGCTTACGATGGTGCCTACAGCTGGCACTATATGGCACCGGAGCTGCAAAAGCAGGCGCTGGGCACAGTGCTCGCCACCCTGGATACCGCTGAACTGACCTTGCCAAGGGAGTTGGTTGAAGGCCTGTTGCCAAAGCAGGGTAATTATCAGGCCAGCCGCGAAAGCTTTGCCTCGGGTCTTGGCATACTGCCGGACCCCATCGGCATGGCCGAGGTGCTGTCGCGCCATACGGTGACAACTCTGTTGATGCCCAAACGTCTGAATCGGGTAGAACAGGGCTTTCAGAGCGACAGTGAGCAGCTTTCGGTTACCACCCTGGTAGACAGGCTGTTTGCCGTGACTCTGTTTCAGGAGGGCAGGAATGGCCTTGAACGTGGCGTGTGGATGCGCCTTAATGCCGTGTCTGTGGATGCGGTGCTCGATGCCTTCCACCATGAGGATACGTCTCCCGAAGTCAAGGCCGTGCTGGGTGCCAGGCTCGCCTACGCCCAAAAGCAGCTGGAACGGAAAACCAGTCGCTCCAGCGAGGCTGATGCAGCCCACTATCATTACCTGTCGCAGGGCATTGCACGGGGGCTTGACGATGCCGCGGCGCGCATTATCAGCAAACCATTGCCCATGCCGCCGGGCTCGCCTATCTGACGTTGTTTCGCAAAAACAGCGCCAAAACAGCGCCAAACGCGGGCTTTTTTATCTGAACCTGTGGCAATCCTTGCTGACATCAATGTCATGCTTTTGCTGCAGGTTCACGGTGAAAAAAAGCTGCTAAGATAATCACTGCAAGTCAGTTTCAAAGGAATGAATGATGACAAAACTGGTGTTATTGCTGTCAGTACTGACAGCCTGTTTTTTTGGTTACCGCCATTATATGGCTCCCCTCCCCCTCGAGAGTCACTTTCTGGCCAGTATTCCGGTCAAGGTGCGCATGCTGCCCAAGCCCGATACTGCCTCCCACATGACAGGCCAGGTCAGCATTGAGCAGGTGGTAAATCAGCAGGTTGAAAACGGTGAAATGACCCTGGTCGTCGTGGCCATGGGTACTGCGTTTGATGTGTTTGATGAGCAGGATATCAACGAGTTATCGCTGGAAGACTTCGACAGCATCAGCCGCCGCTTTGGTAACGATTTTGGGATTAATGCCGCCATCAGCCGTCGTGGCTTTATTCAGCACCAGGGTAAAAAGGGCTACGAACTGGTGATTAACCTTGGCGAAGAAAAGGGTGAGATGGTGCAGCATATCTATACCCACGACAATCATATGCTGCTTTTAATGGCCAGTTACACCGCTGATGGCCGGGAAAAACAGACCGCGCAGGCATTCCTGGATTCGGTGGAGTTTCTCTGACAGGGACCGTAAACCGTAGACCGTAGACCGTAGACCGTAGACCGTAGACCGTAGACCGTAGACCGTAGACCGTAGACCGTAGACCGTAGACCGTAGACCGTAGACCGTAGACCGTAGACCGTAAACCGTAGACCGTAGACCGTAGACCGTAGACCGTAAACCGTAGACCGTAGACCGTAGACCGTAGACCGTAAACCGTAGACCGTAGACCGTAGACCGTAGACCGTAGACCGTAGACCGTAGACCGTAA
>NZ_JBFKLW010000055.1:0-29232 GCF_041630135.1 Shewanella sp.
ACCAAAAAAGCAGAACTGAATAAGCATTGCCTGGGCATAACTGAGATTGAACACCGCCTTTAAATGCGGGATCAAAATATCGTTAAGGCAGGTAATGAAACCCCACATAAAAAACAAGGTGGTCAGTGATGCCAGTGCAAAGCGATAGTTATCTTTATCGCCACCGACCCCTGTTGCGGTAACGCTTGGACTGGGCGCAGTTGCCATCGTATCTCCCCTCAAAATTACGGCGTTTGGCAGTATGGAACTCATTGGTGATTGACCTTTTGAGGTTCTGCCACTAGATTAATGTAAGCGCTTTCATTTTTAACACTGCGTTAACCCTTGTCAACCTATTTTGGCCGTGAAATTCACTACCACAGGTTGATGTACACAGGATGCAAGGGCTTTAGCCGGGGTCGGGATCAGGAATAGAAAAATAATGAACCAAATACAGCCTTTCACCCTGCCGGGTGATTCCACCATGATGCAAAAAGATTTTCTTTTTGGGGTTGCCACTGCCTCGTTTCAGATTGAAGGTGACTATCAGCACCGTCAGCCCTGCATATGGGATACCTTTTGCAGCATACCCGGCAATATTGCCGATGGTTCGGATGGTAAGACTGCCTGTGATCACGTCAATCGCTGGAAGCAGGATGTGGCTCTGATAGCATCCCTGGGCGTTGATGTATACCGCCTGTCAATTTCGTGGGGCCGGGTAATAAACGAAGATGGCAGCCTGAACCGCCGCGGCATGGACTTCTATATCGCCCTGCTCGATGAACTGAACCGGCATCATATCAAGGTATTTGTTACCCTGTATCACTGGGACTTACCACAACACCTTGAAGATAAAGGTGGATGGCAAAACCGGGAAACCGCGTTTGCGTTCGCCGACTATAGCCGCCTTGTGATTCAGGAACTGGGAGACAGGGCTTATGCGTATTCCACCCTCAACGAACCATTTTGCAGTGCCTTTTTGGGCTACGAGGTCGGGATCCATGCCCCCGGGCACAAAAGCAGAAAGAAAGGCCGTGTGGCCGCCCACCATTTGCTGCTGGCGCATGGTCTGGCAATGGCAGAAATCCGCCGTCATGCCCCAAAGGCTCTTGCTGGCATAGTGCTTAATTTCAGCCCTGCATATGCCTTTACATCGTCCGATGCGGACATCAAAGCAGCTCGGCTCGCGCATGAATACCACAATCTCTGGTATTTGATGCCCCTGATGGAAGGACGTTACCCGGATATCATCAACAGTCTGTCTGAAGCTGAGCGCCCAGAGATACTCGCCGGTGATATGGACATCATCAAAATCAATATGGATTATCTGGGTATCAACTATTACACCCGCAATGTATATCAGGCCGGTGGCGAGTTGGGCTTTGAGGATGTGCGCATTGACAATGTACCCCGCACCGCCATGGACTGGGAAATCTGCCCCGGTGCCTTTACCGAATTGCTCAAAGATCTGTCGCAGGAATTTAACCTGCCCCCCATTTATATCACCGAAAACGGCGCCGCCGAGGATGATGCACTGCTCAACGGTGAAGTACATGACCCCATGCGACTGGACTACCTGCAATCACACCTGTTGGCAGTGCACCATGCCATTGAAAATGGCGTGGATGTTAAAGGCTACTTTGCCTGGAGTCTGATGGACAACTTCGAGTGGGCCGAGGGCTACCGCAAACGTTTTGGTCTGGTTTACGTAGACTACACCACTCAGCAGCGCACACTTAAATCCAGTGCCAAGGCCTATCAGGGAATGCTTGCATACAGACAAGCACTGAGCCAAAAATAAGAAAGGAGGTCGCCATGTTGAGCATCAGAGAAAAAATTGCCTACGGGCTTGGTGATACCGCCAGCAACATAGTATTCCAAACCGTCATGCTGTTTCTGACGTTTTTCTACACCGACATATTCGGGATCTCCGCAGCCTTTGTCGGCACAATGTTTCTGGCCGTGCGCATTATGGATGCAGTGACAGACCCACTGATGGGCTATCTTGCCGACCGCACTAACACCCGCTGGGGCCGCTACCGACCTTACCTGCTATGGTTTGCCTTTCCCTTCGGTGCCATCAGTGTACTGGCCTTTACCACCCCGGATTTGACCGAAAACGGCAAAGAAATCTACGCGCTGCTCACCTATGCCCTGCTGATGCTGGCCTACACCGCCATTAACATTCCCTACTGCGCACTTGGCGCCGCCCTGACCACCAACCCGGCTGAACGGGTTTCAGTACAGTCTTACCGCTTTGTGTTTGCCATGCTGGGCGGCCTCATGGTCAGCGCGCTTACTCTGCCGCTGGTCGACTTTTTTGGACAAGGCGACAAAGCAAAAGGATACCAGCTGACCATTCTTGCCATGAGCATCCTTGGCACCCTTATGTTTTTGCTTTGTTTTGCCGGCACCAAAGAGCGCGACTTCAGCACAGACGACAACAGTGAGAACATTAAGGCTGCTGTCAAAGCGCTTTGGGCAAACGATCAGTGGCGGGTGTTGTCTGCGGCAGCTATTTTCCTGCTCACCGGGCTGGTGCTCAAATCAACATTGGCAATTTACTATGTAAAATACTTTCTCGGTCGCGAGGACATGATCAGCCTGTTTGTCACCAGTGGTGTTGTGGCAAACATTGTCGGAGTCGCACTGGCGAAAAAACTCGCCGACAGAGTGTGTAAGGTCAAGGCCTATATCCGGTTACAGCTGATTGCCGCAGTGCTCTGTATTCTGGCCTGGTTTGTGCCCGGCGAGCAGTATCTGCTGGCACTGGTGCTCTACGTCGCCTGGAACTTCACCATCAACATGGGCACCCCGCTGCTGTGGGCCAAAATGGCTGATACCGTAGATTATGGCCAGTATAAAACCGGCGTGCGCACCACAGGCCTGGTGTACTCTTCAGTGATTTTCTTTATCAAGTTGGGTCTTGCCATTGGTGGTGCGCTCGCCGGTTGGTTGCTGGCTGCCTACGGCTATCAGGCGGATATCAGCCAGAGTCAGGAAACCCTCGATGGCATGCTGCTTTGCTTCACTCTGTATCCGGCTCTTGCTTCAATCGCGGTTGCCTTTGTGATGCGACACTATACACTGGATGGCCAACGCGTTGCCCAAATCAGTATCGCGCTGGAACAAAAACATTCAGGCACATAGCAGTTCAAGGAAAGCCAGCTCTTATGGCCACAATTTATGACGTTTCCTACCTGGCAGGCGTGTCGCTGGCGACCGTCTCCCGGGTAGTCAACAACACCGGCAAAGTCAGCGAAAAGACCCGCCAAAAAGTCCATGATGCCATGGCAAAGCTGGACTATCGGCCCAACACCATAGCCCAGTCTCTGGCATCCAATCGCTCCAACAGCGTTGGAGTGCTGGTATCCCAGCTCGACGGTCCCTTTTACGGCCCCATGATGCGGGAAGTGGAATCGGCACTGCGCGCCGCCAATAAGCACGTAATCATTGCCGCCGGCCACAGTGATGCCGCTCAGGAACGGGAGGCGGTGGAATTTCTGCTGTCCCGCGGCTGTGACGCCCTGATTGTAGACGCCGAAATACTCTCCAATGAGTACCTGCAGGAGCTGTGCAACGGCAAAACTCCGGTGGTACTGATAAACCGCCATGTGGATGGCATTGAAGAGCGCTGCGTGCACCTGAACAACCTGCAGGGTGGCTTACTTGCCAGTCGCCATGTACTCGAGCACGGGCACCGCGAGATAGCCTACATATCAGGTCCACTGTTCAAGCTCGACGCCAGAGAGCGTCTCGAGGGCCATAAGCAGGCATTGGCTGAACAAGGCCTTGAGTTCGATGAGGCCCTGTTCTTTGAAGGCGATTTCCGTGAAGAAGGCGGCTTTGAGGGCATGGCGGCATTGCTTGCGCGCGGCGTCCCCTTCAGCGCTGTGGTTTGCGCCAACGATCAGATGGCCTCCGGTGCCATCGCCCTGTGCCTCGAGCGGGGCCTGCGGGTACCGGATGATATCTCCTTTGTGGGCTTCGATAATATCCCCTTCCCCCGCTACATCTCGCCCAAACTCACCACTGTGTGTAACCCAATCCAGGACATGGGACGCATGGCCGCCAACTGGGTGCTCAGAGAGGTTTACGACAATCGTGATGTCGGCTTCAACCACCGTTTTGAACCTGAGCTGGTCGTTCGCGAATCTGTGGTTGCAGTGACGTGATGCCGGTTCTGTGTGACCCGTGTTCTGTAAACTGAAGGTATTGGCGGCCAATTATGGCTGCCGATACTTTTTTACACTGCCTCTTTCGCATCAACCATGCCCAATACAGATACTGGCTCAAGCCAACAAATGAAAGCGCTTACACTTTTTTTTCAGCGGTAAGCCAAATGCAACAAAACAAAAAAATCACAGACATTACAATCACTAATAAATCTACATCCTCCATAATCACCTTTCGCCCCGTCTACATTTTCACAACATTTGACATGCAGCCAGTTGACATATCTGTATCCCCGTCATAATTTATGTAAGCGCTTACATTTACACTTGCAGGCGAAGTGGTATGCAAACCTGTAAGCTTTACAACAATAGCGTCCCGGGCTGCATTGCGGTCACGGGTCTCTGGGAGAGGAACCTGATGCGACAATTAGAATTCAAAAAATCAAAGCTGGCGACCAGAGTATCTCTGGTGCTGGGCTTGCTGTCTGCCCTACCCGCCATTGCCGAAGAAGCCCCAGCGGCTGAAGGCGATATCGAAGTTATCCAGGTCACAGGTGTGCGCGGCTCACAGGCGAAAGCCATGGAGCTCAAGCGCCAGTCCGCCGGTGTGGTTGACGCCATTTCCGCCGAAGACATAGGTAAGTTCCCCGACACTAACCTGGCTGAGTCTTTACAGCGGATCACCGGTGTATCCATCGACCGTGTCAACGGCGAAGGCAGCAAGGTCACTGTGCGTGGCTTTGGCCCCGACTTCAACCTGGTGCTGCTCAATAACCGCACCATGCCTACCGCCCAGGTGGCCGGTGAATCGACCCGTTCATTCGAATTTGCCAATCTGGCATCCGACGCCGTCAGCGGCGTGGAAATCTACAAAACCGGTAAGGCCGATATCAGTTCAGGCGGCATAGGCTCGACCATCAACATCCGCACCGCCCGCCCCTTCGACACCCGCGATCTGGTGGCAACTGTCGGTGTCAAAGGTCATCACGATACCAGCGTGGAAGATGGCAGCGCCATCACTCCTGAAATCTCCGGTATTTTCAGCAACACCTTCATGGATGACACCCTGGGGCTGGGTTTCAACGCCTCTTACCAGAAGCGTGACAGCAATACCAAAAACGCCAACATATCCGGCTGGCGCCAGAACATTGATGGTGAACTGAACCCCAACGCAGTGGTGGTTAACGAGAACAAAAACCCCTACGGCAACACCTTTTATGCCCGTAATATAGGTTTTGCCAGTCAGGACACCGAGCGTGAGCGCACCAACGCCCAGCTGGTGTTCCAGTACGCACCATCCGATGCGCTAGAAATGACCCTGGATTACACCTATTCCAAGCTGTCAGATGTATCCAATACCGATACCTGGGGGCTGTGGTTCTCGGGTCCGGGTAACGCCACCTATGCCCATATCAACGAAAACGGTACCTTTGACTATGTGACCGAAGTAGGCGGCGACTATTCAGGCACCATGCACCAGAATGCCTCCGACAATATCAACAAGTCACTGGGCTTCAACATTGAATGGCAAGCCACAGATAACCTCGAACTGAGCTTCGATGCCCACAACTCCAACGCCACCGCCGAAGGCAGCCTGGGCAACAACGCCGACAATATCTTCTTGATCCTCGGTGCTCTGAACGTAGCCGACAAGACCTACGATGCCACCGGCACCGAGATCCCGCTGCTTGGCGCCAACTACGCCAGCCTTAATCCCAATGGCGAACCGCATCTGCTGCCTGAGCACTATGCTTCTCTGTTTGCCGGAGTACGCGCAGGCCGTAACGAAACCGACGTAGACCAGTATCAGTTTGATGGTCGCTGGATAAACGAAAACAGCGATGCCGTCTCCTCCATCGACTTTGGTGTGTCTTTCACCTCCATGGAAACCCATGCTCAGGGTTCATACACCGGCCCCATCAGCGCCGGCTGGTATGGCAACATGGGGCTGTGGAAGGATGACGTAAGTTACGTGGGTCTGGGCAGTGACTTCCTGTCTGATTTCAGCGGCGGCGGCAATGACATGCTGATCCCCTACTACTACACCTACGATCAGCAGGCGGCCATGGACAAGGCTCAGGCACTGGAGAACGAACAGTACGTGTCGGCTCCCTGGCAGGACGACCACCTGATCAAAGAAGATACCACTGCCGCCTATGTGCAGGTGAACATCGACAGCGAATTCAACAATATGCCGTTGAATATCGTTGCAGGTTTACGCTATGAGCAAACCGATGTCACCGCCAGCTCAATGCAAAAAGAAGCGCAGCAACTGGTGTGGATCAACGCTACTGAATGGGAGACCGTACTGGCAGAAGATTTCTCTTTCAGCCATGAAACCCATGACTACAAAGAGTTTCTGCCAAATCTCGATATCAATCTGGAAGTGATGGAAAACGTCATGGCGCGTTTCTCCTACAGTCGCACCATTACCCGCCCAACCCTGGGCTCAATGCGCGCCACCACAGCACTGACACCTATTCCAAAAGTCGGCTCGCGTACCGGTTTTGCCGGTAACCCATCGCTGAAGCCATTCAGCTCCAATAACATCGACCTGTCGCTGGAATACTACTACGACGACGCCAGCTACGTGTCTGTGGGGTACTTCAACAAGGAAGTGGAAAACTTCCTGATGAACACCATTGAGACTGCGAAGTTCGATCACCTGCGTGACCCCTACATAGGTCCTGGTGCCGAAGCAGCCCGTGCCGAGCTGATTGCTAACGGTGAAACGCCCAGTGACGAAGCTGTGATTTGTATGCTGGTAACTTGCGTCAATGGTATTGCAATAGAATCCTTGCCTCAGTCAGATGCCGATCCGGTTGCGGAGTGGAACATCAGCAAGCCAAACAACGTTGAAGACCTTGCCATCAACGGTCTTGAATTTGCCTGGCAACACTGGTTCTGGGACACAGGTTTTGGTTTCGCCGCCAACTACACCCTGGTGGATGGCGATACCGAGTATGACGTAGAGCGCGTGGACGAGCAGTTTGCCCTGCCCGGTATGTCTGACTCCGCCAACTTCTCCGTGTTTTATGAGAAGGATGGTCTGCAGGGTCGTCTGGCCTATAACTGGCGTGACACCTTCCTCTCTGGCATGGGTCAGGCAGAAGCAGGTGGTCCAGCTCCCCAGTTCACCGAGGCCTATGGCCAGCTGGACGTCAGCGTGAGCTACCAGCTCACCGACAACCTGTCCATATTCGCTGAAGGCATCAACATTCTGGAGCAGGAAAAACGCGTCTACGGCCGTTACGAAGAGCAAATGCTGCTGGCGCAGCAGAATGCCGCCCGTTACGCCATTGGCGCACGTTACAGCTTCTAACCTTTGTGTACTGAAGTGGGAAAACCCCGGGCCAATACCGCAAGGTAGCGGCCCAAGGGTGAGGTCTTTGCCGCGGCATCTGCCGCGGCTTTTTTTATCTTCACCGCCAAGGCTGGTACACTCTGGGCAACATCAAAAAGAGCCACCGTCAGGGCGGACGGCTCCATTGCCATTGAGAGTGTTATGCAAGGAACTTTACGAAAAATGCGCACCGGGCTCGACGAGCAGGGTCTGGCCAGTTATCGGCTGCCGGTGGGTGATACAGAAATCGCCCTCAACCCCTTGATTGGCAAGCCACTGAAGCTTATCTATTCCGGCAACATCTACTGCTGTAATTGCGGTAAGAAGACCAAGAAAAGCTACTCTGAAGGCCACTGCTTTGTGTGCATGCAAAAGCTCGCCAGCTGCGATATGTGCATCTTAAAGCCCGAAACCTGCCACTACGATCAGGGCACCTGCCGCGAGCCTGAATGGGGCGACAGCCACTGTTTCGTGCCGCATTTTGTGTATTTGTCCAATACCTCAGGCCTGAAGGTGGGTATTACCCGCCACACACAAATCCCTACCCGCTGGATAGATCAGGGCGCTACCCAGGGCTTGCCTATCCTTAAGGTGGCCAGCCGTAAGATCTCTGGCCTGATTGAAGTGGAAATCGCCAAACACGTGGCCGACAAGACCCACTGGCAGGCCATGCTCAAGGGCAACAATGCCCCCATGGATTTGGCAGCCGAGGCGTCGCGTTTACTCGCCGAAGTGGCGCCGGTTATCGAGACTATCCGCACGGACTTTGGTCAGGATGCGGTGCAGCTGCTGTGCACTGAAGCACAAGCCATTGATTTCCCGATTAATGAATTCCCGACTAAGGTGAAATCTTTCAACCTCGACAAAGAGCCGCTTATTGATGCTGTGCTGACCGGCATTAAAGGGCAATATCTGATTTTTGATACCGGTGTTATCAATATCCGCAAATATACGGGCTACGAAATCAGTTTTGAGTGCTGAGCCAGACTCACATTTCACCAGCCAAATAAAAACGCCGGGCAATGCCCGGCGTTTTTCATCTATCACTGTTTTAAGTCATAACCTTAGAAACGCACCCGTGCGCCGAGTGAGTAACGGCTGCCGTACTGACGGGCAAACAGGAACTGCTCTTCAAAGCGGCCGTAGCCCTGCTCGGTTTCGTTGTTGAGGTTAATGCCCTCAAAGAACACCGTCAGATAGTCATTCACATCATAGTTGATGCTGGCGTCGAGCTGACCAAAGGCCTTGGCATACTGCGGCGGCGCATCCGCCGAGCCCTGAGACTGCCCAACCCCAATCAGATAGCTGTCACGCCAGGCGTAAGTGAGCTTCACTGACAGGCCGTCTTTCTCGTAAAAGGCCTGGAAGTTGGCCGAATCGCCGATACCACTGAGCGGGTTTTGCGGCGCCAGATTATAAGGGTCGTAGGTCACATCCCCTTCAACGAAGGTACCGTTTACCCCCACACCAAAACCACTTTCACCGAACACATGCTGCACTGCCAGCTCGATCCCCTGCACCGTTTTGCTGTCGCTGTTAAAGGGGCTGGTGATATCCCATACGATCAGCGGATCGGTATCCAGCGGCACTATCTGACCATCGGCATTGCCGTGACCATTGGCTATCATCTGCGCAAAAATGCTGTTTTCACTGACCGGCGTGCCTGCGGCCTCCAACTGACTGACGGCCTCCTGATAGCGTGGGCTGTTATAAACGTCGTGCAGACCGTCAATGGTTAGCTGAGTGGTCTTTTGGGACACATAATTATCGGCATATTTCTTAAACAGGCCCACAGAGGCGTAACTGGCCTCGCCATAGTAATACTCAAACGACAAATCCAGGTTCACCGACTCCAGCGGTAATAGCCCGGGGTTACCCAAACTACCGCGGCGGGCACCGATTTTGGGGCTGCCACTCAAGCTTCTGCCCGCCACCATATCGCCAAGCAGCGGCCGGGAAATGGTCTTGCCTGCCGAGAAGCGCACCACCACATCCTCCAAAGGCTCAGCACTGATATCCAGCATCGGCAGCCAGACATCATAGTCGCCCCCCTGGGTGAAATAGTTATCGTCACCGCCGGGGACATATTGCATGATCCACTCGGTTGGACTGGCCCACACCACCTGATTCTCAACCCGCTGTTTCACTGTGCTTGAAGCGTCAGTCTGCTCATACCTGAGTCCCAGATTCACTGTCACAGGTACCTGACCAATATCAAAGCCCCACTGAGTAGTCAGGTACAACGCCAGGGTCTTTTCTTCCACCAGGCTGGCGCTGTCTATGCCATCAAAATAGGGGTCAATGGAGTAATAGTTGTCACCGGCTACCTCAGGCGTGATAAACGCAAGCTGTCTGGCTACGGCCTCATCGAAGCTGAAGGTGTAGTAGTAATCGGGCATCAGAGTACTGCCGCCACCACCGAGGGCATCAAGCAGGCCTGAGGCATCCTGCAGCGTAAACATGGCATCGGGGAAAATTTCCGCATAGGACGGATTAAAGCCCGGGCCACCGCGCAGGCCGCTCCAGGCAGTGGTGCCTGACATGGTCTGCTTGGTGTAAGCCGCGCCAAAATCCACTTTCACCAAATGCTCACTGAACTCGGGATACCAGTTGCTGTTGAACTGCACCTGCTCAATTTCGCTCTTTCCGGGGGAATGAATAAACTGGCTGAAGTTGGAGTCTATATCCCCCGCATCCAACTGGTTGGTGCCATTTTTCCAGTTAATGAGGAAGTGAGGCACTTCACCCGAACGATAGTCATAGACTTTGGAAATCAGCTTATCTGAACCCAAAATCACCTGGCCGGCACTGCCAAGGCCGGTATCGGCACCATTATCGATTTCGTTGGTCGAGTTATGATAATCCAGGGTGAAACGCCAGGCTTCGTTGGGGCTCCAGTCGATATTCAGACCGATAGAGTCGGCATTGACCTCAGTGGTGCTGCGATTGGCGGTAAAAGAGCCATCACCACCGCGGATATCGGAGTAAAGCGCGGTGCCATTGGCATCGAGCTCATAGCCAATCACAGGAGCGCCATCGGTTGAGGAGTTCCAGATCCCCCAGCCAAAGCCGTTGGCGGCAGTGAGCGCCCGGGTCGCCACATAGTCGGCGGTCAGAACCAGATTATCGGTGGCCACAAATTGCAGGGTAACCATGCCGTTGGTGCGCTCACGCTCCACATCATTGATGCTGAAGTTCATATCCCGCGGGAAAAAGAACGGGGCAACTTCATTACCCTCTGCATCTCTGAACAAAGACACCAGATTGCCTTCACTGTCGCGGGCGCGGTTATCGATACCCCGGTCGGGCGCCAGTGTTGGCAAACGGCCGTTGTCGGTCTGGGCAATCCAGCCCTGACTGTTGGCGGTTTGCTGCTGGAAATCACGCTCCTGATGGGATACGGAAACCATAACGCCAAAGCGGTCGTCCATCAGGGTGTTACTGTAAATCGCCGCCAGCTCGGGCGTCACATCATCCCCAACGACATTGGACTCGTCGTAGATGCCTTTGGCTGAAAAGGTAAAAGCCTGCCCCGGGTTATCCAGCGGTTTATGGGTAATGATGTTAACCGTGCCGCCCAGACCACCGGTGGGCACATCAGCCCGGGCGGTTTTCACCACTTCCAGGGTTTTTACGCCCTCGGATGACAGATTCTCAAGGTTGTATGAGCGGGTGTAGCCGGTGCCCGGCATCTGGCGCCCGTTAAGGGTGATAAGGTTAAACTCGGGCCCAAAGCCGCGCACCGTGATTTGGCTGCCCTCACCGTTGGCACGGCTGACCGTGACCCCGGTTATCCGCTGCAAGGATTCCGCGAGGTTGGTGTCGGGGAATTTCCCAAGCTCCTCGGCAGAAATCGCATCCACCACACCATTCGCGCCACGTTTTAAATCCATTGAGCGATACAAACTGCCTCTGATCCCACGGATCTCAATAACTTCTATCGTCTCTTCTTCTGCGCTGCTCTGGGCAGCAACGGTGTCGTCGGCTGGGATCTGAGCCTCATCGGCCGCCAATGCCAGTGGAATGACGCCAACGCCGAGAACAGCTGCCAGCGCGGCAGACAACCGGTTTCGCTTAAATGCCTTATCTAACATAATTGCCTCTTATTCTTTCGCTGCGGCCACACCGGATAGTTCACAGGATCCGGTGGGCCATTCCCATTCATGCAAAGGTTGGATGTATCAGGGCGTGCCTATGAGTGCGTTATCCAGACGGAACACAGCCCCTTCACCGGTACCCCATGCAGGGAACACCATCACCACATCAATAGCACTGGTATCCAGCCCCATATCAGCCAGGGTTTTGAGCGGGAAGGTATAGGTTTGCCACTGCCCAACAACGGGGGCAGCGCCTTCCTGACTATCGGTCAGATTAAGCTCCACTGCGGTGGCAGCATCGCCGGATTCAATCTTGAACTTCCACACCGAGCCTGAATCGTTTGGTGCTGAGACCAGCTTCATCTCAAAACGCACCACGCCGGTATCCACAGCGCCAGACGCATCGTGATAGACACCATCATCAGCGAAAAAGCCCACTACCGTTGGCTGGGCGCCAATCACGTATTCGGCCACAGCGCCATGGGCGACATCGTCGGCTTCAACCGTGGGAGTGGAGCCAGCGCAACAATCCCAGATTGACCAGGCATCCGCCACCGCATCAGCAAACAAACTGAAAGCAGACGAGGTACCACTGCCTGGCTGATAAATTTTTACATTATCAATACGATATACAGCCCCTTCACCCTGCCCCCAGGCAGGAAACACCATCAGCACATCGATGGCACTCAAATCGAGCCCCGCATCGGCCAGCGTCGATAAACGGAAACTGAAGGTTTGCCACTCGGCAGATGGCACCACACCCTCAATGCTGCTGGTTAATGGCAGTTCCACCGCAGAAGCCGCATTGTTGGATTCAACCTTGAACAACCAGGGTGCATCGGCGGTGTTGGGCGCGGTAACAACCTTAAGATCAAATTGGATTAGGCCACTTTCATACAGAGATGAGGCATCAAAAGGATTGCCACCTCCACCAAGCTCGGTGCGGTTGATGTAACCCATCACTGTGGGGCTGGCACCAATGCTGAACTCAGACACGATGCCGTGCTCTGCATCATCGGACACAACCTGCGGTGTGGAGCCACCACAGCAGTCCCACATCGGCCAGTCAGGGTTCTCGTTGTCGGTAAAGATAGTCAGTGAAGGCAGACTAGCATTGGGACGGGCTATCTTCACTTCATCCAGCAGATATTCGGCGCCGCTGCCAGTGCCCCAGGCGGGGAACACCATCACCACGTCAATGGCCGACAAATCCAGGCCCTTTGCTGCAAGCTCAGACAGCGGGAAGCTGAAGGTTTGCCACTGACCCGTGGCCGGCGCCAAAGCTTCACTACTTGCAGTCAGCGGCAGTTCAACCGCGGTCGCACCTTCGTTGCTTTCAACCTTCATCATCCAGGTTGAGCCGGGATTGGCGGGTGCACTGACCACTTTCATGGCAAAGCTTAATACGCCGCTTGCTTCAATGGGCGCCGCATCAAATGGGCTTGGGACACCGGCAGGGTCGGTGATAAAGGCGGCGCGACTGATAAAGCCATTCACCGTCGGGCTGTCGCCTACCACAAAGCGATAAACCGCGCCCTTATCGGCATCGTCCACCAATGAAGGGGTTGAACCGCCGCAGCAATCCCAGGCTGCCCAGTTGGGGTTGGGAGTACTGTCAAAAATCAGTAAATCTTTCGGGGTACCATCTGAGGGGGGCACAGGTACCGGGGCCTTGCCTTCCACCAGCGCATCGTCCGGGTTGTCGTAGCCCGGACGCACAGTTTCACAACCCTTACCCGTATCCGGGTTAGCAGCACACTGATACACCTTCACAAAATCAATTTGATATCTGTTGTTTTCGTTAAAGGCGGCTTCATCAATACCGGTTTCGTTTACCGAGACCGGCCAGTTGCCCCCTACAGCAAAATTAAGGATAAGATGGAATTTTTCATCGAAGGGTGCATCAGTCCAGCTGAGCTGCAAATCACCGCTGGACTGATCATAATATTCGGTAAACCAGCCTTTGTGAGCCAGGCCGACTGCCTCACCCTTGGCGTTGTACCTCAGTGCAGATTTACGCTGGGTGGCATAGAGGTAGTCATCCACATACCAACGAATTTCTCCCTGCTGCCACTCGATGGCATAAGTGTGGAAGTCATCGGCCGGATTTGCTCCCTTGGGCAGCAAATAGGCCTTGCCTGACTGCTCATTTTTGGGCCATTCACGGCCGTAGTGCAGAGTACCGTGAACATAGGCTTCAGGGCTGCCCTCATTGGTTGCCGCTTTAAGATTCACGGCTTCAACGATGTCAATTTCACCGCTTCTGGGCCAGATGCCGTAAACATTGTCTGTAGGCAGCATCCAGAAAGCTGGCCAGCTGCCCTGCCCCGACGGCAGCTTGGCACGCATTTCAATGCGGCCAAAGGTAAAGTCTGCCTTGCCCTTGGTGCTAAGCCTTGCCGAAGTGTAGGGCTTTTCGGCGCCATCAGGCGCCTTAAGCGCCACTATGTTAAGCATACCGTCGGCGACGTAAGAGTTTGCCTCATCTGCGGTATAGCACTGAGACTCCTGATTACCCCCACCGGCACAATTTACCTCATGTGCCCATTTGGCCGCATCTATGCTACTGCCATCAAACTCATCACTCCACACCAGTTCCCAGCCCGTAGCCGGGCCATCAAGATTGACCGAGGCCAAATCGGTACTGGTATTGGTATCTCCCCCACACCCTTGCAGCGCCGCCGCAAGCAGTCCAAGGGAAAGGTACTTGCTCGTTCCGGAATTCTTCATCATTTTCGGAGCCCAACCCACTGTGTTTTATGAATAAATTCAAATCCCCTGCGCCAACTACTGCTGATGATTTCTTCCGAAACCCAATGTAAGCGCTTACATTTGTATAAACTAAGTAAAGAATGTGTAAAAATCAAGCGGGATTTTTCAGATAAAATCACAATTCGAGATGAAAGAGTAACCTGCAAAGCGAGTTGGCAACGCTGGCCAGAATGAAAACGGATTACGCCGAAAAATGAGAGTAAGTCAGGGTAACTAACAGTAAATAAAGGTTTTTTAACTGTGGAATGGGCGCAACAGTTTGGTCGGACAGACTGTAAATAACACCGTATTGCTGCAACTGAACTGGTGCTGTCTACATAGAATCAAATTTGAGCGGCAGCCTGACCTGTCAGCAATGAACAACATCACACAAACAATCCGCGCGAACGATACTGATGCAAGATAATTATTTAATAATTAATTGCTTATATTAGGTATGGGTGACAACATTTGCGTAATCAAGGTCGCGAGTCTTGTTTTTCTGTCAGCCTGATTTTGGTCCTCATAGGTATATCCCTGTAATTGCACACGCCACTGTGCCTGCTTCTTATGCGGTGAAAACAGAGCAATCATCAAGGTGCCTTTGCCAATATCAGGGCTTCGATTCAGTCCAGCGTCCATACCGGTCAGAGCCAAAATGGTGTCATCGGCCATTCTTGACTCCACCGCAGCACCAAAACCCACCCAAAAACCGTCATTTTCGGTGGTATACACATAGCCACGACGCTCAAGTATCTGCATGATCTCGGCTTTAATTCCTGCAGCCACTTCAGCTTCAAGACTGGGGTCATCCAGCAGCACCTTGATAAACTCCGGATGCCAGCGCCATTGACGCTGGTTCAGCACGGTCTCAATGTCACCAGTTCGCACCAGACTGGTTATATCTGACACAGAACTCTGCGGATTGTTCGCACAGCCTGCCAACAACACAAGCCAAATAAACAATAACCAGCGCAGGTTTGCCATAATCAGACCTCTTAAATGCGATACTCATTAAAGCAAGACTAACTCCTGCTGGCGTAAATGTGAACGTCCGGCAGCAGTAAGCATAAGCTCTCTTGCCACTGGGTGCCTGCAGACCTACCATGGTGCGAATTAAGGAGATCCTATGTTGGACAACGAAGAAAAACAGGCCATTGCCGACGAAACCCGTCACTGGGTCAGCAAGGTCATCATGAAATACAACATCTGCCCATTTGCCCGACGTGAAGTAGAGCGAAACAGTATCCGCTATCAGGTGTGCGACGAAACCCGTATGGAATTGGTGTTGCAGGCTTTGTTGGATGAATGTCAGTTCCTTGATACTCATCCTGAAGTGGAAACCAGTCTGTTTATTCTGCCCAGAGGCTTTGAGGGTTTTTATCTCTATCTCGACTTATTGGGGATTGCCGAAGATTTACTGGTAGAAGAAGGCTTTGAAGGCACCTATCAGCTGGCAAGTTTTCACCCCGATTACTGTTTCGATGGTGAGCCGCAGGACGATCCGGCCAATTTTACCAATCGCGCCCCTTATCCCACACTGCATATCATCCGTGAAGAAGGCATGGCGGCTGCGCTGGCGAGCTATAACGAACCTGAGAGTATTCCTGAGCGCAACATCGCCTTTGCCCGCCGAAAAGGCAGTGAATTCTTTGTGCGTCTGCTGCAGGAATGCAAAAAGCCGGATTGAGTCCGGCTTTTTTTAATCAGTCAGTGCTGATTATTTGGTTGAATGCATGCCTATCATATTGCCTTCGGTATCTATGGCTAAAGAGATAAAACCGTATTCGCCAATAGACATCTTGGTGCGCTGCACCTTGCCCCCGGCATCCACTACCCTGGATTCCTCCACCGCGCAGTCGTCACAGGCAAAATACACCAAAGTACTGTTGCCACCGGCCTCAAAACCGGGCATGTGCACCAGAGCACCGCTGCTACCGTACTGCGTCATTTCTGACGGGAAAAACCACATCTGAAAACCATTGCCATCGGGTAAGGGAATTTGCTCCAGACTGACGTCAAACACAGCTTCATAAAACGCTCGGGCTCTGGCCATGTCATTAACGTAAATTTCAAACCAGGAAACCGGATTTTTTGCCATGGGGTGCTCCTTGAGGATTGGAAGGGTTAAGGCGCCGATGGTCACCTTTACTGAAAACTTCTGCAAACTCTTTACAGTAAAAGGGATTTTTCTCATCAACACAACCCCGAAGCTACAGGGTCCCCTTGCGGATCTACTGACAACACCTGTTTTAAAGGCATATCACCATTAAAAAAGCCGACCTCAGGGTCGGCTTTCAGGTGGCAACGCTGATTAGTTTTCGATGCCTTTGCTTCGCAGGAACTCGTCGTAAGTGCCCTTAAAGTCATTGACGCCATCAGCGGTGATTTCAATAATGCGGTTGGCCAGCGAGCTTACAAAGGCGCGATCGTGTGATACGAAGAACAGAGTACCTTCATACATTTCCAGCGCGTTGTTGAGCGACTCGATGGACTCCATGTCCAGGTGGTTGGTAGGTTCGTCCATCACCAGGATGTTGGGCTTTTGCATGATCATCTTGCCAAACAACATACGACCCTGCTCACCACCGGACAGCACCTTAACTGACTTCTTGATGTCATCGGCACCAAACAGCATACGACCCAGAATGCCACGAACGGCCTGCTCATCGTCGCCCTCTTTTTTCCACTGGCTCATCCAGTCGAACACGTTCAAATCGTTCTCGAAATCACTGGCGTGATCCTGCGCGTAGTAACCGATAGAGGCGTTTTCTGACCAATGGATAGTGCCTTCATCCTGTGGCAATTCGTGGATGAGGGTACGCACCATAGTGGTTTTACCGGCGCCGTTCTCACCGAGGATGGCGATACGTTCACCGACTTCGGCAATCATATTGAAGTTTTTGAACAGCGGCTCGCCATCGAAACCTTTGCTGAGGTTCTCTACCACCAGGGCGTTACGGAACAGTTTCTTTTCCTGCTCAAAACGAATGTAGGGGTTCACACGGCTGGAAGCCTTCACCTCATCCAGCTTGATCTTGTCAATCTGGCGGGCACGGGAAGTGGCCTGCTTGGCCTTGGAGGCGTTGGCAGAGAATCGGGCCACGAAGGTTTGCAGCTCGGCAATCTGCGCCTTCTTCTTGGCGTTGTCGGCCAGAAGACGCTCACGGGCCTGACTTGCTGCCATCATGTATTCATCGTAGTTACCCGGATACACACGCAGCTCGCCGTAGTCCAGATCCGCCATGTGGGTACACACGGAGTTCAGGAAGTAACGGTCGTGAGAAATGATAATCATGGTGCTGTTGCGCTGATTCAGCATGTCCTGCAACCAACGGATGGTGTCGATATCCAGGTTGTTGGTTGGTTCGTCGAGCAGCAGCACGTCCGGGTCTGAAAACAGCGCCTGAGCCAGCAGCACACGAAGCTTCCAGCCCGGGGCCACTTCGCTCATGGGGCCGAAATGTTGCTCCAGCGGAATGCCCACGCCCAGCAGCAGTTCACCGGCGCGGCTCTCGGCGGTGTAACCGTCCATTTCGGCGAACTCCATCTCAAGCTCAGCCACCTTGATGCCGTCTTCTTCGCTCATTTCTGGCAGCGAATAGATACGGTCACGTTCCTGCTTCACGGCCCACAGTTCTTTGTGGCCCATGATTACGGTATCGATTACGCTGAACTCTTCGTAGGCGAACTGATCCTGATTCAGCTTACCCAGACGCTCGTTGGGATCCAGATGAACGTTACCGCCGGATGGCTCAAGTTCACCGGAGAGGATCTTCATAAAGGTGGATTTACCGCAACCATTGGCGCCGATAAGGCCGTAGCGGTTGCCGTCACCGAACTTGACGGAGATGTTTTCAAACAGTGGCTTGGCGCCGAACTGCATGGTGATATTGGCGGTTGTGATCACGGGCTGGTTTCCGTTTGTCTGTGGGCCGAGGCAAACGCCTGCGGCGAAAATCCCAAGGGCATACTGTAAGCCTGCCCTCTGATAAAGCGCGGTACTATAACACCCCTGCGTGAATTATCAACCGGCTTGCCCAAGAGCGCCATTAAGCTTCAATATAGGCAGGTGAAACAGGAGAAGCGAATGATCCGGCTGGAAAAGATGACTGCATCAACCCGTTCCCTCGCCGAAGCGCTGGAAGTGGCTCCCGAGCAATTGCGTTTTGTGGGCACCATGGAGGAAATCCTCGCCACCGCCGGCGGCGCCATAGTGCCTGTGTTGGTATGGGAGCAGACGGCTTTCGATACTGGGATTAATGAAGTGCTGGTCGGCTTCTTTCTGCTTGATAAAGACTATAGCTGCGAGCATGAATTTGCCCGGGTTACCGATTTGGGTTTCAGGGCGTTTTTGATTGATGTGCGCCATCAGGGCAAAGGCCTCGGTAAAGCCGTGATGCAGGCTCTGCCAGAATTTGTAAAAGTGCGCTATCCGCAATTCAGGCAACTGGTGCTCACTGTAAATGTTAACAATAGCCCGGCGCGGGCGCTTTATCTTAAAAACGGTTTTATCGACAGTGAACGCCACTATTTGGGTGGCAGCGCAGGACCGCAGCATATCCTGTATTTACCGCTCGGCTAAAGCGCTATACGTAAGACCGCAGTTGAGTGTTTGCCTGCCCTTTTATCACAAGGACTGTTTATGACAACTACTTCCCACCCACAACCGCAGACTGCGGTAGCAGCCGGGCAAGGCCCCAGCCCAGACACGCCCTTTCCGATGGCCGGCTTCCCACAGGTGTGCTTTATCAAAAACACCCTCAGTAATCCCAACATTCAGGTGGGCGATTACAGCTATTACGACGACCCACAGGACAGTGCCAACTTTGAGCGCAACGTGCTGTATCACTTCCCCTTTATTGGCGACAAACTGATTATCGGTAAATTTTGCGCCATCGCACGTGGGGTTAAGTTCATTATGAATGGTGCCAATCACCCCATGGCAGGGGTAAGCACCTACCCGTTTTTTATTTTCGGCAACGGCTGGGAACAGGCGGCGCCTGAGCCGGGGGAATTACCCTACAAAGGCGATACCGAAATCGGCAACGATGTGTGGATAGGCTATGACGCCCTGATTATGCCCGGAGTCAAAGTAGGCAATGGTGCCATTATCGCCAGCCGCGCTGTGGTCACCTCCGACGTGCCTGCCTATGCCATCGTTGGCGGTAACCCTGCCAAAGTGGTGAAAATGCGCTTTGATGACCAAGACATTGCCGAGCTTGAAGCCATCGCCTGGTGGCACTGGCCGGTAGAAAAAATTACTGCCCATCTGCTGGATATCAAAAACGGCAACCTTGAAGCTCTGAAAACAGCAACCTGCAAATAACCAGTGCCGCCATGGGGCAACACTCAGATTACGTAAAAAGCCGCCCGAGAGCGGCTTCATTATGATTAATCTTTCAGCGCCTTGCTTTTCAGCCGGTTGGCATTGGTCACCACTGTCACAGATGAGGCCGCCATGGCAGCACCTGCCAGCACCGGACTTAACAGCATACCAAAGGCCGGATAGAGCAAGCCCGCCGCCACCGGAATACCGAGCACATTGTAAATAAAGGCGCCAAAGAGGTTCTGGCGAATATTGCCAAGGGTTGCACGGGACAACGCAAAGGCATCGGCAAGGGCTTCAAGTCGCGGTGCAAGCAGGGTAAGGGACGCGCTTTCAATGGCTACATCCGTGCCTGTGCCCATAGCGATGCCTACATCCGCTTCGGCCAGCGCCGGTGCATCGTTAATGCCATCGCCGACCATGGCGACCACTGCACCAGTGGCTTTGAGCCGGGCGATATGCTGATGCTTTTCATCAGGCATGACTCCTGCAATCACCTCATCAATACCCACGGCGCGCCCAACCGCTTCGGCAGTATGCTGGTTATCGCCAGAAAGCAGCACCAAGCGCTTACCCTGAGCTTTAAGGCGTGCCATCGCGGTTTGGGCATCAGGGCGAAGAGGATCGCCAATACCCAGTAAAGCTACCAGTTCCCCCTCTTTGGCAACAACCACAGGGGTAAGCGCATCCCGAGCAAACTCAGCAAACGTCGGCTCCAACGCCTCAAGTGCAGTCCCCAAGCCAAGGCGCACCATTAATCGTGGATTACCAATGTGCCACTGCTGGGTCCCATCCGCTGTTGCCACCTGTGCCGCTAAACCTTCACCGGGCAGATTCTGAAAATCAGACACAGAAAGCGATGGCGCATCCGACAAGGCCGCAAGGGCCCCGGAAAGCGGATGGCTGCTGTGGCGCTCAAGACTGGCGATAACCTGTTTGACTTGGGTTTCATCGCCATTAAGCCACAGGGCCTTTCGCACTTCGGGCTTGCCAAGGGTCAGGGTACCGGTTTTATCCAGCACCACAGTGGTCACCTTGCTGGCCCGCTCCAGCGCTTCACCATTTTTCACCAGAACGCCCATGGATGCGGCTCGCCCTACCCCAACCATAATCGACATAGGGGTCGCCAGCCCAAGGGCACAGGGGCAGGCAATAATCAGCACTGTGGTCAGCACCACCATGGCATGAGACAAAGCAGGCTCAGGGCCAACAAAGTACCAAATCATCGCCGCAATAATGGCTATCGCCACCACCACAGGCACAAATACCGCCGAGATGGCATCGGTCAGGCGACCTATGGGCAATTTGGAGGTTTGCGCCTCTTCCACCAAAGCGATAATTTTTGACAGCCGACTGTCATCGGCAACGGCTGTGACCTTAATCACCAGACTGCCATTACCATTGACGGTGCCGGCAAATACGCTCTCGCCTGCAGTTTTGGCCACCGGCAGCGGCTCGCCCGAGAGCATGGACTCATCAAGCAGCGACTCACCTTCGATAACCTTGCCATCGAGGGCAATTCTGTCACCCGGGCGCACACGGATAAGGTCATTGAGTGCGATATCTTCAACCTTAACCCAGCGCTCAATGCCGTTTTCAAGCCGCAGCGCTTTATCAGTTTTAAGCCCAAGCAGCTTATCCAGCGCCTCGCTGGTTTTCCCCCTCGCCCGCGCCTCAAGCGCATGGCCAAGGTTTATCAGGCCCAGAATCATCACGCTTGCTTCAAAGTACACATGACGGCTGCCTTCAGGAAAGGCCGCTGGCACCAGCACCAGCACCATTGAGTAGAGCCAGGCTGTACCTGTGCCAAGGGCAATGAGCGTATCCATGGTAGCGCTTTTAGCCTTTAACGAGCGCCAAAGTCCAACGTAAAAGTGACTGCCGGTAAGCAGCATCACCAGTGCGGTAACTGTACCTACCAGCCCCCAACCAAGGCGGGTAGCATCATTTACCATCATCTCGCCGCCCAAAAGCCCCCACAGCATCAGAGGGATCCCAAGTCCCAGCCCCACGGCGGCCTGCCACAGTCGCTTCCGAAAATGCTGACCATCGTCACTTACAGGCCTGGCCATTTTCTCGATTAACTCGCCGGGGTAACCTGCTCCACTGAGTGCCGCAAGAGCCGCATCAACAGACAGGCCTTTTACCCGCACCACTTTACGTGATAAATCAACCCGCCCCTGACCGCCTGCTGCGTGCAGCGCGCCTTCAATTTTGGCAACGCAACTGGCACAGCTCATGGAGGGCACACTGAAACGCAGCATCATGTGAGCCTGTGGCTCTTCTGCCGTGCCATGCTCTTGGGTTTGCATCCTGGCTGCATCAAATGCCTTTTTGTCGGCATCGGCTGCCAACTCCGGCAGCGCTTCTGCCACTGGTTCATCCATCACACTGGCGGGATAGCCTCCGGCTTCGAGCCGCGCCAGTACGGCATCCACATCAATCGCAGAGCTTGCGCTGATATCGAGGCGTTTACTGGCAGGATCTGTGCGTATTTCCCAGCCGTCTGTGGCCAGCAAGGAACTAATCTTTTTGCCGCAGCCGCCACATTTCATACCGGGCACTGTGAGCTGTACGCTGTTCATAATGGCTCCTTAGCCGAACTTGACAATCGAACCTAATCTGAAAGGTGAATTCGCATTGAGTTCAGGTTAAAGTCTCCAGTAACAGGAGAGTCAAGCACAAAAATTCAGCGGGTACTTCCCCGCTGCGGAGAGCAAACAAATGAAAATTGGTGACGTCGCACGCATCACAGGGCTTAGCGTAAAGAGTATTCGTTATTACCACGATATTAATCTGGTATCGGCAAAACGGGGAGAAAATGGCTATCGGGTCTACGACAAGGCCACCCTGGAAAGTCTGCGCTTTGTGCAACAATGCCGTGAGATGGGGTTTTCCATTGAGGAGTGTCGCAACCTGCTAACGCTGCAGCAAAATCCAACCCGGGCCGCCGGTGAGGTTAAAGCACTGGCCGAATTGCACCTGAACACATTGACAGACAAAATCCGCCGTATGCAGGCGCTGCAACAACAGCTTGCTGAACTGGTGTCACAATGTCAGGGCGGTGAGCAAAGCGATTGCCCTATTCTGGCGTCATTGAGCACTGACAGTCACCCTGTGTAACGCATAGCTGCAAGCCAAAGCCCGGACGCATTTCAGTCAATGCCTTTGAAAGTTTGGTTATATCAGTAACTGACGCTGCACCTTAGCAACACCACTAATAAGCCACCGCCAGAGGTGCTGCCCGCTGCAAATCAAGCGCCGGCACAGGATCTGCCGGACTGAATCCAAACACCTGACCATAAAAGCCCAATTCATACTCCAGCGCCTTGATAAGATTGGCATCCTTCCAATGATTGTGGCTCTCATCAGCAAAAGTCAGCAACGCCACCGGAACCCGTTTCTTAACCAGGGCTTTGTGGATAGCCAGTGTCTGATTGGGTTGCACCACTGTGTCAGCAAGCCCCTGCAACAACAATAAGGGCTTATTCAAGTGCTCTACCTGATGAATGGGTGAACGATGACGGTAAACATCCCTGTGAGTCGAGATTGGCCCAATTAACTGATCAAGGTAGCTTTTCTCAAACTTGTGGGTTTCACCAGCCAGCAATTCCAAATCGCTTATGCCGGCACGGCTAACCCCGGCCTTAAACGTATTGTCAAAAGCCAGTGCCGACAGCACCGTCAAACCACCGGCACTGGAGCCGGTAATCGCCATCCGGCTGCCATCGACCCAACCTTTACTCACCAAAAAGCGCGCTGCATTGATGGCATCATCCACATCAGCCTTACCCCAGTTGCCATAGAGTGCCTGACGGTAAGCCCGGCCAAAGCCGCTGCTGCCACGGAAATTCAAATCCAATACCGCGAAACCACGACTGGTCCAATATTGAATATCACTGCGATAGGCAAGACTCGCCTTAGCGGTGGGGCCACCATGCAATTTCACCAGCAGCGGAGGCCGGGTATCGCTCAAGGCCTTGAATGCCGGGTTACGGGGCCAATAAAAATAGCCCCACGCCCGCATATCATCAGAGGTTGCAAAGCTGATACTCTGTGCACGGGAAATAAAACGTGGATCCAATGTCAGCATATCAGGCGCATACACCAACTCGACCCCACGACCACTGACACGGTAAATGCCCTTTTCAGTGGTCACCTTATTGCCGATAAAATACACGCCATCATGGCCACCGGTAAGTTGTTTGATATCACCAAAATCCACGGCAATATCTTCAACCGAACCACTGTCCAGATGCTGTCGGATCAACCCCGCTTCACCGTTGTGGATGTAGCTGGCAATAATGCTGTTGTTGTCCTCAAAGGCATAATTACGCTCTCCAAGGCGCCAGGCTGGCCCGGCAAAGTCCGCTGATTTTTTCAGTAGCGGTTCGGGATTGCCATCGTCCCCAAGACGATAGAGATTCCACCAATCATCGAAATCAGCGATAAAGTACAGCCGGCCATCCGGCCCGAACATCGGTTGGGTTATGGCGGCATTGCCCTCGTTGCCAGCAACGATTTTCGCACTGTGCAACCTGCCTTTGCGGTCAAGCTCCCCAAGCCACAGGCGTGTGTTATCCCATGGCATGGCAGGGTTTTCCCAGGTCAGCCAGGCAAGCTGAGTGTTTTGCGTGTTAATGGCTGGTGAGCTGATAAAATCATGGCCTTCGACAAAGACATCACCTTCACCGGCAAAATTAAGGTTGATGGTCACCAAACTCGCCTTTGGCGTACCGGGCTTTCGATGATCTTCCCGCACACAAATAATGCGCGAACCTTTAGGATAAGAAATGCAATCACCATGGCGGGTGCCATTGGGGGTGAGCGCCAACGGAGGCTGATTGGGCGCAAAACGATAAAACAGCTGATCGGCCAAAGCCGTAGCAAACAAGCTCTGTCCTATACCGAGGAAATCGCCGCCGCCATACTCATTCACACGACTGCCAACGTTAAACCCATCAGGCACCACGGCGGTGACCTTGCCATCGTTTTCAAGACGACGAATGGTTGTGGTGCCGGTTTCACCATCAAAAAGAGAAAAGTAAATGACATCGCCGACAGCTCTGAGTTCCAGCAACTCATCGGAATTGGCATACACATCTTCAGCTGTGAGCGGTGAGATCCAGGTGCCATACTGGGCGGTGGCAGGCTCAACATCAGTTGAAACGGACACAACCATTTCCTGTGGTTTTTCGCATCCCAATACCAGCCAGGTCATGAGGCTGAATGCCAGCAGACGATGCCCAGTGCCAAACCCCATGTCTATGCCCCCCAAACGCCGCAGTACTCTATAAAACCCGTGCCAATCAGAACTTAAACTTAGCTAACAGCCAGGCCATTACCTGTTTCTGTTGTGTATCGCTCAAACCAAAATAAACGCACACCCAGGGCGACAATAGAAAATACCAGGGGATCATCCGGGTATCTCTGCCGCTTATCAGCAGATAAATAAAGCCGCCGTAAATCACCACGACACCCGCATAACCCACCCACAGCATCATCTTTCTGGTGTAATGCTCAAACCTCGACATTTGGATCAGGCCCTTTGGCTATCGCAGAATGAAAGCGCTTTCTATATGCTTTTCAATACGATTCATATTCTTTGTTTAACCGGCATTGTTCATTTTGACCCGGAGGATGTCAACGACAGCCAGAAAAAACGCCCAAAAAACAAAGGCACCTGCGTACATTAAACGTCAGGTGCCAACCAAATTATTCAGATGCTTGTATAGCATACAAACTCTGACAGAGCGCTGTGATTAGAAGCGCAAACCGCCATCAATTTCAAATACACGGCCGTTTACATAATCATTTTCAATGATAAAACGCACTGTAGAGGCAATTTCACCGGCATCACCAAGGCGTCCGACAGGTACCAATTTCTCGAGTCGCTCCAACGCTTCAGGCTTCATCGCGGCGGTCATCTCAGTCGCAATTACGCCGGGTGCCACTGCTGCTGCACGAATGTTATGACGGGCAAGTTCCTTGGCCCAGCCTACCGCCATGGTGGCAACCCCCGCCTTAGAGGCGGCGTAGTTGGTCTGTCCCATATTACCGGAGCGTGCCAGGCTGGAAATATTGATAATCACCCCGCCCTCACCGGTTTCAATCATGGCACAGGCCGCTTCACGACCACACAGGAAGGTGCCGGTAAGGTTAACGTTAATTACCGACTGGAACTGCGCCAGCGACATGCGATCGCTGATTACGCCGTCTTTGGCTTTCACCAACATGCCATCACGCAAAATACCGGCGTTATTGATAAGCACATGCACGGCGCCAAAGTCTTCAAGAATGTACTTAAAGCCTGCTGTCACATCTTCTTCGTCGGTGATATCCAGTGCATAACCCTGCACCTCGGTGGCATCACCAATCTCGGCACAGGCGCGCTCAAGGCGCTCCTGATCCACGTCAATCAGAGCCAGTTTGGCACCATGAGCAGCCAAATCTTTGGCCATTGCCAACCCCAAACCACCGGCACCACCGGTGATAACCACTACCTTATCCTTTAATTCCATCTTAGATCCTTAGGCTCATTCGCCTTTGGCAAAGTGTTCAAAAATACTTGAAAAATCCAGTTTGCCATTACCGCCGCGGGCATGGGAAACATACAGACTGCGGGCCAGTGCGCCCATAGGTGTGCTCGACTGGCTGCCCAGCGCGGCCTCTTGAGACAGCCCCAAATCCTTGACCATCAAATCGACCATAAAACCGCCCTGATAACCTTTTGACGAAGGCACATTCTCCATCACCCCCGGGCACGGGTTGTATTTTTCCAACGTCCAGTTGCCACCACTGGATACCTTCATGATGTCAGACAACACCTTGGGATCGAGTCCATGGTCAATACCCAGCGACAAGGCTTCACTGGTGCCCACCATCAGCACAGACAGCAGCATGTTATTGCAGATTTTTGCTACTTGTCCGGCACCGGGGCCGCCGGCGTGGAAAATGTTGGCACCCATATTGGACAGCACCACTTTGGCCGCTTCAAAAGCCTTGTCGGTGCCACCACAAATAAAGGTCAGAGTACCGGCTGCTGCGCCCGCAGTACCGCCAGATACGGGGGCATCGATAAATTCAAGTCCGTTGGCCGCTGCAGCCTCAGCTACAGTGCGCGCACTGGCGGCATCGATGGTGGAGCAGTCTATCAGGAGACAACCGGCTTTCACCACATCAATCAAGCCTTTAGCTGATTCTGTGCCCAAATAAAGGCCACGCACATGTTTGCCGGCTGGCAACATGCTCACCACTACATCGGCATCTTTTGCAATTTCCTGGGCGCAAGCGCCACTCCCGGCACCCTGAGCCATTAACGCTTCAACCGCCGCAGGGTTTAAATCGAATACCTTCACCTGGTGGCCGGCTTTAATAAGATTGGCCGCCATAGGCCCGCCCATATTACCAAGGCCGATAAATGCTACGCTTGCCATACACTCGCTCCTTGAAATGCTTGTCCCCGAAACTTGACCAGTTAAGGGAAGAAAACCGGCCCAGCAAAGCTGCAGACCGGATCGATATTAGGATTACAGATTGTTCAACGGATGGGTCTGCCCCTGCCAGGGCGAAGTCAAGAGCTTTACCAGCACCTCTTGAGGCACAGACGCGACATCGGCAAACTGCCATTTTGGCGTCCTGTCCTTATCAATCAGCAACGCCCGCACCCCTTCAACAAAGTCGCCATGGGCACAACAGTTAACGCTGACACCCAGCTCCCAGTGGAAACAATTATCCAAAGACAATTCATCACCGATAATCGCCTGGTGCCAAATGATATGGGCACTGATAGGGCTACCGGCAAGGAAGGTGTCACGGGCACGGATAAGCTGTGGTGCGTCCTGCGAAGAGAGCGCCTCAAAACGACGGACTATGTCCTCAAGCTCCCCTGTGCACAGCGCCGTAATGGTGTCCATGTTGGTCTTGAGAAAGCTTTCCTGCGCTGGAACATTACGTGCGTTAAGCACCTCTGTCAGACGTGTATGGTTAACCGTGTCGTCATCGTCCCACATCACCTCAGCCAGAGCATCCAGCAGCGGCTCTTTGTCATCACTGCCAAGCAGATAATTGGCTGTGCCGGCAAACAGGGCATCTGCGCCATTCATCTGGAATGCTGTCAGCCCCAGGAACAGGCCGATTTTTTCTGGCATATGAGCCAAAAAGAAGGTGCCACCCACATCCGGGTACAAACCAATGGTGATTTCCGGCATGGCAATACGGGAACGTTCAGTGGCAATACGGTGGCTGGCACCGGCCATCAGGCCAAGGCCACCGCCCATCACTATGCCATCGCCCCACACCATAAACGGCTTGCCGAATTCGTGGATAAGATAGTCGAGGCGATATTCCTCCTCAAAAAACACCTTGGCCAGGGTATCAACACTGCCGGGAGCTTCTTTGCTGGCCTGATACAGCGCCCGCACATCGCCACCGGCACAAAAGGCTTTTTCACCGGCGCCGTCCAGCAGCACCATGGCAATATCATCGTCCGTTTGCCAGGCCTGAAGCTGAGCCGTTAAAGCCCGCACCATGTCCAGATCCAGCGCGTTAAGCGCGGTTTCGACATTGAGGGTAGCCACGCCAATCTGCTTGCCCGAGGCGGTACCCAGCGTCTGAAAAACAACTTTCTGTGTCATGCTGTCTCCTTGCATATCAGTATCCAAGGCAAGGCCTCAGCGGTTTTTCCACACTGCGGCACGCTTCTCAAGGAAGGCATTAACCCCTTCGGCCTGATCTTCAGTATCAAAAAGCCCGATAAAAAGTTCACGTTCAAGGGGCAGTGCCTGGGTGCGCGGCATACTGCGGCCACTCTGAATCAGCTTTTTGCATACCGCTACCGCTGAAGGGCTCTGCTTGGCCACTTTGGCGGCAAGGGCAATGGCTGCATCGAGCGCTTCGCCGGTTTCCACCACTTCTTCCACCAGCCCAAGATTCAGCGCCTTGGTGGCGTCGATACGCTCGCCGCAGAGGATCATGCGCTTGGCCCAGCCCTCACCCACCAGCGCGGTGAGATTTTGGGTACCACCGGCGCAGGGCAACAGGCCAACAGTGGCTTCAGGCAGTGCCATCACCGCCTGGATTTCGGCGATGCGGATGTCGCACGCCAGCGCCACTTCCAGGCCGCCGCCCATGGCATAGCCATTAATGGCGGCAATGGACACGCCACGAAACGCGCTCAAGGTCTCGAACGCCTCGCCAAAGGCTTTGGCCATGGTGGCCGCGTTGCCTTTATCACCGTCGGCAAACAGCTTCAGGTCGGCGCCGGCGGAGAAAAACTTCTGGCCTTCGCCGGTCAGCACCAGCGCGTAAATCTCGCTGTTATCATTCAGCTCAAGTACCTTTTGCTTAAGCTCATTCAGGCTCTCACGGGTCCAGGTGTTGGCCGGCGGATTACTGATAGTGAGAATGGCAGTATTACCTTCGATACGTTCAATCAAAAAAGCCATGGCAATAATTCCTTATTCTGTCGAAGTCTCTATTCAATCGAAATCACTGGCAAATCAGAGAATGTCGTGGGCGTTTTCGTCCAGCAGGCGACGGGAGATAATAAGGCGCATG
>NZ_JBFKLW010000056.1:0-28641 GCF_041630135.1 Shewanella sp.
GGTCAATCGCAAACACAGCACCAAGCTCCAGCAAACGGGACTCGACCCAATCCCGCCGATGTTCATAGCTTTTGCCGCTGTAATCGTCCACGCCGCACAAAAATGCCCGCCGCACGCAGCGACTGATGCAGTGATAGAAAGGCGTGTCTTCCAGACTAACCTGAGTATACCTTGGCCGTGGCATCACCCATCTCCCCGCTTCCTGACACTGGCTTGTTTAAAGCCTAGTCAAGCCTCGGGGAAGCTACCAACAATTATGGGTGTCTTTGTTATTCGTAAAGCCTAGTCAAGCCTCGGGGAAGCTACCAACAATTATGGGTGTCTTTGTTATTCGTTCCCATGCCTCGCTACGCCATTTTCAGCAACACCCTCGGTCGCTTCGAACGGGATTGAGGTACGGTGCAATCTGCGCGTGAAGTGTTATTGCTGACCTGACTCTATATCGTTTCTGACTCTTATAGTGCCTATGAATCCAATTGCACCAACATCATAAACGCAGAGATTACAAGAGTTATAACTGGCATGATTAGGTGTGTCTTTTTCGATTTTTCCTTAATCAAACTTGCGATAGCAAGGCCAGTACCAATATAAAACCAACCGAAAAATATTGCTAACTCTGATATTTCAAAAAAAGCTACTCCGGTTACATTATAGACAACACTTAACAGCGGAAAAAAAAGAACTATTATCAATGAAGAAATACCCAATATTGGTTTGGATGTAACGTTATTCAATTTAATATCCTTAATTTTAACTAAGTTAGGCAAAAAAAGAGCTGTACCTGCCTTCACTCTTCCGACTGCCCTCACCTTTTAATCGATTGGAGATCAGAAGCAGTGCAATCTGCAAGTGAAGTTCTATGCATTTCCTGACTATTCTAAAACGTTTTCGGTTGGGATGATGTCACGCCCCCCCCAAACCGTACTTGTTAGAACATGATCGTATTCGGGCTAAATATTTCTTTATGCCAATCAAGCTCTGAGCCTTTAATTTCCGCATCAATGTCATATTTTCTCATCAGTTCTTTCACGATATCCTTAAACCAGCCCGTAGCATTTGGGGCAAAAACAACAGACTCGATAAAATCGTTTTGAATTGGAAGAACCACGCCCGCTATTTTATTTTTCTCATAAGGTGATTCAGCAGATTTTTCAATTATGCAAAGGCGGACTTCCTGTTCATGCCTATAAGATGGATGTTTGTAGAAAAAATCATCCAATTTCTGATTATACAAATGCTGGCATGGTGCAGCAGAGCGTGAATGTACATCTTTCTTATAAAGTGGTCTGGGATATTCCGCTGCTTCGAAATAGGAAACAAAATTTAGCCTAGCAGGATAGGACTTGTATTTTTTTGAAGAACTTAGTGCGGAGGCCAATTTATCAGTTGTAGACTGAACCATAAGTGACTCATTATTCGTCCCATATAGGTTCCACATCGCCATTGATTCTTCAGTAGACTTATACCAACAACTCGTATAGATCCACTCCTTAGCCCAATCATTCTCCATTTTGGGTGCTGGACCTTCATCATATCGATTAAAAATTACTGAAGCCAAACCTTCAAGCTCATCTTCAAACAGAGATGTTTTTGGTATAAAGAGACCTTCGGATAGCATGTATACAAACTGAGGGAGTTGAATATATCTAGCAATCTTCATATTATATTACCACCTCATTAAAGGTTCTAAATTCGATTTAAATGGCGGCACTGAGCGACGTCCAGTTTTAAATTTTTATTAGCGACCGACCTCAACAAATGGACTACCATAGATTCTTGATTTTGATATTACTTTGCCAACATATTTATCGCGAATGTCTTGCGGTGCCTTACAACCAATAAATTCCCACCTTTTATTTTCTTGTTTGAGCGATAAAGGGGTCGGAGTTAATTAAACCCAATCATCGGCGACCTGACAGACTAAGCAAAACAAGGTCACCCACAATTTTTCCCAAAAGACGTCGAAAAGTGCGGACACCCACAACTCTTTCCGCAGACTCATTTGCCGAAGGTTTTGCCGCTCCCGCTTGAAGCGGCCGCGGGGTATTGGTGTCCGTTGCGTGGCCGAGGTATGGATACCGAGGCAGCGTCAGTCGAATCAGGGATGAGCGTCTGACGCGATAGCTATAGGACACCAAATGCCCAAGGAGTCGTCCGCTTCGTGGCGGGTCGCAGGGGGATTGGACAAGGGGGCCTGTCGAAACGGTCCCCTTTCCCCGGGTGTGGGTCGGCGACCCACGATTTTCGCCAAACGAAGTTTGGCAAACCGCCGAGTGTTGGCGCTAAACACCAAATTTCGGGACGGCTACCGCACCGGCACTCGCAGCCTTAGCGCGTCCTGACCGACTGGCTTGGGTTAAAAGCCGTTTGTAAAAAATCCAACTAAAACAACAGCAAGTTAGCAGCTTAGGCTGAATCAAACCTTGGGCTGGTTCATGTTTTGTGTGATGAGGGAAAAGCTGAAGGGCGGGCGATTGGCTTTTGCCTAACTGGCGCTTGCGTCGCTAAGGCTTGGCTGGCGCTGTCCCTGCTTTGCTGGCCTTGCCTGTGAAGGCATAGCTCAGCGGTTCTTCCCTGATCTACATGGTGGTACCGTTTACCGCGTGCTTAATAACCACTGTAATTCATCATCTTAGGGTTAAAAGGCCTTGTCAGTAACAAGTTTAACGAGCGTACCGTAAACAAATCTCTTGGGCAATAAGTACCTATCTGAATACGGTCAACAAGAGCGTCCGACACGACCGAACACGCCCCCAAACCAGACCCGCTCAATGTGGCCGCAGCAACACCACCGAGACTGAAGGTCGCATTTTAGTTATCCCCCATTGGTGACGTTGAGGATGTTGCGTATTGCTGATGCTACGGCTGGCAATGAGTTTCATGGCTTTACTCCTGTGTTTGTTTTGATGAAGCCATGCTAACGGGACACTAAAAGCTCTTGGGCAATACTTATACGAGCGGCTGAAATTCTCTTTGAGCGGTTTCGCTCAAACCGAATAACACCTGTGAGAGCGGTTAATGAGCAAAAACACAGAGGGCACCCACAAGCTTGAGCTGCCAATTCCGCTCAGGGACAGACTTTCGCCCGAGCCACAGAGCAGCAATGACTTGCGCACAAATACATTGGATAAGTGATTTAAAATGCTATGTTTTATGGTAATTGCAACTGTCAGTTGACAAAATGGCAAGCCGGATTGGTGGTTGGCAACCCAGTGAATTTCTAAGATGACTGCATCTTAAAGCAGCAAGGAACAGGCGCAATGATACTGGCAGACAAGATAGTGAATTTACGTAAGCTGGCCAACTGGTCGCAGGAGGAGTTGGCGGACAGGATGGGCGTTTCCAGGCAATCCGTATCCAAGTGGGAGAGCGCCAACAGCATCCCTGATCTCAACAAAGTTATCCTCTTGGCAAACTTGTTTAATGTCTCGACCGACTACCTGTTAAAGGATGAGATAGACAGTTTTGACACCGGCAAAGCCAGTGAGCTGCCGGACGTCACACTGATCACCATGGAGCAAGCCAATCACTATCTTGAGTGTAAGAAAAGTGCGGCTGAACTCACCGTCAAAGGGGTTCTACTCTGTGTGTGCTCGGTTATTCCATTATTCTTTTTCTTGGCTATGGCGGCGACACAGCGGCTGGGTATGACCAATAACCTGGCGGCTGCCTGCGGAATTGTAGGCATACTGATACTGGTGTGCCTGGGTATCAGTTATTTAATCAAGACAAGTCAATTTGAAACCGATACTGCCACCATAGATCACGAGCAATTTGAACTCAGCTATGGCGTCCACAGTGCCTTTCAAGAAAAGCTGAATCACTTTACACCCGGATATCATCGACGATTGTCACTGGGAATTTTCTTTTTCGTTGGCAGTTTTATTCCGCTCATGCTGGGCAGCCTTTTCTATCCGGGAGCCGAGACCATATTCATGATGCTGATGGTGCTGATACTGATGATAGCGGCAGGCTTGTACCTGGTGATCCCAGTGTCAGCAAGGCTAGATGCTTATAGTGCCATCCTCAGGGATAGCCTGAACAAAACCGCGAAAGCAAGACGAAGCGAGAAAGCAAAAAAGCTGGCGGGGTTTTACTGGCCGTTTGTCACCGCCGTCTTTCTTGGATGGAGTCTGTGGACCATGAATTGGGGCGTTACCTGGATTATTTGGCCAGTCAGCGCAGTGCTGTTTGCTGCCTTGGTGGGCCTGACGGAACTGCTCGAAAAAGAACAGCGATAGCCACTCCTTCCACAACTTGCCCCAATCGCCATTCCTCACCAAAGGTGCCTGCTGCGCGAAGATAATTTCTGCGTGGCGGGCCTGAGGCCCTTCGGCTCAAAACTCATTTTAGATAAGCAAACGACAGAACAGTTTCTGTCGTTTGCCTTGCGGCCGTTTTCACCCTTCAGCCTTCGTTCATCTTCGGCCATGTAGCCTGTTATCAAACTGGCGTGGTGCCGGTATGGAACAATCAAGGAGGCCCTATGAACAGGTCTATCAGAATACAACTTGTGTCGGCCCTGATGTGTTTGCCCCTGTTTTCCGGCTGCACTTCGGTGGCTGCTCAGGCAGAGCCGAGTGAATACAGCGTCGGTATCCGCGCCGAGCGCTTCAGCGAAGCTGAGCTGGCACGGCTGCTGGCGCCCATTGCCCTTTACCCCGATACCCTGCTGACCCATATCCTGATTGCCTCCAGCTATCCGCTGGAAGTCGTGGAAGCAAGCCGCTGGCGCGAGAAAAATCGCAAGCTTGGCGACAAAAAGCTGATGGATAAGGCCGAGAAGCAGGGCTGGGACCCCAGCGTCACCGCGCTGATTGCCTTCCCCAACGTGCTGGAGCGCATGAGTGATGACCTGAACTGGACGGCGGATCTCGGGGATGCCTTCCTTGCCGATGAAGAAGCTGTGCTGGACAGCATACAGATGCTGCGCCGCGAGGCTGACCGCGCGGGTAATCTCGATGGTGGCGATAATCTGGTGGTGAAACGCCAGCCGACGCAAATCATTATCGAGTCACCCAGCCCCGAAATCATCTATGTGCCCTATTACGACCCACGCGTTGTCTATGGTCACTGGCGCTGGCATCGTTACCCTCCGGTTTACTGGGCGCCCTTCCCCGGCTACGTGAGCTACCATCGTCATTTTGGCTGGCACTCAGGCGTGAGTATTTCGTTTAACTTTTACTTCTCCAATTTCCATTGGTACGACAGACACGTGATAGTGCATCACCACCATCACTATCGTCGCCCGCCCGAGCCCAGATACGCCATCAGCCACGGTGCCCAGCGCTGGCGTCATGACCCGGGCCATCGCCGCGGCGTGGCTTACCGCAGCGCCGATGTCCGCCAGCGTTTTAATGTAAGCACCCCCAGCCGGATTGAGCGCGACCACAAACGCCATGATGAGTACAGCCGCGTTGTATCGCAGCAGCACTACCCACAGGTCCGCTCTCGTGAGCTCAGCCAAAGCCGCGAACAGGATTTCAAGGCCCGTATGAACAACAGCGAGCGCCGCTTTGAAAACAATGGCAATAACTCCCGTGAACGGGAGGTGGGCAATAGCTCCCGCGAACGGGAAGTGGGGCATCAATCCCGTGAGCGCATAGACAGCCGTGAGCGTGCAGACAGCCGCCAGCGCGGATTCGAGAAGCATGACCAGCAACGTGAACATCAGCAGAGCCGGGACCGCAGCGAGCAGCGCGGTCAGCCCCCGCAGCGCGCCCCTGAGTCCCGGGAATATCAACCCCGTGAGCGCCAGCCTGATGTGCGTCCCGAGCCATCGCCACAGATCCAGCGTGAACGTCAGCGCACTGAACCAAGGCAACAGGCCGAGCCACGGGAGCGGCTGCAAAGGGAACATCAACCCCGCGAACGGGCACAGCCCCAGCGGGAGCGCCACAATGAGCATCCCCGCGAGCGCAACCTGTAAAGGAATGCACCCGCGGCAGAAACATTGCCCGATGTAAGAAAGTATCCAAAAAAGCAAAGACCGGCTGCGCCGGTCTTTTTCATTGGCATATTCCTTCCGGGGAAATTGCCTCCCTGATCATACCCATGTCGCTGCCGCACTGATATTTCCTTTCAACAATAGAGTTACCCGAATGGGCTCAATATTGATCGAATCACGGCAACCAATGTTAATTACGAGTTAATTCGGTTAACAAAAACAAGGGAAAAATGCCCTGCCGGCACAGGTGGAAACAAATTGAAAAGCCTGTTGCGCACACTTTGTATGTATCTGTATTTAAAAAGAATTGATATTTAATTGATATCGAATGATAAATATTTGATGAACAATCAATAGATAATAAACCCCGCCTTGGTTGCGATCCTGTCTCAGGGTCTTTAGAAAGCTGTTAACGCCTATTTAAATGTGGCAGTCCAAGACACCTCCAATAAACGTCAGCGCATTTTCATGGGTTCTCAGCAAGAACAAAAACAACTCACGAGGCTAAAATGGTTTTCAAATCATCTCCGGTCGCATTGTTGATTTCCGCGATACTGGCATGCCCCGCGCAAGCCCGTTTACCTGTCAATACTGATGCATTGTCAGTTATTGGTGGAAATCAGCAGCAAAGCACCGCTGCCCAACATGATGCCATGGCATCCTTTACCAGAACCAATGAGCTCAAGGGCATATACATTCTGCAGTTGTCAGAAAAAAGTGCGCTTGATCAGAGTTATGCCGCTCTGGGCAATAACCGCAGTTCGGTGGTCACCAAAATTGATGCCCAGCAAAACAACGTCATTGCCGCCATCAAGGCACTGGACGGCGACGCGGTTATCTTCCAGAAGGTACGTCTGGTGGACAACTCACTGCACGTGCAAATAACACATGCAGCGGCCGAGGCCTTAAAGAACAACGACGATGTGGCCTCAATCATTGAAACCGCATCCCAGCCAAATCTGACTCAGGAAGATGAATTCAGGCGCTTTCCGTTCCTGAAGATTAATGACCCGGGCGACAATGTAACTGTCGCCGTCGTCGGCAATGGCGTTGACTACACCCACAAGGATCTGGGTGGCGTCGGCACCCCAGAAGCCTATGAACAGGCATGGAAAAATAACCGTAATGCCTGGGATGGCTTTCCCACTGAAACCGTCATCGGGGGTCTGGATTTTTCAGCCGATTACGAGTGGTACCACACCATCGACTACAACCCCATTGAAAACAGCAAGGATGAGATAGCCACGGATCACGAGTATCACTATCCATCCGGTACAGCGCAGGCAGCACTGGTGCTAAAGCAGGCACCCAATGCCAAAATACTGGCCTACAAGACTTTGGATTACGATTGGAACTATTTCTACAGCACCCTAGATGTGGTGGTAGATCCCAATCAGGATGGTGACTTCAGTGATCGTCCCGATATTGTGCTTATCAATTCATATGGTTTCGGCTCCTTTTATCAGAGCAAGGGCACGGGAACCTCGTATCAAACCCGGCAAATCGACCATATGCGCCGTCTGGCCGCACTGGGGTCGCTGATCGTGGCTCCTGCCGGCACCTTTTATTTTGACAGCTACTACAGCCTCGCCCCCCTTGGTGCCACCCCGGAAGCCCTTACTGTTGGCTCTGCCAGAATGGATAACGACGCCCTGTATCTGGCGGCTTATTCCCCGGCTGGCCCAACCCGCGGCGATACCATGCTCAAACCGGATGTAATAGCACTGGCAGAAGGCTTTGACAGCGCCCTGGCCGGCACAGGCAATCAAAGCGGCAAACTGGCGCAAACGTCAGCCTATGCTGCTGCCAATGCGGCAGGTGTGGCGGCCCGGGTCTGGCACAGGGAACCCAGTCTGAGTGCTCTTGAAGTGAAGGCACTGGTTGCCAACACCGCCAACGCGGATGGCATTGCCGGCATTAAAGAGACTGTTACCACTCAGGGGATGACTGTTGATGTCACCAAGGTGGCTGAAGTTCCCTTCATTGGTGCCGGCCTGGTCAGTGCCAGCAATATCGATAAGGCTAAATCCATACTCTGGGAAACCGGCTCCAACCAACCCAGCCTGGCATTTGGTTTTGTTGAAGCGGCCAGCACTGTCAGCCAAACCCGTAATATCACCATCAAAAACCTGACCGACGAACCCCAGACTTATGATCTGGCAACCGTGAAAAACGGTGAAAAGGCCAATAACCAGGCTGTGGAGCTGATTTTTCCAAAATCAATCAGCGTTCCGGCCCACAGCGCCATTACCTTCCCGGTCACCCTGACGGTGAACGACAAATTGCTGTCTCCATTCCCGGTGACCAAAACCAGCGACTACACCATTGAAAAATGGGCCGAAGCCTCGGTTAACGGCTACCTGACGTTCACCAACGTGAATGCCGAAGCCGATGACTCGCTGTTAAAAATGGCCTGGCTGGTGCTGCCCAAAAAGGCAACCCCCTTTGAAAAAGCCAACGCTACCTCCAGCGGCGATATGACCTATCAGTCGGAGGATTTTAAGCAAAAAGTTTACAACTCAGGCTATTGGATAGAATCATCCAAAATCGATATCACCAACACCACTGATCATGAGCGGACCCTTATCACCATGCCGCTGATGCACAACAAGTATCAACGCGCGGAAAACAAGGACAAGCTGCAGGGGCATATCATCAAGTCGCTCGGTGCAACCGTTTATGACATTGATACCCAGTCCTGTTCTTCCGGAAAAGCCCTGGCGGTCAGTGTTGAAATGTTCGACCCTTTCGAATTGGTCATGGCAGAGCACTTTGACCGACACGCCTTGCTGGCCCATTTCCGTATCTACAGTGAAGCCTTTGCCAACGCTGAAGGCGACGACCCTGTTCAGGCCGAACAGCTCGCTCAGGACAGCGACATGTTGGCTTATGTTGAAATAGGGCTGGATGCCGATGGCAAACCCGTCACCAGCTACCTCGACCTGTCCATGCCTTTTGACCCCTGGAACCGCTGGGCCCGGGTTAAACAATCCAGCCTGGAAACTCAGGTGGCGCCCGGTGGTAAAGTTGCTGTGGCCAACCTTTGTATGGATGCGCTGTACCGCGATGCCTATCCGGATCTGAGCAGCTGGGATCAAAAGCTCGGCTGGCAGTTCGGAACCGATCGTGACGCCGTATCGAATATCGATGAGCATATGCTGCGTTTTAACCCGGTGCTCAACGGCTTCTACACAGAAGAAATCATCGACCACACGGGTGAAGATGGTTACCCCTATTGGTGGGATTTCAACTGCCAGGCTCAGGAGTGGGATCCCAATTACTGTATCGAGCAGTCGGTGAAATTCCTGGCCAGCTCGGCAGCCTCGGCGCTGTTGCCCGATGGCGCAGACCCCAAAACGGTTGATGAATTCTCCCTGCCATGGTCACCCATCACCCGGATCCCGCCCGGTAAAGCAGCCCGAGTTGCGGCGGCCATGACAGCCCAGTGCGATCCGAATGTCGTGTCCTTCGGGAATTGGATTATCGATAAGGACTGCCCTCCCGGTGTGGCCATTTTTGAACTGGATAACAACAGCATCAAAAAATTTCCCTCGGTAGGCACCACAGATGTGACCGCACTGCCGGGGCAAAGCTTCAGCGTGTACGAAGATGCCGCCAATGGCACCCTGGTGGGCCAGATCGACATCGTATCGCCCAGATTTTTCGCCTCTGACGATCTGAACAATGCACAGATGTTCCTGCTCAGCGCCCTGCCCGGCACACCGTTCGCCGTATCGACATCCGGCGAAATCACCGTCATCAACAGCGCAGCACTGGATTATGAGTCACTCAATAAGTCCTATGTGCTGCAGGTTCAGGTAGACCACATTAACCGCGACACAGAACTGGTTGATGTAGTGATTAACGTGACCAACAGCAACGATGTGGCACCGAGCCAGATTGCACCGCTGGCGATGATTGAAGGCGTTGAGGGCAGCGACCTCAGTGTCAATATCGCTGCCGCCTTTATCGATGTCGAAGGTGACGGCATTGCCTTTATCTCTGCTGGCTTGCCAGAGGGACTGAGCATCAGTCGTGGCGGAGAAATCCATGGTGCGCCTGCCGTATCAGGCACCTTCAGCGCCGGTATTACGGTTACCGATGGCATTAATCAGGTGCAGACCAGCATCGATTTCTCTATTGCCCCCATGAGTTCATCCGCACCGGTCGAGACACCTGTTTCAACCGAACCCACACCCATAGTGGAAAGCGGCTCAGACTCAGCCGGCGGCAGCTTCGGCCTGCTGATGTCTTTGATAGCAGCTTTTGGCCTGTTTGCCCGCAGAGCGCGCAAGTAACGAATTTAAAGAGGCGCCCGGCGCCTCTTAGCTGAGGAATGAATTGTGAATTTTAAATTATCCAAGATTGCAATGGCGCTGCCCTTGTCTGCACTGGCGCTGACCGTGCATGCCAATCAGCCCCAAAAGCTCCAGGCAAGCTACGCGGCGACCGCCAAGAACCAATTACTCAACAAGAAGTCTGCCGAAGCCAGTTTGGGAAACAAATACTTCGTTATTTTAAAAGATGAGCCACTGGCGCTGTATCAGGGTGGGATCCGGGGGCTGGCGGCCACCAATGTCAAGGCATCAAAAAACACCAATGTGAACGCCAAAGGGAAGCTGGACATTCACAGCAGTAAATCCATCACCTATACCAACTATCTGGTTAACCAACAGAACAAGGTATTTGGCAATATCAAATCCACCCTTAAGCGCGAGGTGCCGGTTCAGGCCTCACATACCATAGCGCTTAATGCACTGGTCATGGAGTTATCTGATGCTGAAGCTGTTTCCCTGCGAAAACTGCCCGGTGTACTGGCGGTGCAAAAGGATTCGTTCAAACAACTGTTGACGGATGTTGGCCCAACCCACGTGGGCGCCCCGCAGGTATGGAACAACCCACAACTCGACGGCAAATCTCGAGGTGAAGGTCTGGTAGTGGGCGTGATAGATACAGGGATAGCCTCTTACAAAAAGAGATTCTTTTCCTGGAGACCACCGATCGCCAATGACTTTAACCCAGCTTTTGCCGATATCGGCGGCGATGGCTATGACCACACCAACCCCTATGGTGAGGGAGTCTATTTTGGCGACTGTGAAGAAAACCCGGTTTGGTGTAACGACAAACTGGTAGGCGTTGTCTCGTTTGACAGCTACAAAATAGCCGTGCCCAATTACGACTGGCGTTATAACACGGGGCAGGACGATCAGGGTCACGGTACTCATGTTGCCGCCACCGCGGCGGGTAATGTGGTGCATAATGTGCCTTACGCTGTGACTCAGGTGGGTGGCTCGGCAGAAAAACCCCGTTGGGAAAGCACCAACTCCATGTTCAATATCACCGTCAGTGGTGTGGCGCCCCATGCCAACATCATTGCCTACCGCACCTGCGTACCCAACTATGGCTGTTCCGATTCTATGGCCATCCGCGCCATTGAACACGCCATTGAGAACAACGTCGATGTCATCAATTATTCTGTTGGTGGCAGCCCAAGCTCCCCCTGGCAGTCTGCAGATGCACTGGCATTTCTCAGTGCCCGTGAAGCAGGCGTACATGTAGCCGTTGCCGCCGGTAACAGTGGTCCAGAAGCCCAAACCGTTGGTTCTCCCGGCAATTCGCCCTGGGTTACCACGGTGGCCGCATTGAGCCATGGTCGCGATTACAGCGAAGAAAAAACCGCGGTATTCTCCGGTGGTGACACTCCATTAGGTGAGATGACCGGCAAAGGCAGAACGCTGGCACTGGAAACAGCAACTGAAATTGTTTATGCCGGTGATGTTGAAAGTGCCTATTACCAGGAAATGCAGGGCGGCCCGGGTTATTGCTACGCCAGCGCCTACGGCAACGGTGCTTTGCCTGCGACTTACCAGGCCAACAATGTGGTGGGCAAGGTAGTGGTTTGCCGCCGTGGTGGCGAATATGACGGTGTGCCATTGTCACGCCTAAACAAGAGTATTGCGGCCAAATACGCCGGCGCGGCGGGCCTGATACTGATTAACTCTGACGATAGCGCGGATAACCAGGTTGGCGATTTCCACGGCATTCCCGCGATCCACCTTAGCAAGGCCGATGGTGATGCATTGCTGGATTGGCTGAGCACCGGTGATGGCCACATGGTCAGCATTCTGGGTGACTCTGAGTTTAACAATAACCCGGAACTGGCAGATATTGCCGCACAGTTCACCTCCCGTGGTCCCGACTATGTTAACCAAGACTATCTGGTGCCTGATTTGGGCGCACCCGGTGTAGACATTTACGCCAGCAACATCGGCACCAACATGCATTCGACCCTGCTCACCGACATGGAAAAGCAGCCCGGCGATTATATGCAAATGTCCGGTACTTCAATGGCTTCACCCCATGTTGCTGGCATGTACCTGCTGATGAAGGCAGCTCATCCAGACTGGACGCCGGCGGAAATGCAGTCGGCTTTGATGACCACAGCCGTGACGTCAGTCAGTGAGAAGCAATACCAGTTTGATGCTGATGGCAATCTGGTACGTGACGAAAATGGTGCGGCGGTATTTGAACTTGTCCGGGCCAACAATCACGCCACAGGCGCTGGCAGCGCCAGGGTCAATCTCGCCATTGAAGCCGGACTGGTGATGAACGAAACCAGAGAGGGGTATCTGGCGGCCGATCCTTTTGCACCGGAATGGGCCCAAAAAGACATTCCCGGTTGGCACGGTGAACCGAGCCAGATGAATATACCCAGCCTCTCGAAAGGTAAATGTTTGATTGAATGCTCCTGGACGCGAACCTTTAAGGCAGTGAAAGATGGCAGCTGGAATGTCAGCGTCGAAAACCTCGATGAAGGGTTCACGCTCACTGCCGATCAAATGTCATTCAGCCTCAGTCAGGGTGAAGAAGTCACACTTAACTTCGTTGCCGAGGCCAATTCCGCTTTGGCGAAGGAATGGGTGGATGCCCGGGTTGTGCTGACGCCGGACGATGAGTCAATTCCGGTACAGACCCTGCCTGTGTCCATTAACTTCATTGCGGGTGTCGCACCTGAACATGTGGACATTACCGCCGGACGCGACCAAGACTCCGCTGCAGTTAAGGGAATAGTCACCATTGGCAGTGACAATATTCAGGTGAGCAAGTCAGGTATCGCCAAGGCCGAAATCCACGAGTTCACGGTTCGCAGAGATGCCACCAACAACGTGATCCTGCCCGATTTAATCACCCTGGAAGACACTGCATACGCTATTCCGCTGAACATTCAGGCCGACAGCAAGCGTCTGGTTGTTGAGGTACTGGACACCAGTTCACCGGATTTGGATCTGTATGTGGGTGTTGACGTAGACCTGGATGGTTCCCCAACAGGCATTCCGTCTGAAATGCCATTTATCCGTTATATGTCAGCCAGCGAGACCGCATTTGAGAAAATCGATATTGTCGACCCGGTTAATGATACCTACTGGATCCTGGTTCATAACTGGGCACCGGGCCCTGAGGCCTTAACCGACAATCAAATGTTGTGTGAAGCCGGGCAAGTGCCGGATGAGGGCAAAGAATGCGTCTACGATGCCCCCATCTATGACACAGTAAGACTGGCCGTTACCAATGTCACCTACGATGACGACAGCATGAAACTAGAGGTGGCCGATTCGGTTGCAGCCAGAGAAGAGCTGGACACCCGTGTCAAATGGGATCAGCACATGAGCGAAGGTGACAGGTATAACGGCGTTTTCTGGCTGGGTACCACCCCCGAGCTTGACCGTAACATTGGTGCTGTGCGGGTGAATATCACCAGGGGCGCCGATGATGTGAAAATGGCTCAGCCTATGTTGGAAGGCGATATGCTGACCTCCAGAATCACCCTGGCCACCAACAACAGCGGTGAAGATCGCAGCTATAGTTTCACTGCCGAGCTGGCAGATGGCCTGTCCGTGACCAGCCTGATATCGGATGCCTCAAGCGGGTTTTCCATCATGCAGATGGCTACCGGTGACATTGACTATACGCTTGAGGGCAACCTGTTGAGCTGGACACACACCCAAAAAGACGGCGCAGCAGCCACAACCTTTACCCTGGTGTTGGATGCATCCATGGTGACAGGCCTGATGAATATCACGCCGGTTATCCGTACCGAGGTGAATACCAGCGATAATACCGAAGCAGTGGTGTCTGAAGGCTCGCCGGTGCTGTTTGAAGGACGGCCGGTGTTCAGTCTGCATGCGGATAAGTCCTCAGCCAGACATGGCGAGCAGGTAAAACTGACTGCCATTGCCGTGGATACCGTGATCAGCGAACCGCAACTGAGCTATAGCTGGCGACAGGTGTCCGGGCCTTCGGTAGCCATTGTGGGTGCCGGAACAGCCTCGGTTTCCTTTACCGCACCGGACATCAGCCGTGCCGATGAAGTGGTGTTCGAATTGGTGGGCAGCAATGGCCAGAAACAAGCTGCACCTGTGCAGGTTGCTGTGGACATAGAACCCAACAAAGAAAACTCCTCCGGTGGCAGCATGGGATTTGTGATGCTGCTCCTGGGTGCTGCGGGCCTTATCAGACGCCGTCAGTAACAGGGCCGGGGTCAGTAAAAAAGGGCTTCCCGTGGGAAGCCCTTTTCATGTGTATTGCCCATATGAACAGTCACAACCGCCGCTATCACATGCCCGTTATAACAGTCAGGAAGCCGGACCGGTTTGACTTAATACCGCATTCAGATGGCTATTCAATTTGTTACATAAGCCGCCAAGATACGGACTGGCGTGCGCTTATCAAGCCGGAACTAAGGTGCTACTATGACTTTCACATTTTCAACGCCTGACTGAAGATTGCCAATGGCAGAAGCACCTCCGACGCGATTTAAATTAAATAACTTTATTATCGATTGCCAAAACCTGACGATTGATAATGGAGAGAAATCGGTAAAGCTGCCTGTTAAGGTTTTTGAGTATTTGAAGCTTTTCCTCGTCAATGAAAATCATATCGTTGAGCATGAAGAAGCAATAAAGAATATCTGGGATGGCAATGAAGGCGTTGGAAAACGTGGCTACATCAATGCAATGTGGCAAATCCGCAAAGCCTTTACGGATCTTGGCGGCGACTGCGACGCAATATTCAAGACTCTTCCAAAAGTCGGCTATGTACTGACAGTCAAACCTGAGCCACTACCGAAATCTACAGCACAAAATACCGGCTTGAAACGCCAATCGATTATGCTGGTTGCACTACTGTCGACCACCTTTATTCTGGCTGTACTCTATCTCTTTTCAAGCCCACCCATGAGGCCTGAAAGTGAACCGGAAAGCGAGTCTGTCAAGTTTGCCACTTTGCAAAGCATCACCAATTTTCAAGGTGTAGAAGAACATCCCGCGGTGTCTCACGACGGTAACTTCCTCGCATTTCAGTGGATCCAGGAAAACAAGCATGGCGGCTTATATATAAAAGACTTACGTGATTCTAAAAGTCCGTTGAGGTTGATTTCCTCCGGAGAATATCGCGATACCTTGCCAAGTTGGTCTCCTGACGATACTGCGCTGGCTTATATTCAAATTACCAGTGAAGGTCAGTGTCATATCCGGGTTATTCAGCTTTTAACACTTCAGGATAAATTAATTGATTCCGACTGCTGGTATGTGGAATTTCAAAAGAAGCTCGACTGGTCTGCCGATGGTAATGCTCTGCTTTATTCAAAACTGGTCAACGGTGTTGCCTCTCTTTTTAAATATGACTTTATTACCAGCCAGGTGACTCAGGTGAGTTTTCCTGAGTCAAAATCAAATGATCTCATGGCTATCTGGGCCGCTGACAGTAAAAATATCATAGTGCTCAGAGAAAGAGGCCAACAATATAAATTGGTATTACTATCGGAAACAGGTCAGGAGCAGCTGCTACTCAATTATCAGGAATCTATTACCGGCATTACACGCGGCAAGGGTAATCATCAAATATTCGTTAATTATTCAGAAAGCGGAAAAATTGCGACCTACTCATTGGATTTCACCAATAACAACAGCCCTGAACTCACAAAGATAAACCAAATAAGCGGAGCATCGGGACTCAGCTTTAATACCAAAACCAATGAGCTTTTTGTCACCAAACATCAGTCAAGCGAATATATCGTACAACGAGCCCTGGACAGTGAGCGGATAATTCGTCGGGTGTTTTCCTCGTATCGCGACTTGTATGGCCAATACACTTCCGATAACGGAAGCATTTTGTTTGTGTCAAACCGGTCGGCAAATTGGGATCTTTGGCTGCAAAATGAGCAAGGCTCAACAAATCTGACCAAGGGTGTCGGGATGGTCAGATATGCCTCTGTCTCCCCTGACGGAAAGCATTTTGCAACCACAGTGCTCAAAAAAGGCGATGAGCAGCGACTCTTCATCGGGGATGTGCGTGAAGGTCAGCTTTCTCTTATTGATACAGGCAATCTGACACCCGAGTTTCCCACTTGGTCAGCCGATGGCTCGGCAGTTTATTTTGCTGCCATCAGCAATAATCTCTATGGCCTGTACCAATTCGATATAAATACCGCCAGGCTGACACAGCTGACCTCCAATAACGAAACCTTTGCGATACCTGATGGCAAGGATGCACTGTTCGTTACACGGACAGATGAAAAAGGCATTTGGCGACTTAATTTAAAAACCAAACAATTTACCAAGATTATCGAGGATTTGGCGATAGAGGATTTTGGCAGCATTTTTACTCAGGATGGTACGCTCTATTACTTAACCAGAACCCCTCAAAATGACAGCATCATGAAATTCAATAAGGGAGGCGAAGATGAGATTATTGCCAGCTACCCTGCCAACTCCATCAGAAAGTATTTTGGTATAGCCAAAGGTGATCAGGACAGTTTTTTATTAACCTTAAACAGTATATATGATGCTGATATTTACTCCTTTCCTGTTTCATATTGAATGACATTTGCGAAACGAGCACATGGCACCAGCTGCCAAAAGCGCATAAAAAAGCCGGTCAAATGACCGGCTTTTTTATGCCTGAGCTAAGGCTTATTTACAGTTACGGCCTTTACAGGTACCGCCGGTGTTGCCACCGCCATTACCGCCACAGCCATTGGCAGTCAGGTAATCTACCGCATCCTTGGCCTTCACCAGACCATAGCCATAAGAGTCATCACGACCGGCTGCACCCAGATCTTCAGCTGTCGCACGCAGTGCGGCACGGATTTGAGTGTTTGAACACTGTGGGAAGTGACTCCACACCAGCGCCGCTACACCGGCTACGTGTGGGGTAGCCATGGAAGTACCGTCGAAATAAGCGTAGTTACCAGCGCCAATGCTGACGTTGGCCTGAGTGCCAACCTGTGCCAGCATGGCTGCACCGTCTACATCGCTCACGCCCACTGAAGGGATTGAGGTCACTACTTCACCCATGGTGCCGTTCAACGGACCAGCCACGTTGTTGTAGATGATGGCTGCTACACCGCCGCCGTTTTCACAGGCCTGCACTTTCTCAGCGAAAGAAATAACGCCACGCTGAATCAGACACACCTGACCGTTGGCGTTACAGGTAGCTTCACCGGTACCACAGTCAGCCAGCATGCCGGAAGCATTACCAGTGGGTGAGCCTTCCATACCAATGGCTTCATAACCAGTGCCATTCACGTTAGAGCTGGCTACCAATGCAGTGCCCATAGGCACAGAAGACAGCACACCTACGCCAGGGCCAGACAGTTCAACCTGGCTGGTCTTTTGAGAGAAATCAGCAACCAGTTTGTTGCTGTCGATAGCGGCTACAGACACTACCGAGTTGTATGAAGCTGGGTAAGAGTGACGGGTGTTACCATCGTTACCGGCAGCAGCAATGGAGAGTACACCACGGCTTTCGGCAGCGGCGAAGGCCTGATCTTCTGAACGGCTCTTCACTGAGCCACCGAGGCTCATGTTGATAACCTTGGCACCGGCCTGCTCACACTTGTCGAGGGCAGAGACCAGAGAAGAAGAATAGCCCCAACCATCGGCGTTGAATACTTTGATGATATGCAGGTTCAGGTTACCGTTGGGGTTAACACCCACAACACCCGTGTTGTTATTCAGGGCAGCGATGGTACCTGCCACGTGAGTACCGTGGTGGTTTTCATCGGTGAACCAGTTGCCGGTACCGGCGTCGTTGGTGCCGGTAACCTGGTTGTTGGCCAGATCTTCGTGGGCCAGTTCATAGCCGGAATCGATAATACATACGGTCATGTTAGAGGTGGCGCTGTCGCTCAGCTGATCAGCCTGCACCATTGGAATACCGTAAGGCACAACCTGCGCCATAGGGTAACGCTTGGCATCTACTTCGACATATTCCACGTTGGGATTATGTTGCAGACCTTTAACAGCGTTAGCCGGCAGCATAAAGGCTGCAGCGTTGTGGTTGCTCAGATCCAGCGCCATCTTGCCACCCTGAGCCTTGAGCTGGGCCATGACACTTGGGCCTTTGCCTTCCTTGAACTTAACGATATAGCGCTCTTGATCAGCGGCATATGCGCCAGAGCACAGAGCCAGGGTTACCGCTGCGGCCAGTGGTTTGTAGAATGATTGCATTGCTTACTCCTGTGCATATTCAAAGTGGTCATCTCATGGAACAGTCAAAAGCCATTCAGACCTTGTTATTATTTTTTATTACATTTGTAACACTTTTGTATCACAAGGCTTCGTTATACGCACAATATGCGGCCAAGACAAGCCTTAGCCGACAAAAAATCTGTTAACAGTGCGGCGTACGCTATTGATTGGCATGATTTAAAAACAGAGACGCAACAGCAGCACCAACAAATACTATTGGGTAAGCCACCCTCCTGCCGCCTGCAATGGCCTTAGGTTCGCCTCGGCCCAGACCACCAGTGCCAATCGTGGCGCTCTGCGCCTGAGGGAGTCTATATCGAGTGCCAGCGTTGCATTGAACTGACTTTGCAGCGGATCATCAGAACAATTTTCATACTGAAAAAAGGACAGCACGGTAAAATCATGTTGCAGCAGTCTGCCGCGGTTTTCACCGCGCGCCACCCGGGTTTGCAATCCCACCCCCACGATGGCGAGATTCAGCACATCGGCAGCCCCGTCAAATGTGGCGCTGATCACGCCGTCTGCCAGTGAAAAATTAAGGCGGGGAGCGGCTTTGGTTACTGGCAACTCGCCACCGCGCCATTCCTTGCCGTCTATAAAAATCTGTGGTGTATAGACGCCCTTACTGTGCTTTCGATTCCAATATGCATACTGACGCCGGGAAAAGGTTTGTTGAGCATAGGAGTCTTTCCAGCCGAGGTAATCCCAATAGCTGACATGAAAGGCCATCGGAAAGAAGGTGTGCCAGAGACCGGTCTCCTGTGTGAAGCCGGATAACCATTGCTCAGCGGGTGGGCAGCTGGAACACCCCTGTGATGTGTACAGTTCAATAATGACAGGATGGGATGTCTGACTGATGGCGTGGAATTCCCAAGCCCATAATGGCGCTGGCAACAGGAAGGAAACTAACCATAGGATTGGCCGTTGCATGCGTTCTCTCCACCACTCTATTCCAGGTACAAAGACCTGCAAAGTAGTTGGATCATTTCGTTAAAGGCTTGAAAAATACCGGACAGCACCTATGGTTTTAACGACAATCTATTTCTAAGAAAATGATTAAAAGAGGAATTATGCAACCATACCAGGGCATTGACTGCGGTGCTTATGACTATCTGGAACTGGCTTGTATCCGCCGCTACCCCTTAACGCTGGAACTCAGGGAAGAGGGGTGTATCCATGGCCGTGCCGTGACCACGGAAATCCGCTGTGACAAGAGCGAGTGGCTGCTGATAGACACAGCCACCCAACAAAGAGCCATTCGCCTCGACCGTATTATCGCCATCACCCCGGATATCGAAGGTGCCGGCTTTGGCCGAATTCCGATCAACCCCTGAGCGCGGCAATCACAGAAATTTCAACCAGGTATTCGGGCTCGGCGATAGCAGCTTGCACGCAAGCACGGGCAGGTGCATGGCCCTGTGGCACCCATGCATCCCACACGGCATTCATGGCATCGTAGTCCTGCATATCTTTAAGATAAATGGTGCAACTCAGCAATTGCTCCCGGCCGCTGCCAGCCTGAGCCAACAGGGCATCCACTTCTTCAAGCATGGTTTGCGTTTGGGTGGTGATGTCAGCAAATTTATCTTTGGCCACCTGACCACAAAGATACACTGTACCCTGATGGATAACTATGCTGCTCATGCGGGTGCCTGTGTCCATACGAACTATGCTCATAGGAATTCCTTGAATGACATTTGGAAAAGATAAGATTCTATCCCGCCGGTGCGCAGCGGGCTAATGCACCCGTGTGAAAAATTTGAACAACTTCGCCCGGGACAAAAAACCGAACGCGGTCATTCCGCTCCACCTGATGCTTTAAGTCGCCGTTGCCACATCCACAACAGAGTCACAGCAGTTAAGGCCATCAACGCCAACACGACCCCATGGGGCAGCCCCATGTTCAGCCCCTGAAATGCCAGAATTGCCGCCGCAGCAGCCATCAGCGCGAAGGGCAGCTGAGTAGTCACGTGCCCTTGCACACTGGCACCGCTGGCGGTGGCACTCAAAATCGAGGTGTCTGAGATGGGAGAGCAGTGGTCACCAAACACCGAACCTGCCATCACGGCGGCCAGTGCAGGTAACAACAGCGTCGGCGCCAGAGTATGAGCTACCTGCGCACATAAAGGGATCATAATGGCAAAGGTGCCCCAGCTGGTGCCGGTCGCAAAAGCCATAACGGCGCACAGGCCAAAGATACCCGCCAACATATAGTCGGCAGAAAGCCAGTCGCGGGCAAGATTAGCTATGCGGAAACCTGCACCCAAATCCTTGATAAGCTGACCAATCATCCAGGTCAGCAGCAAGATACCCACCGCCAGAGCCATTGACCTGACGCCCACCAGCACATCCGCACCGAGCGCCTTGCCCCGACCACGCCAGAGGCTGCCAGCCATGGCAACCAGCACAGCCAATACCGAGGCATCACGCATGGCTGCCCCAATATCCGCCGCGGTGAGCATGGCACCGAGACCGGATTCGGTGGTGAGGCGACTGCCGGAATACAGGGTAAAACCTACCGAGCTCAACAGCAGCGCTGCCAGCGGCAGCAGCAAAGGCCAGGGTGATGCACTGATGTCCTTGGGCAACGACGCATCACCCGCGGATTCGGCCTCGGTAGTCCATCCCCAATCAAGCCATGTCCCCACCAACACCAGCAACAAAGCGCCAATGGCATAAAAGTTAACAACAGCCATACCGAGAAAAGCTTCCAGCGGCGAAACCGGTAAAAAAGTTACCCCAGCCAACAGCGCCATCACGTAAGGCCCCCAACTGGCTACCGGCACCAGTGAACATAGCGGCGAGGCTGTGGTATCCACCATATAGGCAAGACGATTAGCGCTGATACCATAGTGCTTCGCCAGCGGACGCCCCACACTGCCCACCGCAAGGCAACTGAAAATACCATCGATAAACACCAGAAATCCCAGTCCCACCACACCAAGGCGAGCCTGACGTCCATCACTGATACGCCGCGACAACCAAAGCCCAAACTGTTCCACAGCACCACTGCGCCCCAACAGGCTGGTCATTACTCCGAGCAGCAACATGGCTGCCAGCACATTCAAATGCCACCCCTGCCACTGTGCCTGGTGATAAAAAAGCCCGGTAAAACCCGAGAAAAGATAAGCGGCCGACGTCCATGGATCAAAATCATTAAGAATAAGGGCGCCGCACAGAACTCCGGCTCCCAGCGCGACCAGAGTGCGCCTGAGCAACAACGCAAGGGTGAGAGTGAGCAGCAGTGGCAGGAATTCAAGCAAAACCAGCTTCCCGGTCAATCAGTGGGGGATAGGGTCTCAGCATACCCGCTGGCTACACCGCTGCAAAGCCCGAACCAAGACACAACTGCGGCCGGTAATGATGCCGGGAGCGCTGACACCGGTATCGAAGGTGACTGTTTTGGGGATGATACAAACCGCTATGCGAAAGAAGCTCTGTAAGGTGCATCTTAGCTGGGTAAACTTACTGCTGAATTGGTATAAATTGCGCTTTTACACTAGGTGCGCCGCCCTGAGCCTGCTAGAATCTGGGCTCCATCCAGAACCCTTACAGGACCTTTCCCATGAGCCTTGAACTATTGTCCCAGCTGGAAACCAAAATCCAGGCAGCACTGGAATCTATCGAACTGCTGAAATTGGAACTTGAAGAAGAAAAAGAGAAGTCTGCCAACCTGGCACAGCAAAACCAGCAACTCAAGCAGGAGCTCGGCTCCTGGAATGATAAGATCACCGGTCTGGTTGGTCTGCTGAGCAACCAGGTTGACTGACAAAATGAACGCAGCGCCTCAGGCGGTTTTTGCCTCGTGGTTTTGAGCTTCAATCAGCTCATTCAGCTCCAGAATCGCCTGCTTTACCTGAGGCAGGCTCTTCCTCGGCAATAAAAATTTTCCTTTCTCAAACTCCAGCCTTCCCAGGTCTTTCACCCAGATAACCCCCGTCAAAAAGATCCGCACATGTTTGACGATTAGTCTGGGCGCATAAACAGGAAATACTCGCACATGACCCTCCTGTGTTGTTCTCTTATTATTGATTACAGTAGTTCGACCCTTCTTTTACCAGCCAAGTTTCATGGGGCGAAGCATAAATTTGTAAATTTTGACTTCCTTTAACGTAAGCTGCTGATTTACAGACTCATCAAAATTCACTTTTTTTCAGCGTCAATTTGTCGGCGCTTGCCAAGATTATGACAGCTTGCTACATTTACAGGGTTACTCAGGGTAAAACTGAGCCGAATGGCTCTACACCGTGCTTCTTGCGACCAGGGAGTACGGTTTTTTTTTGCCCCGGTAAAACAAAAAAGCGCCATGAAGGCGCTTTTGGCTGATTTGGGACGCTATCAATCTTTTTTGGTAGACAGGTAAAACGCAATATCCAACATCTCATCATAACTCTTGATGTTGTCATTCATCACCCGGTATTTACCGTTTACGACCAGTGCAGGCACGCCCGACAGCTTGGCATTTTGGGTATCACGCTTCATTTTGTTCATCTGGGCATTGACCATAAATGAATTGGCGGCTGAATCAAAATCCTTGCCCTCAACACCATTGGCAATGAACAATGCACGCACATCGTCACGGCTGACGAAACGCTGCTTCTTATCATGAATGGCGGCAAACAGCGCCTGTTCAATTTTCTTTTCTACGTTCAGTTGATGTGCCACAGCAAAGGCGCGGGACATTTCCACACCCATTTCACGACCAATAAAATCAACGTGTGTCTGATTAAAAGTAACCCCCTCCGGGATTTTCTCTTCAATCATAGGAACCACAGTCTTGGAGAAGTTGTAGCAGTGAGGGCAGTAGAAAGAGAAAAACTCTGTCACCTCAGGCTTGGCGCTGCCGGGACCTTCGTTAATAATTTCATAATGCACACCTTCTTTGTAATCGGCGGCCTGAGACATAAAAGGCATTGCCAGCAGGGCGGCAGCCATCAAAAGCGCTTTTTTCATCTGATATCCTTGGTTTGCGGGTCCTGCGGACCAAATCGGTTTTCGAAGCCTAAACTAATACGCTTTTTGATGCCATCTCAAGCACAGAGTTCAACTTTGTGTTACAAAACACATCAAAAAGGCTGCAGACGCAGTGGCGGCTGGGTTATCTGCACCACCTGAGCCTGCATATCGCGAATTTGCCGTTGCCAGTAAGCTTCATCGGCAAACCAGGGGAAATGCATCGGAAATGCAGGATCCTGCCAGCGACGGCTAATCCAGGCCATATGCCTGAGCATCCTCAAGCCCCGCAGCGGCTCTATCAGTGCCAGCTCCTTCATATCGAAGTCGCAAAACTCTTCGTAGGCACCCAGCAGGGTATCGAGCTGAATCCGCCGCTCATGGTCATCCCCGGCCAGCATCATCCACAAATCCTGTACCGCCGGACCGCAGCTGGCATCATCCAGATCCACAAAACCCGGACCATCAGGCGTCCACAGTATGTTACCCGGATGCAGGTCCCCATGCAGTCGCAAGCTGGTGGTACTAATCCAGGCCTGCTCGATGGCATTGGCCAGCGCCTGACCCGCAGCCGCAAAATCACGGTGCAGAGCCTCTGGCACATGGGTAGATGCCAGCAGTTCGGCCAGCGCCTCGGCAGCCATGGCCGCCGTCAGTGTCTCACGGGCAATAAACTGCCCGCCCTTGCCAACCTGATGTAAGCGGCCAATAAAGTGGCCGACGGCCTCCAGCTGGTCAAGGTTGTCCATTTCAAATGCACGACCACCAATGGAGGGAAACAACGCAAAGCGAAAACCGCTGAATTGAAACAGACTCTCGCCATCCAACACCACAGGAGCCGCCAGCGGTATTTCGGCGTCGGCCAGTTCAAAGGCGAATCTGTGCTCTTCACGGATTTGCTCATCGCTCCAACGTTCGGGACGGTAAAACTTGGTTACGTAACGGTTGCCACGATCGCAGCGGAACTGATACACCCGGTTCTCGAAACTATTCAGCGGCATCAGACCGGTTTCAGGATAAATACCAACTGATTCAATGGCATCAAGAATGGTGTCTGGCGTCAGCGCATGAAAATGAAATGCCGCACTCATAGGGTCTCTTCCTTTACCAAAGGACGCAGAAGTCCCGCCAGAAACGCCAGCACTTCAAAATCTTCTTCGCGGTCACTGGCAAGCCATGCCACATCACCATAAAACTCAAAATTCAGCCACAGACGGCAGCCTTCAAAGTCGAGCAGCCATTGGTGGCGATCAGCGCCCCACTGCCTTTCCAGCACCCGGCAATCGAGCGCAGCGGCCAGTGGTTCAGCAAATTCGTCAAAACGGTCGTAATCAATATCACCGCGAATGGCCAGACTGATGGCCTCTTTATCAAGACTGATCTGCGAGATATTCATGGCGTTTGCCGTACTGCTGAGGAGGAAGATGATGGCAATATCACGGCACAACTCAGTTGGCCGTTTTCAGCTTCACACTGCTGGCCACACTGAAATTGACCTTTATTGTTGCCCAGTCGCAACAACCCAGCCCCCTTGGTCTGGCATTGCTCCGCTGACTCATAGTAGCCAGCTATGTCAGCATACTGCCAGGGAGTACTTTTGGCTTGAGTGCGATACGTAAGAACCCATTGTTCCGTGCGGGAACAAGCGCCAACCATGGCAAGTAATAAACACAGGGTGAGCAACTTCAAGAACATCTCCCAATAAAAAAAGCGGTGCCCGCTGCACCGCCTTTATTTTATCCCGCCCAAAAGCGTGCTGACTAGCCTGCCGCCTTATCACGGGCCTTTTCGATACGGGCAATACGCCCCTCAAAACCAGTCACAGTACCATCGGACAGACCGTGTTCCAGCGCCTGACGGCACAATTCAATGGCACTGTTAAACTCACCATTGTCGGTTTGCAGGGTTGCCAGTTGCATAAAGCCTATACCTTTTAAAGGTTTGCCCATCCCCAGCACCTCAATGGCCAGTTTGGCATAGTGCTGGGCAAGCGAAGCACCGTAAGCAAGATGCCCGGCATCTTTACGCTGTTTGTAACATTCATTAATGGCAATCAACAGGCTTTGATGTTTAAGCTCTGCGGTACTTGAGCCATTGTAATCACTCACAGCCCTGGTCAACACTTCTCCGGCAAAATCGGGAAGAGCAAGGCCTGCGCGGGCTTTCTCTGCAGCTTCCTCCCGTGCAACAACGCCAACAAGAGTCTCAATTTCACAAACCGCTTCCGTTTTAGCGGAAACATCTGCATCAGTGTCAGCCTCAACTGAAGCGGCCTCAGTGGCAGGCTCTACCTCCACAGATTGTGGTGCAGCGACCACCGCGGCTTCATCTGCCTCAGACTGCAACGCTTTCTTGTCGACGATTTCTTCAACTGTTTCACTGGAAACCGGCACAGCGGCCTTTTCAGCCTCAATCTCATTTGTGTCAGACACCTTGGGCGCAGATGTCATTGTGTTGCCGTCTTCGGAACTGTCCCGGCGTGGCTGTTGCTCCTCATTGGCCAGGCGTTTGGCGCGGTTATAAAGGAAGACGCCAACCAGCACCAGCAGGATGAGTGCGACTATTTTCATGTTTTGTATCCTGTATATCGTGGCTGCTTTGCCACCTTTCCCCAATTCCGGCTGAAAACCATACCGGGCGCAGTGGTTATTTTTAAAGCATTTCACCAGTTCAAATCAAGTATTTATGCCCTTTTGACCTTGTCTGATATCAAAAATAAGGCACCTTTTGTCTGTCACATTTTGTGCGCACCTTCATGATTTGAATATCGTCTTTTGAGTTCGGCTATCCTGGCGGCTAAGATAAAACCAAGTAAATTGCTTGGGTATTTGCCATGACCGAGTCCATCACCTTAAGCGGAAATCTTGGCCGCGAGTTTGCTACTATCAGCGCCATGGTCGCCATCTATTGTCGGGATCATCATGGTACCAAGGCCACCTGTTCCGAGTGCCTCGAGTTTCTTGACTATGCCAAAACCCGACTGGATCGCTGCCCTTACGGCCAGGAAAAGCCCACCTGCAACAAATGCCCGGTTCATTGCTATAAGCCGGCACAAAGAGAGCAGGCCCGGGTGATCATGCGTTATGCCGGCCCACGGATGTTGTTGCCCCACCCCATTCTGGCGATTCGCCATCTGTTGCTGGAACGTAAAGCCGCGCCGGATAAACCACCCAAGAATCTATCAAACCGCCACCAGCGATTACAGAAACAGGTATCCGATTAAGGCAGGATTGCCACGAAGCCACACATGGGCTAAAACAGAAAACATTCGGATTTTATACAGCGGGATGACAGCTGCCCATGACAGCGTTTCTGGAGCAATCCTTTAAGTGGCTATCGCTTCTTGGCGGCCTACACTGCCTTGGACTCGGGCTTTATTTACGCTACCTGTATCGGTCACGCTCGGGAAATCAAAAGCTGTTGGCGGGCATATTCTCGCTGCTGTCGCTGACTTTCTTTACCGGCCTGCTGACACGAGACACTGTCTCCCTGCCAATGCCACTCATCTACAGCCTGTTTATTCCCGGTTATTTTTTGCTGATGCCACTCCTGTATCAGTACTGCTATCAGGCATTGGGTAAACACACCGGCTCCTTTGGCTACCACTATTTGCCCGCGCCGCTTGTGGCCATCGGAGTTATGGTTGATCAACTGAACAAACCGGGGTTGCTCCTTCCCGGCACAAACGAGCGCCTTTCTGTTGCCGACTACACGCCGTTTACGACAATCATCACCCTGCTGTTGTTTTTCCAGACCTGTATCTACTTCATCCTCATTTTCAAACTACTGCTTGCCCACAGGAGTCGCGGCGCCAGAGCTCATGAAGAAAATCTGCAGGATCTGCGTTTTCGCTGGTTAATGACCCTGTGTCTGGCACTGATGTTGAACTGGCTGCTGCGGGTCAGCCTGACGCTGTTCCCCATCTATTTTGGTGATGGTGCCAGTGAGTTGATGATCATGTTCCCCAGAATGGTGCTGCTGCTCAGCCTGTACCTGTTGGCTTTTTATGGGTTACACCAGATTACCCGTGCAGCCTACCTTCGCGGCCAACTGGCACTCCCCCCCAAAGTCAGCCAGAAAGCCAGCAGTCAATTACTGAGCGCCGATGAACTCGCTTATCTGCAACAGCTGATAAAAGAGGAAAAAAAGTAAGCTTTTTCATGGTGTTTTTATAATCAAGCCGTTAAGGTGATTGTCACTTTCGACCATGGGGGAATTGTTGATGTCACCGCGTTACCAACATCTGTTTCTGGCCGGCTTGCTGGCCACGCCTGCGGCCATGGCTGCGCCATCCCACTCAATCACAGCCGACGATTTTTTCAGCATAGCCAACATGAGCTCTGTAGTGATAAGCCCAGACGGCAACCATGCACTCTGGCTCGAAAACCGCTGGGATAAAGAACTCGACAAGAGTCAGGCCGATTTATGGCAGATTGATTTGAAAAGCCGCACTCCCGTCCGCCTCACCTTCACCAATGAAAGCGAATCACAACCGGCCTGGAGTCCGGACGGGCGCTTCATTTACTTTATTGGCACAGAAAAGCGTGATGAGAAGGCCCCCTACAACGGCAAACCACAGATTTTTCGTATCGCCAGGGGCGGCGGTGAAGCCGTTCCGATGACCCGGGAACAGGAAGGCATTAATGCATTTGAGCTGTCCAAAGATGGTTCGGCGCTCTACTTTCTTGCCAATAAAGAATCCAAAGATAAGGACACCTGGGCTGGCATGCGTGCCAGTCACAGTGCCCCTCAATACGGCCACGGAAAACGCGATACCAACCCACTGTACAGATTGGATTTACAAAACTTCCGCCAGGAGCTGCTGCTGGACGACGACAAGGTGGTGTGGGATTTCAGTGTCAGCCCCGATGGCAAGCAAATCGCCCGTATCACCACAGAAGATAATGAACTCGTCTACCTGGAGGGCTGGTCGCGGGTAGAAGTGTTCAACACCACTGACAAGCAAAACCGCGTACTTGAAGATAAAGCCTGGCGTGAGCAAGCTGCATCGCCGTACGGCTGGCTGGAAGGTCTGGCATGGGACAACAACAGTGAACGCCTGGCGTTTCGCATCGACTTCGACGGCCATCCCGGCCGACTGTTTGTGGTCAATACCCAAGGTAAGGGCCAGATGGAGCTCACCCGCCCCGGCAGAGTGACTTTGAACGGTGCCGATATCAGTTGGCGCGCCAACAGCAATGAAATTTGCTA
>NZ_JBFKLW010000057.1:0-27543 GCF_041630135.1 Shewanella sp.
ACATTGTGCGCATTTGGGGCTTACGTTGTGGCCATGACATGCACAAAAACAAATGCAATGGTAATTGCAGCAATAATAACAACCCTAGCCAGATAATCCGGTACTAACATAAAACCCCATTTGCGGCGCCGCTGCGCTTCGCTTGCTCAGGCTCCGCAGCTGTGCGCTGCGGCGCCGCAGTTAAAATAAACTTACAGTTGGTTGATTTGATGCAACAGAATCAGGCACAAAATCACGAGCCTCATTTGGCATACAAAAAGCATTAACAGATGAAGAACCATTAGAGGCTATTACGTGGCAATCATGGCGATACTCAAACTCCCAACCCATATCACGCATTAAATCACTGGATATAGCAAAAACGCCCCTAGAGCTACGAAGCTCAAAAATATAATCACGACCAGTTATAAACCTATATTTATTAAGGTTGGCTATTACACCAGTCACATAAATTTCATGAGAACCATATGGCAAAACAGCATCTACAGCATTAACCACACGAACAGCATTTTGATTCCCTTCAGGATTAATAAAAGCAGCAAGAGACGTATCAACAACTTGCTTAACCACTTCACCAGACTGAGAACTTTGGTCAACATCCAACGTGGGAGCCTCATAAATCCCAAAGAACCAGATGTAATAGATGATGACTGCAAGAAGGATGAGCAAGACGCCGATGAATCGGACGTCACTGAATGGAGTTGAACCTTTTGTTTGACCAGTGATTGCTCCGGTTGAAGTCGATTTGTAGAGCGCAAAAACTTGGGTAGGAACCTTGCGAGTGAAAATGCTTGCTTTGGCTGGGACATAAGTACCGGACTCCCTAGGCTTATGTGGATAAATACGAGGGCGACGCTTGTAATAGGGAATCAACTTTCCCAAAGCGTCATTATGTTTATATGCATAAGCGGTTTCAGCAACACCACGAACAAGCGGATGAACCTCATCAATATCAGGAGTACAGTAAACCAAATCCCAGTTATATTTCCGATGCCTGTTAAACGCATCAGAAATATCAGCGGGGTAAATGATATGACCATTATCATCAAAAACAGTTATACCCAAATCATCAACATCACCCTCCCCCAACGTGTCTGGCGAAACATCATCTAAACGCGCGTTAAATTCATCAAGAAAGGCAGAAGGCAAGCCAACCATATCAACAGCAGGTACTTTATTGAGTTGCTCAATTTTAAATGTTTTATCAGCTTTGGATGATGGATAAACACCCTGCACTTCATCAATCAGAATAAACGCGCCAACAGGTGCCCAACACCAAAAACGACGCATCAAAGCCAAGCCTGTTGGATTCTGTGTTGATACACGCCAAAGCTTTGCAGTAGACGGGAATTTTTCACAAAGAATCGCTTCTATCGTTTCCAAGGGCTTCAAGCCCTCAATATTAGTAATGACCAAGCGCCCTTCCCTCAAAGCTGGCAATAATTCATACCAAAGAGTGGAGGCGCTTTTGTATGAGCCTGGCGAACCGTGAACAAAAATACTGGCCATTAGATAAACCTCATCACCATAGCTGTAATGCGAGCATTCAAAATAACGTTAAACGCATCAATCAAACGTGTATCAGCAACAACAGCTTTAACAGTTGGAGATAAACCAGATAAAGAGTTCATCACAGTGCTAGATATACTCAAATCAGAAATTATGACCTTGGCAACTTGCCAAGAAAATTTAACAGATTCGACATAAAGCAAAAACTTTACATAAATCATTGCCTCAAAAGCCCAAGCCGTTAAACGATGAAAAAAATTTGGCACACCCTCAGTAACAAAATTCATCATGTCGGTTCCCAAATCAATCAAAGACTGAAAAGCACCGGAAAAACCAGAGGGTGAATCAGCAGCAAAAACCATAAACGGCAATAATGCAAATATGAAAATAAATAAATTCTTAATCATTACGACCTCCCATAACAATAGAAGCCGCTGCCATCCAGGCAAACGCCATAACAGCAGCCGCAATAATACCTACATTTTGTTGAAAAAACTCCCAAACCTTGCTTTTGAATGTACCGTAAGAAAGATTTAATGTTATTTGCTCATAAGCACCAGACGGAGAAGAAACGGAAAACATACCAGTAAATTCAGATTTAATGCTTTTTATAAGCTGATTTGCTTCATCTTTTTTATCTAAGGCCATATCTTTAATAATAGCTAAATCAGCCTCACCAAAAAGCGAATCAAAAGAACCAAACGACTCTCGGCCTTTAGGTTTTGATGTAGTGAAATCAAACTTTTTACCCAAATTCTTAAGCTCATCAATTAGCGGTGCCAAATCTTTGAATAAATCGCCTTCTTTATCGTTTGATTTATAACAAACAAACACATCATTGATATATCCGCAGCCGTCCTGACAAATACCTTGCTCATTGCATTTTTCTGCTGGGTCTTCTTTACAAATCATACCCGCGCCAGACTTAGTGCAATTTTCGGGCAAATCAGGTTCTTTATTAGCGCAAGAAGGGTGAGAAGGATTAAAAGTACAATTCACATCAGGAGGTTCTTCGGCGTCACACTCTGCCCCCTCGCAAGGGCTAAAGCAAACAAACTGGTCATTAACATATCCACAATCTGACTGGCAGACACCTGTATAGAAATCGCATTTTTCATTAGGGTCAGCAGCACAAACCATTAAATCAGAACTCATTTTTTCACAAGTATTAGGCTCTGGAATATCACCATCATCATAATCAGGAGGCGGATTATCACCAAAACAGTCAGCTTCCAAATCCAAAGAAAAAGAATTAGAACCAGCGGCGCGAGTATAACCACATCTAGCGCCTGTATCTGGGTCAGTCTTACAAACGGATGTGGAAATATTTGTTAAAACAGGCAAGATAGAACCGAATTTATCACGACAATTCGACAAATCATTCAACAAATTAGGGTCATAACAACGATCTACTTCGTTATCACCGTTATAGTCATAACCGAAAGAATAAGGAAATTCACATTGAGAGAGGGTATCAACAGCAGGCAAAGCCACAACATACCAACTAATATCAAAAACACCACGGGCATCAGTACAGCCCATGGCATAATCAAACGCCATTTTCCCGTATTTTCTTATCTTAGAAGTGGATGAAGCATAACTAAAAGTACCCTCACCCCATCTACAAAAATTGCCTACAATGGAAGAATAAGAAGTTTGCCAAGCTGAAACCGCCCAATCATCACACTCTGTAGCTAATGACCTAAGCGTAGCTGTATCAGTGTTTAATATCTCACCATCAACAAACCACTCCTTAACCCGATTAGTCCCATTGGTCGTACAATAAAGCGGAGTCTGACGCTTAGTTACTACCGGCTGATAATCGGCAATATCATAAATTGACGCATTTACAGATGAAACAAAAAGGGCTATTACCAGCCCAGCGATTGATAATAGCCCTTTCATAATAAAACCCTTTTAACTGGCACGAATGCCCGTACTGAAACCCTCTACAAAGACATAAACAGTTATCGATACGAGCAAAATAGAAGTAAGCAAAACTTACTTCAACCAGCGAACCAAAATACCGAGGCCGAAAGCAATTGCAGCAACAGCAATTACAGCACCAGCAACAGCACCAGTATTCGTCTCAGCAGTAGCCTGAACGGCTGCAATCTGAGCGGTGTAATCAGCAGCGAAAGCGGGAGCCGAAGAAGCAATAACACCAGCTGCGGCAAGCATGGAACCATAAATAGTCTTTTTCATAACATTCACCTTAAATCAACTTTTGCCCATTATTCGAGTTACTCTCCCCAGGCCGTGGGCAATTAGAAACGACACAAGGAGAAATCCATTCATTTCAGCAAACAATTCAAAATTAAACTCAAACAAATCATTCAATGTTTGAATTAATTGCTGGCTAGACGCGTCCTGGTATTCTTGAGGCGTTAATAAAACAAACTGGCAGTTAGAACCAGATAAATCAGCTATTAACGAGCCGTCAGGATTTACCAGGACACATTGCATAATTAAACCTGAACTGAACGAGAGTCAGTTTTAACAGATGATACAGAATCGGACTTTGAAACAGTGTTAAACATAGCCTGAAAATCCTGATATTTAACAGGTATAGACTGTTTAACAGTAATGCCAATACAAACCAACTTTGTGAAATCATCTTCACTTGGAGCCATTTCAAGCTCAAGAAATGCAGGTAGCGGCAATTTTTCGGCCAACGCCAACATATCCATAGTGCATTCTACTGGTTGATGTTTGGTGTCACCCTTTTGAGGAGTGCAAAAACCAGAAGCAACAGCACGACCATTTTCATTTTCCCAAGTCATAAAGGGAACCAGATGATGAAGCTGACCATATTCATATTCACGGCCTGAACCTTTACTTTTACCTTTCGCAGCTACTGCACCAGCAATCAATTGAATGACTTTCATTTTTTAAGCTCCTTGAACAATGGCCGAATAAAAATCAGGCGCATCACTGTGTTTAAAAGTGGATATTAGACCACGGTAATAATCAGGCGCGGAAAGTTTGCCGCCTATCTTGATTTCTTTGTTTTCGTCTATTTTCTGTTTATGACCAGCAACAAGACGAACGAGAATTTCATCAGCAGATAAGCCCCAAGAGTCAGCAAGTTCATAGATAGCTCGGCCACATTGGCGCTGAAGCCAACGCAAGCCAGACTGAAGCTCTATTGAGGCAACTTTTTTTGCTTTAAACAAAAGAGGCTTAGCGCTGTCTTCATCCAAGTTAATAGAGGCGGCATAAGGACAGATAGAAGCAAAATATTTAGCAGGGCTGAGCAATGTATCAACGTGAACACCCTTCAATTCGACTTCGGAGCGATACCACGTTTCAGAGGTGCCCTGCTCCTTTCCTTTGTCATAAATGCGCCAATAAACAGCACTGGAGCGAGAGCCGACCTTAACAATCTGACCCTCTATCTCTTTGTTATAACGCTTAGTGCAAATCTCAATTGAAGGATTGCGACCACCGCCAAAGCGCTTAAACCCATCATCATCGTAAGCAACAACAGCATGGTCACATGTATAATTCCCATGGAAATCGTCATAGCACAAATCTAAACGAGTAAGGCTTTGAACACCTAGAAATGTAAGCCAATGATGGAGCCTGGCTCTGTCTATGTGGCTGAAAAGATACTTACAGCCCTTACCTGAAATCTGGATATAAACTGTATCGTTATTGCCACCAAAGGCGACAAAACCGACAGTTGTTTTAAGCTTCGAATCTTTAAGCTCACAGCTATGAGTATAAAAAAAACGGCCTATAGGGCGTGGAGAGCAGACCCTAAAGCCGAGAACGCGAGTGATAAACTGTTGCAGCCTATCATGCTGAACTGCTTGAACATCAGCCTTGAACTGGTCAAAGCCTGCAACGGTATCAGGATAATCAGAATAAAGCGGCATCTTTGACCAGCTTGAATCTTCCAGCTTTTGAAAAACGGAGAAAGGCATTGAAAAAGCCAAGTGGTCGATACCGATAAGGCCAAGGCGAGTGACATACGGAGTCGGGTCATTCTTAAGGCAAGGCAGCGACATAATGCGCTGTGCTGCATTTGGCGCATAAACAACAGAATCGGGAGTCAAAGGGCGACTGGTGCAAAGCTTGCCAGTCTTATCGGTAAGAAAGAAACGATTAAGCAGGTTCATAAGACCCCCTGCCCCAGCTCAGATGGCATCTCTGAAAGCATATCTACATCAATAAGCTGGTAAGGCATCCCCTCAGCCTTCAGGTCTTCAATCAACTGGTCAAGACTGAAAAACCACTGCTCACCCCACAGCAAAGAACGACAGCAAATCGGGCTGGATTGCCCAAAATCGCTGGCTGGCTGATAGCTGAAATAGACAGTGTGCACTCAAAATCCCTCTTTTGTAGCTGCGTACCGATGTATACACAGCGACAATATAGACGAACATACACACGTATACAAGCACATTTAGACATTGATGCGCACGATCTACTATGATCCACGCACACAACTAGATAGGGGTATCTGTACATGAGTAGCAAAACAACGACTCTGAGAGTGTCTGAGGAGCGCAAAATGGCACTTGAAAGAGCAGCAATTGAAATCAGCTACAAGACAGGCATATCAATCAAATGGACAGAGCTGGCAAACTACCTATTTGACAACATGCTACAAGAAGCAAAGAAGGATCTAATGGGCGCAACAGATATAAAGAAAACACTTAAGAAAGACTGATTCAGTGCGGAAGCAATGGGAAGCCCCGTGTTATCGGGGAGTTAACCCCCGTAAGACATAACGGGGGTTTTTCTTTTGTCTCCGACCGTCAGGCCGTAAAACAAGATGAAAGGACGCTAAAAGCTGTCTGGCAGGAGCAGTCGGGACAAAAAGCGTCCCAACAGAGGCTTAGCATTAGGGGTCGAAGACCCCTAATAACCCCATTTATTAAATATGTACGGGTATATTAATTCGCACAATGCAGATTATGCAAAAAGGCCGGCATCGGGAGAGATTTTCGATGACCGGCCTTTATACATAATGCTGACCCACATTGTGCGCATTTAGATGTGAGGCTACTGGGTTGTTCGCGTACTTAGGCTCAATGCACCATCAAGGTACACCGAATCTGAGCTGCTGCCAGCAGCGTTGGTCACAATGGTCGCTAAGACTCGTTGAGTTAACGATGGGATTTTTTACAGGCTCACAGGATGTCAGCGCTGTGTTTTGTACAAAGTCGTTTGCGGTGCTTAGATCTTGCTGCTGCATTGGTTTATTGCAGTCAACCCGTTCTTTACATGCCCATAGGCACAATTGCCACAGCTGCTGCTTAGATACACTGTCGAGGCACTTCACATCTGCAGCACACAAATGGCCTTGGTAAATTAGCCGTGCCAACAGAGACTCCGGCATGGCGAGATTCACAGTTTTCAAAGCGATACATCCTTTACCTCAAACTAAATACCCTAGATGATAATAGTTATCATCTAGATTAAATGCCAGGGTTTTTACCTCAATATTTGCGCTGGCGCGAATATGATGAACTACACTGAAATGGAACAGCACGAATACGCTCAATAGGTAGAGGTCATCTAATGCTCATTGATATGGCTAAGAAAAACCCCCTGTTTTCCGGTAAGAAAAAGGTTGAGTCAGAAGATGCTGGTCCAGCGTGGAAAGTCTTGATCGTCGACGATGAACCCGACGTTCACACGGTTACCAAACTGGCCCTGTCGCGTTTCAAATTGGAAGGCCGCTCGCTTTCCTTTATTAATGCCTATAGTGGGGAGCAGGCAAAAGAAATTCTTAACACCGAAAAGGATGTCGCCGTTGCCTTTATCGATGTGGTCATGGAAAGTGACCATGCGGGGCTTGAGTTGGTTAAGTGGATCCGTGAAGAACTAAAAAACCGCACAATGCGTATAGTGCTGCGAACAGGACAGCCCGGACAGGCGCCGGAAGAAGACGTTATTGTCAATTACGATATTAATGACTACAAGGCCAAGGCGGAACTCGACTCCCGTAAACTGGTCACCAGTGTGTACTCTTCCCTGAGGTCTTACCGGGACATCATGGAGATTGAACAGGCACGCCAAACGCAGTTAAATCATCGCAAAGGGTTGGAACGGGTACTTGAGGCCACATCCGGATTGTTTGAATTGAGGACTTTACATAAGTTCGCTGACGGCCTTCTTACACAAGTTGCCAGTTTATTGAACCTGGATACCGAGACACTTCTGTTGTCCTGCAATGCGATGGATGCTATCAGCGGCAACGTTGATTCTCATGAACTTGAGATTTTGGCTGGCACAGGCCAGTTTGCTGCACATCATGACAGGGAACTTGCGCCGCCAATATTAAAACTACTCAGAGAAGCTCTGGTTCAGAAACGATGCTTATATGAACAAAATTGCTTCATTGGCTATTTTCCCACCAAAAGTGGGTTGATAAATCTTTTATACATGGATGGTATCGATAAAATCGGTGATTTGGATAAACAGCTGATAGATATTTTCGCCATCAATGTCGGGGTAGCCTTCGAAAATCTATTGTTAAACAAGGAGCTTGAAGATACTCAATCTGAACTGATTTTGCGGTTGGGTGATGTGGTCGAAAGCCGTTCAAAAGAAGCTGCAAATCACGTAAAACGTATGGCGGCCTATTGCTATGATCTTGCCCTGCTTGCGGGGCTTTCAGATTATGAGGCAGATCTGTTGAAACGTGCCGCTCCAATGCATGATATTGGTAAAATCGCTATTCCTGACGCAGTATTGTTAAAGCCAGCCAAGCTGGATAATGAAGAGTGGCAGATAATGCGTCAACATCCGGTGATAGGACATCAAATTCTGGCCAATTCTGAACGCCCTATTCTAAATGCCGCAGCAACCATTTCACTGCAGCATCATGAAAAGTTCGATGGCAGTGGTTATCCTGCGGGGTTAGCTGGTGATGCAATTCATGTTTACTCACGCATTGTCGCCATAGCAGATGTTTTTGATGCCCTTTCACATTCACGCTGTTACAAAGAAGCCTGGCCATTGGATCAAGTATTGGAGGAAATGAATCGCTGTTCGGGAACTCATTTTGATCCAACTTTGTTAGCCTTGTTTATAGAACATATCGACACATTCGTTGCGATAAAAGAATGCTGGAAAGATACGGCCTAAATTAACATCAGTCTGAGTTATTGTCGGCTAAAAAGTCGAACCAGGCCTGCTTAGTCAGGCCTTTATCGTTAATGAAGGTGATTTTCAGTCGCCAGACCATATAGCCACTGGCACAACTCCCATATATTACTGAAGACTGATATAGGTTTTCGCCCCTCTTTTGCCAATTCAGCGGGATAATGCCCATAAACATGTCTCGGCCTTCAATAACACTTTCTGTGATGCGCAATGTGTCAGATATTTTTAGTTGGAATATCAGTGGTTTTTCGCTGGGGGCGTCTGCTGGCGTAATCGAAAGTTCGACTATGTTTTCGTCAAGCATTAGTTGGCACGCACCTTGGTGAAAGTCACATAGATCATTGCTGTCAAAATGCGTTTGTGATGTTTTTTGACTCTGATCACATCCCGAACCAATAAACGGGATTAACAAAGCGCAAATCATGATACGGAAACGTTTACCTAGCACAACAATTCACCTTATGCTGCAATACGTTAACATTCTATTGCTGGGCTTGATCCAGATCAACAAAGCTATCCCGGGTCAGGTATCTTTTTTGACGCAGCTCAAGTATCATTGCAAAGCCTCACTTCTGGTGACAAAAGTGCGGGTACAAATATTGACAGTTGGCATTTTGCCCGGTAGGGAGAGCGTTAACTGTCATGATAATAAACCGGTAAAGCTCGTCTTTACTCACATTACAAGTAAAAGTAATAAGCAGTGGAAGCACTATGATGAACCATTCCCAGCCTACCGGCGCTGATTACAATTACACTGTCGTGCGCCAATTCGCCCTTACTACAGTTTTGTGGGGCATTGTTGGTATGACCGTCGGTGTACTTATTGCGGCTCAGTTGATCTGGCCACAGCTGAACTTTGATACGCCTTGGTTGACTTATAGCCGCTTGCGGCCGTTGCACACCAATGCGGTTATCTTCGCGTTCGGTACCTCAGCGCTTTTTGCCACCTCGTACTATGTTGTTCAACGTACCTGTCAAACCCGTTTGTTTGCGCCCGCTCTGGCGTCATTCACCTTCTGGGGTTGGCAAGCAATCATTCTTTCTGCAGCTATCACTCTGCCTCTGGGTATCACCAGCGGTAAAGAGTATGCAGAACTGGAATGGCCAATCGATATCGCCATCGCCGTTGTTTGGGTGAGTTACGCTATCGTGTTCTTTGGCACTATTATCAAGCGTAAGACCTCGCACATTTATGTTGCGAACTGGTTCTTCGGCGCCTTTATCATCACCGTTGCTGTGCTGCACATTGTAAATTCCATGGCTGTACCTGTTAGCCTGTGGAAGTCTTACTCTATTTATGCCGGCGCCGTGGATGCTATGGTTCAGTGGTGGTATGGTCACAACGCCGTAGGCTTCCTGCTGACCGCAGGCTTCCTGGGTATGATGTACTACTTCGTGCCTAAACAAGCTGGCCGACCAGTGTATTCTTATCGCCTGTCCATCGTGCACTTCTGGGCACTGATTGCACTCTACATCTGGGCTGGTCCTCACCACCTGCATTACACTGCCCTGCCCGACTGGACTCAGTCTCTGGGTATGGTGATGTCTCTGATCCTGTTCGCACCTTCTTGGGGCGGTATGATCAACGGCATCATGACTCTGTCAGGCGCATGGCATAAGCTGCGTACTGACCCAGTTCTGCGCTTCCTGGTGGTTTCTTTGTCCTTCTACGGTATGTCTACCTTCGAAGGTCCGATGATGGCCATCAAGACAGTGAACGCACTGTCTCACTACACTGACTGGACCGTTGGTCACGTACACTCAGGCGCACTGGGTTGGGTTGCCATGGTATCTATCGGTTCTCTGTACCACCTGATCCCTAACCTGTTCAATCACGGCCGTATGTACTCTACCTCTCTGGTAAACGTACACTTCTGGCTGGCAACTATCGGCACAGTGCTGTACATCGTTGCTATGTGGATCTCGGGTGTGATGCAGGGTCTGATGTGGCGTGCAGTTAACTCTGACGGCACCCTGACCTACAGCTTCGTTGAAAGTCTGGAAGCCTCGTATCCGTTCTACTTCGTTCGCTTCCTGGGCGGCTGCTTCTTCGTAACCGGCATGCTGATCATGGCCTATAACGTGTATCGCACCGTTAAAGCGCCAAAAGATTCACTGCCTGCGCTGACTGAAGCCAAAGCTGCATAAGGAGTAGACACGATGAAATTCAATCACGAATTAATAGAGAAGAACATCGGTTTGCTCGGTATCTTCACCGTGCTGGTGATCAGCATCGGTGGTCTGGTACAGATCACGCCGCTGCTGTTCCAAAAAGATACCACTGAGCCAGTTAAGGGCCTGCGTCCTTACACTGCCCTCGAGCTTGAAGGCCGCGACATTTACATCCGTGAAGGTTGCTATAACTGTCACAGCCAGATGATCCGTCCTCTGCGTGCAGAGACTGAACGTTACGGTCACTACTCTGTTGCCGGTGAGTCTGTTTGGGATCACCCATTCCAGTGGGGCTCCAAGCGTACCGGTCCGGATCTGGCCCGTGTGGGTGGTCGTTACAGCGACAAATGGCACGAAGTTCATCTCATCGATCCTCGCGCTGTGGTTCCTCAATCAAACATGCCTGGCTTCCCATGGCTGTCAGAAAACACGCTTGATGGCAAGTTGACAGCACAGAAAATGGAAGTTTTCCGCGGGTTTGGTGTTCCTTATACCGATGATGACATCGCCAACGCTCAGAAAGCTGTAGAAGGCAAGACTGAGATGGAAGCCATCATTGCGTATCTGCAGTCTCTGGGACACGCACTCAAATAAGGAGGCAACTATATGGATTACGGCACATTACACGGACTCGTTACCATCGTTGTAATGCTGACCTTCGTCGGTATATTTGCTTGGGCTTATAGCTCCCGTCGCAAAAAGCAATTCGACGAGGCGGCTAACCTGGTGTTCTCTGATGAAGAGCACCAGGAAATGAAGGACTCAGGAGAGCAAAAATAATGTTGATGAGTAACTTCTGGAGTATGTGGATTAGCATACTCACAATTCTGGTGATTGTAGGCTGCTTCGTGCTGCTGAAGATCTGTTCCAAGAACACGACGCCTGATATCAAAGAAGGCGAGTCAATGGGTCACAGCTTCGATGGTATCGAAGAGCTGAACAACCCACTGCCAAAGTGGTGGAGCTATATGTTCTACATCACTATCGTGTTTGGTGTGGTTTATCTGCTGGCATACCCAGGTCTTGGTAACTACAAGGGTTTCCTGGGGTGGACCAGCTCTAACCAGAGCATTGGTACCGAAGAAGGTATCAAAGCGGACTCCAAGGCTGCGATTGAGAACGCATCCAAAGAAGGCCGCTGGGTTCAGTACGATCAGGAAGTTAAGGCTGCTGACGACAAGTTCGGCCCTATCTTCAAGAAGTTTGCTGAAACCCCTCTGGAAGAACTGGCAAAAGATCCTGAAGCACTGAAAGTGGGCGGTCGTCTGTTCCTGCAGAACTGTTCTCAGTGTCACGGCTCTGATGCCCGCGGTAGCCTTGGCTTCCCTAACCTGACTGATGGTGACTGGTTGTATGGTGGCTCACTGGCCGAAATCAAGACCAGCATCATGAACGGTCGTCGCGGTATGATGCCTCCAAAAGGCGGTCTGCCGATTGATGACAGCGAGATCCCCGGTCTTGTTGCTTATCTGCACCAGTTGGGTGGCACTGAACATGACGCTGCACTGGCCGCTCAAGGTCAGGGTTCCTTCATGAAGGGCTGTTTCGCCTGTCACGGTATGGACGCCAAGGGTAACAAACTCATGGGCGCGCCTAACCTGACTGACAATATCTGGCTTTACGGTTCAAGTGATGGTCAGATCACTGAGTCAATCAAGTATGGTCGCAGTGGCGTGATGCCAGCATGGAAAGACGTGCTGGGTGAAGAAAAAGTTCACGTAATCGCCGCCTACGTTTACAGCTTGTCAAACAAGTAAAAAAACGTCGCATAAAAGCAGGCCCCGATAGTAAATCGGGGCCTTTTTTTAAGTGATAACTCATACATTTGGCGATAGAATATCGCCACTTTATTTTTCGATGGTATTAGTCAATGAGCGAGCAGCAAGCCTGGTATAAGCAGTTCTGGCCCTGGTTTTTAATAATCCTGCCTTTGTGCGCGGTAGTGGCGAGTTTAGCTACTTTCAAAATCGCTCTGGATAACTCAGACTCATTGGTTGCCGAGGAATATTACAAAAAAGGCAAGGCCATCAATATGGACCTGTCGAAAATTCAATATGCCCGCCAATTGGGTATGCAGTTTTTAGTCACTGTTAAAGATGGCAGCATCACCCTTGAGCAGCACGGGGGGCCAGCTTATGCCGCCGCACTCGATACTCATTTCTATCACCCCACTATTGCCGAGCGCGACTTCGATAAGATGCTGACCCAGGACGCATCCGGGTTGTATCGTATCAGTCCTGAGAAAGAGATTTCCGGTTTCTGGGAAGTGCGTATCGAAAGTTTCGACGGCAAGTGGCGTCTGCAAAAACGTCTGGAACTTGCTGAGGGCAAAGAGCACTGGCTGAATTGAGTCAGATATGTCACAGCAACCGTGTTTCCACTGCAATGAGCCGGTTCTGACCGGTAATCAATTTATTACCCGCATTGATGGCAACGATGAAACTATGTGTTGCCCCGGCTGTCAGGCCGTGTCTCAGGCCATTGTCGATGCGGGTCTGCTGTCCTACTACAAATACCGTACTGAACCTGGCAGTCGTCAAACTGCACTGGTGCCTGAAAGCCTGAATCATTACAGCGCCTACGACCTGCCGGAAGTACAACAGGACTTTGTGCACGGCCGGGATGGCCTGGATGAAGTGACCCTGAGTATCGATGGTATTACCTGCGCTGCCTGTGCCTGGTTAATTGAACATAAGCTGCAACATGTTGAGGGTGTTGAGCGCATTCAGGTTAACTCCACCACCCAGCGCGCCTTTATCCGCTGGCAACCCGGCAAAATCAAACTGAGTGAATTGCTGTCTGCCATCGGCAGGATTGGCTATTCAGCCGCGCCATTTCAGCTTGACGATCAGGAAGTGGTTGCCAAGCGCAGTAGTCGCCGTTTTTTACTGAGGCTTGGACTGGCAGGCTTTGCCACCATGCAGGTGATGATGTTTGCCCTCGCCCTTTACGCAGGCTACTTCACCGACCTTGAAACCGAGTTTCGTGATTATTTCCGCTGGGTCAGTATGATTTTCGCCGCACCTGTGGTGTTTTATTCGGCCCAACCCTTCTACTTCAGTGCCATTCGGGCCATTCTCAGCGGCAAGCTGAATATGGATGTGTCTGTCTCTATCGCCATTTGTGGTGCCTATATCGCAAGCTGCGTTGCCACTATCAATGGCACGGGCGAGGTGTACTTCGAATCGGTATCCATGTTCACCTTCTTTTTGCTGCTGGGGCGCTATTTTGAACAAAATGCCCGCCAAAAGGCATCGGTCAGCTCCAGCAACCTGCATAAATTGGTACCTTTAACCGCAAGTCGGGTGACTGACGCAGGTGTTGAAGAAATTCCAGCCAAAAAGCTTGCTGTCGGCGATGTTATTTTGGTGAGCCCTGGGGATGTGATTGCCGCCGATGGTCTGATAGTCGATGGTCTGTCAGGCGTTAATGAGTCCATGCTCACCGGCGAGCAGTTGCCAGTTTCAAAAGGCATTGGAGCTGAAGTATATGCCGGAACCATAAATCTGGAGCAGCCGCTTAAGGTTAAGGTAACGGCAACAGGGCAAGATCAGCTGGTCGCAGAGATTATTCGCCTGCAGGAAATGGCCTCCAATGCCAAACCGGCAATTGCCCTTACCGCTGATAAGTTAGCCCGATATTTCTCTGCCACTATTCTGACCATTGCTGCCGTTACCTATGTGGTGTGGCGTCAGTTCGCCCCGGAAGATGCCTTTTGGGTCACTCTGTCGGTGCTTGTGGCCACCTGCCCCTGCGCCCTGGCGCTGGCAACGCCTACTGCGGTGACCTGTGCAACCGGACTTTTCACCCGCCTTGGGATTATTTCAAGAAACGGCAGCGTATTTGAAAAGCTGCCGAGGCTAAACCATGTGGTGTTTGACAAAACAGGCACCCTGACCTGCGGCCATTTCAGCCTTGGGGAGGTAAAACTCTTCTCAAAAATGGATAAAGAGCAGGCACTTGCCATTGCCTCGGCGCTAGAAAAAGGCTCGCTCCACCCCATCGCAAAACTGTTCAGCCAGTTCCCCACTCAATTCAGCGCGGCAGAACCTGCTACCCAGGTGGGTTTTGGTGTCTCCGGCTTGATTGATGGCAGCCGTTATTACATTGGCAGTGGCGAATATCTAAAGGTTGCAGGCGCAAGCGAACTCACAGGCCAATGGGTCTACCTTGGCAATGACACTGGTCTTATCGCAGCCTTTGAAATTCAGGACAAACTCAGGGACGATGCCAAGCACACCTTAGATACTCTGCGTGCATCCGGTCTTGGCGTCAGTATTGCCAGTGGTGACACCTCGTTGCACCTTAGCAATGTGGCCAACACCCTGGGAGTCAACGATGTACATGGCGGCCTTAAACCTGCGGATAAGCTTGCCTTTATCGAAAAACATCGCTGCGAAGGCAAGGTCGTGGCCATGTTTGGCGATGGCATCAACGATGCCCCTGTGCTCGCCGGCGCCGATTTGTCGGTTGCCATGGGCAGCGGCAGCGCGGTCGCGAAGAACAGCGCCGACCTGATTTTGCTTGGCGATCACCTTAGCCGCTTTATCGATGCCGTGACCATTGCCCGAAGCACCAATCGTATTATCCGGCAGAATTTGGCCTGGGCTCTGGGTTACAATGTGTTTATTCTGCCCCTCGCCGTTACCGGCCATGTGGTGCCATATATTGCCGCTATCGGCATGTCTGCCAGCTCATTGATAGTGGTTGGTAACAGTTTAAGGCTGCTGAGGTTAAAGCCATGAGCATAATTTACGTACTTATTCCTATTGCCATGTTGTTTGTGCTTATTGCCGTTGGCGTGTTTTTCTGGGCAGTACGCTCTGAGCAGTTTGACGATTTAAACCGCCAGGGTTCTTCCATCCTGTTTGATGAAGACAAACCCAACAAAGCCGCCAAAGCTCACGGCGACAATCCCTCTAACAAAGACAGCAAAGCGGAATCCCAGTGATGGAATACAACCTGCTGGGTGCTCTGCTGGTTGGTTTAATGGGGACTGGTCACTGTTTTGGTATGTGTGGCGGCCTGATAGGCGCCTTTTCCAGCCAGATCCCGGCGCCCCAGCGCCATCAAAACCCCCTTTCCCATAGACTCGGCTTTCTTGTCGCTTACAACCTTGGCCGTATTGGCAGTTACAGTCTGGCGGGAGCACTGGCAGGCGGCCTTACCGGTGGCCTTGCGTTTTTGTTTGATGCCCAGTCGTTGCTGCTGGTAATGCGTTTCGTTGCCGGCATTATGATGGTTGTTCTTGGCCTTTACATTGCCAAAATCTGGGCCGGAGTGACGGCACTTGAACACTTGGGTCGGGTACTATGGAGGCGGCTTGAGCCCATCGGCAGACGAATGCTGCCTTTGGATACAAAGCTTAAGTCCTTCAGTGCTGGCGCAGTGTGGGGCTGGCTTCCCTGTGGTCTGGTTTATTCTACCCTCACCTGGTCAGTAGCAAGTGGCAGTGCGCTTCAGGGTGCCCTGATTATGCTGTTTTTTGGTCTCGGCACGCTACCGGCACTGCTTAGTGCAGGCGTTGCGGCGAAGACACTTGCCAATTGGTTGCAAAATCGCACCATGCGTTTGTTCAGTGGGGGCCTTCTCGTAGCCTTTGGGCTGCAAACTCTATATATTGGTGTCGCTCAGCTTGGCTAGCCCGAGAAGTGCATTTGAGTTAACATGTCGTTAATAAAAAGGTTTGGAATAACACAATGCCACTAGAACAAAATAAACTCCGCCGCCCCGCTGCTACAGGTTGCACCATTCATTGTCATGATTGCAGCATGGGATCGCTGTGCATTCCTTTTACGCTTAACTCAAACGAACTTGACCAACTCGACAACATCATCGAGCGCAAAAAGCCGATTCAGAAAGGCGAACAGATTTTTAAATCCGGCGACACACTGAAGTCACTGTACGCAATTCGCTCCGGCACCATTAAAAGCTATACCATCACCGAGCAAGGCGATGAGCAAATCACCGGCTTTCACCTTGCTGGCGACGTGATTGGGTTTGATGGTATCCATGCACAAACTCATCAAAGCTTTGCCCAAGCACTGGAAACCTCCATGGTGTGTGAAATACCCTACCACACCCTGGATGATCTTTCGGGCTCCATGCCCAAGCTTCGTCAGCAAATCATGCGCTTGATGAGCAATGAAATCATGTCCGATCAGGAAATGATCCTGCTGCTGAGTAAGAAAAATGCTGAGGAACGCCTTGCTGCCTTTATTGCCAATCTGGCGACCCGCTATGGCAATCGTGGGTTTTCTCAGCGCGAGTTTCGTCTGACCATGACCCGAGGCGATATCGGCAATTATCTAGGCCTCACTGTTGAGACTATCAGTCGCCTTTTGGGACGTTTCCAGAAGTCCGGTTTGATTGAGGTAAAAGGCAAATACATCACGATCCTCGATTTTGCAGGTTTGAATGCTCTCGCCGGAAATGCCCGCATAGCGAGATAAATACAAGTGATTGATCTAAAACAAAGCATTGCTTGGTCGCTCGTTCATCATAGTAAGTGAAACCAAGCCAATTTCAGGAGGCCGCTATGAAGGATTATCAGAAGTTATTGGTCGTGATTGACCCCACCAGTGATCGTCAGGTGGCTCTTGAACGTGCTGTGGAACTTGCCGCAAAAAATCACAGCCAGATCACAGTATTCCTGTCGATTTTCGACTTCTCCTATGAAATGACTTCCATACTTTCTGCCCACGAGCGGGAAGCCATGCGTAAAGGCGTCATTGACCAGCGGGTCGCCTGGCTTGGTGATATTCTTACCCCTTATGTCAGCAAGGGACTCGATATCCAAACTCAGGTAGTTTGGCATAATCGTCCATTTGAAAGCATTATCAATTTTGCCATCGAAGGTAACTTTGATGTCATCATCAAGGGCACTCACGAACACGATAAATTAAAAGCCGTGATTTTTACTCCTACCGACTGGCACCTGATGCGTAAAGCTCCTGTTCCTGTATTGCTGGTAAAAGAGCATGATTGGCCGGTGGGCGGAAAAATTTTGTGTGCTGTTAATGTAGCAACGGAAGATCCTGAACATCAGCAACTTAATAATAAAATTATCGAGCACGCCAAAGCCCTGGCAGAACAGTTCAATGCTCATGTACATTTGGTTAACGGCTATCCCGGTACTCCGGTGAATCTTGCCATAGAACTGCCGGATTTTGATGCACATAGCTACAATGAGTCTATTCGTCTGCAACACGAGCAGCGAGTGAAGTATCTGGCACAGAAGCATGGTATCAACGCTGATCATTGCCATGTGAAAGAAGGCTTACCTGAAGATGTTATCCCTGAGCTGGCTGTCGCACTGGACGCTGAGCTTGTTATTCTGGGTACAGTTGGCCGCACAGGTTTTTCTGCGGCGCTCATCGGTAATACCGCCGAGCATGTTATCGATAGCCTGAACTGTGATTTATTGGCGATAAAGCCTGACGGATATAAATCACCTCTGTTGGAAGGCTAAAGCTTTACCCTAAGCCACTAAGCTGGAATAATACGCGCCCTGAAACCTAGGTTACCGGGCGCTTTTTTATGTCTGACGTTGTAATGTCTGAAATCCAGCAAGACGAACTTTCCAAAAAACAGATCACTCACCTTAATAAGCTGCAAAAGCGGCTGCGCCGTGAAGTGGGCAGTGCTATCGCTGACTACAACATGATTGAAGATGGCGATCGGGTGATGTGTTGCCTATCCGGCGGCAAAGACAGCTACGCCATGCTGGACATACTGATTAATCTGCAGCAGCGTGCGCCCGTGTCGTTTGAGATTGTTGCAGTTAACCTAGATCAGAAGCAGCCCGGGTTCCCTGAGCATATTTTGCCAGCTTATCTTGATAGTCTCGGCATTCCTTATCATATCCTCGAGAAAGACACTTACTCTATCGTTAAGGATAAAATTCCTGAAGGCAAAACCACCTGCTCTTTGTGCTCCCGCCTGCGTCGTGGCACCCTCTATGGTTTTGCTCAACGCATCGGTGCCACCAAGATAGCCTTGGGTCATCACAGAGATGACATCATAGAAACGCTGTTTCTGAACATGTTCTATGGTGGCAAGATGAAAGCTATGCCGCCTAAGCTGCTGTCTGACGACGGCGCCAATGTGGTTATCCGCCCCCTCGCCTATTGCCGCGAGAAAGACATTGAAGAATATGCGCAGCTAAAAAACTTCCCCATTATTCCGTGTAACCTGTGTGGCTCACAGGAAAACTTAAAGCGTGCCGCAATCAAAGACATGCTTAAGCAGTGGGACCGTCAGTACCCCGGTCGTATCGAAACTATCTTCACCGCAATGCAAAATACTGCGCCCTCTCAAGGTGTTGATCGTGAGCAGTTCGATTTTGTGTCACTTAAGCAAGATCCGAATGCAGAGTTTCGCGGCGATGTAGCTGAGGCCGATTTGCCAGCTTTTGATTTTATGGATATATCCAACAGTGGTCATATCGATTTGGACAAAGCGGCCAAGCCTGCCGGCGAGCGCATCGATATTGTGTCTACTTTCACGCCATAACTGGCGTAGAAGCAAAAAAGCCCGCACGATGCGGGCTTTTTGTTTTATCGACTGTGTTTTACTGTGCAAATTGTCGATGTAAACAAATAACGCCCACAATTTACACAACCGACACCTAGTCACTTAACTGCTCAGGCCGTTAAACAACTTTACAACGACTCATTGCCCACGATTAAACCAGGGGCTGACGACAGCAGCAGCCTGGCTGAATTTAAGGGTTTCAGTGGCATCAATTTCATCGCTGCCAAGTATGAACTCACCACTGACCACAGATTCAATACCATTGCGGCTGACGGCAGTTTCTGCGGCATCAAACAAAAATCGAATACCATCGGCAGATTTAGCAAAATACTTCATCGGGAATCCCTGCAGTGCTGCTTGAAGGTCGTCCATTTCCTGTTTCAAAGCAGTCAGTTCAGATACTGTATAGGCACCTTTGGGAACACGCTCGCGGATTTGCAGTGCCAGGCCACACCCGGCAGCATCCCCCTGAGTTTCCAAATTAACTAAGGCACGCATGGTTTTCAGGTCGTTATCAAATGGGATGTACAACCTTTGATCCTGGGTAAACGTCAGTGGAAAGCGCTTGGATTCTGTGGTGATTTCACCGCTTATTATTTTACAGCCTTGGGTCTGTGGTACAGAAAAAGTCAGCTCGACCCGAGGGAATTCACCTTTGTTCACTACCTTGAGGCGATCATGAAACCCTGCGTACTCCAGAGAAACCGTACCGGCCATGCCGGGCATTGATACAAAAAGGCTAGACAGCAGACACAGTTTGATTGTCCGTTTCATTATTTCTTTCCAGATATTGTCGATTGTGCCGCAGCATTTGCAGCAATTCTTCCACGTAGGCCTCACGGCGTTCCGAGTAATTGAGTAATCCATAAACCAGCCTGGATGCGTCTGGTTCTATACCTTTCAAGCGCTGCTCAGCCCGAATAGACCGAAACAATTGGTATGCCGGGTGGGTGTTGATATTTTGTATATAAGAAGCTATTGCCTGTTCGACTGTATTAAAAACGGTGACTTCATGAGTCATTTCATGCCCGCGAGCAGCAGGCACAATACCGCAGCCTTTGCTGTAACACCATTGGCCGAAAAGATTAAGCCCCTCTTTGGCAAAACGAGAACTACCCCAGCCACTTTCGTTTGCCGCTTGTACCAAAACCAGCGATTCAGGAACTATATCAATACGCTTTAACAAGCGTTCAGCCATGCTCTGTGGAGTGTCTTCTTCTATGCCATATTCAGCGGCCAGCATGGAAAGGTACTGACTCTCTTTACTTGAAAGCGACTCTCCATTTTCCAATTTTGTCAGCAGCCGATTAACATCATGACGCTTTTTTAGGGTGTCCTGATTAATTTCCTGCACTATCGGGCGCAGAAAATCAAAGAATGCTGCTTTTTTTTCGCCAACATCATGATAGGCGTCAAAATCAGGTAGTTTGGTTGTATGCGAAAAAGGCGCTAATTTTTTCAGCATGTTATGCGGCGATTCCATTTCCGGCATCAAACTTACCCTTAGCAATACAATCGCCATGAAGCACAGGGCGAAAGCGACAATAAGAGTTGATATTTTACCGGTTTTCAATAGCTTAACCCTTGTGTGACTACGAAAATGTGTTTGCAAACCGCATTATATGTGATATATGTGCCATCGCAAAATTAATGGCTGTAAAATTCCGCCATTTTATCTAAACTAATGGCGTTTTGATCCGACAAGGGCTGTCGGTTTTTTCAGTGATTAGTCAGGGAAGTCATATATGGAAATTTTGCAACTTAACGATTATCGAAAGGTGGTTGCCATTGGTGGCGGCCACGGGCTTGGTCGCGTACTTTCCAGCTTGGCATTCCTCGGGTCCAGGCTCACCGGTATTGTAGCAACCACAGATAATGGTGGCTCTACCGGCCGTCTTCGCGCACAGCACGACTGCATTGCATGGGGCGATCTTCGAAATTGTTTATCACAACTTGCCGACCGCCCTTCTGTGGGCTCGCTGCTGTTTGAGTACCGATTTGAAGGGGCAACCGAACTCGGTGGCCATAACCTGGGTAATCTGATTCTTTATGCGCTGGATCAGCTTTGTGTGCGTCCGCTCGATGCGGTTAATCTCATTCGTGGCATGCTGAACATTGAATGCAAATTGATCCCCATGTCAGAACAGCCGACGCATCTGGTTGCCCTTGAAGCCTGTGGTAACCGGGTGTTTGGTGAGCTGGATGTGGACAGACTTGAGAGCCATCCTATAGCTCTTTCGCTGGAGCCCATGGTTGAGCCAACTCTGGAAGCCTGTCAGGCCATTGAAGAAGCAGAGCTAATTGTACTTGGCCCTGGAAGCTTTTTAACCTCTACCCTGCCCGCTTTACTGCTGCCAAAGATTGCAGCTGCTATCCGCCACTCAAAAGCAAAGATTGTTCTGATTGATAATCTCACTACTGAAGTGTCGGCTGCGGCCAATCATCTATCTCTTAACGACCGGATTGACTGGTGCCATCAATTAATTGGCAAACCCATGATTGAGAGAGTGCTTTGCCATTCAGACGAAGAGCGTCGTGACGGTATTTACCATTATTTACCACTGAAGAGTAAACACCACCGAGGGCTTCACGATACACAGTTACTGGCAAAGGCCATCATGGCTTCCATAGAATTTGGAAGGCTTAGCGCCTGAGCTAATTAAAGAAAAAGGCTGCTACTGCAGCCTTTTTCTTCAGATGATGGGCAACTCAGCTGTATTCAGTTCAACACAGCAGCGATTGCCTTACAGATAGCAGGCATGTTGTTTATTGTCATCCCGGCCACACTGATCCGGCCAGAGCCCACAATGTAGACACCGTGTTCGTTTTTAAGCGCTTCAACCTGAGCTTTGTTGAGACCGGAGAAACTGAACATGCCCATTTGATGGCTGATAAAAGAAAAATCCTGAGTCACACCAGCGGCTGCCAGACTTTCCACAAACAGGGTGCGCATTCTGGCGATACGCTCACGCATTTCGGCGAGTTCCTGCTCCCACTGCGCCTTAAGCTCTGGACGGCTCAAAATGGTGCTGACAATCATGGCGCCGTGAGCCGGTGGGTTTGAGTAGTTGGCACGAATAGTACGCTTGATTTGACTGAAAGCGACTTTGGCTTCATCGGCCGTTGCACCAACCAGGGTCACAGCGCCGATACGTTCGTTATACAGACCGAAATTTTTCGAAAAAGAGTTAGCAATCAACAGCTCAGGCACCATGGATGCCACCAGACGCAGACCTTCGGCGTCATCTTCAATACCACGGCCAAAGCCCTGATAAGCAAAGTCAAACAGAGGAATAAGACCTTTGGCGGCACATAGTTCACCAACCTTCTGCCACTGCTCAAGGGTTAAATCGATACCGGTTGGGTTATGGCAACAACCGTGCAACAGTACTAAATCACCTTCCACAGCAGCGTCCAGTGAACTCAGCATGGCACCGAAGTCGATATTATGGCTGGCGGCATCGTAGTAGCCGTATTCTTTTACAGTTAAACCAGCTGTTTCAAAAATATTCTGATGGTTTGCCCAGGTGGGGTTGCTGACCCAGATCACCCGGCTTTGGGTGTTTCTAACCACGAACTCAGCCGCGATGCGCAGGGCACCTGTGCCGCCAGGGGCTTGAGCCGTTACGGCGCGGCCAGAATCAATTACTGCGTGGGTGTCGCCAAACAGCAATGCCTGCACCACCTTGTTATACAGGGTGACGCCTTCGATACCCAGATAGTTCTTGGTGGTTTCCTCATCCAGCAAAATGGCTTCGGCCTGCTTAACGGATTTCAGCACCGGTGTCTGCCCTGCCTCATCTTTATAGATCCCAACACCAAGATTGACTTTATCGGTCCTTGGATCGGCCTTAAAGGCGTCGGTCAGACCTAAAATCGGATCGGCGGGTGCGGGTACAACCTGAGAAAATATCATGGGATCTATCCTTTATTCAGTGAGGGTAACGAAAACCGCATAGTTATAGCATTGCACGCAGCAAGCGTTAAGTAATGCCTACAGATTCTTGGTGAAAATCTTTAATAGATGAATATTCATCAAAATTCTGAATAAATCTTTGATGAGTCGAGAGCGAGCTTGCAGGTGTGAAGAAGTTAAACTAAAAGTGGAGGCGCGACCCGGAGTCGAACCGAGATCGACGGATTTGCAATCCGCAGCATAGCCATTCTGCCATCGCGCCTTTGAGGGAATAAGGAAGTTGGAGCGACATATCGGGTTCGAACCGATGACCTATACCTTGGCAAGGTATCGCTCTACCAACTGAGCTAATGTCGCGTTCTTTTGCGTATTTACTTAGTCAAACTAAGCTTGGGTATCGCTGCCTTTGCCTGACTGAGCTAATCTCGCGTTTCCTTAATGCCAACAGCCTTCCCTGTCAGCGATTTGCATTCTACCTTTTTCGATCGGTCAGTCAACGGCTTTTTTCCCCAAACTGTGCTGTCTGGCGGTTAATTGTGCTAACAATAACAAAAGCCCGGCGATGCCGGGCTTTGGGGATACGCAGAGTCTGAAGTTTACTCAGACAAAGGCAGTGACAGGTGGTTCAGGCCGAGCATTTTTTGCATCACGCCCACTACCTGGCAGCTGTAACCAAACTCGTTGTCGTACCACACATACAGGATGGCTCGTTTGCCATCTGCAATGGTGGCTTGGGAATCTACAACACCGGCGTAGCGCGAGCCCACCAAATCGCTGGAAACGATTTCAGTTGAATTGGTGAAATCGATTTGGTTTTGCAGCGGTGAGTGCAGCGCCACATCTAGCAGGTAGTTGTTGATATCGTCTTTGCTGGTCTCAGCATTCAGGTTCAAACTTAGAATGGCCATGGACACGTTTGGCGTAGGTACGCGGATAGCGTTACCGGTCAAACGACCTGCCAATACCGGCAGCGCCTTGGCTACGGCCTTGGCTGCGCCGGTCTCGGTGATAACCATGTTCAGCGGTGCGCTGCGACCACGGCGATCGGCCTTGTGGTAGTTATCGATGAGGTTCTGGTCATTGGTGTAGGAGTGGATGGTTTCCACGTGACCGTTTTCGATACCGTACTTGTCGTTGATGGCCTTCAGCACCGGAGTAATGGCGTTGGTGGTGCAGGAAGCGGCAGAAACAATAGTATCTTCATCGAGAATGTCGTTATCGTTCACGCCGAATACGATGTTTTTGATGTTGCCTTTGGCAGGTGCAGTCAGCAGCACCTTGGCAGCGCCTGGACTCTTGAGGTGCAGACCCAGACCCGCTTCATCTTTCCACACGCCGGTGTTATCAACCACCAGTGCATTCTTGATGCCGTACTTGGTGTAATCCACTTCTTCCGGGCCATTGGCATAGATGATTTGGATGTAGGTACCGTTGGCAATCAAGGCGTTGTTTTCTTCATCGATTTCAACTGAGCCGTTGAATGGACCATGAACTGAGTCACGTCGCAGCAGACTGGCGCGCTTCTCAAGGTCGCCGGCACGGCCGCCACGGATAACGATGGCACGCAGGCGCAGCTTGTTACTGCGACCAGTACGCTCAATCAACAGACGGGCAAGCAGACGACCGATACGACCGAAACCGTACAATACGACGTCTCTTGGTTCCACTTCATCAGCATGGTCGATAGCGCTGGCCAGCTCACGGGCCATATAAGCTTCAATTTCGCTGGCATCGCTGTGATTGCGCCAGTAATTTACGGCCAGTTTGCCAATATCCACTTTACACTGCTTTACTGCCAGCTTACTCAGCGCTTCAATAAAGGGGAAGCTTTCGCGCAGACGCAGCTTATCGCCAACATGGCGACGCACCAAACGGTGAGCCTTAATGATTTCGATGGTGGAGGCGTTCAGCAGAGGCTTGCCATAGACAACAACTTCTACACCTTGGTTGCGATACAGTTTACCCAGCAGAGGTTGCATAGCCTCGGCCATTTCAAATCGTTCTTGCCAGCTTTGCAGGTGTTTATCAGCACTCATGTACAGATCCTTTATCTCACTTTTCTATATAATTCTTTACAGAAAGGTTTGAGTAACAAACAGAAGCGACCATAATCAGTCTAGTATAGGGTCAGGGTCCAATTTTGGTCGGCGCTATTGTAATGAAACTTGCTTCACCATGCCAGTAACATATTTTCGCTAAGCTTGTAATTTTATTAGAGAAAACGCTGTGAAATGTCACTCAGGTCGCACATATTTTGTAATGTTTACATCATTTATCGCTTTTGCCAGCGGATTTATGCTTATTGGCTGCGATAATGACCGTAACACAGACGCTATTTGTAAAAATAATCCTGAACTTTGTGAGGATCTGCACCGTGACAGCTGGTGCAGATATGAAAAAGGGGATCTGATCCGACAGCGGTTTGTCTTGAAAAGCAGTTCGAGCCCGACAGGGAAGGAAATTTATGACCAATTGCGTTTTCTTGAGGTCTATTCAAAGTGTATCGAACTGGCGGCTGGTGTGCAGCACAAGATAAACGTATCCCGTACCAACGACAGAATAAGAGCCTTTGGGATCAGCGTTCAAAACCTTGAAGAGTTACAGCAATCTACCAGAGGAGCCAAAGAGCCTCATCTTGCTTACTATCATTGGTCAAGGTTCAATGATGTAAGCGCACTTAATGTACTGCTTAAGGCCGAAGCTGACGGGAAGATTGATGACCCGGAACTGTTATCAAAACTTGCCATCTATTTTTTAAAGGTCGATGCAAACAAATCCCGAACCCTTTATCTGGACGTGTTGGCCAGAATGGATGCTGAACACACAGATCCAGACTGGTTGCTTGGTCTGGCGACGGCGTCGCGCACGTTGGATGATTTGGAGTCGAGCTATCTGTATTCTCGAGCCAACGTGTTATTGACCGGCCAGGGGGTAGATGAAGCTAAAATGTTGTTATTGGTGAACGGAGACAAACACATTTCCGAGTGGCTGGATGAGCAGGCAGATGCGCTAGCGAGTGCTATTAAATCCGGCAGTTTCAGCGGTAGCGCCATAGAAGCAACCCTCAGAGCGAAGGCTGATGTTTCCGACGCAAAAAACGCGCCAGACAATGAAAATGCAGCTAACGACAATCAATAAATTATAAAAATCGAGAGCCATGTAAAATAATTACGTTTTATGGGGCGGTTATGGGGTTTAATATTGGATTTTACTTGACGAATTCAAACAATTTGGTAATTTTACTACCAGATACTGTTTATAATCACTGAGGGATATGAAATGACTATCCGCGTAGCAATTAACGGCTATGGCCGTATCGGTCGCAACGTACTGCGTGCTCTGTACGAAAGCGAAAAAGAATATCCTATCGAAATCGTTGCTATCAACGATCTCGGCGATGCCTCCATCAACGCCCACCTGACCAAATACGATTCTGTTCACGGCCGTTTCAACGCCAAAGTTGAAAACGACGCAGAAGCGATTTACGTCAACGGCGACAAGATCCTCACCTTCTCTGAGCGCGACCCAGCCAAGCTGCCTTGGGCCGAACTCAAGGTTGACGTGGTATTTGAATGTACCGGTATCTTTACCTCTAAAGAAGCCGTACAGCCTCACCTGAATGCCGGCGCCAAAAAAGTCATCATCTCTGCCCCGGGCAAGAATGTTGACGCCACTGTAGTTTACGGCGTAAACCAGAATGTACTGACCAGCGACATGACCGTTATCTCCAACGCGTCCTGTACCACTAACTGTCTGGCGCCGTTCGCCAAGCCACTGAATGATGCCATTGGTATTGAGTCTGGCCTGATGACCACCATCCACGCCTATACCAACGACCAGCGTCTGTCTGACGTGTATCACAGCGACCTGCGCCGCGCACGTGCTGCTGCCATGTCCATGATCCCAACCAAGACCGGCGCCGCAGCTGCGGTAGGTCTGGTGGTTCCTGAGCTGCAAGGCAAGTTTGACGGTCTGGCGGTTCGTGTACCTACTGTGAACGTGTCACTGGTTGACCTGTCATTCATCGCCACACGCGACACCACTGTGGCCGAAGTGAATGAAATCATCGAGAAAGCCCTGGCTGCCGATGAAGTTCTGAGTCAGGTTCTGGCGGTAAACAAAGAGCCGCTGGTGTCTATCGACTTTAACCACAACGCCTTCTCCTCCAACTTCGACGCCACCCAAACCCGCGTAAGTGGTCGTCTGGTGAAGGTTATGGCCTGGTACGACAACGAGTGGGGTTTCAGCAACCGTATGCTGGACAACGCCGTTGCGCTGATGAACGCCAA
>NZ_JBFKLW010000058.1:0-27174 GCF_041630135.1 Shewanella sp.
AACAGGTTATATCAATATGTCTAACATGACCAAAGAAGAGGTGATCTCAGCCTTGGAGGCCGCGCTGGAGAAAGCCGAAGGCCGTAAGGTAAGCATTGAACAGAAAGGAAGCTGGTTCAAAATTGATGGTGGCAAATCCCTGCGTTTCGCTGAGCTGGAAGCCATGCTGGCTGAGCACAGCGGCAGAAGTGCAAAGAGTGCCCCCAAGGCCGCCAAACCGGCAACGGCAGCAAAGGCCGAACCTAAGGCAAAAGCCGAGCCCAAAGCCAAGGCGGCTCCCAAAGCCGCAGCCAAGCCAACTGCCAACACCGGCAAGGGTGGCCTGCTGCCAAAAGACCTCTGGAAACAGCAACTGCTGGCCAAAGGCAATACTCTGCCCCGCGGCGTGAAGTAACGGCGCAGACATAAGCACGGCCCAACTGCGGCCAAGCGTGCAGCAAAAAGCCCGGCAACGCCGGGCTTTTGTGTAATTATCGCACAAGCGAGTTGCAGGCTTACATCGCCTTATCCACTCTGACCATGCCCTGAAGATACACGACTCTCACTTCGTCACCGGCCTGCAGTGGCATGCGGGAGTCTTCGTCCTGCAAAATCATGATTTGGGTATCGTCTTCCTGCCTTATCATCAATTCAATCAAATGCAGCTGGCGATAATAGTCGCCACCGGCGCGATTGGCCATTGCGCCCCCCACCAAAGCGCCCAAAACGGTAGCCACGTCCTGACCACTGCCACCACCGAATTGATGGCCTATTACGCCGCCCAGTAAGGCACCGCCGAAAGTGCGCCAGCCACTGTGTCTGTCTTCTACCAACTCTTGTTGTGTCACTCGTCGAACCGAGACAAGTTCACCGTAAAGTACTTTTTCGACGGGCATCGCCTGATTGCGCTCATAGGCAGCACTCAGATTGGCTGAAAAACACGCAGTCAACAGCATCAGGCAACAGAGGGCAGGTTTCCACATATTCCAATTTCCGCTACTTTATAAAGATGGACTTCTTGATAGTACGCCTTTGTGAACGGCCTGTCTTTTATTGATGATGAGCACATGCGGTTCCCCTCACCGGAACTCGCGTTAAGCGATCCCAATGGTCTGCTTGCCATTGGCGGGTCCTTGCATCCCAACCGCCTAAGGGCGGCCTATTATGATGGTATTTTTCCCTGGTTTAATGCTGAGGATCCGATTTTATGGTGGTCACCCGACCCCAGGGCCATCTTTGTCCCTGGTGAAATGATTGTAAGCCGCAGTCTAAAAAAGAGTTTACGAAAACTGCCTTGGCGAATAACCCTTAATCAGGCGTTCGCCGATGTCATGGCCGGTTGTGCCCAGCCCCGCAACAAGCAGAAAGAGACCTGGATAACTCAGGAAATACAACTCGCCTACCTTGAGATGCATAGTCAAGGTTATGCTCATTCGCTTGAAGTCTGGTTGGAAAATCGTCTGGTTGGCGGGCTTTACGGCATGGCTGTTGGTCAGGTTTTCTGCGGCGAGTCGATGTTTCACCGTGAGACCGATGCCTCCAAAATAGCCATGCTGGCACTGCATCGACATCTTCAGCGCAGCGGCTATCAGCTGCTCGACGCCCAGGTGATGAACCCTCACCTTGGGAGTCTTGGCGCAAAGGAAGTAAGCCGCAGCACATTTTTAACGCTGCTTAAGCTCTATCGCGATGAAACTGTAGACGAGACTTGCTGGCATGCTCGGGAGGTGACTATTGGCGAGTAGTACCCATGTCAGTGTTGGCATAAGCCAACAGTTTCCTTGCAGCTACCTTGCTGATAAAAAAGAACAGTTACTCATTATTCAGGAAAGTTTTCTCGATCCGCTTTTATTCGAGCGCCTGCTGCAACTCGGGTTCCGTCGCAGCGGTGACTCCATTTATAAGCCACGCTGCCCAAGTTGTAATGCCTGCATGCCACTGAGAGTGCCGGTAGACACCTTCATTCCATCCCGAAAGCAAAAGCGTACATTGTCGAAAAACCGCGATCTGACGGTGCACTGGGTCGAGGAAAGCCTGGAAGAACATTATCAATTGTACGAAAAATACATCAAACTTCGGCATTTTGATGGCCCCATGTATCCACCAAGCCGTAGCCAGTACGATCACTTTGTGAGGTGTGACTGGGCACCACCTGCATTTCTGGAACTGAGACTCTCTGGTCGACTGATTGCCGTTGCTGTTACCGACATTTTACCCTCCAGCCTGTCAGCAATTTACAGCTTTTTCGACCCTGAATATGACCAGCGGTCGCTGGGTTGCCAACTTATCCTCACCCAACTTTCGCAGGCTAAATCCCTAGGAAAGTCATTCGTTTACCTGGGATATCAGATAGATGAAAATCGCAAAATGCGCTATAAGCGCCTCTACCGCCCATACCAGATTCTCACAGCGTCTGGTTGGGAGTGTGACACTAATCCTCCGAGCTGAAAAAACTGAGCTTGCAGCCGTCGTATCCCTGCACGCCCCTTTACACACACGGTAATTTACGGCATGATACGCCCGTTTTTCTTATTTGAAGGCTAATGGGACACTTATTTAATGGCGAAAGAAGACAACATTGAGATGCAGGGCACCATCCTGGAGACTCTGCCTAACACAATGTTTCGCGTAGAGCTCGAGAATGGTCACGTGGTAATCGCCCACATCTCCGGCAAAATGCGCAAAAACTACATCCGAATTCTGACTGGCGACAAAGTAACCGTTCAGTTGACCCCTTATGATCTCACCAAGGGTCGTATTGTCTTCCGCGCCCGCTGATATAAAGCTTTCAAATAAAAACCCGGCTAAGCCGGGTTTTTTGTTTGCTTAAAAAAGCCTATGTCACTTTTTCCAGCTTCTCAACTGAGATAACAATCTCTCCGTCATTCGCATCAACATGGGCTATGCCCCCATGTTCAAGGTCACCAAACAAGATTTCATCGGCCAACGGTCTTTTAATCAAGTCCTTAACAACTCTCGCCATTGGCCTTGCCCCCATCGACTTGTCGTAGCCTTTTTCAGCTAGCAGCGTTCTGGCTTCATCACTTACCATCAGCGTAACCCGCTTGGCATCCAGCTGCGCCTGAAGTTCGGTAAGGAACTTGTCCACGACTTTAGCAATAATGGTCAAATCCAGGTGGTTGAACCAAATAATGGAGTCAAGGCGGTTTCGGAACTCAGGAGAAAATACACGATTGATTTCCGACATGGCATCGTGACTGTGATCCTGTTGCTTGAAGCCGATAGATTTGCGAACCGTTTCCTGAACACCCGCATTGGTTGTCATCACCAGAGTCACGTGGCGGAAATCGGCTTTACGACCATTATTGTCTGTGAGGGTACCATGATCCATCACCTGCAAAAGTAAGTTATAGACATCCGGATGCGCCTTCTCGATTTCATCGAGCAACACCACACAATGCGGTTGTTTGATGACCGCATCAGTCAATAACCCGCCCTGATCATATCCGACATACCCCGGAGGAGCACCTATCAACCGGGAGACAGTATGGGCTTCCATGTACTCTGACATATCAAATCGCACCAGTTTAAGCCCCAAACATTTGGCTAACTGATTAGTCACTTCCGTTTTGCCCACACCAGTAGGACCGGCAAACAGGAAACTGCCAACGGGCTTATTCTCAGCGCCAAGGCCACTTCGTGACAGACGGATAGCAGCGCTGAGGCCCTCAATGGCTTTGTCCTGACCGAATACCACCATCTTTAAGTTACGCTCAAGATTCTTAAGCATTTCTTTGTCAGAGGTGGATACAGACTTCTCAGGAATACGGGCAATCTTGGCAATAATTGCTTCAATGTCCGGCTGACCGATTGTCTTCCTGCGCTTACTTGACGGCAGCATCGCCATGCGTGCTCCGGCTTCGTCAATAACATCAATGGCCTTATCGGGCAGATGCCGATCGTTAATGTGCTTGGCACTCAGCTCAGCTGCGCTGGCGAGCGCAGCCTGGGTGTATCGCACACCGTGGTACTCTTCGTACTTACTCTTAAGGCCCATCAAAATCTTGGTGGTTTCGGCCACCGATGGCTCATTTATGTCCACCTTCTGGAAGCGGCGCGCAAGCGCCCTGTCCTTCTCGAAAATACTCTGGTATTCCTGGAAGGTGGTAGAGCCCATACAACGCAGCGTACCGCTTGAAAGCAGTGGCTTAAGCAGGTTGGAGGCATCCATCACCCCACCGGAAGCTGCACCGGCACCAATAATGGTATGGATTTCATCTATGAACAGAATTGCATGCTTGTCCGCAGTCAGCTCTTTAAGCAAATTTTTAAATCGCTTTTCAAAATCACCACGGTATTTGGTACCTGCCAGCAAGGCGCCCAGATCCAGTGAGTACACCGTAGCATCACGCATCACCTCAGGCACTTCATCGTTAACGATGCGGTAGGCCAGTCCTTCGGCTATCGCCGTTTTGCCTACACCGGCCTCCCCCACAAGCAATGGGTTATTTTTACGTCGACGACACAGTATTTGTATTGAACGCTCGATTTCATGCTCACGGCCAATCAAGGGGTCAATAATTCCTTGAGCTGCCATCAAATTAAGATTAGCTGTAAACTGCGACAGCATACTGCGCTGCTCTTCTGCCTGCTCGGATTGATCTTCAATTCGTTCCTGCTCGGTTTCCGAGGGAGCATCTTCCCGCTTAGAAAATCCGTGAGAAATATAGTTAACCACATCAAGGCGAGTCACATCACAACGACGTAACAGATAAACGGCCTGAGATTCCTGCTCGCTGAAAATAGCCACCAACACATTGGCACCGGTGACTTCATTGCGGCCGGAAGATTGGACATGAAATACCGCCCGTTGCAATACCCGCTGGAATCCCAGAGTTGGCTGGGTTTCGCGGTCATCATCAGGGTCGGTGATAACAGGTGTGGTTTGAGAAATAAAAGTTGCGACGTCTTCCCTGAGTCTATCAATATCAGCGCCACAGGCAACCAGGGCATCCTGAGCCGACGGGTTATCAATGAGCGCCAGCAACAAATGCTCTACGGTCATATATTCGTGACGGGCATCCCTTGCCTGCTGAAACGCGAGATTTAACGTCACTTCAAGATCTTTGTTCAGCATAAACACCCCCTAAAACTGTCGCTAAAGCAAAAAACATAAGGCTTAAGCTTTCTCCAGAGAACACAGTAACGGATGTTGGTTTTGCCTGGCAAATTGATTCACCTGCGCCACCTTGGTTTCGGCAATACCGAACGGGAAAACACCACATATAGCTTTCCCCTGATGATGGATCTGCAACATTATCTCTGTTGCCTGATATTCATTCATCTTAAAGAACAGCTGAAGTACTTCAACCACAAAATCCATGGGGGTGTAATCGTCATTATTCAGGATCACCTTATACATGGACGGTGGCATAAGTTCAGTGTCAGCCCGCTCGGCTACACGTTCAACATTTCCTGCTTTTGCCATATAGCAATATTAGCCTCTCAATTGCGGTGCACCAACTGGCCTGACCAATTGATATCACTTGATTAAGCAGATGTTGCCTCTTTGTTAATTTTAGCTTGACATCCGCTTTTACTGCTTTCATTCTGTTCAACGAACGGAGTTAGGAACCCGTTTATTTGGTTTTACTATCTTACTGGGAAGTAGACAACAGAAGGAAGTGGAAGTATGGCAAGCGGAACTGTTAAATGGTTCAACAACGCCAAAGGATTCGGGTTTATTTGCCCTGATGAAGGTGGTGAGGATGTATTTGCCCACTATTCAACTATCGAAATGGAAGGCTATCGAACTCTAAAAGCAGGCCAACCAGTCCAGTTCGAAGTTGAGCAAGGTCCAAAGGGGATGCACGCTTCAGCGATTACTCTTGCCCGCTAATCTAGTCGGGCAGTAGTACCAAAAAGGCAGGGATGAGTCCCTGCCTTTTTCTTTTATATCCTTGCTTCTGCCAATCATTTTTAAGCCAATAAAAAGGAGAGCCGAGGCTCTCCTTTTTCAACCGCTGACTATTCTCAGTGGCTCATCAGACCATTTAAGGTGGCACTCGGACGCATTACTGCGCTTGCTTTGGCAAAGTCAGGACGGTAGTAACCACCAAGATCCACACTGTTCCCCTGCACACCAATCAGCTCGGCCAGAATGGTCTCTTCGTTGGCAACCAGGCCTTCGGCCAGTTTACCGAAGTGAGCGGCAAGCTCAGCATCGGCAGTTTGGGCAGCCAGCGCCTGGGCCCAGTACATAGCCAGGTAGAAGTGGCTGCCACGGTTGTCGATTTGACCAACCCGGCGTGCTGGCGACTTGTTTTCATCCAGGAACTTACCGATAGCAGTATCCAGGGTATCAGCCAGCACCTGCGCCTTGGCCACACCTGCGGTCTGAGCCAGATGCTCGAAAGATGCAGCCAGTGCCAGGAACTCACCCAGTGAATCCCAACGCAGGTAGTTTTCACTCTGAACCTGCTCAACGTGCTTGGGCGCGCTGCCACCAGCACCGGTTTCAAACAGGCCACCACCGTTCATCAGCGGCACGATAGACAGCATCTTGGCACTGGTTCCCAGCTCAAGGATTGGGAACAGGTCAGTCAGGTAATCACGCAGCACGTTACCGGTTACGGAGATGGTGTCTTTGCCATCTTTCATGCGCGCCAGTGAGAACTTAGTCGCATCCACAGGCGACATGATATGAATTTCCAGACCTGAGGTGTCATGCTGTGGCAGGTAGGCTTCCACTTTCTTAATCAGCTCAGCATCGTGGGCACGGTTCTTGTCCAGCCAGAATACCGCTGGCGTCTCAGACAGGCGGGCACGACGTACGGCCAGTTTCACCCAATCCTGGATTGGGGCATCTTTCACCTGACACATACGGAAGATGTCACCGACTTCCACCTTGTGGCTCATCAGCTCAGTGCCGGCGGCGTTAACCACGGTGACCACACCGTCTTCGGCTATTTCAAAGGTCTTGTCGTGGCTGCCGTACTCTTCGGCTTTTTGTGCCATCAGGCCCACGTTAGGTATGGTACCCATGGTACGTGGGTCGAAAGCACCATGTTCTTTACAGAAGTTGATGGTGGCATCGTACACGCCGGCGTAGCAGCGATCCGGGATGATAAACTTGGTGTCTTTAAGCTGACCGTCCGGGCCCCACATCTGGCCTGAGGAGCGGATAGCGGCAGGCATGGAGGCGTCGATGATGATGTCGCTTGGTACGTGCAGGTTGGTGATACCCTTGTCAGAGTTCACCATGGCCATGGCAGGACGCTCGCCGTACACGGCCTGGATATCGGCTTCAATGGCGGCGCGCTCGGCTTCCGGCAGCGCCTGAATTTTGGCAACCACGTCACCGAAACCGTTGTTTACATCCACTCCCAGACGCTCGAAGGTCTCGGCATGCTTGGCAAACAGCGGCTTGAAGAAAGCTTTAACGGCGTGGCCGAACATGATGGGGTCAGACACCTTCATCATGGTGGCTTTGAGGTGCAGCGACAGCAGCACGTCTTCAGCCTTGGCCGCGTCGATTTCGCGCTCAAAGAAAGCTACCAGGGCGTTTTTGCTCATCACGGCTGAATCGATGATTTCACCGGCTTGCAGCTTAAGACCTGATTTCAGAACGGTTTCAACACCGGCTTTGCTGGTGTGCACTATGCTGACGCTATCGGCATCGGCCAATGTCACAGACTGCTCAGATCCGTAAAAATCACCTGCTTCCATATGAGACACGTGAGACTTGGAGTCGCTGGCCCATTTGCCCATGGAGTGTGGGTTCTTACGGGCGTAATTTTTCACTGACAGCGGCGCACGGCGGTCGGAGTTACCTTCACGCAGCACAGGGTTTACTGCACTGCCTTTGATCTTGTCGTAACGGGCCTTGATTGACTTCTCTTCGTCAGTCTTTGGCTCTTCAGGGTAGTTGGGGATGTCGTAACCCTGAGCCTGCAGCTCTTTAATACAGGCTTTAAGCTGCGGAATAGAGGCCGAAATGTTTGGCAGCTTGATAATGTTGGCTTCTGGCTTGGTGGCCAGCTCGCCCAGTTCAGCCAGGTGATCGCCAATGCGCTGGGCATCGGTCAGCTTCTCAGGAAAAATCGCAATAACACGGCCAGACAGGGAGATATCGCGGGTTTCGATCTTCACCCCGGCAGGTTCGGCAAATGTCTGAAGGATAGGCAGCAGTGACAGGGTAGCGAGTGCTGGAGCCTCATCGGTTTCAGTGTAAATAATCGTTGGGGAATTATCTTTCATTTTGCTTCCTACGTGATTGTAAAATTTAAAGATTTATAGTTTTTATTCGATATGCACGGCAAGCAGCGTGAAGCGCTGATTTCACCGTTCGGTAACCTGTCGTCCTGTGGCTACCGCAAAGCCGGTTTGCCGATAGCGGCATGGATCACATTTTGATGGCCGACATCATAGAGCATTCAGCCCAATATTCAAATTCCACTTAGGGCGAACAGGGGTTACCCTATACCTTGGTAACTGTACAGTTTGAGCTACAAAGGAAATTAACACGCCGTGTCGTCTTCTTCCCGCGCCAATAAACCTTCAGCCAATCGCCCTGCCCGCAGCCCATCAAATCGGCAAGCACCGGGCGAGAAAAAAGGGCTTGCAAACAAAAGTAGCCAGCAGACAGATGCGAAAATCCGCAAACCCTTTACAGGCAAAGGGTTCGGCAGTAGCAAACATCGGTCAGAGAAAACAGCTGAACGGCCAGGCGTCAAGGCTGCACCGCGTAAGCCCACGATCACTCAGGTAGTGCTGTTCAATAAGCCCTTCGATGTGTTGTGCCAGTTCACCGACGAAGCCGGCAGGCAAACCCTGAAGGACTTTATTCCCCTGCCCGGCGTCTACGCCGCAGGCCGGCTCGACAGAGACAGCGAAGGCCTGTTGCTGCTCACCAACGATGGCCAGCTGCAATCCCGTCTTACCGAGCCGAAAAAACAAACCTATAAAACCTATTGGGTGCAGGTCGAAGGCATTCCCGATGAAACGGTGCTGGATAAACTGCGTGAGGGTGTTGAGCTAAAAGACGGCCCTACCCTGCCAGCCAGGGTGCGCCGTATCGATGCGCCTCAGATATGGCCGCGCAATCCGCCGGTGCGGGAGCGAAAAAGCATTCCGGACTGCTGGCTCGAAATTCAGATTTGCGAAGGTCGCAACCGCCAGGTTCGGCGCATGACGGCCCATATTGGCTATCCCACATTAAGGCTGGTGCGCGCCGCTATCGGTGAAATAAGCCTTGGACATCTTGGCAGCGGCGAGTACCGGGAGCTTAGCCTGGATGAAATACGCCGTCTCGGCGCCGGTCTTGGCCTGAAACGCGAATTTCACCCGTAAGGAAGCCCGATGGAGCGCTACAAACCCAATGTCACCGTGGCCTGCATAGTCCACTGCCAGGGCAAATTCCTGATGGTGGAAGAAATCATCGACGGCAGATCTGTGTTTAACCAACCGGCAGGTCACCTTGAAGCGGCGGAGTCGCTGATTGATGCCTGCAAGCGCGAACTGTGGGAAGAAACCGGTATCAGCGCCGAGCCGAGGCGCCTCGTGGGCATTTATCAGTTCAGCGCCAGTGCCGAGCTTGCGTTTTTGCGCTTCACCTTTGTCTGTGAACTCGATGACTTAGTGCAAAGTGCACCACAGGATGCGGCTATCCATGCCCTGCACTGGCTTACTCATGCAGAGATTAACGACAGCAGCCGCTACCTTCGAAGCCCGCTGGTCAGCCGCTGTATCGACGACTACCTGGCTGGCAAAGGTGCAGAACTCAGCATCCTCGACAGCGAACTTCTTTCCATAGCCGCTAGTGGCAATCCGTGATAGAATACGCCCCCGAAAAAACGCCGCAGTTTCAATGCCGAACAGATAAACAACAGACGCTGAGCCAAGCATTGTTTAGCCATTGTTTTATCTGTATTTTGCCTGCAATTTGCTTACGCTTATTTGCAGCACGGGGCAAACACCGCGGTGACTGGTTACTCGAAAGGATCATTTTCAACGTATGACGTCAACAACAGCTTCTTCCGCTGAAATCGCCGCCAACAGCGGCAAAAAAGTCATTGTCGGCATGTCCGGCGGTGTGGACTCTTCTGTCTCTGCGTACCTTTTGAAACAACAGGGGTATCAGGTTGAAGGCCTGTTCATGAAAAACTGGGAAGAAGACGACACCGACGAATACTGCGCCGCCGCTGAAGATCTGAAAGATGCTCAGGCCGTGTGCGACAAGCTCGGCATCAAGCTGCATACAGTGAACTTTGCCGCCGAGTATTGGGATAACGTGTTCGAGTACTTCCTCGCCGAATACAAGGCCGGCCGTACCCCGAATCCCGACATCATGTGCAACAAGGAAATCAAATTCAAAGCCTTCCTTGAGTTTGCCGATGACATCCTCGATGCCGATTACATCGCCATGGGCCACTATGTGCGCCGCCGCGACACAGACGGTAAAACCGAAATGCTGCGCGGCATCGATGGCAACAAAGATCAAAGCTACTTCCTGTACACCTTAAGCCACGAGCAGGTTGCCCGCAGCCTGTTCCCGGTTGGCGAACTGGAAAAGCCGGAAGTGCGCCGTATCGCCGAAGAGCAAGGTCTTATCACCCACGATAAGAAAGACTCCACCGGCATCTGCTTTATTGGTGAGCGTAAGTTCAAAGACTTCCTCGCTACCTACCTGCCCGCCCAGCCAGGCAACATCGAAACGCCTGAAGGCGACATCATTGGCCGTCACGAAGGCCTGATGTATCACACCCTCGGCCAGCGTAAAGGCTTAGGGATTGGCGGCATGAAAAATTCAAACGACGACCCCTGGTATGTGGTCGACAAAGACATGGCCCGCAACGTACTGGTGGTGGCCCAGGGCCACGAGCACCCAAGGCTGATGTCCAAAGGCATGCGTGTTAACCAGCTGCACTGGGTTGACCTTAAGGGCCCGGCAGATGGCGCAATCATCAGCGTGAAGACCCGTTATCGCCAGCAGGACATCCCCTGCACGGTGAAGATTATCGACGAGCAGACTATTGAAGTGCTGTTCAATGAGCCGGTGGCCGCTGTAACCCCGGGGCAGTCGGCGGTGTTTTATGACGCTGAAGTCTGCCTTGGCGGCGGCATCATTGACAGCCTGATTAAGGACTGAGCCATGAGCCAAATGCAAACGCGCACCATGGCCTTTGCCGGTATGTTGCAGGCGCTCGCCCAGGTTCAATACATCGCCCGCCATGGTGACAGCGACACTGATGCCATGGCCGCCAGCTTAAATACCATTCTGGTGACCAGCCCCGAGCAGCCTGAAGACGTTTATGCCGATAAGGTGCAGCTTCAGGTGGGTTACAAGTGGATTTTGAATCAGCTTGGCGACGGCGAAAGCAAAGACGTCGAGATGACCCGCTATCTGGTGGGACTCCTGGCGCTCGAGCGCAAACTGTCCCGCAGTAATGCCGCCCTTGGCATGCTGTCTGAGCGCATCAACCAAATTCATCGCCAGCTCAACCATTTTGCCATCACCGATGAGCAAGTAGTTGCCAATCTGGCCAGTATTTACAGCGATATCATCAGTAACCTTGGCCCCAAGTTGCAGATCACCGGTAACCCAAATGTTCTGCAGCGGCCGCTGGTGCAGCAGAAGATCCGTGCCCTGCTGCTGGCTGCCATGCGCAGCGCCGTACTGTGGCGCCAGCTGGGCGGCAAGCGCCGTCATCTGGTGTTTGCCCGCAAGGCCATCGTAGATACCGCCAAGAAAAATCTTACCCTATAAACAAATAAAGCCATTCCATTAAGGAGCTTAACAATGGATCTTTCCGCACTGACAGCTATCTCTCCGGTCGACGGCCGCTATGGCAGCAAGGCCGCCGAACTGCGCGGGATCTTCAGCGAGTTTGGTCTCACCAAGTACCGTGTTCAGGTTGAAATCAACTGGCTCAAGCTGTTGTCCAGCTGCCCAGAAATAGAAGAAGTGCCTCCTTTCAGCGAAGAAGCGCTGGCACTGCTGGACGGCATCAAAGATAACTTCAGCGTAACCGACGCCGAGCGCGTAAAGACCATCGAAGCCACCACCAACCACGACGTAAAAGCGGTTGAGTACTTCATCAAAGAAAAAATTGCCCAAAGTGCCGAACTGAGCGCCGTGGGTGAATTCGTTCACTTTGCCTGTACCTCAGAAGACATCAACAACCTGTCCCACGGCCTGATGCTTAAAGAAGCCCGTGAGCAGGTACTGGTGCCTTACTGCCAGAGAGTGCTGGATGCCATCAAGGCTCTGGCCAAGACCTACAAGAGCGTGCCCATGATGTCACGCACCCACGGTCAGCCAGCTTCTCCTACCACTCTGGGTAAGGAAATGGCCAACGTGGCCGTGCGTCTTGAGCGTCAACTGAACCAGATCAAGGCCGTGGAAATCCTCGGTAAAATCAATGGCGCCGTGGGTAACTACAACGCCCACCTGTCAGCCTATCCAGAAGTGAACTGGCATGCACTGTCTCAGCGTTTTGTCACCAGCCTGGGCCTGAACTGGAACCCTTACACCACCCAAATCGAGCCGCACGACTACATTGCCGAGCTGTTTGATGCCGTGGCCCGTTTCAACACCATAATGATTGACTTCGACCGTGACATCTGGGGTTACATTGCCCTGGGTCACTTCAAGCAGAAGACCATCGCCGGTGAAATCGGTTCATCCACCATGCCGCACAAGGTAAACCCAATCGACTTCGAAAACTCCGAAGGCAACCTGGGTATCGCCAATGCACTGATGCAGCACCTGGCCTCTAAACTGCCGGTTTCCCGCTGGCAGCGCGACCTGACCGACTCCACAGTGCTGCGCACCCTGGGCGTGGGTATTGCCCACAGCTTGATTGCCTATCAGGCTACCCTCAAGGGCATCAGCAAGCTGGAAGTGAATGAAGCGAGCCTCGCCGGTGAACTCGACAGCAACTGGGAAGTACTGGCTGAGCCAGTGCAAACCGTGATGCGCCGTTACGGCATCGAAAAGCCATACGAGAAGCTCAAAGAGCTGACCCGTGGCAAGCGTATCGATGGCCCTCAGCTGGCTGCCTTTATCGATGGTCTGGAGCTGCCCGAGCCTGTGAAGGCCGAGCTGAAGCTGATGACCCCGGCCAGCTACATTGGCCGCGCCGAAGCCTTCGTGGACGACCTTATCTAATCCACTAATGGAGAGGCGGCAAGGGAAACCAAGCCGCCTTTTTTAACACTATGTATAAGCTCAATCTCGATATTCAATCATTCCTCGCCAACGACTGGCAGCAAGCCCCCAAGGTCTATAAGGGTGCCTTCCCTGAATTTGCCGATCCCATTGCCGCCGACGAGCTTGCAGGCCTTGCCTGTGAAGAAGAAGTCTCAAGCCGGGTCGTGGTCACCAAGGGTGAAGACTGGGACGTTATCTCCGGCCCATTCGAAGACTACGACCAGTTCGGCGAGCAAGGCTGGCAGCTCTTGGTACAGGCCGTAAACCACTGGTACCCGGACGCACAGCCCTTGGTAGAAGCCTTCCGCTTCCTGCCGGACTGGCGCTTCGATGATTTGATGGTGTCATTCGCTACTCCCAGGGGCGGCGTGGGACCACACATCGACAACTACGATGTGTTCATCATTCAGGGTGAAGGCCGTCGCCGCTGGACCGTTGGGCCAAAAGGCAACTACAGCCGCCGTGGTGGTAACCCTACCTCGATGCTGATTGAAGATTTTGAGCCCATTATCGATGTGGTGCTGGAAAAGGGCGATGTGCTCTATATTCCGCCGGGCTTCCCCCATCAGGGCGAAACCCTGACCCTGGCGCTGTCTTACTCCATGGGCTTTCGCGCCCCCAGCCAGCAGGAGCTTGCAGGGCAAATCGCCGATCAACTGATGGATGAAGATAAGGGGCACAAACGCTTTATTGCCGCCGAGGGTGCCGCCAGCAAAGGCCTGGTTAGCGTCTCCGAGCAGCAGGGCATTATGCAGCTTATTCGAGAGCTGTGTGACGATGGCGATACTGTCGCCAAGCTGCTGGGTAAGCTTCTTAGCCAAAACCGCTTCGATCTGGATATTCAGGAAGACGAGTCCATGGATGAGGCCGAGCTGCAGGCCGCGCTGGATGAAGGCGCCCTGCTCAGCCGCATTGGCGGGCTCAAGGTGCTCAGGATGGAAGGCGACAGTAAGCCAAGACTCTTTATCGCCGGTGAAGGCTATGTGATTGCCGACGCCACTGACGAGGAGCTGGTTCAGGTTGCGGATGATGTGACAGTCAGTGCTGACATAGCCCTTCAACCCCATTGGCAGGGCTTTTTTGCCGATATGCTGAAGAAAGGCTATTTCTATCTGGCCGAGGCCTGACAGCAAGCTAAACGGCCAGTCCCTGAGACTTAACTGATATAGAAAAGGCACCGGATTAGGTGCCTTTTTTGTGTCAGGTTGTCATAATTCGACTTAACCCCAGAGCTTTTCATCCTGCTGGATTTGATACAAGCTCTGTGCACGGGCAATGAGCAGGTTGGCAAATTTGGCCTGTGTCGGATCTTTTACCGCACCGGATTGAATAAGGTTTTCCGCCTTAAGCTGCCACATCATTGAGAAATGGCGCAAAGCTTCACGGGCTGTTTTGGCAACTTTTACATCTACATAATCACTTGGCAGATCGCCTGACACCACCCAAAACGTTTGTTTGGCAGGCTTCTGCGCCTCCATTTTCCACACTGCGACATAGGGGGCCAGATAGCGGCTCTGATCAACCAGTACCTTGCCGGGCAAAATGCCTTTTTCAGCCAAAAAACGGTTGGCCTTCTGAAACTGGGTACGCACCCACTCCTGACGCAGCGCTTCGGGATCCTGTGCTGCGGTTTCCACTTGGGGTTCCTGGGTTTGTTCAGTCATACTTCATTCCTATCTTATTGTTATACAGTGCAAATAAACGCCGACAACGGGATTTGTAATGGGGCATTGATGGGTCGAGACTGCCACAACTTTACGTTGACGTAAAGTGGAAAGCAAAATTGCCACGGCTGTCACAAATATTACACTTACGGCCTTTGTTGAGATTATCCCTAAATGCTATGGTTTCGCAATAAATATAACGACCGCAGGCCTCCTGCGGCTTTTAATGAGCAATCCGGAGATCCTCTAACGTGGCTGTATTCAATCATGTATCTTTTGACGAGCATGAACAGGTAGTCTTCTGTCATGACAAGGAAAGCGGCCTGAAGGCCATTATCGCTGTTCACAACACCAACCTTGGACCAGCCGTAGGTGGTTGCCGCATGTGGAACTACCAGTCCGATGACGAGGCTCTGACCGATGTGTTGAGACTCTCCCGCGGTATGACCTATAAAAATGCCCTTGCCGGTCTGACCATGGGCGGCGGCAAGTCAGTGATCATCGCCGATCCCAAAACCCAGGACCGAGAAGCACTGTTCCGCGCCTTCGGCCGTTTTATCAATACCCTGGGTGGCAAATACTATTCAGCTGAAGACGTGGGTACCACCACCGCCGATATCATGATTGCCCATCAGGAAACCCCTTATATGGCCGGTCTGGAAGGCAAGAGTGGCGATCCATCTCCCTTTACCGCACTGGGCACCTATTTGGGTATCAAAGCCGCGGTTAAGCATCAGCGCGGCCTGGATACACTCAAAGGGTTGAAAATTTCAGTTCAGGGCGTTGGCCATGTAGGTTACTACCTGTGTAAACATCTGCATGAAGAAGGCGCCGAGCTTATCGTTACCGACATTCACCAGCCATCACTTGATAAGGTTGCCAGCGAATTTGGTGCCACTGTCGTTGCACCGCAGGATATCTATTCGCAAGATGTGGATGTATACGCCCCCTGCGCACTGGGTGCGACCATCAACGATGCTACCCTGCCACTGCTCAAGGCAAAGATTGTGGCGGGCTGTGCCAATAACCAGCTGGCCGAGCCACGCCACGGTCAACTGCTGAAAGACATGGGTATTCTCTATGCTCCTGACTATGTGATCAACGCCGGTGGCATCATTAACGTGTCGTTTGAAAATAATTACGACGCCGCAATGTCCACAGCCAAGGTCGAAAAAATTTACGATACCCTGCTGACCATCTTCACCGCAGCGGATGCACAGAATCGCACCACAGGTGAAATCGCCGACAAGATGGCGCGCGCCATTATCGACGCCGCCGCCAAATAAGCTTAGCGCACGGTCACTTAGGGGAAACCAGTCTGGTTTCCCCTTTTTTGTGAGTAAATCTCCGCCCAATCCCGGCGAAAATCTTTTGCCAATCTATTTTTATCTGTCCATCAGAGGGATAGAAAATTGTCATCCATTTTTACGATATCCTCGCTGGCGAACCCTCTCATCCTTTGCTTGACTTAGACACTCCCCCAGACAGCAGGAGCCCTTCATGGTCTGTTTCAAATACAGTCTGAATCAGGATGCAGTGGAATTGCAGGCAAGCAACTGGAATGGCATTGAGCGCGTGTTTGTTAATGGTGAAATGGTTTCAAGCAAGCTGAATTTTGCTGGCAAAAGCGAGCACACAGTTGCACTGAAAGACGGACACAGAGCCAAATTGCAATTACTGATAGACCCTCAGACTGAGGAGGTCATGTGCCGTATCTACAAAAAAGGAGTGCTTATTGCCAGTCTTAAACAGGGTAAAGATAACTTGGAACACGCCAAATCGATGATGTGGCAACTTCTGCTGATGCTCTGCTTGAGTGGCGGCCTGCTGCTGACACTGACAAACTGAGACGCCCGGGAGATATATAGCCACCCATGACTGAACAAGGCCGGCAAATGCCGGCCTTGTTCATTACGAATTTTGTGATGCCAGTCTGAGGCGCTGGCTGTTTCTTGTGGTTAGATCCGGTTTATCTTATTCAGCAGCTTCATCAGCAATGCCTGCTCTTCTCCATCCAGCTCGGCCATAAACTTCTCATTCACCCGCTCTGCCTCGCAAATCAAATCCTGCTCAAGCGCCTTGGCCTCGTCAGTAAGAAATATCTGGAATGCGCGGCGGTTATCAGCCTCCTGATGACGGGTGATAAGCCCCTGCACCTGCAACTGATCAAGCAGGCGGGTCATGGTGTAGTTGGCCACGTCACAGCGGCGTGACAGCTCAGTCTGGGTAATACCCTCCTCTTGCCAAAGTGCAAACAGCACCGGCCAGAGTTTAATATCCAGCTGATAACGTCTGAGGCGTTGGTCCAGCTCATTGGCAATGGCCACATTGAGATGGGACACCAAATAACCAAGACTTTCCTGACGATTCAAACAGCACCTCCCGTCATCCAGGCAAGAGCCAGGTTCCCCCGGCTGCTTCCTTTAATACTACCATCTTAAACGCAATAAACTAGGATGGTTCAGGAAATTCAAAGTCAGTTGTCTATCAGTAATTCGGCAAAACGGTAAAAACAGGCGCGACCCATGCAGGCGCTGAGGTCATTTTCAAGTGCAATCAACACCCCATCCTCTGCCAGCTGGATATCGCTTTTATTGACCAGATATTCATCTCCAAGGGTTGAACTCAACCGGTAGCCACCCTCGGTAGACTCAAAATCGACGATAACCACAGGCGTGTGGTCCACAGCCACCCTCACCCGCTCCACCGGCGTCACCAGCGCCCAGTGCTCACCATCACGCCTGAGCACCGACATAAACAGCCTGGCAAACTTCTGTGGCAGAGCCTCACCCATGTAATGCCACTGGCCATGGGTATCTATGCTGAAAAGCGGCTGCTCACTGCAAAGCGCCGGCACGGCCTGTGTACGACTGCCTTTAAGGCTGGAGAGCGCCGCCGATACCTGCTCAGGGTTTTCATTATCTTTGGAATTCATATTTTCACAGCCCCTATAGCAAAAAGGCCCCGAAGGGCCTTGGCAAGATCAGATAAGCTCCAGCAGCGCTTCCAGCGGATGCTTGGGTCTGAAGCCTGAGAAGCGCTTCACCTGGGAGCGGCAGGAATACCCAGACACCAGAATCTCAGCTTTAGATGTGCCCTCAATGCCCTCTTTCCAGGACATATCATACAGCTTTTGCGAACGTTCGAGGTTATCCAGCTCGTGGCCATAGGTGCCTGCCATGCCGCAACAGCCAAGGTTTTTGACCTTCAGCGTGGCACCAAATTTGGCAAACACAGCACTCCATTCTTTGGCGGTGCCCGGCTTGGCGGTGGACTCGGTGCAGTGGCTGAACCAAGTGTACTCGCGGCCGGAGGACTCACGCTGCGGCAACGCCTCAAGCACCTCCATCAACCACTCGTTGGCGAGCTTGATGTTAAAGTCACCGCGATCTTTACCGAGCGCCACCTTGTACTCATCACGGTACACCAGCACCATGGCAGGATCCACGCCTACCATGGGCATACCCAGTTTGCCAAGCTGATTGAAAAATGCCGCCGCAGAACCCGCCGTGGCGGCAAACTTATCGAGGAAACCCTTAATATGAGCAGGCTTGCCGTTTGGCTTAAATGGCAGCAGCACTGGCTTAAAGCCAAGCTTCTCAATCAGCTTCACGAAGTGATACACCAGGCCTGCATCATAGAAGCTGTTGAAGGGGTCCTGAGCCACCAACACGTAACGGCTGCGCTCGGCTGCCGGAATACGTTTCAGTGACTCAAGGTCATACCCCAGGCTTTGATGGCTCTCAAGCCTTTGGGTCAGGGTTGGCACCGACAGTTTAGGCGCATCCACATAGCCGATGGCTTTCTTGATAACCCACTGGGACACAGTGTTTTGCGACAGCGCATTCACCAGCTTCGGCGCTTTAGCCATCAAAGGCAGCGCATCTTCGATACCAGCCACCAGATAGTCTTTAGGCGGACGCAGATAACGCTGATAGTAGATGTTGAAGAACTGGGCGCGGAACTTGGGCACATCCACCTTAACAGGGCACTGCCCGGAGCAGGCCTTGCAGGCAAGGCAGCCTTTCAAGGACTCCATCACCTCGTGGGAATAGTCGTACTCTTCCTTGGCTTTTAAGGTATTTTGAGCCCGCTGAAGCAGCCCAAGGGGCTTGGATTTGGCAAGCTGCTCCACATCCACGCCTTCGGCTTCAAGTAACCTTAACCATTCGCGCATCAGCGATGAGCGGCCCTTCGGAGATTGGATACGGTCACCGGTCGCCTTGAATGAAGGACACATGGGTGAATAGGCCGAGTAGTTAAAGCACAGGCCATTACCATTGCAGTTCATCACATCCGGGAAGGCTTCGCGCACATTAAGGGGTATTTGCCGGTCGAAACTGCCACGCTTGGCACTGTCGACATCGTAGTAAAGCGGCCCTTTGTCCCGTGGGGCCACCAACTTGCCCGGGTTTAAGCGATTGTCCGGATCAAACCAGCCCTTGATGTCCTGCAGCACGCCGTAAAGCTCATCACCAAACACCGCCGGACCATATTCACCGCGAACGCCCTTGCCGTGCTCGCCCCACATCAGGCCGCCATATTTAAGCGTCAGCGCCGCCACTTCATCGGAAATGGTGCGTAAGAGCTGTTCATCAAGGGGATCGCACATATCCAGCGCCGGACGTACGTGCAGCACACCTGCATCCACGTGGCCAAACATGCCGTATTGCAGCTTGTGGCCATCGAGCAGTGCTCGAAACTCCATAATAAAGTCGGCGAGCTTCTCAGGCGGTACGGCTGTGTCCTCGGCAAAGGCAATAGGTTTGCGGCTGCCTTTGGCGGCGCCCAAGAGACCCACGGCCTTTTTGCGCATGGCGTAGATTTTCTCGATGCTGCCCTTATCGTGAGTGCTCTGAAAGCCCACCACGCCGCACTCGCCGTTTTCGATTTGCTGAGCAAGCACAGCTTCGAGCGCCGCCAGTTTGGCGTTTACCTCGGCTTCATCACCGGCAAACTCCACCATATTGAGTCCATCGATATGTTTGCCTGGCACCTCCTGAATGAGTTCACTCACCGAGTGCCAGACGATATCTTCACGGGCAAGGCCAAGCACCTTGGAGTCGACGGTTTCCACGACTGTGGCATTGGCAGCCACCAGCGATGGTGCGTGACGCAGCGCCGACTCGAAGGAGTCGTATTTGATATTCACCATGGCGCGCTGCTTGGGCAGCGGCGTGAGATTCACCTTAGCTTCGGTGATAACGGCCAGGGTGCCTTCGGAGCCGGTAAGAATGCGGCTTAAATCGAACTGACTGAGCTTATCGTCCCACACGTGCTCCAAATCGTAACCGGTGAGGAAACGGTTTAAGCGTGGAAAACGGGTTTTCACCAGCTCGCGCTTGTCGCGGCACACGGCGGATATATTGGCAATCAGCTTACCGGCAAGACCGGTGCTGTCCACCGCATCCAGGCTTGCTGCCGCCATCGGGGCTGAATCCAGCACAGAGCCATCGATAAGCACGCTCTTGAGGCCAAGCACATGATCTGAGGTTTTGCCGTACACCAGCGAGCCTGCGCCCGAGGCGTCGGTGTTAATCATGCCGCCCAGGGTGGCGCGGTTGGAGGTCGACAAGTCCGGGCTGAAGAAAAAGCCATGGGGCCTTAAGGCATCGTTGAGGGCATCTTTCACCACACCTGCCTGCACCCGCGCCCAGCCTTCCTCGGCGTTGACTTCCAGCACCTTGTTCATATGGCGCGATAAATCGAGGATAAGACCGTGGGTCAGCGACTGACCATTGGTGCCGGTGCCGCCACCGCGGGCACTGAAAACCACCTCGCGGAACTCGTCTTGGGCGGCGAGTTGCATCACCCGCTGCACATCCAAGGTGCTCTTGGGATACAGCACCGCCTGGGGCAGAAACTGATACACGGAGTTGTCTGTGGCCTGCACTATGCGGGCGCTGTAACGGGTATCTATCTCGCCGTCAAAATCAGCGGCAAGCGCCTCGAGAAATGCAAGATAAACGGGTTCCAGAGTTTGCTGGTGAGAAAGCAGGGGTAACATGCACGGCGTCTGTGTTGTTGTTTTATGCGGGCATTATAAACAAAAAAAAGCCGCTAAAAAGCGGCTTTTGTTACACATCGGTAAAAAGGGGCGCCGCTGGCGCCGACCTTTTCAGAATGCGGCTATCTTTGTCCGGATTAACCCAGGGTTTTGCCCGGATTAACCGTGGGCCTCAGCCAGGTACAGCCAGGTATCGATGACTGTGTCAGGGTTCAGTGACACTGTATCAATGCCCTGCTCCACCAGCCAAGCGGCGAAGTCGGCGTGATCAGAAGGACCCTGACCACAAATACCCACGTAGGCGCCCTTGGCCTTGGCGGCCTTGATGGCCATGGCCAGCAGCGCCTTCACGGCTTCGTTACGCTCATCAAACAGGTGGCTGATGATGCCGGAGTCACGGTCCAGACCCAGAGTCAGCTGAGTCAGGTCGTTAGAGCCGATGGAGAAACCATCGAAGTGCTCCAGGAACTGCTCGGCCAACAGGGCGTTGGATGGCAGTTCGCACATCATGATAACCCGCAGGCCGTCTTTACCACGCTCCAGGCCCTGCTCTTTCAGGAGTTCAATCACCTGCTCGGCCTCACCCAGGGTGCGCACGAATGGGATCATGATTTCCACATTCTTCAGGCCCATGTCGTTGCGAACGCGCTTGATGGCTTCACATTCGAGGGCAAAACAGTCGCGGAACGACTCAGAGATATAACGGCTGGCACCGCGGAAGCCCAGCATTGGGTTCTCTTCTTCCGGCTCGTAGCGGTCACCGCCCACCAGGTTGGCGTACTCGTTTGACTTGAAGTCAGACATACGCACGATCACCTTCTTCGGATGGAAGGCGGCCGCGATGGTGGCGATACCTTCAACCAGACGGGCTACGTAGTACTCAACAGGCGAGTCGTAACCGGCGATCATCTCGTTGATTTCTTCCTGCAGGGCAGCTTCCTGCTGGTTGAATTCGAGCAGTGCCTTGGGGTGAATACCAATCATGCGGTTGATGATGAACTCAAGACGGGCCAGACCCACACCCTCGTTTGGCAGACGGGCGAAGTCGAAGGCGCGGTCAGGGTTACCCACGTTCATCATTATCTTCATTGGCAGATCGGGCATGGAATCCACGCGGCTGGAGATCACTTCGAACTCCTGCTTGCCATCGTAGATATAACCAGTGTCGCCTTCGGCGCAGGATACAGTCACCATCTGGCCGTTCTGGATACGGTCTGTCACATCACCACAACCCACTACGGCTGGCACGCCCAGTTCACGGGCGATAATGGCAGCGTGACAGGTACGACCGCCACGGTTGGTCACGATAGCGCTGGCGCGCTTCATGATAGGTTCCCAATCCGGGTCGGTCATGTCGGTAACCAGTACGTCACCTGGCTGGATTTTGTCCATTTCATCAATGGATTTCAGTACCTTGGCAACACCGCTGCCCACCTTGTGACCGATGGCACGGCCTTCGCTGATAACAGGGCCGCGGCTCTTTAAGTGATAACGTTCAATCAGCTGAACATCTTCACGTGAACGTACGGTTTCAGGACGGGCCTGAACTATGTACAGCTTGCCGTCGTTGCCATCTTTGGCCCACTCGATGTCCATTGGACGACCGTAGTGCTTCTCGATGATCATCGCCTGCTTGGCCAGTTCCATCACTTCAGCATCGCTGATGGAGAACTGACGACGGTTTTCAACCGCCACATCTTCAATTTTCACCTGCTTACCGTGTGAAAGATCGTCTGAGTAGACCATCTGGATAAGCTTGGAACCGATGTTGCGGCGAACCACGGCCTGATGGCCGGCGGTCAGGGTTGGCTTGTGAACATAAAATTCGTCAGGGTTTACCGCGCCCTGCACCACCATTTCACCGAGACCGTATGAAGAGGTCACGAATACCACGTCGTCGTTACCCGACTCAGTATCGATGGTGAACATCACACCAGAGGAAGCCATGTCGGAGCGCACCATGCGCTGCACACCGGCAGACAGCGCCACACCGCGGTGGTCGTAGCCCTGGTGAACACGATAAGAAATCGCGCGATCGTTGAACAGAGAGGCAAACACGTGCTTGATAGCCACCAGCACAGAGTCGTAACCTTTCACGTTCAGGAAGGTTTCCTGCTGACCGGCAAAAGAGGCATCAGGCATGTCTTCAGCGGTGGCAGAGGAACGTACGGCGAAGGATGCATCCTTGGTCTCGCCGCAGAGTTTGTCATAGGCCTCGTGGATGGCCTGTTCGAGTTCGGGTTGGAAGGGGGTCTCAATAACCCACTGTCTGATCTGTGCACCCACTTTCGCCAGTGCGTTAACATCGTCGACGTCCAGAGTGTCAAGAATGTCGTAAATCTTCTGGTTTACTCCGCTTTGCTCAAGAAACTCATTGAATGCATGAGCCGTGGTTGCAAAGCCACCGGGAACTTGAACACCTGCATTGGCCAGATTACTGATCATCTCACCAAGTGAAGCGTTCTTGCCGCCAACCTTGTTGACGTCGCCCATGCCCAATTCCTGATACCAGAGTACATATTGCTGCACAGTTCTATCTCCGCATGTTTATTTAGTTGGCCCCTTCACACCGGGGCAGCGGCATTTTACACTTCGGGGCAATAAGCGTAAATCTATAATTTTCTTTGTAATTTTATTACTACATGAGGTTGGTATGGCTCGTAAAGTTTTCTACATTTCCGACGGAACGGCGATCACGGCAGAAGTTTTTGGCCATGCTGTACTTTCACAATTTCCCATGGAATTTGAAGCGATTACCATTCCATTCGTGGAAACCAACACCAAAGCAGAAGCCGTAAAAAAGCAAATAAATGATAGTTTTATTACAACAGGAGAGCGTCCTCTGGTATTTCATTCCATCGTAAAGCCAGAGATCAGAGATGTTATCTATTCCAGTGAAGGCCTGGATTATGACTTTTTGAACACCTTCGTAGCGCCACTTGAGCAACAACTGGGCGTCAGCGCGGCGCCGGTGCTGCATCGCACCCACGGTAAAGCCAACCACAGCTATGAGGCCCGTATCGATGCCATTAATTTCGCCATGGAAAACGATGACGGCCAAACCTTAAAACACATGGATAAGGCAGATATTATTCTGTGCGGTGTATCCCGCTGCGGCAAAACCCCATCGAGCCTGTATCTGTCGATGCAGTTTGGTATTAAGGCGGCAAACTATCCTTTTACTGAGGATGACATGGACAACTTAAAGCTGCCTGAAGCGCTCAAGCGAAATAAAGGAAAAGTGTTCGGCCTGACCATAGATCCGGTGCGCCTGCAGGAAATCCGCCAGAGCCGGATGGAAAACAGTCGCTATTCGTCACTGCGCCAATGCCGCCTGGAAGTCAAAGAAGTGGAGATGCTGTTTAAAAAGGAACGGATCCCTTATATAGACACCACAAACCACTCGGTTGAAGAAATTGCCACCAAAATCCTCGATATGACTGGCATGGAACGTCACATGTTCTGAGTTTGGCCACTTGGTTCAATCAGATATAACTTAAATCAATTTCATTGCACGGTTGTCGATTTAATACACAATCGACACTGTGCAGCCCGTCACTATTGGTTATAATCCGGTTCAATCTGGCGATAAGCCCGCACCAAACCGGTATGTTGAATGACAATCAAGACTGACGAACTACGTACATCCCTTCTTTGTAAAGTAATTTCACCATCACAGCTGGCAGCAGAATACCCGCTTACCCAGGAAGCGGCAGACTACCTGGTTGCCCAGCGCCGTGAAGTGGAAGCCATTCTGACCGGTCAGGACCCGCGTCTTCTGGTGATAATAGGCCCCTGCTCCATTCACGATACCGAAGCCGCGCTGGAATATGCCGCACGCCTTGCCAAATTGCACCATGAACTGAAAGACGATTTATGCATCCTGATGCGGGTGTACTTCGAAAAGCCACGTACCATCGTTGGCTGGAAAGGCCTGATTTCCGACCCGGATCTGGATGGCAGTTTCAGTGCAAACAAAGGCCTGCGTATGGCCCGTCATCTGCTGCAGCAAATTACTGAGCTTAAACTGCCCATTGCCACCGAGTTTTTGGACATGGTGAACGGTCAGTACATTGCCGACCTCATTACATGGGGAGCCATCGGTGCCCGTACCACTGAAAGCCAAATCCACCGCGAAATGGCCTCAGCACTGTCTTGCCCCGTAGGCTTTAAAAACGGCACCGACGGCAATATTAACATTGCTGTGGATGCCGTGCGCGCCGCCAAGGTGCCGCACATATTCTATTCACCGGACAAAGACGGCCATATGTCGGTATACCGTACCCACGGTAACCCGTACGGCCACATTATTCTGCGTGGTGGCAAGAACCCCAATTATGCGCAGGAGCATGTACAGAAAGCCCATGAGCAGCTCAAAGCCACCGGCATAGACACTGGCATGGTGATTGACTTCTCCCACGGCAACAGCCAAAAGCAGCACAAAAAGCAATTGGAAGTTGCCGATAAAGTCATGGCACAGCTACGCGCCGGCTCCACCGCCATTGCTGGTATTATGGCGGAAAGCTTTATTGAGGAAGGGACTCAAAAAGTCATAGACGGCCAACCACTGTGTTATGGAAAATCCATTACCGACGCCTGTTTGAGTTGGCAGGACACTGAGCCTTTACTGCGAAATCTAGCCAGTGCAGCCAGGGCAAGACGAGAGCATTTAAAATAGCTCATCGCTGATATCATCAAACAAGCCTCCGTCAGGAGGCTTTTGCATTTTATGAATAGCAGCTGTTCACGGCCCCAATACGTACACTACAAGCGGTTGTACGCAAGACGCCCCCAATCCCATAGCAGCAACCGGGTGAACATCGTATACTGCGCGGCCATTTATCGACTTGTTTGCATAACCTCAAGGTTGCCGTATGCCACTTACCGATCCTCAGCCTCAATTTTCAGAAGCTATTGCACGCCGTATCGAAGCCTCTGAAGCCCGCGTCATCAAGGCGGTATTCCCGTCAAACACCAACCATCACAACACCCTGTTTGGGGGAGAAGCCCTGGCATGGATGGATGAGACCGCCTTTATTGCTGCCACCCGATTCTGCCGTAAAGCCTTGGTCACTGTGAGTTCCGATCGCATAGACTTCAACAAGTCGATTCCCGCCGGCAGCCTGGCTGAACTGGTTGCCAGAGTCATCCATGTTGGAAATACCAGTCTTAAAGTTGAAGTCAATATCTTCGTAGAAGACATGTATCAGGATAAGCGAGAGCACGCCATTCGCGGTGTATTCACCTTTGTCGCGGTGGATGAAAGCCGCAAACCAACCCAGGTATGGCCACCGGCTTAATCTGAGCCAGCAAGAAACCAACAGTGTGTGCACAGGAATAACTGAATGATTTCAACAATAAATCATTCAGTTATACTTTAGTCTAAGCTAAAGGAATTTATAAGAATTTAAAGCAGTTAAATAAAACAAAACCGTGGGATTATCCCTGTTTTTTCTGCTACATTGGTTCATTGCACATTCAAGAACAATAAGAACCCTGCAACATAATGAAGCTCGAGAATCTCAAGATCATCATTGCCGATGACCACCCACTGTTTCGTAATGCACTGAGGCAAGCCTTATCCAGTGCTTTTGCCGATACTCGTTGGTTTGAAGCCGACAGCGCCGATGCTTTGCAGCATGTATTGGACAAAGCTGATGTGGAATACGATCTGGTACTGCTCGATTTACAAATGCCCGGCTCACACGGTTATTCCACCCTTATTCATCTTCGCTCCCACTACCCAAATATCCCAGTTGTAGTAATTTCTGCCCACGAAGATGCGCAAACCATCAGCCGCGCGATCCATTATGGCAGTGCCGGTTTTATCCCCAAATCCGCTTCAATGGAAACCCTCACCGAAGCCATGAGTGCGGTACTTTACGGTGATATCTGGCTACCTTCCGGGGTTGAAATTATTAAGTTTGATGAGGATGGCACTGATCAAATGGCGGGTAAGCTGGCGGATCTCACCCCCCAGCAATACCGGGTATTGCAAATGTTTGCCGAGGGTCTGCTCAACAAACAAATCGCCTACGATTTGGGGGTGTCTGAAGCCACTATCAAGGCTCATGCCACAGCAATATTCAGAAAGCTTGGGGTGAGAAACCGCACCCAGGCAGTCATAGCCCTTAAACAGCTTGAAATGGATAAAGTGGATTTAGGTTAATACCGCTGAACTGACAGCTTAGAGACCTGTCCAAGTGCATGTAAATAATCCACCTTCTGAAGAAGGTGGCTTTGCGTTAACCCCCTAAAAGGGGGCCTTCTATTCCAGAGCAAGCTGAGCTTGCTCTTGCCTTTCCGCTTTCTCTTGATGTCTCACATATCGGCGAATTATCTCTTCGTTA
>NZ_JBFKLW010000059.1:0-26967 GCF_041630135.1 Shewanella sp.
AATCCTCGAAATGGTGCTCGACCGCTTTATGCCGGTGCTGTACCAGACCCTGGGGATCTTCCTGCCACTGTTGACGGTAAACTGCGCCATCTTCGCCGGGGTGATTTTTATGGCCAACCGCGACTACACCCTGACCGAGTCTGCGGTGTTTGCCGCGGGTGCCGGTACCGGCTGGGCAGTGGCCATTGTGCTGCTCGCCGGTATTCGCGAGCGCCTCAAGTTCAATGCTATTCCCGAAGGGTTACAGGGCATTGGTATCACCTTTATCACCACAGGGCTGATGGCGCTGGGCTTTATGTCCTTTGCCGGTATCAGCCTGTAACGGAGGAACATCCATGGAAATGACGATTGGAATGGGCATGTTCACCGTGGTGGTGTGCATCCTGGTGGCGGTCATCCTGATTGCCCGCAGCAAGTTGGTGGCAAGCGGCGACGTGCAGCTGCGTATCAACGACGATAGCGATAAAAGTGTGGCCGTGCCCGCCGGTGGCAAGCTTTTGGGCGCCCTGGCCGGTAAAAACATCTTCGTGCCTTCTGCCTGTGGCGGCGGCGGTACCTGCGGTCAGTGCCGGGTGAAGGTGAAATCCGGTGGCGGTGATATCCTGCCTACCGAGCTTGATCACATCACCAAGAAAGAGGCCAAAGAGGGTTGCCGTCTGGCCTGTCAGGTGGCGGTGAAATCCGATATGGATCTTGAGCTTGATGAAGAGATCTTTGGGGTGAAGAAGTGGGAGTGTGAGGTGATTTCCAACCGCTCAACTGCCACCTACATCAAGGAGCTGCTGCTCAAGGTGCCCGAAGGCGAAGAAGTGCATTTCAAGGCCGGTGGTTATATTCAGATTGAAGCCCCTGCCCACGAAGTGCATTACAAAGACTTTGATATTCCTGAAATCTTCCGCGATGACTGGGAAAAGTACGGCCTGTTTAATCTGGTGTCCAAAGTGGATAGCGAAGTCATGCGCGCCTACTCCATGGCCAACTATCCGGAAGAACAGGGCCGTATCATGCTGAACGTGCGTATTGCCACGCCGCCAAGCCCTGAGCTGCCACCGGGACAGATGTCGTCCTTCATCTTTAACTTGAAGCCCGGCGACAAGGTAACCATTTCCGGCCCCTTCGGTGAGTTCTTCGTCAAAGAGACAGACGCTGAGATGGTGTTTATCGGCGGTGGTGCCGGTATGGCGCCGATGCGAAGCCATATCTTTGACCAGCTCAAGCGGGTGAAAACATCGCGCAAAATGAGCTTCTGGTACGGTGCCCGCTCCCTGCGTGAAGTGTTCTATCAGGAAGACTTCGATGGCCTCGCCGCCCAAAACCCCAACTTCGAATGGCATATTGCGCTCTCTGAGCCACTGCCGGAAGACAACTGGACTGGCTACACCGGCTTTATCCATAACGTGCTGTACGAGAACTACCTAAAGCAGCATAAGGCGCCGGAAGATTGCGAGTTTTACATGTGCGGCCCACCCATCATGAACAGCTCTGTGATTGCCATGCTGGAAAGCCTGGGCGTTGAGCGCGACAACATTCTGCTGGATGACTTTGGCGGCTGATTTTGCCGAATAAGTTTACCCAGTGACTTCTGTCAATCCCCACCTTGCGGTGGGGATTTTTTTATCGTTTTTTCAGTTTATTGAGTGTGATAGCTTAGTCCCGTGAGGCTATCTTCAGGCAGAGGAAACCGATGGAAATCGTAAAGGCATACGCAGAGGATGCACAGGCGATTTGGGATTTGCGCAACAAGGCCATTCTTGCAGGCTGTAAAGGCTATTACGACGAGCTGAGCCTCGCGCGCTGGACCGAGGGTGAACTGACCGAGAGTTTTACCGCCGTGGTGGCCCGGGACTTTTATGTGATGAAAGATGGCGCGGGTGTTGCGGGCTGCATCATGCTGGATGTAAGTCATCCGGCGCTGAGAAAGGGGGAAGCTCAGCTTGAGGCCGTGTTTGTTGCCCCCGATATGATGGGGCACGGCATTGGTAAGCGATTGGTGGCTTTTATTGAGGCGTTGGCACTGAAAGAGGGGATAAACAGGTTGCGGCTGGAATCTACCCTGAATGCGGTGCCCTTTTACCGCGCCTGTGGTTTTGGCGAAGAACAATCCTCCCTTTACCACAGCCCCCGTGGGTTTAGTCTGGAATGCTGCCGGATGTACAAAAATCTCTGAACGCGAAAGCGGTCAGGCATATTCGTGACTAAGCACCATGATGCTGCTCCGTCATCGGCCAGCTTTGCAGTATATGGTATTGCACCCCAGTGGCAGTGCTTTGGGACTGATACAGATGCAGCGCGTCGGGGGTGAGTATCAGCGGTTCAGGCTGCCAATCAGGTGGCTGAAACTGTCTGGCTTTACGGAATAAGGTTACGTGGGGATTAAAAGTATGCTCGCTCTGATGCAGGCCCAGTTTGGCGGCAATCCTTTGGGTAGCGGCAAACATCTCAATAAGGGCGCTGTCCTCTGCCTTGCCCCACAGGCATACCACGCCTGCGCCCGGCCAGTGCACCAGGGTATCCAGCTGTTGGCGAAACCGGGGTTTGGCAAGCCCGGTTATTTCTTTTCGCAGCGCTACTTCCTGCGTGCCATCGGCTTGTCCCAAAAACGCCAGTGTCATATGCAGATTGGCTGGTGTGACATCCACTCCTGTGCCAGTTACTTCCCCAAGTTTATGTTGCAGCCGTTGCAGTGAAGCAGTTTGTGCGTTGTCCGGGGAGAATCCCAAAAATAATCGTTTGTTGCCAGGCATAATATCCGACCTTTTATCTCAGGTAAGCAAACCTTGCCTATACTCTAGGGTGAATGCAAGTTGCTGCGATTTCCAAGGAAAGCAGTTTATGTCGTTGCCTGAGTCGAACTCATTGCATACAGCTCTGGCCGGGATATTCGCCCATGTACCTTTCGCGACCCTGGAGCAGAATGTTGACCGCGCCCTGCAAACCATCACGGCGCGGCTGGATTGTGATGGTGTTTTTGTGCTCTCCCATACCGCCAGTCAACCCGGGGTAACGCCCCGAAATATCTACTTACGCCCATCGGTTGCCCGGGGTGGTCAGGTTCGCTACTGGCCGCTGGCTCGTATGCCCTGGTTCAGGCATCAGATGCGTGAGCCCAGGCTTATCAATCTGGCTGATATTGGTTCTCTGCCGGCAGCAGCCAGCCAGGAGAAACATTTTCTGCGGGAGTGGAAAGTCAAGAGTCTGCTGGTATTGCCACCGGTGAGCTTTGGTGAAACCCACATTGCCCTTGGGGCGGTGCAGTGTGAGCATACCCGCGAATGGTCCGCGGGTTTTATCGACACCCTGACCAATGCAGCCGTGCTGATAGGGGCCGTGACAGAGCTGACACGTGTTGCTCAGGCACTGATGATAAGTGAGCGAAAATATCAGGAGCTGTTTAACCAACTGCCTCTGGCCTGCGGTTTGGTGGACAGGCGCAATAAGGTCAGGCTGCTCAACAATATTGCCCGTCAAAACTTACCTTTGTCAGATGGTCAGGATCTGATGTCTCTGGTGCGGCCGGAAGAAGGCTCAATGCTGCTCGATACACTGCAGGTTGTGCGGGACGGGGTGTTAAAACAAGCCTGGTGCGAAATTTCCGTTAAAGCTTCTGTAATGGCACAGCAGTGGTTCAAAGTCAGCTTCAGCCCGATGGCTGATGAATCAGGTAATTTACTGATGTTGATGGATGATGTGAGTGAGCAGCACAGGCTTGCAGATGAACTCTCATTCCATGCCAATTACGATGCCCTCACCGGATTACCCAATCGCTCCCATTTTGAGGCCATGCTGGATAAATTGCTCAAAGAAGAGCAGGAAAGCCCCGTGTGTGTGGCCTTTCTGGATTTGGATCAGTTTCAGGTAATTAATAATGTCAGCGGCCATCAGGCCGGTGACAAACTCCTGTGTCAGGTGGCACTGAGGCTTAAGCAGTTGGTGCGTAAAGGCGATACAGTGGCTCGTCTTGGCGGTGACGAGTTCGCCATTCTGATGCACTACTGTAATGAAGACACTGCCAAAATCATTGCCCAACGTATTTGCACCCAATTGTTTGAGCATGAATTTTGTTGGGAACATAGGCGTCACAGTGTCTCTGTATCCATGGGTGTTGCGTCTTTGGATGCCGATATCACCGATATTTATTCGATTATGAGCCGTGCGGATGCCGCCTGCAGGGTGGCCAAGGATCAGGGCCGCAATGGCTGGCATATTTACTGTGCCACCGACCCGAAAATGAGTCGCTTCTACACCGAAATGACGGCCTCGGTGGACATTATTGAAGCGCTGCAGCAAGACCATTTTCAGCTTAATTATCAGCTGATTGAGCCGCTCGCTCGTGACGAGGGCGGCTTGCATATGGAAATATTGCTGCGTTTGGTGAGGGACAACGGTGAAATGCTGTCACCGGCAATTTTTTTGCCGGCTGCTGAGCGTTATAACCTGGCTTCCCGGGTGGATCGCTGGGTGCTGGATAATTTGCTGCGCTGGGGCAGTCAGCATATCCATGTCTGGCGCGAGCTGGACATGGTGTCGGTGAACCTTTCCGCCACCTCCCTTGGCGACCCTGAGTTTATGGCCTGGCTCGAGATGCGCCTGATGACTGAGCCGGATCTGGTGGATAAGCTTTGTGTTGAAATCACCGAGACTGCCGCCGTGAGTCAGCTGGAACAGGCTCAGGCCCTGATTGAGCTGCTGCGTCCCCTTGGCTGCAAGCTGGCGCTGGATGACTTTGGCTCGGGCTTTTCAAGTTTCGCCTATTTGAAGTTGTTGGATGTGGACTTTGTCAAAATCGATGGCCAGTTCGTGGTAAACCTCTGTGAAAACAAGTCCGATCAGGCCATTGTCAACGCCATCTGCCAACTGGGGCGCGATATGGATTTTGATGTGATTGCCGAGTTTGTTGAGTCCATCGACATTGGTAAACGCCTGCGTGATCTGGGGGTGGATTACGGTCAGGGTTATGCCATAGGCAAGCCAACCCCGCTGGCAACGCTGCAAAGCGGCAAGCGCTCCGTTTGGTTAAAGGACTGATGTACCCGCGTCAGACTTGTTCGCACCTTCCCTAAATCAGTACAATGGCGACCATTGTTTGTTGCCCGCCGGATAGCCCTTGAATTCCTTGCCCGTCTGCGACCTGTTCGACGACCTTAAATCAGCCATGCAAGCCCACAATCAGCTCATTCTTGAGGCGCCAACCGGTGCCGGAAAGTCAACGGCGCTGCCGTTGGCGCTGCTGGATTGGCCAGAGGTTTCAGGTCGTATCATTATGTTGGAGCCGCGCAGGGTGGCCGCCCGCAGCGTGGCCAGCTTCATTGCCAGACAGCGCGGCTGTGCCCTTGGCAGTGAGGTTGGTTATCGGGTGCGGGGTGACAGTAAGGTTTCGAAAGACACTCGCCTCGAAGTGGTTACCGAAGGCATTTTAACCCGCATGATCCAGGACGATCCCGAACTCGAGGGCGTAGGGCTTATCATTTTCGATGAAATCCACGAGCGGCATCTGAGTACCGACCTGGGGCTGGCGCTGGCGCTGGAAGTGCAGGCGGGTCTCAGGGATGACCTTAATATTCTGGCCATGTCGGCGACCTTAAGCGGCATGCCGCTTGAGGCTCTGATGCCTGATGCGGTATTACTCAGGAGTGAAGGCCGCAGTTTTCCGGTCACCCTGGAATATGCCAATGTGCCCGCAGGCGGCGATTGGCAGGCGCATATGGGCAAAACCCTGATGGATCTCGCCACCGGGAAACGCCCATTGCCCGAGGGTATTGCCCCGGGCACAGTGCTGGCGTTTTTGCCGGGCAAAGCCGAGATAGAACGTCTGAAAGACTATCTTGCTGAGCGCTTAAGTGCATCTGAGTTTGCCATCTGTCCCCTCTATGGTGAGCTTGATGCCAATGCCCAGGATCAGGCTCTCAGCGCCGATGCTGCCGGTCGCCGCAAACTGGTGCTTGCCACTAACGTGGCCGAATCGAGTCTGACCATTGATGGCGTCACTCTGGTGGTGGACTGCGGATTTGTGCGTCAGGCCAGTTTCAATCCCCGCAGTGGCGTGACCCGTCTTGGTCTTAAGCGTATCAGTCAGGCTTCCGCCATTCAGCGTGCCGGTCGTGCCGGACGTCTGGCACCGGGGCTCTGTATCCGGCTATGGAGCCAGGATGAATTCGAGCGCCAGATGAAGGCCGATGAGCCCGAAATTCTGCGCAGCGAACTGGTCAGTCTGGCGCTGGAAGCGGCGGCCTGGGGGGCGCGTGACTTTGCTGCGCTTAAGTTGCTGTCGGTGCCGCCGTGGGTGAATGAAGCCATCGCCTGGACGCTGCTTAAGGATCTGGAGCTGGTAGATGATGACCACAAGCTCACCGCCCTTGGGCGTGAGGCACATCGTCTTGGCTGCCACCCAAGGCTTGCCCACATGCTGCTGAAGGCCAAGGTACTCGGCAAGGCGGAGTCAGATGATTCGCTGGCACCTTTGGCATGTTTGCTGGCAGCGATTGTAGAAGGTCGTGGCCTGCCACGCAGGGGCAGTGATATCAGTCATTACCTTGGCTTGGCATCGGGTGGTCAGCCAGGACAGCAGGCCAGGCAATGGGCGGCAAAACTGGGAGTTAAAGCAGACTTGTCTTCTGTCGCCAAGGCCGCACATCCCCGGGATTGCGGGTTATTGCTGGCATTGGCCTATCCGGATCGTATTGCTTTGGCCCGGGGGAACGATGGCTTTGTACTGGCCAATGGCACAGGTATTACTGTGGATGAGGCCGATGCCATGTCGCTGGAGCCCATGTTGGTAGCGGCCGACTTTGGCGAGCTTGAAGGACGCAGTGCTGGCCGCCTTTGGCTTGGAGCGCCACTGGATGTGCGTCTGTTCGAGGGGGCGCTGGCATTTTTGGTCAGTGAGCGTGACGTCAGTGGTTTTGATGAAGGTCGTGGCCGCTTTGTAGCAGAAAAACAGAAGCTTGTGGGGAGTCTGGTGCTGAGTCGAACCCCCCTGGATAAGGTGCCTGCGGCACTTAAGGCCGCCGCCTGGGTCGCGCGTATCCGCCAGAAAGGCATCGCCATTCTGGGGTTTGATGACGTAGCCCTGCAACTGCGCCGCAGAGTGGCGCTGGCGGCAACCCTGCTTGGCGGTAACTGGCCAAGCGTGGATGACGAGGCGTTGCTGGCAAACCTTGAACATTGGCTGGGGCCGTATCTGGGTGAGATCAACACCCTTGAGCAGTTCAATAAACTGGATGCAGGGCGCATTTTACGTGACAGTCTTGATTGGCAATTGCGTACAAGCCTCGACGCGGCTCTGCCAACCCATTACCCTATGGCCACAGGCACCCGAGCACCCATTCGTTATGAAGAGGATGGCCGTGCCATGCTCAGGGTGCGTTTGCAGGAAGCCTATGGCATGGCCAGCACCCCGCTGTTGGCCGATGGACGGCTTAAGCTCACCATGGAGCTGTTGTCGCCGGCGCAGCGCCCTCTTGCCCTGACGGCCGATTTGGCCAGTTTTTGGCAGGGGCCATACCAGGACGTGAAAAAGGAAATGCGCGGCCGTTATCCAAGACATTTGTGGCCGGACGACCCGGCGAACACCTTACCGACCAAATTCACCAAGAAAAAGACCTTGGGTCAGTCCTGAGGCAGAGAATGTATGACTTCTGAAAAGCGAGCTTCAACAAAGCGCCCTGCGGCCAAACGCGGCACCAAAGGCAAGTCCTCAGCCCGTCCCGGCGTGCTGTGGCGTATCTGGTCGTTTTTGTGGAAATTCACAGTGGTGGTGCTGGTGCTTTGTGCCGCCTTTGGTATTTATATCGATCAGCAAATTGCCCGTAAATTTGAGGGGCAGAAATGGCATCTGCCGGCACAGATATACAGCCGCTCGATGGCGCTGTATCCGGGGGCCGCTATCAGTCATCACCAGATGATGGCTGAACTGCAACTATTGGGCTATCGCAAGGTGGCCAATCCGCGTCAGGTAGGGGAGTTCTCGGCTTCCAGAACCCGTATCGATTTGTGGCGTCGTCCCTTCCTGCATCCTCTGGGCAGCCAGGAAGCATTGAGGGTGATGATAAGCTTTGACGAGCAAGGGGTGGAAAATGTTGCCCGCCAGAGCGATATGCGTGAACTGGCGGTATTTCATCTTGAACCTGTACTGCTTGACCGAATCATTGCCAGTGACGGTGAAGATCGGCTGTTTGTTGGCCGCAGCGAGGTGCCGGACAGTATGGTGGATGCGCTGTTACTGGTGGAAGATCGCAGCTTTTACGAGCATCACGGGGTCAACCCGTTCGCTATTTTGCGGGCTGCTTTTGTCAATATCAGCGCCGGGCGTACCGTGCAGGGGGGCTCAACCCTGACCCAGCAGCTGGCCAAAAACTTCTTCCTCTCCAGCGAGCGTTCGTTGGTGCGTAAACTGCGCGAAGCCCTGATGGCCATCATTATCGACTTCCGTTACAGCAAGGACGAAATTCTCGAAGCCTATCTTAATGAAGTCTACATGGGACAGGATAAATCCCGCGGTGTGCACGGCATGGGGCTGGCGTCGCAGTTCTATTTTGGCCGTCCGCTGAATGAACTGACTCTGGCACAGCAGGCATTTTTGGTCGCAGTGATTAAGGGGCCATCCTATTACAATCCATGGCGCTATGCCGACCGGGCGCTGGAGCGGCGGGATTTGGTGCTGCGGTTGTTGATGGAAGCCGGAAAAATCAGCGTCAACGAGTTTAAGATTGCCGCCGAATCGCCGCTGGGCTTGAGGCCGGAAGGTCGTCCTGTGCATCAGAAGATGCCGGCGTTTTACGCTCAGGTGAAAAAGGAGCTGGCGCTGCGCTGGGGTGACAGCCTGCTGAATGAGTCGGGTATCAAGGTGTACACCACGCTTGACCCTATCGCGCAGGAAGCAGCTGAAAAAGCCGTGAAAGAGGTGATGGCGCGGATAGGCAAAGACACCAAAGAACTGCAGGCTGCCATGGTGGTTACCGATAAATACGGCGGCGGTATTGCAGCCATGGTGGGCGACAGAAATCCCAGCTTTGAAGGTTATAACCGGGTCAGTGAAATGCGTCGCCCCATTGGTTCATTGGTGAAGCCTTTTGTGTATCTCACCGCGCTGGAAGATAACCAGTATAACCTGATGACATCGCTGAAGGATGAGCCGCTGACAGTGACCAATAAACATGGTCAGAGCTGGTCGCCGCAAAACTACAGCAAGACCTTCAGCGGCCGGGTGCCTCTGATGCAGGCACTGTATAAGTCGCTCAATGTGCCAACAGTGAATCTGGGTTTAGCAGTGGGTGTGGATGCGGTGATTAACACCCTCGATGATGCAGGCTGGCGCGGCCAGGCAATTAATCCCTATCCGTCGATGTTGCTTGGCGCTGTGGATGGTTCCCCTTTGATGGTGGCGCAGATTTATCAGACCCTCGCTGACAATGGCCGCTTCCGCCAGCTCTCCACTGTGACTGATGTGCTGGACATGAATAACGAAGCAATACTTGCCGATCGTCTGCCTTCGGAACAATCGCTGGCACCTGCGGCTGCCTATCTGGCACAGTACGCCATGACCCGCGTGGTTTCAGAAGGCACGGGTGTGCGATTGGGAAGGGCTTTCCCCGATGTGACTCTGGCCGGTAAAACCGGAACCAGTAACGACAGCCGGGATTCCTGGTTTGCCGGATTTGATGAAAGGAACGTGGCCGCCGTATGGGTGGGGCGTGACGATAACGGCAAAACCAAATTAGTGGGTGCCAGTGGCGCCATGGCGATTTATCAGGCGTTTTTGGAGCAGCGCCCACCAGTGGGGCTGCGAATGACCCCGCCAAACGATGTGGTGCAGGCTTATTTCGATCTCCATGGTAATGCCATGGAAAAGGGCTGTCCCGGTACGCTGCCGCTGCCGGCCAAAGCCGGTAGCTGGAACCCGGCCCCCAACTGTGGCCAGCCGCTGAGTTGGTGGCAAAAACTGGTGGGTGGGTAATTAAGTCTGACTAAGCCCGGTATAACCGGGCTTTTCTTCGGCTCGCCTGTTCCGGCAATTTGGCGTCAATAACGGCCTGCATATCAGGCAAAAACAATCCGGTTTCCTCCGGCATTTTTTGCGCCATACATGGCGTTGTCGGCATGTTTGAGAATATCTTCATATTGGCTTAGCCCCCGAACCTGGCAAACCCCAACACTGGCGCTTACCCTGAGGGTGGGGGATATCTCGGGGAAGCGCAACGCTTCGATGCCGCTCCTGAGTCTTTCGGCAATTTTGTGGATCTCATCTTCAGTCGCGTTTGGCAAATAAACCACAAATTCCTCGCCGCCCCAACGGCCACAATGATCCCGGCTGCGGATGGAATATTGCACCGTGCGGGCTATTTCCTTCAGCACCTTGTCTCCGGCTTCGTGGCCCAGGGTGTCATTGATGGTTTTGAATTTATCTATATCCAACATGATAAGCGCCTGAGTTCTTTGCTCTGTTTCCAAATCCCAGTTGCTCTGAAGTCGTTGGGTAAAGGCTCTGCGGTTATCTATGCCGGTAAGAGGGTCGGTTGCAGCCAACTGCTGTGCCAACAGCCGCTCTTTTTCGGCGTGACGGAATTTATCGGCCAGAGCCAAAGCAAGCAGTACAGCATCGATGAACATACCTATTTCAGCAGCGCGGAAAGTCCACTGATTGAGTGGCAAAATGCCTTCGACTGCCATCCCTGTGGTGCCACTGCCTACCATGGTGGAGAGAAATGCCAGCAGAAATAACCGGGCCGTGGGGACACCGGACAGCCATGCCATTACCCCCAGTATGGGCATCAGCAGGATGAACAAATACACCAGATCAAACGCAAGGATAAGCGCAAGCTCCCTGTCATTAATCATAAAAGAGAGGCATTGCAGCAGCATCATTACCAGCGCCAGCGCCAGTACTATGCGGGTTATATTGGGCCTGATCTTGTCTATGCCCAAAAACCTGAGTGCAAACATAAGCCCGGTAACGCAATAGAGTGTCATCAGTTGGGGGTTTGACCACTGGCGCCAATGGTCAATATCTGGCCACAGCCATAGATTGCCATGTCCGGTATAACTCAGGTTAAGCAATAAAAAAGTAAATAAAAACAGGGAATAGTATAAATAGCTGCGACTGTTGAGCCCCATATACAACAAAAAGTTATAGCCAAGCAGTGCGAATATGCCGCCATAAAGAAAACCGTAGCTGTAACCCTCCATTCTGTCCCTTGCCTGCGTATCCCGCGCATTGGTGAGATAGACGGGGATTAATCTGGGATCCGGCCCCGATACCCGCAGCAGCAGAATATGCTTACCGGGCTCGAAGATTAACGGCACAGTTAAGAAACGATTGTCAGCGGTATACAAATCTCCCCCTTGCCAGTGTTGCTGTGAGGCATCGGGGCGGATATGTGTCAGGCTGACATCGTCCTGCCAGGCGTTTGCCAGCTGAAAGGTTCTTTTTACGCTGGTCTGGCGGGCATTGTTAATTTCCAGCGCCAGCCATACCGGGCTGGTGCCTATACCTAAACTCGGGATCCCTTTTCCATGAGGGCTGAATTTACCGTCATATAATGCCTGCAGAGCCTGGGAAGGCGTGAGGGTGGTCTGATGCTCTTTCAGCTGCATCCATTCACGGGTTAAAGGCGTGGCAGGCAGCTCGGAAATAGCAACCGGTTGCGCGCACACGAGCACTGGGTAGAGCATCAGTATAAATAACAGTATGCCTCGGAGCGGGTTCATTTTCCTGTTCAGGATTGGTTGCAGTTATGTTAATCATAGTAATGAAAGCGCGTGTATTTGTATATTTATACGCACACGCGTGCGGTAACGTGTGATATTTGCCAGCAATTCACTTGGGGAAAGCCTCGTCATACGGGTTGCCCGGACAAAATTCATCAGCTGAAGGGACAGGATTCCAATGACCGAAGTACATCACCCGCTGAACGATTATATTGAATATCCTGAAGACGAAATGCGACGCCGAGCCTCGGATAATCTTGTCAATCTGCGCCGCCGGCACTCTATCCGTAAGTTCTCAGATAAGCCCGTGCCCCGGGATATCATTGAAACCTGCATCATGGCGGCTGCTTCCGCCCCCAGCGGTGCCAATCATCAGCCTTGGCATTTTGTGGCGATTTCCAGCCCGGAGGTGAAGGCGGCCATTCGCCGTGAAGCCGAGGCACTGGAGCAAAGCTTTTATGCCGGCCGAGCCGGGCAGGAATGGCTGGATGCGCTTAAACCCCTGGGTACAGATGCCAATAAGTCGTATCTGGAAACCGCGCCCTGGCTGATAGCGGTATTCAGCCAAAAACGCGGCGGTGTGGATGAAGGAGAAAACAAAACCAACTACTACGTGCATGAGTCTGTGGGGATTGCCACGGGGTTTTTAATCCAGGCGCTGCATACCGCAGGCCTTGGCACCCTGACTCACACACCCAAGCCGATGAGCTTTTTGAGTAAAATCTGCGGCCGTGATAACGATGTGGATCGCCCCTATATGTTGATAGTGACAGGTTATCCTGCGGCTGATGCCACTATTCCCGACCATGCAATAAAGAAGAAGCCATTGGAGCAGGTGGCATCTTTCCTGTAAATATCAGTGTTTTGCACGTATTAAAGCCCGGCATTGCCGGGCTTTATGTTTTTGCTCAATGGACTCTTTGCTTGATGGGCTCAGGGTTGATGTTTGGCTCTGTGGCGTTAATCAATGTCGGGTGTTGTTGGCGGTACTGGACATAAATTGCCGCAGTTTTTCGGAGTTATTGGTTTTTTGCATTTCACTTACAATATCTATCCCAAATTGCAGTCGCATTGCCTGCCTGATCACGGCCGCATCGTCAAAGGCGCCTGTTTCTACCAATAACATGAAGTACAAGATAAAGCCGTGAACGTCTTCGGGCCTGGCACGGCTGTATTCGAGAAACTCTTTATTGGCGTCGGCCGTGAAACCTTTGCTTGCCATAAGCGCGGCATTGGCCAGGCGTTGATGGCTGATGGTTTCGCCGTATTGAGCCTTACCCATGGCAATGGCCTGCCGGCTGGTCTCCAAATCTCCGGCCATGATGGCTACGCCGATCCATGGCTGGGCGTTCACAGTGGTCAGGGTGGGGAAGTTATGCTGCATTTGTTGCATCAAATCTTCAGGCAGCTCATCAATGGTCATGGACACCAGTGACAGAAAATCACCCATAATGATGGCGTCTTGCTTGGCCTCATCACTCAGTTGCTGATATACCTCGATGATTTGCTGAGTGCTGATTTGCTGTTGCTGATGATATTGGTTGGTGATGGCCGCAAAACCTGAGCTGGAAATGGTTTGGGCATGTTTTATATAGGCGTTATAGACAGCGCTGCCTTTGGCAAAGGTGTCCTGCAATTGCCAGTCAATCAGGGCTGGGGTAAATGAGTTTGGCGTATTGCTGAAATACAGCACCATAACGTTCGGCAAGTCCTGCACATAACCGCTTAGCAGTATCTGTCCGTCGCGAATGGCGCTGACATGCCAATCGCTGCTCAGGTTGATTACGTTTTTAAAACGATCTTCGAACACCTGCGAAAATGCCGTTTTATGCAGTGGTTCTTCCCCGCTGCGGCGCAGGTTTTCCAGCACGAGTTCACGATTCCAGAAACCCTCCAGATCCTTGCTGTTAAGGCGTTGTGCTATTTGCTCAGCAAATCGGTACTGGGTTTCAAGCTTACCCATTCCCGGGCTTCTGTCGCTGGATTGGTTGTGGGGAACCGTATCCGGCAGCCGGGGTTTCGGGGTTGAATTACAGGCTGCCAAGAGTACAGATAACAGCAGCAGGCAAAAAAGTCTGAACATCATGGCTCCTTATTTGTTACCTGTATTCAGGTGTTGTTCCAGATAGTCCACACCCGGATTTAATGGCTGGGCAATCTCGCCGCTGATACTGCCGGTGTAATAGATATCCCGGTCAATCTTTTTCAGCGCATCAAAAAACTGTGCACTTTCATTGGCTGGTATGCGGTCTTGTTTCAGCTCTAGGGTATGGCGCCTGATGAGTTTGCCCGGGCGCCCAAGCTCGCTGGAACGGTAAGTCAGCGTGGGGGTGTTTATCACCACATCGTTTTCTGCGCTCGGCACGTTTACCAGTTCGGGAAAATCCAGGGTAATGGTGTGGTTGACAGTGATCGGTCCGGCGATGGCCATAGGTTTGGAGCGCTGAATGACCGAAGGCAACTGAATGTAATCACTCAGCTTATAGGCGAACAAGTTGAAATTGGCCGTATTGCCCTGCACAGCCCAGAAGTTGTCTATCTGATACCTTTCGCGCAGCAGGATTTCATTGCGGCCATCCCTGGAGTCTTGAATAAATACAGGCTCCTGCAGTCTTATGCCCGGATATAACTTGGCGTAATAGTTCAGGTAGTGCTGTTCTACGTCAAAAGCAGACACCCCCTGAAGCTGATAGCGCATTCTGTCAGCCTCTTTACCGCGGTAGCGGCTGACCACATACATATCCACCGGATTCATATATCCCGAGGATATCAGCGATTGTTCGACGTCAATATTGTCACTGGCTGGCGGGCTCTCTGGCATCGGGGTCAGGCCCTGCTCATTGGGGCGCAGTACCAGTGCATAGCCGAAATCGGGTTGTGTCAGTTGTTGCAGCCCCTGCGCCTGAACATGGTTGGTGCCATCAATCCAATAGGACTGACCTTTGTATTCAACAAGATTGATTACATGATCAAACAGCACAACTGAAGGCTGACGCTCCGGGAGCGCCCGGCCATGGCTGGTATTTACCAATGCCGCATGGCTGGTTACTTTCACCTGTGACAGCAGGAAGTTCATCAGGTTTGCCTTGTCTTTGCAGTCACCGTAGCGGCGTTCAAACACCTGATTGGGGGTGTGGGGCACATGGCTGCTCTGGCCCATCTCGATCCCGAAATAGCGGATATCCTGCTGAACAAATCTGACGATTTCGGCAATTTGCTGCTCTTTATCTGCCATGGCTTTAAGCCGTTTTACATAAGTTGCCAGATCCTCGGATATCTTCTGGTCTCCCTGATACAGACCCCGGGCCCAATCTGCCACTTCGGCCCAATTTTCGCTGCTGCTGTGGGCGATATAGGGCGCCCAATCCACATCTGCAGGAGTACCTTCTTCATGGTGATATCTGGGTACAGAGGTTTGTCGCCACAGGTATTCAGTGCCCAGTTTGCCATTGCTGACAATGGCTTCTGGCGCATCTTTCAGCTCCAGTTTCAATGGCAGGCTTCTGCCGTTAATCAATCTCAGGCTCAGCAGGTCAATACCTGCATCCCAGCCCATGGCGAAATAGGCACCAAACTGGCTGCCATACACCGGGTTGCGGCCGTGGAGCGAATACTGGTATCTGACGGTATCTCCCACTCTTAAGTCTGGAATAATCACCACGGCAGTGACCAGCCCATGAAACAGGTCATTGACCAGTTCGGGTTCCTGGTTGATAAGGTTGATTCGGGACGATTCCAGCCTGTCGCTCAGCTGGCCGTTGCGCTCTACCTGAATGCTGTGTATTTGCGGTTTCTCAAAGGCCGGGTTGAAGGTGAGCTCAAGTTTGGACAGCTCTTTGACGCCCTGATGATTATTTGCGTAAGCGGCGTGATCCATAAAGTAATGGTCTGCTTCCGCCGTTACCAATACCTGGCGGGATACCATTCTGTAGTGGATCGGGCTGGTTTCACGCTGAGTTGGCATGGGTTGCAGCGTCTCGGGCTTAACCCAATCCGGCGCTGTGGTCAGTTCGATAGAGTATTCACCAGAGCTGATGGTTTTGGCCTGACACAGTGCGACACCAAAAAGCATATACACGGATGCCAGCAGCAGACAATGAGACAAACGGTTCACTGAGTGTTCCTTTACGTGATAATTGGCACCTGTCTGTGCCAGCCGAAACAAAATCCTAACACAAACAGCCGGTTTTCCTGCATAAATTGCTGAATTATTGATAGGAATTTCAGTGGCATCCAAGCCGCGCGGCATCCGTTGTGACATGGGCGGGAATGGCGGTGTACACTGAAATCCTACGGAACTGAATTGGGCAGGGATAAACCATGCATAGGTGTCAGTCATCATGGCGATAAGTGCACGGGCGCAGGTTTTTGGGTCGCTGCGGCTGGATATAGCCACCCTGAACCTGTTTAACTTTCTGGCTCCGCCAGCGGCGGCCTATGAGTTCGATCGTATCTATACCCAGGCTCAGTGGCAGAAAAAATGCGACTGGTTGCGCCACTGCATTACCAGCCTTGAGGCCGATATTATCGGTTTTCAGGAAGTGTTCAGTGTTGATGAGCTTAAGGATTTGATGCAGGAGCTGGGTTACCCGCATTTTGCTGTAGTGGACAGCCCGCGCTGTGAAGACTACGTCTGCCGGGCCCCCGTGGTTGCCATTGCCAGTCGCTTGCCGCTGGCCGAAGTGTCACCTGTGGAGCCTTGCCCTGAAGCCGTTGCGGCAATGGGGCTGGGCGACGACTTTCAGTTTGGCCGTAAGGTACTCAGAGCCACAGTAAGCCTGACCGACTGGGGCATGCTGGACCTTTACGTGCTGCACTTTAAATCACCAAGACCTCTGTTTGAGCCGGAAGCACTCAGCGGGATGAGTGCCACCCCGAGGCTGCTTGCTCACCGCGCCCTTGGCAGCTTTGCCAGCCGCGCCCGCCGGGGCTTTGAGGCTATGCTGCTGTATCAGGCGCTGCTGAAGCGCCGTGATGAAACCGCCAACCCCCTGGTGATGATGGGCGATTTTAACGGCGGTTTGGATGCCGCCGAGTTTGGCGGCTTTTGGCTGGAGGCCAATGCCATTCACGGCAATGACCGTCAGCGCGCGGGGCTTGGCGGTCTCAGTGAACAGGCCTTTACCCGTGCCATCAGCCACTTTGCCCTGAAAGATGCCTCTGTGCTGTTCTTGGAAGGGCTGCGCTATGAGCACCAAAGCGGGGCGCGGCACATCACAGAACCTTTGGAGGATTTAGGCCACAATCGCCGTCCGACTCACTATTTTGGCTCCCAGGGCAGCCTGCTCGACCACATTCTGCTGAGTCAGGACTTCGATGCCACCCTGGCACCCGCCCGGGGGCGGGTGTGTCACTTTGCGGTATTTGATGAACACCTGCGCCGCCCGCAGTACGAGCGAGACAGCGAAAGTTCGGATCATGCCGCGCTTGCGGTGGGGCTTGAGCTGCTATAAGCCCCGCTTTTGCAGGAATGCCTGCCGGGCGGCCTTAACAGGGTGACGCAGGCAGGGTAAAATAGCCGCCATTCACGGCAGCGGCAGCCGCTAGGCAGCAGTTGTGTCAACCGCCGCTTGCTATCTGTAACACGCCTTATCAGGCGTTATCGAGACATCTTCATGAGCATTCGCATCAAACTCAAGCCGGGACGGGAAAAGTCCCTCGACCGTCGCCACCCCTGGGTGTTTAACAGCGGTATACATAACATCAAGGGCAAGCCGCAAAACGGCGAAACCGTGGATGTGGTGGCTCACGATGGCCGCTGGCTGGGGCGTGGCGCCTGGTCGGAGACGTCACAAATTCAGGTGCGGGTGTGGACTTTTGATAAAAACGAAGCCATCGACCGTGACTTTTTTGCCCGCCGCATTGCCCGTGCCCAGGCTGGCCGCGATGCGCTTATCCGCGAAAAGGGCCTTACCGGCTACCGCCTGATTGGCGCTGAGTCCGACGGCCTGCCCGGCATCACCATCGACCGCTATGCCAATGTGCTTGTATGTCAGTTGCTCTCAGCCGGTGCTGATTACTGGCGCGAGACCCTGGTGTCTGTGCTGGCCGAGCAGTTCCCCGGGTGCGCCATTTATGAGCGCTCTGATGTGGACTCCCGCAAGAAAGAAGGCCTGCCGCTGGTTACCGGGCTTTTGCACGGCGAACTGCCCGCCATGCCACTGATTATTGAAGAAAACGGTATCAAGATTGCCGTTGATGTGGAAAAGGGCCACAAGACAGGCTTTTATCTCGATCAGCGCGACAACCGCGCCATGGCTGCCCGTTTTGTGGAAGGCAAGTCAGTACTCAATTGCTTCTGCTACACAGGCACCTTTGGCCTGTATGCCGCCAAGGCCGGTGCCGCCAGCATTGAAAACGTGGATGTATCCACCCTGGCGCTGGACACTGCCCGTCATAACATGGCCATCAATGGCCTCGATGACAGCCATGTTACCTACAGCGAAGCCGATGTGTTCAAGCTGTTGCGTCAATACCGCGACGAAGGCAAAACCTTCGATGTGATAGTGCTCGACCCGCCCAAGTTTGCCGACAACAAGGCCCAGCTCAATGGCGCCTGCCGCGGCTACAAGGACATCAACATGATTGCCATGCAGCTCTTGAAGCCAGGTGGCACCCTGCTGACCTTCTCCTGCTCAGGCCTGATGCCTGCAGACCTGTTCCAGAAAATCGTTGCCGATGCCGCCCTGGACGCCGGCCGCGACGCCCAGTTTATCGAGCGCCTGAGCCAGGCCTCGGATCACCCCATCGGCGCCGCCTTCCCCGAAGGCTTCTACCTCAAGGGGCTGGTTGCCAGAGTTTGGTAAAGATGTGATAAGGGGCGTACTTGAATTGATGTGGTACGCCATAGCCAGATGATTTAAAGGCCTGTCTTGGTTTTACAGATAACCGGACAGGCCTTTTGTTTTGATGGCAGGATGTTAGTTAAAGTCTTATGCCAGTCCACACACTTTTCATTACGCTGCATGGGCGTCGCGGTTGAAATCAGTCTTCAAATGGGAAGGTTGGCCACTGATATTCTTCAAACAGTTTGCGAATAGCGCCAGATTTTATCAGCTCTGACATTTGCCTGTCGTATATAGCGGCCAGTTCCCGTCCCCGTTCTGTATTGGCAAAGGCAACATAGGTGGGGAGCACTATCAGTTTTTGCATTTCAAATGCGGAGGGGTCTATATTTTCCTGCAGCATTTCCTGTTCGAGGTCATAACGGGCATCGATGATGAAATCCAGTTCGCCACTTTGCAGGCGATTGAGACCAACCTTCAGTTTGACAAACTCATTCACTACGACCTTAACCTGCAGATAGTTATCCAGTTCATAGCCTTTGCTCCAACCCACGTTCTTGCCCGCTAAGCTTGATTCTCCCTGCCAGTCGAGCAATTTCCCCTTGAGATACAGGGCATAATAACGGTCTTCATCCAGCGGTAATTTCGGGAAAATGGCTTGTGGAACTTCGTTGGGTGATGCGCCAACCCAGGCGTCAGCAGCATTGGTCATAACCTTATTGACGCTTCTGGCATAAGGCATGGTGTCAAATTTAAGCGCGATACCTTCTTTTTGATACACCAACCTTAATATATCCCAATAGAGGCCGCGGCCACTTTTCTCTGTTGCATTAGTCCATACATCGCTGACGACATGGATGTCGGTGATGGGCGGCTCTGCAGCATGGAGCAGTGGGCTTAGCAGCAACAGAGAGAGTAAGGTGCCTTTGAGCATGATTAATTCCCTTTTATTAAACAGAAAACTAGCTGCGACCAAGCAGAAGCTGGGTCGCAATGCATAGTGATTATTTTAGACTGCAATTGAGATGTGTTGGTTGTGTTTGGTGCGCACTATGCCAAGTGGGTGGCAGAATCATTGCTTTGTGTTTGTTTGGTCTGGGATAAACCGTATTGGCAGCGCTTAACTAACAGAGCGCAGACACCGACAACTCCTGCTGCGGACTGCTGTATTTATATCCCTATAAATCACAGCCGTTCAGTTTTACCTGACTCTGTGCGCCATTATTGGCATTACCCGGCCGCCTCGGTGGGGGGCTATTCTTCAACAGAAGTGTTGTGGGTGGTCTCACGCTTTTCATCTTGCCTATTGCAGCGGCTGAAAGTTCAGATAGATGCCAAGCTGCGCCTGGCGAAGGTCGTGGCCAAATACATCCTTGTACAACGGCCAGTTCGCCATCCATGGCTCTCGTTCGTGAACATGTCGCTGCGCGACACTCGCCAGTCCGCCTACGGGCAAGGGGTGTTGCTTGTCCAACACCCCTTGCATCCCCAAGGACACCCGCGACGAAGCGGACGACAACATGGATGTTGGAGGTAGAACAACGCAAGGAGCAGTTGTCGAAAGCCCCTTGGGCGTTTTTGAGCCCATTGGCTTCACGAGAGACTCGCATCCTGCTCGACCCTCGCGCTTCGACGTCCTGTCTCAGTTACGCCATGTGCTCAAACGCCCTGCGGCCGCTTCGAGCGGGATTTGGTGTATTCCTCGGCAAAAGTGTTATGGCTGTCCTGTCTTTCGCCTGTCTTTCGCCTGTCTTTCGAAGACATTTTTGATGTTTTTTTAGTAAAACGAATGAGTTTTTAATTCACTCCGACTCCTTTATCTCCTTTTCAACAATTCTCCCGACTTTCATATGCTCAACCCGAAATGTTGCATTGATGAAAGTCAAATGTTAGCGTTGGCGGTGGCTAGTTAAATATACATAGCCAAACATAAATGGATTGCTTATCAAATGGAGTTTGTGTGAATATTAAACAACGTTTACCGTCTTCTTTCTTCCCAGGTTGTAATTTATTATTTTGGCCAAGCCAAAGGATGGCGTCGAAAAATCCCATTTTACTTGGCAATTTACATTTGAAAGTGTTAGTTAACATGCCAAAGATAGTAATTATGCCCTATAAAATTTCTTATTTAATTTTTGTGTTAATTTCTTCGTTTAGCATTCTTTCTGGCTGCAGCAATACTTACGATCCTCGCTATAATATTGAAGAAGATAAAGCCGCTAAAGAAGATAAAGCCGTTGATGAAGATAAAGCCATATTCGATTTTGCTGGCGGCGCTGTATATCGTTATCCGAATGAAAATATTGTGATGTATATGAAAGGGGAGGCGTATACACCAGGAAATTCGAAAATCATAACTGAAAGTGATATTGTGTCAAATAGGCTGATTTCCACCAAGTATGACGGTGTTAAAAAAGTAAGTTTCATAGAAGGGAAAGTGCCTGAAAATATTTCTGAGTTCGATATAACTCTATTTAATATGGCTTTTAATTTCTTAAACCTACCAATTGAGACTATAGTTTTAGTTCCTTTGGATGATGATGATTATTTATATAAGATAGAGTTTAATAAAGAGAAATTTCCTAAAGTGTTATTTTTACCATTAGGTAAAGCCAGTGTAATGGAAACTAAAGCTCAGTTAGCACTTATGCTTCATGAGCTTAATCACTTGTCGGACTATTATCACATAAAGTTTGGAATAACTCCTAAGCCAGTTGTTTTTATCCAAGAAATTAACTCATCGAGATTGGGTATGTGCTACCTTTATTTGTCACAGAAGTATTTCATTAAAAAGGATAGCAAGGAAAGGATGAGGCTTGAAGTGAAACACGTTGCTTTTGACGGCATAGATTTTGATTTTAAGCAAACTAATGAGTACATGAATCAGTTTCGTGAAATACCCGATGCAAATCTTCAATCAGCACTGGCTGATAATTTGGTTGTGCAAAATATAAATAATTTCCAAGAGGAGTATTGTTTGTATTTTGCCCCGGAATATTATCAGGGGCTTAATATAAAGGACTGGTATGAAAGTCAGTTTATTAATAAGAAAGAGTGAGGACGCCCACAATTCTCTTGGGCGTTTTTGAGCCCAATGGCTTCACGAGAGACTCGCATCCTGCTCGACCCTCGTGCTTCAACGTCCTGTCTCAGCTACGCCATGTGCTCAAACGCCCTGCGGCCGCTTCGAGTGGGATTTGCTGTATTCCTCGGCAAAAGTGTTATGGCTGTCCTGTCTTTCGTCTATGCCACTTTTTAAAGTCCTGACTTCCTCGGCGTAGACCGGCCAATTGATTAGCTCTCTCTTTTAAACTTTCGAGCTTTCCAATTGCTTCAGATTTGATCAATGCTTATTTCTCCTTGGGCACTAACGCCGCATTAAGGTGTGAGCGACGCTTGGCTATACTTGAGCGAAGCGAAAGCGCCAAGCGTTGCGAATCACTCTTAAATGCTTTGTTATGTTGTAACTAAATGATATCATTGATGCAGTTTTCATATACTAAAGCAGAACATGAGATATAAAGAGCACATTGATAAACAGCCTATGACGCTAGAACTAGTACCGCTTATGCATACTTGTGATGGTATCGGATTTCTTGGAATCATCGAGTCTCAAGAAATATCAGCGACTTTGTGTCCAGTTTTCAACGAAAGCCTTGTGTATTACTTTTACGGCAGGCCAGCTTACAGAGTTAAAGAAAGCTCTTGTTCAAGTATGATAGAACTATTCCCTGTCTGTTTCATCATAAAACCAGAAAGCCTAGATGCTTTGAAACGAGTATATCCATTTGATACAGGCGCTTTTGAGGCAGACCTGTATCAACAACATATGTCATCTAAAATGCCGATGCAGAGATTTGAACTTAAACCTTCTTATGACTTCATTAAAAAGTTTGTTGAATACATCTATGGAAGTAACAGCAACTACTATAAAGGTCGTTCAATACTTGATGCATCTTCTCTTTCTCCACTCTACACCGAAATCCAGTCACTTCTTAGACTAGTTAACTATACTGGAGCGGAAAGAATTGATGATAGATGTTCAACAATCGAAGTACAGACAGAAAAAGCTTTAGACATTACTAGCGGTGCTATACAAGCGATCATCATGCCATCTGAGATGTTAGCAGATGAAAGCGTAAGTGACCTTTTGATGGATCATGATATAGAACCAATTACATATGAAGTTTATCGGTCATCTCCTAGTGCTATGACCAATGTAATACTGAACAAAACATCTGAATACCTTTCTCTGGGAGGAGCTATATAATGTCTAATGCCTATAAAGTTTTTGGTTTCATAGCACCTTCATCATCAAAGTTTGGATTTAGCACTCCGGTCTTTGAAAACGATGGGAGTTTGTACGTTCAAATAATCGAGAAAGATACCATTATTGACTTCGATAAAGTGCAATTAGACCGTCTCGATAGTTACGAAGGTGGGGTTGAAGAGTACTTTACAGTAGGTGATAGTGCAATCTATTGTGCTAGATTTGACCGTAGAAGTTATATTTTTGGTGATAGAACATACCTAAGTCGCTTTTTAAGACAAAGTGCTAGTGAATACATAGACCATCCATACTTTTTCAAAGCTGCTGATGATTTCTGTACTCTATCAGAACCCGAGTATTTGGGAGATTTAAAAGATAGAGATTATTTATTAAGGCAATCTTTGGCAAATGTAATGAGACATTATGCTAAAGAATGTAATGCAAGAAGCAAAGAAAACCAAACTAGGCTGGCATTATATGATTCTAAAAAATCATATAAGAATTTATTTGAAATATGTTATCATGAGAAAAACAATAGTTTCGATCTACTAGTTAAAGATATTTTAAACTTTGCATATAAAAAACATAAAAATATCTGTGCTTACGCTAGCGTTAATGAATTGATGTCCACTAGCATAGATGAACATATATTCCCTAAAAACATGGTAAAGAATAACCTAGATTACCCTGAAGTTCGAAATTGGTTAAGTTTGGCTATTGACATAAAGAAAAATACTGACCATCAAAAAATTACTAGCAATTACAGAAAACGATTTGGTAATTATTTACAATTACCAGAAGAAAGCATGAAAGACGATGAACTCAGTCGGTGGGAGTCGTCTGTTAAGGCATCTTCGCTTTCTTTGTCTAGTTTGTCTTTAGCTACCTTCATTAGTACAGCTCTTGCCAACAAATTAATCGACTCAATAAACGAAGATTAAATATACACAGGGGGGGGTATCCTCCCTGCAACATAACGCCCGGCTAAATCGCCGGAACTGAGTTGATTGTTTTGCGCTAGCGTAGCGAAAAAGCGCAAAACGAGCAACGCAGTGGAGGTCGATTTGAGCCGTTTGTTAGCAGTTGATGGCTGTAAAATCTTCATAGCAATTGTGAATAAACTTTAAGCTTTTACCACTACTGAAATTGAACTCAGCTGAGACAACCTCGCCATTCCCAGAATATTGAATTTTATTTAGATCACTACCAACCACGCCGTCTAATTCGCATAGGTTTAGCAACGCCAGACATATTCCAATGTTATGGTTTACTGGCTCAGATGGAACCTCATGGCGCCAAAATATGGTGTCACCATCGAAACAAAGCTTGGACCATACGGAATCAAATTTTAAAAAAATGGTGTTGGCTGGATCAGTTACTGATTCACCTTCCTGCTGCTGAATAAGGTAAAGTCCTCCACACTTCTTACCAATGATTTTGGGCTCATCTCCATTTATTTGATATTCCATGGTTGATTCCTAGTGGACTGCTAACGCCGCGCGCACAGGCGAGCACGAAGTGCGAGTCCAGCGCAACTTGTTGCGCGATTGTGCCGCGCCTTGTTAAATGCCATAACCTTCATTGGTGCACTCAACTGTTTTTGGGTGAATTAGTTTAAACGATTTCTCTTCCGGAGATGGCACCCAAACTTGGTAATAGTCGTTGGATGTTGGCCGATCTGGACGATGTTTGATTGAAACTATTACGTCCCAGCGGTAAGTGCCATCTATGGAACAACCGCCTTGATTATATGTGTAGCCATCGGGGGTTTCTGGTTGCTGTATAGATGTTAGTAATTCATTTTCATGCGTTAATAATTTCCAGATAAACCCTTTATTGTTTGGCCACATTTCAACTGCGGCTGAGTTTTTATTGGCTGGATATATTAGCCATGCTACCCATGGCTTATCACCAGCGTAGCTATATATGGAAAATATTGTTAAAAAAATAAGCGCTGCGGTTTTCATAGGCATTTAACATTTTAATAACGAGAGCGCCTGTTTATCCATTTTTTCGCGATCACGCTATCCATCTGTTTTAACCACAAAATCTGCTACTTAAATCCTCTATGGATAGATAACTGTACGGACAAGTTGATAGCTCTCTTTATCTCGCGCTGCCAGTCACGCTTATTGGGTAAACCTTATCAGCAATATACTGTAAAATCGACACTTTTTAGCTGTTCAGCAGATAAGCGTGAATATGCCGTATGCGATAACAGGAGTCGTTTCCTGTTATCTCAGATTTAGCGGGATATCTGGGTCATAGAATTGTTCCCCTTCGAAGCCGCTTTGGATGTTGGGCTGAGTGAAACGGGCAAGCTGAGATATTGGCGAGAGAGTGAGGACACCCACAACTCTTACATTACGCTATTAAAGGAGTAATGAAACTTAAAGGACTTTTGTTGATTGATACACCAATCCCGCTCGAAGCGGCCGAGGGCATGTGCGTTCGTTGCGTAGCCGAGGCATGGATGCCGAGGCAGCGTCAGTCGAATCAAGGATGAGCGTCTGACGCGATAGCATAAGAGCGTGAATGCCCAAGGAGCTCTCCGCTTCGTCGCGGGTCGCTGGGGGATTGGACAAGGGGGCAAGTCGATACTGCCCCCTTTCCCCGGGTGTGGGTCGGAGACCCACGACTTACCGTCGCTTGCAAAGCGACTAATCAAACACCCCACATGCTGCTGGCAAAACTGGACTGGCATAAAACTGCACTGTGTCCAGCCCGGTGAAGCCTGGAAGGCTTCGATGTTCCGTCGCTTACAAAGCGACACAGAGTGAAACGCCAGAGCAGGTCGGGGCCTCAGCCATCCTACTTCTGGGTGGAACGATAGTGGTCAAAATTCTCAATATAATCATCCAGATTAGCATCGAGCATTTCTTTATAACGCTCCATGTAGTAATCCATCATTTCCTGCTTTTTGGCCTGCATTTGCGCCTGGGTTTCAAAACTGGTGGAGGCAAACCAGGCGTTGTAGCGGGCGACGGCCCACATAAAGGAAGCACTGATCTCGCCGGTATGAATTTCGGGATTTTGGTTCTGCTGGTTGGCCAGTTTAATCATTTCGCTAACGCGATCGTAAAAGGCGTTTTGGCTCTCGGTGTCTTTATCTGCCATAGGGTAATTCCTGCAATGTGGGGCTGTGCTCGCGTAGCGAGTGCAGCGACTGGTAGGCGGACAGCGGCATCAGCAGGTGCTGCGCCGCCATAGGGTGTGTTCTACCCTAAGCCATTTGGTGCCAGATGACAGCCGCCTGTGTCACAGATTGGGGTGATACAGGTGCGTTGTTTGCCAGCTTTAATAACCGGTCAGTTCCATATAGCCTTCGCCGCTGTGGCTGCCGCTGACTTTTACCGGGCCTTCCCAGTAGCGCATACTGAGCTGCATACGGGCATCGGGATTGAGGGCCTCGACCTTGAGCTTAAGGTTGGTGTTTGGCGTGCTCTTATCCTGCAGCGTAAGTTGCCATGCCACCGGATAGCCCAGGTGATACTCAAGGGGCGTCATGGCGATGACCTCAAACGGCTGGCTGCGACCATCGGGCCACATGCGGTTGGCATGGGTGAAGGATTTGGCGTTTTGCTCTCGAAGCGCAAACAGCATCAGCGCTGAGCCATCGTCGAGGCGCAGGGCAAACCAGTCCCAGCCCTGCTGGGCAAGCCCTAAAAAGGCGCTGCTCCATTCGCGGTCGAGCCAGCCCTGGCCGGATACGGCCTGCCAGTTGCCATCCAGCAGCACCTCACCCTCAATATCGATAAAGGGCGCCGAGTAGTAATGGGACGCCAGTCCGGCATCTGCGCTCTTGGCGCTGTAGCCCTTATCTCCCTGCAGCTGCAATGGCGACCTGCTTGAGAGTGTCAGCCGATACCCAAGTGGTTTATCGCCATCAGCCGCCTCCACCGTGAGGCTTGCGGGAAACAGCGCGCCTGTTTGTGATTGCCAGCGCCAGTTGGCGATATGCACTGCAAACGGCTCGCCACCGGCACCGGCAAGTCCGGGGTGGCCACGTGACCACCTTTCGGCGGCGATATGGCCGGTTTGGCGGGTAACTGCCGCATGGGCAAACCACAGCTGCGGGCTTTGCCAGTCGTCAGCGGTTTGCTCAACGGCGGTTTGCGGCTTGAGCGCGACCCGAAACTGGGTCCATTGCAGCCCCAACGGCTCACCGGCCGCGGTTGTTAAGTTGGCGGTGAGATACCACCACTCCTG
>NZ_JBFKLW010000060.1:0-26216 GCF_041630135.1 Shewanella sp.
CAATTCCTCTTTAAGTGGATAATCAAGCACCCCGGCTTCATGCATATTGCCACGCACCAACGCGAGATAATGCTTACGGATACTGTGACTGGCAAACTGGCCACAAAGGTGGTTAGCCACCTCACTGGATTTGCCAAACAGTAAGACTCCAGAGGTGGGACGGTCCAGGCGGTGCACCGGAAACACATGGCAACCTACCTTATCCCGTGTAAGTTGCATGGCAAACCAGTGCTCCCGACGGGCAAGGTAAGTCCGGTGCACCAGGAGACCCGCCGGTTTATGAATGGCAACCAACGACTCATCTTCATACAGGATTTCAATCTCAGGCGGGGTGTCGGCAAAGGCAAGCTCGGCGCTGCCGGGGGGCACATCATGCTGCATTAACGGCATCATCCAATTGGGTAATCACAGAAACCAACTCAGCAAACTCAGGTTGCTGACCCCAAACATGCTCAGCCATGGGTGCAAGAGCCATTGCCGGCAATGGCTCGCCACTTTTTAGCAGCGCAGTGAATCGTGGCAAAAAAATAAACTGCAGCCAGGCATTAAAACTTAAGGTGTCACAACAAAAAGGCGCTGAACTTTTAAGAGCAGCAGGTGGAGGCGCCATAACCTGCCATAATCCGGCCTTCTTCAGAGCCATTTCCAGCTCACCCAGCAAATTGAATAATGAGGTATAGGGCATAACTAACCAACCACGATAAAAACGTCAATTGTACCATCTTGCGGCGCTTAACCCTATAATGGCGGCTTTGTGAATTCACAGCCCCTTTCATGGGCAGCATAAACAGCAAGGGCCGCAGTCTCATGGCAGAAATTACCAGCATCAGTCAATTTCTCTCTACCGCCAAAACCCAGTTTCAGGTTTACGATCTTGGCCGCAGGGTTCAGCACATTGATGCCATGGCCTTTGCCCAAATTGAGGCTCTGCAGGCACCCTATCCATACCCAATACAAGGCCATGCAAAAATGGCACTGGTTTTTTGGGATGCCAGTGAGCAATATTTTGTCTGGTTTATCAGCTTGCCTTTGGATGAACGCGGCCTGCTGAGTCCGGCCCCACGCAGTCAGTTTATCCAGATGATTCTTGATGCGCTGGGACAGGATTTAACCCGTACTCTGAGTGAAGAAGAGCAGCAGAAGATGGCCAATCATCCCTTCAGCTTCAAGCCTACTCAGGAAAAACTGGCAGTATTCAACGCCCTTGTACGCCGCCATTTGGGACGTGCAGCGTCCAGTCAATATGAATTTGCAGCACAGTATTTAAGTGGCCAACTGCCACCAGAGCAGTGGCCTAATGTAGGCTTTCAGGGATTGGCAGACATTTGTGTGCGCCTGGATACTCTCGACCACGAAAAAATGGTTGGTCGTGCACTTCAAGAAGCGCCAACTGAAGTACAGATTGCACTTTGCCAATGCCTTGAACATGTGATGGTACCCAACTCAGTCACCAGGGTACTGCTCGATGGACTGGCTAACCACAAAGACGCACGGCAAATATTTTTCCTGCGTGCCCTTGGCAGCCGCTCTGAAGCTTCTGTTGAAGCAATTACATTACTGGCGAATAAGCAGTTACTGACAGAAGAAATTCTGGTGTGTATTGCAGGCCGTAACTGGTTAGCACTGAGGGATGACGCTTGCCGCAAAACCTTCCTTGAAGCTCTCGCAGTTTGGCCACAGGACTTTTTCAATCAAATGTTTGCTGATATTGTGGCTATCCCGGCACTGCGCACAGCTTTGCTGATGGCGATAAGGGATCCCAATCGCAGTGAAGCCCTGTCTCGGGCTATAGGTGGACTGTTCAAGGCGACCAAATCATGATGACAGATTTGCTTTTACTTCTCAGTGTGTTTCTGGTGGCTGCATTTTTTTGGCAGTTAAGACAAATGGCTGAAATCGCCAGACTATTTTCTGAAAAAGAGTGTAATCGTCAGAAAGTACAATTGTTGGCAGTCGCGCAACTGAGTGCTCGTCCGACCTTGGGTTCCAGTACCGGGATTGGCTGGAAAGCTACCTACCTTTTTGAATTCTCCACCGACGGCATCAACCAATACCGTGGCCATATCCAGATGTTGGGAAAGAAAATTCAAAAAATTGAATGGCCAATTTTTCCCGAGCCCGAGTGGCTTGAAGCGCCTACGACAAGAGGCTCATTAGGAGGCGGCTGCGGCTCCCGCAGCAGTTGCAATTCAGGCAACTGTCGATAAATACATCACACAAAGCGGACTCAGGTCCGTTTTGTGAGTAAGGCTCCAGCCCAACCTACGCTTTAAAACTAACCCAGCGCAGTATCACAATCCGACCACATCGTTGCAGAACTATTCAGATGCCATAAAAAATAAGAAAGGGTGCGGCCCTTTCGAACCGCACCCATCTGTTTCTCTGTTAAGCCATCCAGCTATTATTGTGCTCCCTGCACCATCCATGCGTATGAATCGCGTCCTGCTTCGTCCTTGCCTTTCCCTTGCTTGTCCCTGTACTTGCGTACTTTCCCTCTCACTCGATTATCCCTTGACCGAGCCTGCTTCATCCGTGAGCGTGTCCTGATTCATCCGTGAAAAGTATCCATACTCAACAATCCGTGTTTTGCGCCCTCCGGGGCACTTAAACTTTCCATCCTGGAGAGTTCTGGCTTCCTTTGCCGCAACTCCGACACCCTGTCGGCACATCCTGTGTTTGTCATCCGTGATTGATACTTCCTGTACCATTTCCCCCGTCCATGGAGGTGTCCTGTCGTCAACCTGACCAAGCATCCATTGCTATTGTCTGTCCCTCGACAATTCAAATTTTACGGTAAGCAGCTATTTACTGCAGGACAATAATCATACCGACTTTACACTCATGGAAAGGCATCACAAAAAGAACAGCATTAACACGTTGTAAATACTGGAATTACCAAAGAGCCGGCGAGATATAGAACGAAAGCAAAACCTCATGTCTTACACAAGATGTGAGAAATGTCTCACACAGCATGTAGCAAAGCTGGCAGGTCATCCTGTTACGTCTTGGGTATGGACACCAAGTTTCGCCAATAACCGCTGTGAATGCGACTTGCAACCATAAGCCAAAAGGCTCTAGGTGGTTCAAACCTTTTAGCTTTCAGTGACTACTGGTTCTCTGACTGACTCTTGGCAACAACCCCTTCCAGCAGCACTCCAAACTGAGATGAAAACGAAGCTGAGGACCTCGGTGCCAAGAAAATAAAAAGGGCGCGTCTACTTAGGCGCGCCCCATTTTTACATCGTTAGCCATCCAGCTAATTTTTGCTCCCTGCACCATCCATGCGTCTGTATGCGTCCTGGATATCCTTACTTCCAGTATCTTGTCCCTGTACTTAGGTACTCAATCCTTTGACCGGCCAATCCATTGCACCGAACCTGCTGCTTCCCTGAGCACTCTCCTGAATTGCATCCTGCAAGCTGATCCCAGCGTAACTGACTCCATGCACCGATAAATCCGTTACCGGTAGATATTCATCCTGAACCTGTCCCGCGCCTTCCCTGATGTCTTCCTGACAAAGGCTTCTTGCCTTGTCCCATCAACCTTGATCCCCCGAACATCCTGCCGGAGAGGGCGCCTTCACTGGCACCTGAAAAACCTGACTGTCCGTGTCCTATGTGCCGCCCTTCCCTTGACTGCAAACACAGTGTATCAAACAAGACCGACTTCAGAGGTATTACAGAATATTTCAGTTTGTAAACGTAAGATATGCTGAGGGGGAAACTCTCGAAATGAGTTTGATTTATTTATAGTTTTCATTTTTAAGACACAGAGGCTACACCTTATTTTTTCACCTTGTCCTACAGTGCGTGTGAGATATGTCTCACACGCACTGTAGGACAAATGGCAAACGGTAAAATGCTATCGCCGTTGCGCGGTGATGAACTGCCACCACATCAGCCAATCGCCCATAAAGCTATACAGAGGATAGCTGAATGTGGCCGGACGATTCTTCTCAAAAACAAAGTGGCCAATCCAGGCAAAACCATAACCAAGAAGTGGCAGTATCCACCACAAGCCCCAATAACCACTGAACACAATATATACCAGCATCCCGATGACCAGACTGGAACCCAGATAATGCAATGCCCGGCAGCGTGGATCTGAGTGCTCACTCAAATAGTAAGGATAAAACTCAGAAAATGACTTAAAGCGCTCATGCATAATCTTGCCTGCGATAAAACAGCAAAAAACCGCTCACTTTACCCAAATTCAAAGGGCCCAGGCTTTCAAAGCCCTGACTGATGAATAAATGCTGGTGCGAATCCTGTGCCACAAATACGCCAACTCCATCGAGTTCAGGTTGATCATCACACCAGGATTGCACTGCACTGAGCAACTGCCCTCCATGTCCTTTACCTTGCTCTGAGGGTGTCATGGCAATGAACTGCAAAATACCGCAGGATTTTCCGGGTAGGTGTTCAATGATGCTCGCTTCTTTTTGCAACATCATCTGGGTCGATTGCCAACCTGTACCCAGCAACATTTTTAGCCGCCAGTGCCAATTTTTGGCTTCCCCCAGCCCCACCTGCTGCTTAACCACGCAGGCAACCCCTACCAAGCGCTCTTCGTCAAACCACCCCACCAGCGTTTGCTCCTGCTGCCAAAGTTCGTTGAGCTCTTCACGTATGGCAGCACGCAACTTTTGCTCATAAGAGGCCTTATCTTCATGTCCAAGAGCCTGCATAAAAAATGGGTCATCATGATAGGCGTTGTAGAGGATAGATGCTGCAATCCGCAGATCTTCTGCCGTCAGGTAAATAGCCTTAAAGGATTCCTGCGTCTGGTTTTCCATGGTGGTTATCCTTTGATCCAGATCAAACTTTAATCAAAGTAACAAACCGTACGAAAAGTGCAATTATTAGTCATGGTTGCCTTTTGCCACTGGTCAATCAATGATTAAAGATATCACTGGCACCGAGGCCAAGCTGGCACGATTGGGCGGAGTCAGGCAAATGGGCAGATAGGCAGATGGGCAGATGGGCAGATGGGCAGATGGGCAGATGGGCAGATGGGCAGATGGGCAGATGGGCAGATGGGCAGAAAGAATAGGGATTAATATATGGACACCACACCAGTAGATTTGAGTCATTTATTTGAGCAGCTGGGGCTGGATAGCAACGAGCAAACCATTCAGCGGTTTATATCGTCTCATCGGCTTTCTGCCGGGCAAACCATCTGGCAAGCCAGTTTCTGGAATGCAGCACAGGCTGCATTTCTCAAAGAAGCATTGGAGGCCGACAGCAATTGGTCAGAGCTTGTCGACCACCTTGATACTCAACTCAGAAAATAATTACCCCTTGGCAAGCGCAGTTGCGCCCCATCCCACCAACAGATCATTGTGGAATACAACAGGGGTACATTCTTCTTTGGTGGTTGTACCATCGCCGTGGATACGGTTAGTGCGGAAGTAAAACACCTGTACTTCCTTGCCGTTATCACTCCAGGCTTCATGGAAATCAGCACGTCCCATCAGCGCCAAAGCATCTGCCTTGGGCATTCCCAATGACAAACGGGACAAGTGCTCACGATTTTGCAGCTCGGTTTGCTGCCAATCCTGATAGTTATTGCCATCCTTTACGTTAACCACACAACCTCCGAGCATCAGGGTTGCTGCCAAAAGTCCACCCAAATAAACCAATTTCATTCCTTTCTCCTTATTGTTGCGGCTGTGATAAACTCACCGCTGTAAAGGCCGAAGAACAGCAAAAACCAGACCAATTTGTAAGCAATTGAAAAATAAATATTTTATTAAATCTCGCCAGAGGCAACTGAGGAAATTCACCAACTATGAGTCAAATTGAGCAGGTGTTGATAGTGGCTCGCATGCTGGAGGAAAAGGGTCAGGAACCCAGCACAGCGTTAATCAAGGCAAATCTGCCACGCCCCATGCCTCTGCCGGCCATAGTTAAAGGTCTGCAGCTATTTAAAAATCTGTCTGCAGAAGAAAAAGCAAGACTGCAGCCCCCGGCAGCGGTAGCACCAACAGCTACTGAACCAACCGACGAGCTGGAACTGCTAAAACTCAAAGTGAATCAACTGGAACAGTTATGCCACTCCCTCAGTGAGCGATTGCAGCGACTCGAAGGGAGCCAAAACTGATGTTTGTTACCGAACTCCGTTTCGAGTGCTTTGCCGATACCACCCTTACTGCAGCACAAACGGCTATCAATCATTTGCTGGAAGCGTGGCGGGCCAATGGCCAGATCCTCGGCCGTGAGTTTGCAGTCAGTTTTCACGATGGAGAGTTTCGTGTCCGGCTGATGCTGCCTGCAACAGATAGTCTCGCCAATCGCCACAACAGCCCCTGGGCTAAGGCTGCATTGAAAGCACTCACTGCTGCCAAGTTGCTGCCACCACGTGAAAAACTGCAGGGGCAGGACATCAATGCCAACGAGAGTTTCGAAGGTGAATCCAGCTGGCAACTGCTGTATACCAGCTATGTGCACATGTGCTCTCCGGTACGCAGTGGTGACAATCTGCTCCCCGTCCCTTTGTACCGCTTACCGGCAACCTTCAATGGCGATCACAAGCAGCTTATTCGATGGCAAACCGAATGGCAGGCCTGTGATGAACTTCAAATGGCATCTGGTACCAAGGCTGAGTTTGCTGCTCTGGAAGAAATATCCACCACCGGCAGTGATTTATTCCGTCGTGGCTGGGATCTGCGTGGCCGCATCGAATATCTCACCAAGATCCCCACGTATTACTACCTCTACCGTGTCGGCGGCACCAGTCTTGCCAATGAGCGTGATCGCTCTTGCCCGCGCTGTGGCAGCCATGAGTGGCGACTCGATGAACCCTTGCTGGATATGTTTCATTTTCGCTGTGAACCCTGCCGGATTGTCTCTAACCTGTCCTGGGACTATCAATAAGCACAAAAAAAGGCGCCATAAGCGCCTTTTTCTTCCGGTAAAACACCTCAGCGACCGAACAAATTATGCCACATGCGTTTCAGGCTGGTGACTATACCCGGATGGTCAGTGACCATGGGGTCTTGCTCTTCAAATCGTTGCGGTGGTGCCACTCTGGGATTCAGGGCTGCAATAAAGTCTGCCAAACTATCTGCCAAACGTTCATGAGGCTCATTACCAGCCACCTCTCGCCAGACGCTGCCGTCATCATTGTTTACCGTCAACATCTCTTCCTGATCACCAATCAGACCAATAAACCAGGTCTGTGGCTGTTTCAGTTGTTTTTTCATCATCAGATGGCCAAGAATGTTTTGCTGTAACAATACAAAGTCTTCATCATTCCAGGGCTGGATCAGTTCGCCTTCACCCCATGGAGAGTCAAACTGCAATGGCCCGGCAAAGCCATGACCATAAAAATCATTTATATCCGGATGCAGCGAAAACGACATGGCATGGGCAACATTGTCAAAATCAGCGGCAAGCTCACGGCTTACACATTGCCAGGGAACGGCCTCATCACTGTGCTCGTGCTCAGCCTCGATCAAACAAGGCGATGGGCGCTGGTGCGCATAACATCGGGGTAATTCCCCCAGCCTGTCCATAAAAGCCTGGACATAGGAATGTTGAAATTTTGCCAGTGCGGCCAGACAAGACACTTATGAACCATCCAAATTAGGTTATACTGAGCGCCTATTTTGACACGGAAAGATGTTTGATGACACGAAATCACGATCCCTATAGCGGAGCTGTGGAGCTTGCGGGGCTGACTCTGGGTCAGGCTACCGAATATCAGGCCCAGTACGCACCTTCGCTGCTGCAAGGGGTTCCCCGTAAACTCAACCGGGATGCCATCGCGTTAACCGGTGAGTTACCCTTCCACGGCACAGATCTGTGGACCGGCTATGAATTGTCCTGGCTTAATGCCAAAGGCAAGCCCATGGTGGCACTGCTTGAACTGCAACTGGATGTAAACAGTGAAAACCTGATTGAGTCCAAATCATTCAAGCTGTATCTCAACAGCTTCAACCAGACTCGCTTCGAAACACTGGAACTGGTTGCCGAAACACTGGAAAAAGATTTGGCCGCCTGCGCCAAAGGCCAGGTAAAAGTTAAGGTTATCGAGCCCAAGCAATTCGGCCTTGAGCGTATTGTTGAGTTGCCAGGTACCTGTATTGATGATTTGGATATCGAAGTCGAAGACTACGAATTTAACCCCGATTACCTCAAAGACAGTACCGACAGCAAGCAGATGGTTGCCGAAACCCTGAATTCGAACCTGCTCAAGTCCAACTGCCTTATTACTTCCCAACCCGACTGGGGCAGCGTGATGATCCGTTATCAGGGCGCAAAAATCGACCGGGAAAAGCTTCTGCGCTATTTAATTTCCTTCCGCCAACATAACGAGTTTCACGAACAATGTGTTGAGCGTATTTTTACAGATCTGAAACATTACTGTGGTTGCACCAAATTAACGGTTTTTGCCCGCTATACCCGTCGCGGCGGCCTGGACATCAACCCGTTCCGCAGTGATTTTGAGCATTTGCCGGAGAATCATCGCCTGGCACGCCAATAAGATGGCCACAAAAAAACGCAGCTCTGCTGCGTTTTTTTGTGCTGCTAAGCGGGCAACTCAGTCCCTTTGCGCCAATCTGGCCGAAAGCCTCTCTCCCAGACTCATCAGTGTCAGGCTTGGGGGTAACCCCCAAGGCCTGGGAATAACTGATGCGTCACACACATACAACCCCTTAATCCGGGTTTCCAGCTCAGTATCCACCAGTTCACCTATGGCTGCACCGCCCCCCGGATGTGCCGCAAAATGATGAGTTTTGAAGACATCCTCGGCTCCCGCCGCCATCAATATGTCTGCTGCGAGCTTAACCCCACTAATGAATTTAGACTTATCGCTTTCAGTCAATGATTTATCAAGCCAATGTTTACCAATGCGACCACCCAAATCATCGCGAATTTTCACCATAATGCTCAGGGTTCTGGCGTGGGCGCCCAATTTGTCGAGTCGCCCTTTCTGGCCACAAAACGCTTGAAACAAGGGCTTTGGCAAGGCCAAATCAGCCAACGAAATCCCATCATCATGCAAATACATGCCCTGTGTCATGGGCACTTCCCGTCCGGTTGCACCTTGCGCATTGGCAAGTTTTTCAGGCAAGCTCCCCATCACTGCAATTACCGGGTCAACAAAGTAATGTCGGCCGGCATTGTCAAACCCCGCCTGTCGCAATAGCTGTACCGAGCCTATACCCCCTGCAGCCAACACCACTGTGGGTGCCATCATTCGCACCTTTTCACCGCTCAGTAAACATTCAACACCCAGCACCCGTCCCTGTTGATGGATCAAAGCGGTGACCCTGGCATCTGTGTAGAGCTCCGCGCCCCTGTTACCGGCTTCTTCAGCAAAATCCCTTGCACTCCATTTTGCGCCGAATGGGCATCCGTAACCACAGCGATGACAATCACTGCGGCACAATTCAGGACGGATAAGCTTTTCTAGTTTCTGCCAGGGCAAGCCCAGACTTCTGGCACCCGAAGCAATGGTGCCGGCCAATGGACCAATCAGGTTATCTGGCAGAATGTTCGCCGGGAGCAACTGCCGCACTCTGGCTAAATGAGGCTTTAAATCAATATCATAGTCTTTAAACCAGTCAGGGGGATCCATCAGGGTCGCAAAGTTAATGGCTGAACTTCCGCCCAGTGTGATAGCTCTTAGCAGCAACGAACCGTCTGAGTGAAAAAAAGCGCCCTTTCCCGGCACTGCCGCCATAGCGGCCATTTGCAATAACTTGCCCTTTAAAGGCTTGCCGCCACCCCACTCAAGCAGGCAAACCTTAAGACCACGCTCAGCAGCCCCTCGGGCAACTGCGGCGCCTCCCGGACCTGAACCCACTACAATAAGGTCAAACTGTGATGGCTGCAGCACCCTGGTCATGTTTGTCTTTCCTGAGCCGGGAAGCATTATTTAGCCGAAGCCTGTTCGCGGCCCTGTTGCAGCAATGCCTGCCACCGGAGCCGGGTCAAACTGATTTGGCAGTTACGGGGCACCGGCGTTGCGATGGTATAGGCCAGTCTGTAAGGCCCGTCCAACTGACCTATTGCCGACTGCCAGCACCCATCAGCTCCCACTGCGCCCACTGCGCCCACTGCGCCCACTGCCTCATCGCTTGGAGCGCCAAAGCGCAGTACTTCAAGCCCTGTTCGCATCCCCCTCAGCCCGTCAGCATCAGTTGTGCCGGCCGAGGCCAAATCATAGCCAAAGCTTTTTAGTCCCTCGGCAAGCCCGTTGCCTGTGGCCTTGATAAAGGACTCCTTCAAAGCCCATAAGTCGAAAAAGGCGTCGCGTTTGGAATCACCTTGCAGCCCCTCAAGATACTGCTGCTCGGGTAGGGAAAAATAATGGCGATAAATGGCATCAATATCCGTTTTCTCACGCCGGCGCTCTATATCAACACCCAATAACAAAGGATTGTCAGGCGTAGAAGCTATCAGCAGCCGATCGCCACTGTGGCTGAGATTAAAGTTTAACGCCTGGTTGAAAAGCGCCGGCTTACCCTTGGGTCCATAATCAAACCGCAACGACTGAGGCGAGACGCCACAGCGAATACCCAACTCTGCCCGTAGACAAAGCCTGACGATAGACTGGCGCACAGCCAATCCGGGCATGCGGGTTCGCTCAATTCTCGCCACCTCATCGGCACTGAGCCATTGAAGCATGGGCGCGAAGTCCGCTTTGCGCTCTGGGTTATCATCTGCAAGCGGCGGCAAGTCCACCAAGGTGAGCTGCAGGGTAACTGGGGAGGGAACAGGCATCGGGCGTTACCATAAAACCTCGTGAAAAATGTGCGCTCATTGTGGCAAGCTTTGCCAGAAATCCCAATAGATGGCCGACACAAACAAGCCTCAGGGACACAAAAAAGCGGCGCCAGGGTTTAACCATATACGCCGCAAAGGTTTGGGAAGGGAAAATCAGCAAATTAGTCTTCTTTCTCCTCAATGGTGCGAAGCAGGCTTTGCTGCACCGCCGGAGGCACTATTTCATAACGGGCAAAACTGAGGGTGAACTCACCTTCGCCGGACGTCATTGACTTAAGGCGGGTGGCATAGTTGTCCACCGTGGCCAGTGGTGCTTCAGCCTTCACCCGCACCTTGCCGTCACGGCGGGCCTCGGTGCCACAAACCATGGCACGGCTGGAGCTCAGGTCACCGGTAATATCCCCCACATCCTCAGCGCTCACCAGAATATCCATGGCTACCATAGGTTCGAGGATCACCGGATTTGCCTGCAGGAAGGCGTCGAAGAATGCTTTTTTACCCGCCATAACAAAGGCAATTTCCTTAGAGTCCACACTATGGTGCTTGCCATCAAGCAGGGTAACCCGCACATCTTCCACCGGATAACCACCAAGGCGACCGACCTTGAGCGCTTCGCGTACCCCTTTTTCCACCGCTGGAATAAACTGGGTAGGTACTGAGCCCCCCACCACTTTGGATACAAACTCAAACCCTCTGCCCCGCGGCAAAGGCTCGACTGTCAGCTCAACCTCACCAAATTGCCCGGCACCGCCAGACTGCTTCTTGTGCCGGTAACGGGCTGTGGCGGCCTTACATACGGTTTCACGATAAGCCACTGCCGGCTTACAGGTGTCCATATCAACCTTGAACACACTCTGGGCCTTTTCCAGCGCAATTTGCAGGTGCAAATCCCCAAGACCGCTCAGCACAGTTTGACCCTCTGCCTCATTCTGCGATACCGCAAGGCTTGGATCCTCAGCAATCAGTTTGGCAAGTACCTCTGCAATTTTTTGCTCATCGCCGCGGCGTTTAGGCGATACCGCCAACCCAAAAATAGGCTGCGGCAGTTTAAGCTCAGGTAAATGAAATTCATCTTCATCGTGGCTGTCATGGAGCACAGAGCCTACTTCCAGCTCATCAATCTTGCACAGGGCACAAATATCACCGGGCACTGCACTGCCCACTTCACTGGTTTCTGCCCCCTGAAGCTTGAGTAAATGAGCCACTTTTACCTGCTTGCGATCGGCACCAATAAAAAGTCGCATACCGCTTTGCATAGTACCCTGATACAGCCGCAGCACCGCAACGCGACCAAAATAGGGGTCTATGCCCACCCGGAATACCTGTGCCAACACATGGTCATCGGCTTTTTGAGTCACATCCACCGGCACGGCATCATCACCAAAGCCTTTCATAAACTGAGGTGCATTGGCTTCCAGCGGATTGGGCATCAGCTTAACCATGATCTCAAGCAACGAAGCTATACCCACCGCCTGTTCCGCACTGGTAAAACAGACCGGCACCAGATGACCCATCCGCAACGCGGTTTCCAGCGGCTCATGTAACTGTTCGGCACTCAGCATTTCACCCTGTTCCAGATACAGGGTCATCAATTCTTCGTCCTCTTCCAGAACCGTATCGACCAGCTCATCACGGGCAGAGGCGGCCGAAGAAAACAGGGTTGGGCGGTTCTCTTCACAGTGCAGGTAGCAATCCACCACATCATTGCCATCGGCTGAGGGCAGATTCACCGGCAGACAACGAGGCCCAAAGGTAGTTTGCAGCTCTTCAATCAGCCCGGGCAACTTATCGAGATGGCCATCAATATGGTTAATACAAACACATACAACCTTGCCCTGAGCCCTTGCGGCCTCAAATGCACGGGCTGTTACAGGTTCAATCCCCGTGGCCGCGTTAACGACCAGCAGCACCGACTCCACCGCAGGTAAAGGCAATAAAGCACGGCCAAAAAAATCAGGTAATCCGGGGGTATCTATTAAATTGATGTGGTGAGCGTCGAAATCGAAATTGAGGAAGGATGGTTCAAGACTGTGTTGGTGGGCTTTTTCCTGGGCAGTGAAATCAGCATGATTTGTGCCCTTATCTACCCTGCCCGGTTGACTTATCGCCTTGGCACCAAAGAGCAGTGCCTCCAGTAGCGAAGATTTACCCGCACCTGTATGCCCAAGCAGAGCAAAATTGCGGATCCTCGCGGTCTGATACTCAGCCATAATGGCCTCCTTGTGTCACATTTTATCCGGCAATGAAGCCAGTATAGACCTCACAAAAGCAGCAGAAGGTGATTAACATCATGTTTCACCTGCATGCGGAAAAGATTTGAAACTGGTATGAGATGCCGTATAAGCAGTCCCGCCTGATTGTATCTTCACTCAAGCTCATGTAACCTGCTTCACCACAGAACTCAATGCCCACAAAAAGGCCGCAGGACAAATCCCCTGACACTGCTGCCTCAGGCTGCTGGTTCCGCCTGTTTGTATCTGCCATCGTTAACAACATTTGGTGCCAACAGGGAACAGCTTGCCGCAATAGTACAGGTTACAGTTATATGGAAAGTCTGGCCGCATGAATGCGGACAAAGCCAAGGGCAGCGCCAAGGGCGTTCGCCATCGCAATGCCACCACCACGGTGGAGATGCGCCGTTTTATCCAGGAGTCGCCGCTACCGGTGGCCGAGCTTGCGCGCTTGCTCAATATCACCCCTGCCACGGTAAGAAAATGGAAAAACCGCGCCACCGTCGCTGACAGTTCCAACCTGCCCCATCATCTCAATACCACCCTCACCCCGGTGCAGGAATATGTGGTGGTGGGGCTGCGCTATCAGCTAAAGCTAACCCTCGATAAGCTGCTGGAAGTGACCCAGCTGCATATCAATCCCCATGTGTCCCGCTCAGGGCTCGCCCGCTGCCTGAAACGCCACGGCGTTTCGCGTCTCGGGGATATCACCCCCAACGAATCATTGCCGGAAAAACATTTCGCCAGCCTGCCGATTTGTCGCGATGCCGGCACCGAGCATTACGCCCTGAACAGTCACACGCTGGCGCAAACCCTTAAGCTGCCCGCAGAAGATGAGCAAACCGTGGTGCAGATTGAAGCCATGCACGTACCGCTGGAAGAAGAAGGCTCCTTCTCAGTATTGATTGGCATGGCCCCTGCCCACGACTGGGTGTACGTGGACATTTACCCCGATGACAATAACGACGCCGACATTCAGGCGGCCGACCGTTACATCACCCATGTGCTGCACCATGGACCATTTAGGCTGAGGAAAATCCTCGCCCGTAACTATCAAACCTTTTTGACGCGCTTTCCCGATGCGAAGGCCGCCAAAAACCGCAAAAAGCCGTCGGCCGAGCCGGCGCCCACAGGAGTTGCCCCATGAGCGAGTCCCAGACTCACGACGCCAAGGATCTGCGCCTTAACAAGCGTCTCAAGGACACCCCCATCGCCATCGTCGGCATGGCGAGCCTGTTTGCGAGCAGCCGCTATCTGAACGAATTCTGGGATCTGATTGTCGATAAAATCGATGCCATCACCGAGGTGCCCTCCGACCGCTGGCAGGTGGACGACTATTTCAACAGCGACAAAAAAGTCGCCGACAAGAGCTACTGCAAACGGGGCGGCTTTATTCCTGAAGTGGATTTCAATCCGATGGAATTTGGCCTGCCACCCAATATTCTTGAGCTTACCGACAGCGCTCAGCTGCTCTCCTTGGTGGTGGCCAAAGAAGTACTGGAAGATGCCGGTATAAATGAAGGCTCAGGCCACGACCGCGACAAAATAGGCATCACCCTCGGCATTGGCGGCGGCCAGAAAATCAGCCAGAGCCTCAATGCCCGCCTGCAATATCCGGTGCTGAAAAAGGTCTTCCGTGAGAGCGGTATCAGTGACGCCGACAGCGAGATGCTGATTAAAAAGTTCCAAAGCCAATATATTCACTGGGAAGAAAACTCCTTCCCGGGAAGTCTTGGTAACGTAATTGCCGGGCGCATTGCCAACCGCTTCGATTTGGGTGGCATGAACTGCGTGGTGGATGCGGCTTGCGCAGGCTCCCTTGCAGCAGTGCGTATGGCACTGACCGAGCTGACCGAAGGCCGCGCCGATATGATGCTCACCGGCGGTGCCTGTACTGATAACTCGGCCTACATGTACATGAGCTTCTCCAAGACGCCGGCCTTCACCGTGGATGAGCAAATCAAGCCCTTCGATGCCGACTCCAAGGGCATGATGATTGGCGAAGGCATAGGCATGATAGCCCTTAAACGGCTGGAAGATGCCGAGCGCGACGGCGACAAAATTTACGCCGTTATTAAGGGTGTTGGCGCCTCCAGCGACGGCAAATTCAAAAGCATTTACGCCCCGCGCCCCGAAGGTCAGGCCAAGGCGCTGCGCCGCGCCTACGATGATGCCGGTTTCCCAGCTCACACCTTAGGTTTGATGGAAGCCCACGGCACAGGCACAGCCGCAGGCGATGTGGCCGAGTTTGGTGGCCTCAACATGGTGATGTCAGAGGGCAACAGCGAGCGTCAGCATATTGCCCTTGGCTCAGTCAAATCCCAGGTGGGTCACACCAAGTCCACCGCAGGTACCGCCGGGCTTATCAAGGCCGCGCTGGCGCTGCATCACAAGGTGTTGCCGCCCACCATCAACGTGGCAAAACCCAACCCGAAAATGGCGATTGAAGAGTCACCCTTTTATCTGTCCACCGAGCCTCGCCCCTGGATGCCGCGCCCCGATGGCACGCCGCGCCGCGCCGCGGTCAGCTCCTTTGGTTTTGGTGGCACCAACTTCCATCTGGTGATGGAGGAATACCAGCGCGACCATGGCCGCACGCCCTATCGTCTGCGCACCGCACCCGTGCCCCTGCTGTTTTCTGCCCCCAGTATAGAGGCCCTGCTCGGCGAGCTTAAATCCTTAACCCTTGAGCTCAATAGCAGCAGCGAAGGGTTCGAGTCGCTGGTGGCTCCCTATACCCTTAAAGGCGATGTCACAGAGAAGCATTGGCCACGACTTGGGCTGCTTGCCGGCAATAGTCAGGAGCTTAAAGACAGCCTGGATGAAGCCATAAGCAAACTCACAAGCGGCCAAAGCAACTGGCGCAGTCTGGATATGAGTTTCAGAGCCTCCGCCATGGACAAAGACGGGGACATCAAGGTCGCAGCCCTCTTTGCCGGACAGGGCAGCCAATACCTCAACATGGGCGGCGAACTGGCCATGCTCTACCCCGAGATGCGCGCCGAATTCAGTGCCGCCGACAGCGAATTTGCCCGCCGCGGCTATGCAGGTCGCCACGGTTTTGGCGAGCTGTCAGCAACTGTGTTCCCTATTCCCAGATTCAACAGCGATGGGCGCAAAGCCGATGAAGCCGCACTCACCAACACCCGCTTTGCCCAGAGTGCAATAGGTGCAGTGAGCCTGGGTCAGTTTGAAATATTAACAGCCGCCGGTTTTCGCTTCGATGCGGTGGCAGGCCACAGTTTTGGCGAACTCTCAGCACTTCGCGCCGCAGGGGTTATTGATAAAGACGCCTATTACCGCCTCGCCTTTGAGCGCGGTGATGCCATGGCATCCATCCCCGAAGGAAAAGATGCCGGCGCCATGGCGGCGGTCATCTTGCCCTCGCCCCAGCACCGCAACGGCCTCGATGCGCTGCTCAAACAGCATGAGTCGGTGCTGATAGCCAACCACAACAGCCCGACCCAACTGGTGCTGGCAGGGCCTTCAGAGGCAATAAAAGCCGTGGTGACCCAGCTTGCTGCCGACGGCATTCGTGCCATCGAACTGCCGGTGTCCGGCGCCTTCCATACGCCGCTGGTCGGCCATGCCCATGCACCGTTCGCTGCCGCCATCGAGAAAGAAAGCTTCAGCGATGCCAAGGCCACCCTCTACGCCAACGCATCCGGCGACAAGCGGCAGCCGGATGGCAACAGCCTCAAGCAAAGCCTCAAGGCGCAAATGCTTGAACAGGTTCAGTTCGAGTCGCAAATCGAGAGCCTGTACCGCGACGGCGTGCGGGTATTTGTGGAGTTTGGTCCCAAACATACCCTGAGCCGACTGGTGGAAGCTATTCTTGGCGAACGCAGCAAAGAATGTCTTATCCTGTCCCTTGATGCCCAATCAGCCCGCTCCGCTGGCAGCCACCGTGCCGACAGCAAACTGAAACTGGCAGCACTGGAGCTGGCATTGGCAGGATTTGCCATCAGCAATCCTGATCCCTATCGCCGGCTTTTATCCCCCAAACCGACAACCAAGTCGGCGCTGACCATCAAGCTCGGCGCCAGCAACTACTTAAGCCCGGCTACCGCCGAGCGCATGGCCGACGCCCTCAAGCAAGGCAAAGTCAGTAAGCAAATTGAAACCGTAGAGAAAATCGTGGAAAAAACTCAATACGTCACAGCGCCCGCACCCCAGGCCGGAGTTCAGATCCCAGTAGCTCAAGCCCCTGTTGGCCAGGTGCCCCAGGGCGGTCTGGACGCCCTTTTTGCCGCCCAGCAACAACTGGCCGCCCTGCATCAGCAGTTTTTAGCCATCCCCACCCAATACGGTGAAGGAGTACAGGCGCTGATGCAAAAGCAACTTGAGCTGGCGGCAGCCGGTCAAAGTGTGCCAGCCGCCACTGAGCGGGCGCTTGAGCTGTTCCACCAGCATCAGGCAGAAACCTTACGTATTCACACCGAGTTTATGCGCGCCCAGGCGGCGAGCAGCGAGCAGATGCTGCGCTCTGTGGCCGGTCTAAGCCCGGCAAACCTGCATTCGGCGCAGCCCCTGACTCAGGCTGTGACGCCAGCTCCTGTGGTTGCTGCCCCAGCCGTTGCTGCCAGCACAGCTGTGAATGCCCCGGCACCTGTGATGACTCCGACACCTGTGATGACGCCAACACCAGTGGCCGCGCCCGCAAACCCGTTGCCAGTTACGCCGGCGGCCGCAGCTGCCACATCGCCAGCAACGCCCTCCAGTGCGCATCAGGTAGAACAGGTGATGCTGCAGGTCGTGGCCGATAAAACCGGCTACCCCACTGAAATGCTCGATTTGTCCATGGATATGGAAGCCGATTTGGGTATCGACTCCATCAAACGGGTTGAAATATTGGGCACGGTGCAGGACGCCCTGCCAAACCTGCCAGAGCTGGATGCTGCCGCCATGGCCGAGTGCCGCACCCTGGCCGATATAGTCACACTGATGAACAACAGTCTGCCCGTTGCCGCCAGTGTTCAGATTCAGCCTCAAACCCAGCCTTTGGCACCCGCTGCACAAACTGGCGCCAATGCTGACCAAATCACCCACACCATGCTCACCGTGGTAGCCGACAAGACCGGCTACCCGACCGAGATGCTGGATTTATCCATGGACATGGAAGCCGACCTCGGTATCGACTCCATCAAGCGGGTGGAAATCCTGGGCACAGTGCAGGACGCCCTGCCAAACCTGCCTGAGCTGGATGCCGCCGCCATGGCCGAGTGCCGCACTCTGGCTGACATAGTCAATCTGATGAGCGGCAGCCTGCCAGCCACCACCATGGCCACAGCGGCAGCGCCAACAATACAAACCGCCGATGCAGCTCACATCACTCACACCATGCTGGCCGTGGTAGCCGACAAAACCGGCTACCCTGCCGAGATGCTGGACTTGTCCATGGATATGGAAGCCGATTTAGGTATCGACTCCATTAAGCGGGTGGAAATTTTAGGCACAGTGCAGGACGCCCTGCCAAGCCTGCCTGAGCTGGACGCCGCCGCCATGGCCGAATGCCGTACCCTCGCCGACATAGTGAACCTGATGAGCGCCAGTCTGCCTGCAGCGCAGCGCCAGCCGGACAACGAGCAAGCCACCGCCCCAACGGCACAAGCCACAGCACAAGCTGCAGTTACAACGGGCATAGCTACAACGGGCACAGTGACAAAGGACACAATTGCAGCGGACGCAGACCAGATAAGCCAAACCCTGCTCACAGTGGTAGCTGATAAGACCGGCTACCCCGCCGAGATGCTGGAGCCTGGCATGGATATGGAGGCCGATCTGGGTATCGACTCCATCAAGCGGGTGGAAATCCTGGGCACAGTTCAGGACGCCCTGCCAAACCTGCCCGAGCTGGACGCAGCAGTACTGGCAGAGTGCCGCACCCTGGCCGATATCATCGGCTGCTATGGCGCATCGGCATCAATGGCCGAATCCCAACCGGATCCTGTGCACAGTGGAGCTAACGCCGATGTTGATGTTGAATCAATGGTGCCATCCGCTTCTGACACACTCGCCGGCGAACAAACGCCAGCGATAACAGAGTCGCAGCAACCCGCTGAAACCTCATCGTCAGTGCCTGCCAGCGCGCCGGAGGCTACCCAAGCCCCCAGCCCACAACAGATATTGGATGCCATGCTGTTAACCGTTGCCGACAAAACCGGCTATCCGGTTGAAATGCTTGACCTTGCCATGGACATGGAAGCCGATCTGGGAATCGACTCCATCAAGCGGGTGGAAATTTTAGGCACAGTGCAGGAAACCCTGCCTGGTCTGGGTGAAGTGGATGCTGCAACCCTGGCAGAATGCCGCACCCTGGGACAAATTGTTGAAGCCTTTTCCCTGCCGCCGACATTTTCCGGCGAGGTTACAGATACACAGCCGCAGCATCATCCTGAACTGGCACCACACACGGGGGTCAGCCTAAAAAAGCTGCACGCGGCAAATAGGTTTGAAGCCGATGCGGCTGAAAGCCTGTTTGCCGCCAATGGTCGGGTGATTATTCTCGATGACGGTCACAATGCGGGTGTGCTAGCTGGCAGACTGAGCGCCAAAGGGCTTGACGTCACTGTGGTGCGTGCCAAAGCGCTGGTCACCCAATCGGTACTGGATGCCAGTATTGACGCCCATACACTGAGTGATGACACAGATGACGCAGTCGCCGCACTGGTTCAGCGCATTGGCGAAGTGTCGGCTTTTATCCACCTGCAGCCCCATGACAAGCCCAGCCATGAAGCCGACGCACATCACCCAAGATGCAGCGACACAGCCTTCGCTGCTGTGTCACTCGCCTTCCTGTTTGCCAAGCATCTGGCAGGCAGCTTCAGTGCCGTCCATGATAAGCGCCGCGCCTTTATCACAGCCGCTCGCATGGATGGCAAACTTGGACTGGGTGATAAGCACTGCGAACTGAATCAGGCCGCGCTGTTCGGCCTGACCAAAACCCTTGCCCACGAGTGGCCAAAGGCCCATTGCCGCGCACTGGATATTGCACCCGAGCTGGATGCTGCTGCCCTTGCCGAGGCAATCATCGACGCCCTTTATGGGGCCGACCCGGAGCTTGAATGGGGTGTAGGCACTGAAGGGCGATTCGCTGCCATTTCAACCGAATTGGCTGAAATAAAACCCAAAACCGGCATAAACAGTGCAGATAAAATTCTGGTGACCGGTGGCGCCAAAGGGGTAACACTCGACTGCGCGCTGGCACTGGCCAAACGCACAGGGGCTCACTTTATTCTGGCCGGACGCAGTAAGCTTGTTGCCCTTGCCGACTTCCCTGCGTGGGCCGTCGGGCTGGAAGCAGCCGGGCTTAAACAAGCGGCCATTCAGGCGCTGCTCAGCAGTGGTCAACGTCCGGTTCCCAAAGAAGTGGAAGCCATGATAGCGCCGCTTGCCAGCGCCATTGAAATTCAATCGGCCATTGCCCGCTTCGAGGCCGTGGGAGCCAGCGCCGAATACCTCAGCCTGGATGTCTCCAGTGCCGATGCGGTTGCGGCTACCCTTGCACCTATTCAGGCCATTACCCCCATCACCGGCCTTATTCACGGTGCCGGTGTACTGGCAGACAAACTCATTCAGGATAAAAACCTGGACGAATTGAACCGGGTATTTGGCACCAAGGCTGGCGGTCTTAACGCAATATTGAATGAACTGACCAATCTGCGCCTGGTCGCGCTGTTTTCTTCTGCTGCCGGCTTTTACGGCAACAAGGGGCAAAGCGACTATGCCATGGCCAATGAAGTACTTAACAAGGCTGCCTGGCAATTGGCCCGCAGCGGCGACTGCCGGGTGGTGTCATTTGACTGGGGGCCATGGGATGGCGGCATGGTCAACGAAGGCCTGAAGAAGATGTTCCTCGAGCGCGGTGTTTATGTCATTCCGCGGGATCTCGGCGCCAACCTCTTTGCTGAAGCAGTGCTGAACCGTAACGCAAGCCAGATCCTGGTTGGCTCCAGTATGCAGGGCAATCAGGACCAGGCCATTACGGCAAAAAAGCCTGATGGGCACAACGGATTAACTTTGGGCTGTACCCTGAACCGTCAATCGCTGCCGATCCTCAATGATCACCAGCTTGGCGGCAACGGCGTGTGGCCAACCGTCTGTGCCCTCGAGTGGATACAAGCCTGTGCAACAACCCATTTCGGTGGCCCATGGCAGATAGCGGATTATCGCCTGCTCAAAGGCGTGGTGTTCGACACAGACATCAAGCATCTCAGCTTGCGCCTGATGGCGAATGATAGCGGCCTCGATGCCCTTATCGAGTGTGATGGCAGGCCTCAGTATCAGGCCAGATTGCTGCCTGAGATTACCCACGCAGCCCCGGCCCGCGACAGCCACAGTCTGGGTGCGCCCCTTGTCAGCGGTGAGAGCCTTTATCAGGACAAAAGCTTATTCCATGGCCCCTCATTACAGGTGATTACTGACGTTTTTACCTTTGATGACACGGGTCTTTGCTGCGGATATTCACTGCCGGATGCGACAGGGAAAACCTCTGATACCCACACGCCACTGGCACAGCAGGATGCGCTGCTGCAGGCGCTGCTGGTGTGGGCTCGCCTCAAATACGATGCAGCCAGCCTGCCCGCAAGCCTCGGGCGACTGACCCAGTTGCGGCAGCTCAGGCCAGCGGAATGCGGACATATCCGCCTGTGGGTGAAAGAGCACTCAAGCCGCCAGCTCAGAGCCGATGTGGCGCTTTATGATGCAAGCGGCAACCTCGCCAGTGCCATGGAAGACGCTAAAGTCACCATCAGCAAATCACTGGATAAAGCCTTCGGCAAAGCGGATAACCAGCCTCAGGACCAGACCGAAAGTCCGGCCAAGGGATAATTGCAGCAAGGATGAGTATGGAACAAGAGTCACCTCCAAAATCTCTGCGTCTGGCACTGTGTCAGCTTGGCACCAAGGGGAAGGAATACCTGAGGTTCACTGAAGCAGAGCCTGATTGGGAAGCGGTAACCGCGGCGGCAGCCACTCAGGTGGTTGCGCTTGGAGACCATGATCTGGTGCTGATGCCGGCATTGGATGCCGCCAGGGCACGGCTGCATCCGTTGGCACTGCTGCAGGGGCTGGGTGTGGGGCAAAATGCCATTCATCAGGCACTGACCCAGGCCGGACGAGCCCCAGCCGAGGCTGAAATTCTGTTCGAGGCTCCAAGCCTTGAAGCCGTGATAGCCCATGCCCGCCTGCTGGCCGGACGCACCCACCCTGTGTATGGCGGCTATTGGAGCCATCCACGTTATCAGGCCCGGGTGCTGGCACTGGTTGGCAAACAAACCCTGGTGCTGACCCAGGGCTCCGCCCGTACAGAGCTTGGGCTGAACGGGGCTGATTTGCCCTGGTTGCTGCCTCTGGCACTGCCGGGCAATGACTGGTCATCAGTGCAACGCAGCCTCAATCAAATTCAGGCAGAACTGGCCAAGGTTAAATCCGACACCGCCCTCGCCCTATTGGTGGACGAAGCCATAAATGCCATGACACCGGGATGCAGGGCGTTGGTTCTGGTTGGCACCGATGCCGGGGCGCTGGCAGCCGAAGCTGCCGCCCTCTCATGGCGACTCGCCGAGAGCCAGCGCGATGATATTGAACTCTCCACTCCCGCAGGCAGCGTCTATACTCCCAGCCCGGCAGGCCCGGATGGACTGGCCTTTGTCTATCCCGGAGTGGGCACTGCCAGCAGCCAGATGCTGGCTTCGATGCATCTGCGTTTTCCAGCAGCATTTGACAGCCTCGATGAAGACTGCCGCAGCCACGGGCTCAGTGGTCTGGATGGGGTGCTGTTGCCAATGGTGCTGGACGAAAAGCCAAGCCTTGCCGAATTGGCCGTGGCCGGTGTGGGCGCCAGCGTCCTCATGAGCCATATTCTGGAACAGGAACTCGCCATCAAACCCGCCATGGTACTTGGCTACTCCATGGGTGAAGCCGCCATGGTGGCGGCTCAGGGACTTTGGCAAAATCCCTTCGCCATGGTGGCCGAAACCTTAAGCAGCCCGCTGTTCAACGAGGACATATCAGGCCAGCTGAATGCCGTCCGGCAGCAATGGCAACTGAGAAAAGACGCCCGGGTAAACTGGAAAAGCCTGGTGTTACGGCTGCCCGCCGCCGAAATCCGCCCTCATCTTACTGATTATCCCAAAGTCGCTATAGCCATTTCCCAGGGGCCAAGCACAGTGCTTGCCGGTGATGAAGCTGAACTGAAAAAGCTGGCGAAAACGCTCTCAAAGCGTGGGCTCGATACCAAGCTTGTTACCGCCATGCACACGCCGGCAGCCAAACACATTGAATCAAAGCTTCGCGACTTTTACCAACGGCCAACCACTGAGGTATCGGCTTTGCCCGTCATGTTCAGTGCCGGTACACAGACACTCGAATGCAACTCAGTCGCCATAGCCGACGCCATCGCCGCCACCTTTACCAATGAACTGAAATTCGATGAGTTGCTGGTGCGTGCCTACAAGGCCGGCGGCCGCATTTTTGCCGAAGTGGGTGCCGGCCGGGAAGCCAGCGCCATAGTGCAGGCGATAGGCGACCACAAATTGCTGCGCCTCAGCGCCCAGCCATCCGACGGCCATCAGGGAAAGGCACTGCAAAAGCTGCTTGCCCGCCTGATAGCCCATGGTATTCCGATGAACTTATCACGTCTGCGCCCTGTGAATATGCCAGCGCAGCCTACCGCCCAAGAGACAACACCTTGAGCCATAAACCAAATAACAACAGCCAACAGGCTAAGCCAGTTGCCAACGCCAGCCCCATTGCCGTGGTGGCCATGGCAGGCCGTTTTCCCGGCGCCGACAACACCGATGCATTTTGGGAGCTGATAAAAGCCGGCCGCGATGCACACTCAAGCCTGAACGATGACAAGCTGGGCGCCCCGGTAACCGCCTACCTTGGCAAACAGGGGCAGAGCGATCGCTTCTACTGCTCTGCGGGGGGCTATGTCGGCGAATTCAATTTCAGCCCCGAAGGCTTTGCCAAACCCGCCGCCGAAATGGCTGCGCTGGCCAGCCGGATAGACGAGCATCAACTGTGGGCGCTGGATGCCGCCCGCAGCGTTGCTGGCAGCGTCAAGCTGGACAGCAAACGCACCGGCATCATTATGGGCACCTTGTCGTTTCCGACCCGTGCATCCAACCGCGCCTTTATCCCGCTTTATCATCAGCAGGTCGAGACGGCGCTGAAAGCACGACTGCCCGGATTCCCGACCTTGCTTGCGTTCGATGGAACAAGCCGGTTTGATCAAGCGTGCGAACAGGCCCCCTGGTTTCAGGAAACCGCTGCCGATGCATCGGCGCTGATTGCCGGGGCACTGGGTCTCGAAGGGCCGCAACTGAGCCTGGATGCAGCCTGCGCCAGCTCAGTTTATGCCATCAAGCTCGCCTGCGATTACCTCGCCACCGGCAAGGCCGACCTGATGCTGGCCGGTGCCGTAAGCGGCGCCGATCCCTTCTTTATCAGCATGGGCTTTTCAATTTTCCACGCGTTCCCTGAATCAGGCTTCTCGGCACCACTGGACAAAAACACCGGCGGCCTCTATGCCGGTGAGGGCGCAGGCATACTGGCCTTAAAACGCCTCGATGATGCCATTGCCGATGGCGATACCATTCACGGCATTATCCGCGGTGTGGGGCTTTCCAACGATGGCCGCGGCCAGTTTGTGCTCAGCCCATCCAGCAAGGGGCAGGTGAAAGCCTTCGAGCGCGCCTATAACGACAGCGGCGTAAGCCCTGCGGCCGTAGAAGTCATTGAATGCCACGCCACCGGCACCCCACTTGGCGACAAGGTCGAGCTGACTTCACTGGAAACCTTTTTTGAATCAAAGCTTAATGGCGAAAGCACGCCCCTGATAGGCTCGGTAAAGTCAAACCTCACCCACTTGCTTACCGCTGCAGGTATGCCCGGCATTATCAAGTTAATGCTGGCGATGAAACATAAACTGTTGCCGCCCAGTGTGCGCCTCAACAACCCCATATCATCGCCAAACGGCCTGTTTGGCACAGCGCAAATCCCGCAAACGCCGCTCGACTGGCCACAAAAGCCGGGCAATGCCGCACCGCTTGCGGGTCTGTCGGTATTCGGCTTTGGCGGCTGTAACGCCCATCTGGTGCTCGAGTCAGGGCAAGGTGCAGCATCACTGCTCAAAAAACCGGCCGCACCCCTGAGTCCAGCGGCACCATTTGAGGTGGTGGGCATGGCGGCTCACTTTGGCGCGGCTGATAGCCTTAAAACGATTGACTCGCTGATAGCCGAAGATAAAACCGCGCTGCGTCCCTTACCACAATCGGCAGGCAAGAGCCGCTGGAAGGGGCTGGAAGCCCTCACTGACAAGCCTTCACAGGGCGGATATATCGACCGCTTCGAGCTGGATTTCCTGCGCTTTAAACTGCCGCCACACCCGGGCGACAGACTGGTGGCGCAGCAACTTTTGCTGATGAAGATGGCCGATGAAGCAATACAGGATGCCGGGCTTGCTCCGGGCAGCAATGTGGCGGTGCTGGTGGCCATGGAAACCGAGCTTGAGCTGCATCAGTTCCGCGGCAGGGTTAATCTGCACAGTCAGCTTGCCGCCAGCCTCAAGGCGGCGGGTATCGAGCTTAGCCATGACGAATATCAGGCACTTGAAAAGCTTGCCATGGATGCAGTGCTGCCGGCAGCCAGCCTGAATCAGTACACCAGTTATATTGGCAACATCATGGCGTCACGGATTGCAAGCCTGTGGGACTTCAGCGGCCCCGCCTTTACCATTTCGGCGGGAGAACTGTCGGTCGCCCGCGCCATAGACGTGGCACACAACCTGCTCAGTGCCTCGGACAGCCATCAGGGCGAGCCGCTCGATGCCATCGTTGTTGCGGCTGTCGACCTGTCGGGCTCTGCCGAGAAAGTGCTGCACCATCAGGACGCGCTTAAGGCCATGGGGCTTTCCCCCGGTGAAGGTGCCGGTGCCCTGGTGCTGACAAGGCAGGCAGCCACTGCAAACAAGGATGCCGGTTACGGCTGCCTCGCGGCGCCGGAATTTATCAGCGCCAATGCCTGCGACCAGGACAACAGCGCCCTGTTTGAGCACAGCCCCAGCGTGCGTGGTGGCCATGCCCTGCAGGCTCCCAGCGCCAGCCAGCGTTTTGGCCACAGCTTTGCCGCAGCCGGTATGGCCAGCCTGGTACACGCCTTTATCCGCATGAGCCAGCACAAGCACCACAGTGCCAGGCTGCGCCAGGATGGCGAGCATCAGTACTCGCAGCTCGTTATCACCCAA
>NZ_JBFKLW010000061.1:0-25820 GCF_041630135.1 Shewanella sp.
CATCGACTTCGACGGCCATCCCGGCCGACTGTTTGTGGTCAATACCCAAGGTAAGGGCCAGATGGAGCTCACCCGCCCCGGCAGAGTGACTTTGAACGGTGCCGATATCAGTTGGCGCGCCAACAGCAATGAAATTTGCTACCTGGGTGCCGACGCCGCATTGGTAAAACTTTTTTGCAGCGAAATCAAAGACCTCAAACAAGGAAGCACCCGTACCGTCGCAAACGGTGAGCTGGTGATTGGCAGCTACAGCTTTGACCACCGCGGCCAGCGTGTGGCCTTCAGTCACAATGGACTGACACACTTCAGTGATTTGTTTGTGGCCGATGCAGATGCCAATAAGGCCACACCAAAGCGCCTGACCAATATCAACCCTCAGAGTGCTGACTGGCAACTGCCACAAATCAGCATCTATAAGTGGCAGGCACCCGATGGCACCGAGGTCGAAGGCATTCTGGAACTGCCCTTTGGCTGGGATAAATCCAAAGGCAAGCTGCCACTGGTAGTGCAAATCCACGGCGGCCCCACCGCTGCCACTCCCTATGCACTGCAACATCGAAGCTATGGCCGTGCCAGCTTTCCGGCCCGGGGATGGGCACTGTTGTCACCCAATTATCGTGGTTCCACCGGCTATGGCGATAAGTTCCTTACCGACCTGGTGGGCAAGGAACACGATATCGAAGTAAAAGACATTCTGTCCGGCGTCGATAAACTGATTGCAGACGGCATTGTCGACGGTGACAAAATGGCGGTGATGGGCTGGTCCAATGGCGGCTATCTTACCAACGCCCTGATCAGCACCACAGACCGCTTCAAGGCGGCAAGCTCCGGCGCCGGTGTATTTGATCAGCGCTTGCAGTGGATGCTGGAAGACACCCCGGGCCATGTGGTGAATTTTATGGAAGGCCTGCCATGGGAAAAGGCCGATGCTTATACCCACGGCTCATCCCTGACTCACGCCAATAAGATAAAAACCCCAACCCTGATCCATATCGGTGAGAAGGACGCCCGGGTTCCCCTTGGACATGCCCAGGGGCTGTACCGGGCACTGCACAACTATCTGGGTGTGCCGGTGGAGCTGGTGGTCTACCCCGGTGAAGGGCATGGGCTTTCCAAATATCAGCACCGCAAGGCCAAAATGGAATGGGATCTTAAATGGTTTAATTACTATGTTTTGGGAATTGAACCTTAACCTTGACTGACATTTGCGCAAAAAGGCGTCCTTCGGGACGCTTTTTTACTAAAGGCTATTCACTTTTTTAGAGCTGAGCCTATGCTGGTGTCTGTCAACCATGCCACCCGATTTAGGAGAGCACCATGAAATCATTGAAGACGTTGCTGCTTGTCGCACTGATGCTGACAGGGGTAGGGCCTGCCACTGCAGCAGGGGATGACGCCAAGTATCAGGACGCACTGGCCACCTTCAGACAAGCCAGCGAAACCCACAAATTTTTCAACAGCGCCTATGGTTATGCACTGTTTCCCACCATCGGCAAAGGGGGGATCGGCATTGGCGCTGCTTACGGCAAGGGCCGGGTCTATCGTCAGGGCGCCTATGTGGGCGACTCCAGCATGACCCAGGTATCCATTGGTTTTCAGTTGGGTGGCCAGGCCTACAGTGAAATCATCTTTTTCAAAGATGAAAAGGCACTGCAAGAATTTACCAGCGGCAGCTTCGAATTCAGCGGTCAGGCGTCTGCGGTGGCCATTAATGTGGGTGCCAATGCCCAGGCCGGCACCACGGGTAACTCAGCCGGAGCAGGTCAGGCAGGTGGCGCCCAAAATGCCACCGCAGCCTATATCAATGGCATGACAGTGTTTACCGCCGCCAAAGGCGGCTTGATGTTTGAGGCAGCCCTGGCCGGACAATCCTTTACCTTCGAAGGTAAGTAAATTCTGTCGAACACCTTCAGCAAAAAGGCGACCTTTGAGTCGCCTTTTTACTGCACGATTGCCGCCCAGAAACTATTTATGACCCCAGGGAGCGGGAGGCAACTCAACGGGACGGGTCAAATCAAATTCCACCAGAAAATCGCGGTTTTCACGGGTTAAGCGATAACTGAAACTTTGTTTACTCAACCCCAAATGCCAGACATTGGTAACTGACTTATGCAAACCATTTTCCCTGAAATTGGCAATGGAATAGGCATCTACCGGAAACTGTTGCCACTCAGGACTCCCCGCTTCCCGGGTATCACCGCCATATTGGGTAACCTTGTCTTCACTGCCGTCTTTGTGGCGATGGTCATGCTTAAGCCTGAGTCCGAAATCGGTTTTACTGATCACCCAGGTACGGGATCTGTCTTCACCTACATGAAAAGGCACCTTGATTTGATTCTCGCTGCATTCACGCACATGCATCACCAGCCTTGAGGCGGCAAAGGCTTCATCACTGGCATCCCCTTGGGTGACCTTGCCTTCAAAAGCCTTACCACACAGCGAGCTGAGACCGTCGAAAAACTGCTGCTGTGGCGATTCTGCACATGCGCTGATGCTGGCCAGCAGCACACAAGGCAGGAGGAAAAATTTGGAATCCATAGTTATTCCCCTGGAGAAAAAAACAGCCTACCAACCGAGAGTGAACTCAACCTTAAGGCGCCTTCGTGCCCGTAACCAGGCTACCAGCCTATATAACTGCGGGATTTATCACCCAACCAGGCCTTAATGGCTCTGGCTGTTATGACGCTGCCACACAGCAAGAAAACAAAAATCCCCATCGACAGTCCCAGGCTGGCCCACATGTTGCCGGGCGCGAGTTTAAAGCGCAGCAAACCTGTAATAACACTGAATATGATGGAAAACAGCGGATGGATAAAGAAAATGGCGAAACTCATTTCAGCCAGTGCATTGAGGCTTTTCTGCGTTGCATCGGTCAACGATCGTTGTGACAACCACAGGCACAGGCCGACAGCTAAGATAACCAAGCTGAACTTTTGCACAAACTGCCAGTCAATACCGCCCCAAACAAGCGCTTCTTTGTGATAGTTGCCCACATGCCCCTGTACTGAGGTTTGCATCCAAAGACTAAATATGGCCACCACCAAGGCGGCCCATAACAAAGGCACTATTCTGGCTTTAAGCCATTCTTCATGGGCCGAGTAAAGAATGCCCATCAGATAAAAAGGGGTAAAGTAAACGACCGAATGCAACACATTGATATTGCCAATGGGTCTGTGGATCAGTACGGCTATGACACAGGTTAACAGCAAGATCAGCCAGCGAAACGCCTTACTCGTACCAATATAAGCTGAAAAAACCGGCGATATGGCAAACACCGCCATGATAAAGGGGATATACCAATGGGGATAAAGCACATACCCATTACGAACCGTGTAGTAGATGCCCTTGGCCACTTCAGTCAGGGGTCTGCCATACATCAGGCTCCACTGAGTCGCCAACATGGCAAGCCCCACCAGTGACACCACCACAAAGGGCAACAATACGTTTCGGATCTTGCTGCCCATAAACTCTTTATAAACCATCCGCGGATGAAAAATACGGTGGTAAAAATAGCCGGAGATAAACACAAACAGTGCCGTGCCGCCCCGCAGCACGTTTTCTAATCCCAGAGGAAATCCCTGGCTTGAGTTATAAATGCTGTGACCGGCCACAATCCATAAAATGGCGATGGCACGCATATAGGTAAATTCCAGTTGCTGTTTACGCATGGGTCCCCCGTCCAGAGGGCTTGGCCGTGTTGGCTGGTGGTGAAAAAAGCATCATTGAGTTTCCCGGCAGGACTGCTGGCTTCAGCGTGGCGACACTATATCGCCACGATCGAAAAACCGGAATAGTCGATGTAAGAATATTTTCCGTCTTAGTGATAATCATAAATTAGTATTTAAAAATCAATCTTTTGACTCATCATTACCGAACCAGTCATCCAACTTGCCAGCGGCCTTGGTACGGGTGTCATCATCAATATACACGGCCACCATGGTCAGCGCCGCAGCCAACGCCCCTAAATCGTCGGTAAAACCCAACAATGGCGTCAGATCAGGAATCGCATCCAGGGGAGTAATAAAATAACCCAGAGCACCAAAAATGATAGTTTTGGCCCAGGTTGGTGTCTCAGGGCGCTGGGCGGCGTAATAGAGCCAGAGTGCCTTTTCAATCACCTCTCTGCCAGCCTGTTTGGCAAAATCCTTCACTTTTTGCCAAAAGCTGCTGTCACTGTATTCGCTGTTTGCCATCGCCAGCCTCCTTTGCCTTCGGAACATTTACTGTACGCCAAATGCCAGACCTTGTCAGTGAGCCTGAAGCATTATTCACCCTATGTGACTAAATACAGGTTTTAATCTGCTTTAGCAAAATTAACATGCATATCAGAAATAGCCATTTTAATAAATGAGCAGCACTTTAATTACGCTCACATAATTTATTAAGTAAAGTTACTAAAATTACAGGTGGTTACATTTATTAATGGAGTTTATTTTTTATGATTCACTTCAAATTATATTTACTATTACACAGATAAAATCACCTCGCCAAATGAGGCTTTAACATTAACTGGTTTCTTTATTTTCGTAATGGAGTTGTATATGAGAAAGAAATCAAAGATTATGGCGCATATTCGCCGAACGAGGCATATCATGATGCCCGAGCAACGCGACTACTTCGACTATTCATTCTTCTTCCTGCTTTAATCCTGCCTTCGCCGGACGCCTTGGGCTATCTGTTGCCTGAGAGTCTTTCGCATAAAAATTAAAATTTGTCTGCCAGCCTTGGACTGACCCGGTCAGGGAATCACTGCGCCTTTTAATTAATTCGCAGTCTGTCTTTGTCAGCACCTGTTCGGCTGCCCGGAATTTACCATGTCGATTAAAAATTATTGGCAGGGGTCCGGCTAATCAAAATTAATCAGGTTAATTATGAATTCATTAAAAATTGCAGCGAGCTTATCTGTTCGTTCTTGTTTTGATACCAAGCGTGAAGTTGTCAATGTATTAACTACAGACTTTTGTGATGTAGGCGCCGCCGTTGTTTCTGTTACCGACGTAAATAATGGCATTGTTGATAAAATTAAAAATACCGGTTTGAATTTGCCGATATTTGTTTCAGTGTGCTGTGAAGAAGCCTTCCCCGATGATTTTTGTGATGCCATCACCGGGGTATTTGAGCTTTGTAACGCCAAAACCGACTTTTACGGCAAGCAAGTGGAAACCGCGGTGCGCCGCTATCAGGAATCCCTGTTGCCGCCGTTCTTCGGCACCCTGAAAAAGTACGTTGAGATGGGTAACTCCACCTTTGCCTGTCCGGGGCACCAGGGTGGTCAGTTCTTCCGTAAACACCCCGTTGGCCGTCAGTTCTTTGATTTCTTTGGCGAAACCGTGTTCCGCTCGGACATGTGCAATGCCGACGTCAAGCTGGGCGACCTGCTCATACACGAAGGCGCACCCCACGATGCCCAGGCCTATGCGGCCAAGGTGTATAACGCCGACAAAACCTACTTTGTACTTAACGGCACTTCGGCATCAAACAAGGTAGTGTGCAATGCGCTGCTCGCCCCCGGCGATCTGGTACTGTTTGACCGCAACAACCACAAATCCAACCACCACGGTGCCTTAATTCAGGCCGGTGCTACCCCCGTGTATCTGGAAACGGCCCGCAACCCCTTTGGCTTTATCGGCGGTATCGACTCCCACTGTTTCGATGAAGCTTATCTTCGGGACGAGATCGGTAAGGTAGCCCCCGAACGGGTGCAGGAAGCACGCCCGTTCCGCCTTGCCATCATCCAGCTTGGCACCTATGACGGCACCATCTACAACGCCCGTCAGGTAGTGGACCGCATCGGCCACCTGTGTGACTACATCCTGTTTGACTCGGCCTGGGTAGGCTACGAGCAATTCATCCCTATGATGAAAGACTGCTCGCCGCTGCTGCTGGAACTTGGCCCCGAGGATCCCGGCATTCTCGTGACCCAGTCGGTGCACAAGCAGCAGGCCGGTTTCTCTCAGACCTCACAAATCCACAAAAAAGACAGCCATATCAAGGGTCAGCAGCGCTATTGCAACCATAAGCGCTTCAACAACGCTTTTATGATGCATGCCTCCACCAGCCCCTTCTATCCGCTGTTTGCGGCGCTGGATGTGAACGCCAAGATGCACGAAGGCGCCAGCGGCCGTTATCTGTGGCGCGAAGCGGTGAAAGCCGGTATCGAAGCCCGCAAGCTGCTGCTGAAAAAGTGCAAGTACATCAAGCCCTTTATCCCAACCACGGTAGAAGGTGAGCCCTGGCAGAGCTTTGATACCGAGAAAATGGCTGATGATCTGCGCTTCTTCGAGTTCGAACCGGGCCTGAAATGGCACGCATTCGAGGGCTACGAGAAGGGCCAGTACTTTGTCGACCCCTGTAAGTTCCTGCTCACCACTCCCGGCATCAACGCCGAAACCGGCGAGTACGAGAACTTCGGTATCCCGGCCACCATCCTTGCCAACTTCCTGCGTGAAAACAACATCATCCCAGAGAAGTGTGACCTTAACTCCATCCTGTTCCTCATGACCCCCGCCGAGGACATGGCCAAGATGCAGCATCTGGTGACCCAGATTGCCCGCTTCGAGAAGCTGATTGACGAAGATGCGCCCTTAAGTGAAGTGCTCCCCAACGTTTATCGCGCCAATCGTGAACGCTATGAAGGCTACAGCATCCGTCGCCTGTGTCAGGAAATGCACGACCTCTATGTCAGCCGCAACGTGAAGCAGCTGCAAAAAGAGATGTTCCGTGCGGCGCACTTCCCCAAGGCGGTGATGAATCCACAGGAAGCCAACCTCGCCTTTGTGCGCGGCAAGGCCGAGCTGGTGCCCCTCAGTGAAATTGAAGGCCAAATCGCGGCCGAAGGTGCCCTGCCTTACCCACCCGGCGTGCTCTGTATGGTGCCCGGCGAAGTCTGGGGCGGCGCGGTGCAGCGCTATTTCCTGGCCCTCGAAGAAGGTATCAACCTGCTGCCGGGCTTCGCCCCCGAACTGCAGGGTGTGTACCTGGAGCGCGCCGATAACGGCCGGGTTCAGGCCATGGGTTACGTGCTTAAACACTGATAACGACGGGGCGGCAGGGTACGCCGCCCCCTAAAACCATAACGAATCGAGACACTATTATGAGTAAATCAAACAATAAGATAGGCGTGGTTCAACTTACCATTCTTACCATAGTCAACATGATGGGCTCCGGTATCATCATGCTGCCGACCCAGCTGGCACAGGTGGGTACCATTTCGATATTGTCCTGGCTGGTTACGGCCGCAGGCTCAACGGCGCTGGCCTTCGCTTTTGCCAAGTGCGGCATGTTCAGTAAAAAGTCCGGCGGCATGGGCGGCTACGCCGAATACGCCTTCGGCCGCAGCGGTAACTTTATGGCCAACTACACCTATGCAGTGTCGCTGCTGATTGCCAACGTGGCCATTGCCATCTCAGCGGTGGGCTATGGCGCCGTGCTCTTTGACGTGGAGCTGAGCCCCATCGCCACCTGTCTGGCCACCATAGGCGTGCTCTGGCTCGCCACGGTCGCCAACTTTGGGGGTGCCCGCATCACGGGTCAGGTATCCAGCATCACTGTGTGGGGCATTATTCTGCCGGTGATTGGGGTGTCGCTTATTGGTTGGTTCTGGTTTGACTTTGACCTCTACAAGTCAGCCTGGAATCCACACGATCTGCCCTTCTTCGAAGCGCTGGGCGGCTCCATTGCCATGACCCTGTGGGCATTCCTGGGGCTGGAATCAGCCTGCGCCAACTCAGAAGCGGTTGAAAACCCAGAGAAGAACGTGCCCATCGCGGTAATGGGCGGCACCCTGGGCGCGGCACTGATTTATATCGTCTCCACCAACGTGATTGCCGGTATTGTGCCAAACGGTGAACTGGCACTGTCGAACGCGCCTTTCGGTCTGGCCTTTGCCCAGATGTTTAACCCCACCATAGGTGCCATCGTCATGGCCTGTGCCATCATCAGCTGTACCGGCTCACTGCTGGGCTGGCAGTTCACCATTGCACAGGTGTTCAAGGCCTCTGCTGACGAAGGCTTCTTCCCCAAACTCTTCTCCAAGGTGACCAAGGCCGAAGCCCCCGTGCTCGGCATGCTGACGATTGTTTCCATCCAGTCGGTGCTGAGTCTGATGACCATCAGCCCATCACTGAACAAGCAGTTTGAAGCCCTGGTAAACCTGGCAGTGGTCACCAACATCATCCCTTACATCCTGTCGATGGCCGCCCTTGGGGTGATGCAAAAGCAGATGAACATTCCGGTCAGCAAGGCCCGTATCGCCAACTGCATGGCGGTGATGGGCGCGCTCTACAGCTTCTATGCCCTGTACAGCTCTGGCGAAACCGCCGTGATGCTGGGCTCCATTGCTACCTTCTTCGGCTGGACCCTGTTCGGCGTTATCAGCAAGAAAAACGAACTGCGCCTGCAACAGGCCTGAACACAACAAACATAAGGCCTCGTCCCGGGCGAGGCCACAACAAAGAAATTCAAAGGTGGAATCATGAAAAAATCACAATTGGCACTCTTACTGCCACTGCTTATTGGCGCCTCTTCCGTCAATGCCATGGAGCTATACAACGACAACAAAAACAGTCTCGGCCTCACCGGCTGGCTTGGCTTCAACGCGCTGTACGATGGCGACGAAACCGCGGTGAACGACAACCTGTCGCAGCTGCGCTTTACCTTCGAGCGGGAAGAGCGCAACGGCTGGCGGGCTTATGCGGTGACCGAATGGGGCGTGAATATCGTTTCCGGCAACGAAGATCTGGTGATGCAGGGAGGCAAGCTCAATGCCGAAAAGAGCGGCGACTTCCTCAATAACCGCCTGGGTTATGTGGGCCTGTCACACGATAAATACGGCAGCCTGACGTTCGGCAAGCAGTGGGGCGCTTACTATGATGTGGCTGGCACCACCGACCTGCCCAACGTGTTTGCCGGTTACAGCGTGGGCGCCTACGGCTTTGGCGATGGCGGCCTGACCGGCACCGGCCGCGCCGACAGCGCCTTCCAGTACCGCAACAGCTTTGGCCCTGTGTCCATTGCGCTGCAATATGCAGCAAAAAACAACGGCGATATCAGCGTAACCGACAGCGACGGCAACCAGATTGAGAATGCCCAGCTGAGTTTTGACAACAGCTACGGCGCATCCGTCACCTGGTCGGTCACCGATAAACTCAGCCTGCTGGCGGGAGTGAACCGCGGTGACATTACCGGCCATATAGGTAACACCCACATAGACGAAGCCAACCAAATCATTGGCATAGGTGCCATGTACGGCAGTTACTACCACTATGCCGATGAGCGCAAGGCCGATGGACTGTATGTGGGCTTCAACGCCCATAAGAGTGAAAACAACGAGCAGGTAAATGGCGATCTGTACGACGCCACCGGCGCCGAGCTGATGCTGGCATGGCAGGATGATAGTGGCTTTGTGCCCATGGCAGTGCTGACATATCTGGATCTGGACACTGACCAGAGCACCCCCATCAGCGGTAACTGGACCCGCCGCTTTGCCATGGTAGGGATGCACTACAGATACAGCCTGGATACAGTGATGTTTTTCGAGGCCAAACTCGACTTCTCCGATATGGACGACAAGTCACTCGAAGCACTGGAAGACAACCAATTTGCAGTAGGTATTAACTACTTCTTCTAAACCCCATCACAGGGAAATTGCGTGCCAGGCACGCCTTGATGACCACCAGCCCGGAGCATTGCCATCCGGGCAATGTCTCCGACCTTCACTTCCATCGGCGACATGGATTTGGTCATAACCTCTCCGCCACGGTTTACTACCGTGGCGCTTTTTGCCCGCCTCCCCCTTCAACTTCCATAACCATTAAAGCCAGCGTCTGACCCGGGCTTTGTAATCACTGAAGGCAGCACCAAAACGCGCCTCCACCATGGCCTCTTCGGCGGGAATGCGCTGGCCATTCATCAGCGCAAAAAAGCACACAGGAGATAAGAGTGCCAGCGGCCGCCCCAATAAACACACCTCAGCCACCAGCAGCAATAACATGCCAAGATACATGGGGTTACGACTGAAGCTATACAGGCCATGGGTCACCAGCGCATCCGGCGACTTGGTTGGGTCTACCGTGGTGCCAACCCGCCGAAAGAGTCCTGCGGCGGCCAACAAAAGCAGGGCGCCCGCCACCCCCAGCGTCACGCCAACAAATAACAACAATCGATTTGCACTGAGCCAGGGCCCGCCATCCAACAAACTGAATAACGCCATTGCCGCCAGGCCGAGCATTAAAAACAGTGGGTATCGGGTCAGCGCGGCCAGCCAATTATTGACCATTCGGACTCCTGCTGGGATTGGTGAAACTGTTACCCGAGTGTAACATCTTAAAAAATGAAAGAATGCTTGAATTTTACCCGCCACCGGAACCCCGCCATGCACAGCCCATCTGATAACGCCAGCCATCACTCCGCCAAAGCACCTGTATTTGATGCCCAAACGGCTGTAGTGCGGCTAATTAGCGTTAACGATGCATGTATGCTTGAAGCCTATTTCAGCCGCAACCGGGCGCACCTTGCCCCATGGGAGCCGCTGCGGGCGGCGGATTATCACAGCACTGCCGAGTGGCAGAAGCGCATTGAGGCATCGCTGGTTGAAACCAGTAATTGCAGTTATCTGGTGCTGACCGACCCGGCACATATTTGGGGCATGGCCACCCTCAGCAATCAGGTGCACGGCCCGTTTCAGGCCTGTTATCTGGGCTATGGCATTGACCAGTCGCTGCAGGGTAAGGGATTTGCCAGCCAGCTGTGTGAGGCTGCCCTTGCCTATGCCTTCGATGAGCTGAAATTACACAGGGTAATGGCCAACTACATGCCATCCAACCACAGATCCGCCGCCCTGCTAAAGCGGCTCGGCTTTGAAAAAGAGGGCCTCGCCCGCGCCTACCTTCAAATCAACGGCCGATGGGAAGACCATGTGCTTACCGCAAAGCTTGCTCCCGGGTCAGCCCGTTAAGTTACCCAATTTCGCAAAACGCCTGGCACTGTTTATGGCCGTTCGCGGCGAGCTTTCATATTGCCAGGGCTCTGGCAGGTATTTGTCCCTCACCTGCAGCAGGTATTTGCTGGCCAGCATTTTTTCGCGCCCCTTAAAAAAGGCAAAGGCATAGAAGTTTGCCGCAATATTGGCGAGATACTTGTCAGCGCCGGAGAGGCTGGTGTCAGTAATGGCCAAGGCGCGCAGCTCATCGAGAATATGCTCCTGCATAAAATAGTGGTCGGCGAATGGGACTTCTTCCTGCATGGCACTCAACCAGCGCTCCACCCATACAGAGACCAGCAGCGAGTTGTATGCGGGATTTCTGGCGGCCAGCGCCCTTGCCACCTGTTCGTCTAACTCATCCTCGCCAAACCATTTTTCATTGAGAATTTGCATCAGAGTCATGCCAAGCGGCAGATCTGCCGTTTCACTTTCAAACAGCATGGCAAGGGTCTCCTGGGCCAATACCCAGGCATCCCCGGTGGCGGCCTGGGCCCACAACAGTTCTTGTCGCACCCGCATATCCTGGGGCGAGATATCCCTGGCGTGCTGCAGCACATTCACGGCCTGATTCCCCCAGCGCTGCCATTTTCGTACCGCGCTTTGGGGCAGATAGTCTATTGTCAGGCCGGAGCGCTCTTTCCAGGCCCGAAGGAGTAAACGTCGCCCCTCAAACAGGGCTGGGATCGGGCTGGACGAGGCACGAAGCCAGGGTCCAAACCAGCGTTCGGCGTCGGACTGAACGGCAAAATAGCCAATCAGCACTTCCTGCTCGCCCCGACTGACGGCATCAAATGTGGTTTCAAACTGCGGCCAATCCCGATTGCGAAGCCACCCCTCAAACTCAGCTATTCGGCCGTAGCCGAGGGCAGGATCATGATCCGTTTTTCTTCCAAAGATTCGTACATACCAATACACGAGTGGCTTCAGCATCTTCATTCCCTGAATACGTAGAAAAATACAGCCTACTGAAAATCAATAATAAATTCACCATCAACCTGTGGTCCAAGCCGATTTTTCAGGCAGTTCCGCTTCCACAGCCTGGCAAAACACAGGCGCATAAAAATTATGCTTGCCATAGTGATTACGTTTGTAATATTAATAGTATTACACGTGTAATTGATTAAACAGGCAGCGCCATGACCCAACCCGAATTAAAAGACATCAGCCCCACCGAACTGGAAGTGCTTAAGGTGCTGTGGCAGCAAGCGCCTCTGAGCGCCAACGACATAGTCGAGGCGCTTAACCAAAGCGGCGAATGGCATGAAAAAACTGTCAAAACCCTGATAAACCGGCTGGTTAATAAAGGCGCGCTGGGGTTTGAAAAGGATGGCCGCGCCTATCTGTACTTCCCAAAGCTTGCGGAGCATTCCTACCAGCGTAAAGAGAGCCAGAGCTTTATCGAGCGGGTGTTTGGCGGCAAGTTGGCACCACTGGTGGCGGGCTTTGCGGGCAGCAACAAGCTGACCCAAGAGGACGTTGCCGAGCTTAAGCAGCTAATCGATGCCTGGGAGAAGGAGCAAAAGCATGATTGAGCTCATTCTCAGGCTCACGCCGCCACTGACGCTGCTGCTGGCCCTGCTTCTGCTGCTGCGCCCCTGGGTACTGGAGCGCTTTGGTGCCCGCTTCCAATACGGCCTGTGGCTGAGTGTGCCGGTACTCTTGCTGGCGCTGCTGGCGCCTATGGCAAGCCCCGTCAGTAACAGCGCCATGGAAACCTATAGAGTCACTCTGGGCGAGCTTTCCCACGGCGCCAGCAATACCGATTGGCTGAGCGCGGCTTATATTGCAGGCCTCTCGATTGCGCTCGCGGCTATCGGCTTAAGCTTACTGCGCCTTACAAAGCTCATCAGACTCGCCAAACCTGCCACAGACACCAAAAGCACAGGCGCGCGTTTGCTGACTTCCATCGAAGCCGAAGGCCCCTTTGTGTTTGGCGTGTTTCGCCCCACTGTTGTGCTGCCTGAAGGTTTTGAGGCGCGTTTCAGCAATAAAGATCAGCAGCTTATCCTCGCCCACGAGCTCAGCCATTGGCGCCGGGGCGATCTGCATTGCAACTTACTGGCGCTGGCGCTGTTGTGCCTGTGCTGGTTTAACCCCCTGTGCCTGCTGGCGTATCGCCGTTTCAGGCAGGATCAGGAAATGGCCTGCGACGCCGATGTCACCATTGAACTCAGCCAGGCCGACCGCATTGCCTATGGCCGCGCGCTTATTGGTAATGCCGCCACGGTTGCCCGGAGTTGGCAGCCGCTTTCACACCACTATGGAGATAAACACACCATGAAACAAAGACTCATCCAACTCAAACACAGCAAGGGCTTCAGCGCCGCATCACTGCTGACACCACTGGCACTGGTAGCCGCTCTCGGTATTTGGGCTCAGGCTCCGGCCATGGCTGGCGACAGTGCCGAACTCAGCAAACCAGTGGTTCGGATTGAGCCCAAGTACCCTGTTAACGCCGCCAAACAGGGTATCGAAGGCTATGTGCAGGCAAGGTTCGATATCGATGCCAAGGGCACTGTATCCAATGTCGTGATTTTTAAATCAGAGCCCGAAGGCGTGTTCGATAAGGTGTCCATCGATGCGCTGAACCAATGGCAATACGAGCCCAAGGCCAGTAAAGGCGTTGAGGTACAACTCGACTACAGGCTGGCACCACCAGAGCCCATCAGCCAAACCTCAGCTCAGGATGAGCGCGAGCGCATCGCGGTGCAACCCCACACCGAAGCAAAACACTGATATCACAGCTCCAGTAACACCCCTGATTTTCCGGCAATTGGCCAAACTGCCGGTTAAGCAGGCAAGCTGCAAATCCACAAGCGGGCCGGCCCTTGTGGTATTGCCAGAATACCTTCCCCCTGTTGCTCGCCATGGTGGCCATGGCCAAAGAAGCGAGCGATCGAAAGCCAAAATACGCTTTACGGGTCTTTTGAATAAACCATGGGGGTTTCTATGCCACAAAAGACACGCTGCAACTCAACACTCGCTTCGAACCCAAATAAACCAACGGCAGATGTTGCTGCAACTCAGCCGGGCTGCGCCTTTGCCCAAATCACGCTGGGAGGTGGCTGCCACTGGTGCACCGAGGCTGTGTTTCAACGCCTGAGTGGGGTAATTAAGGTCGAGCAGGGCTGGGCACGCTCAAACCCGCCCGCTGATGCATGGTCAGAGGCAGTGACGGTTCACTTTAACCCAGAGCAAATCAGTCTGACGGAGCTGGTTCGGGTGCACCTGCACACTCACTCCGCCACCAAGGCACACAGCATGCGCGGTAAATATCGCTCGGCGCTGTATTTTCGCAATCATAATCTCAACCACAACCACAATCAGCAGCAACGGCTGGCTAAGATACTAACTGTGCTTGGCAACGAATTCCCCGCGCCCCTTATCACCCAAATTTTACCCCTCGAAGGCTTTAAAGCCTCATCGGCCGAATACCAGAACTATTATCAAACCGACCCAGACAGGCCATTTTGCCGGGTTTATATAGTCCCCAAACTTGCAAAGCTGGCGCGGCTATTGGATGATGACAAGTCGTGATTTAACCGCAAGGGACTGCCATGGAATACGCACAGGAATACACCAAGCGGGAGAAATGGACGCGGGTGTGCCTGTATTCGCTGCTTGGATTGCTGCTGATTATGGGCCAGAGGTTGTGGTTCAACCCATTTATCGAGGACTTCGCCAATCGCCCCCACTGCTATCAGTTTGCCGGCCTGAATGGTGCCGACTATTTCTGGCAGCTCATCTTTGTGGGTATTCCGGTACTGGCGCTTATCCCCATGCTGTTCACTCTGGTGCCGATGGCCATCAGGGGGCTGATGCAAGGTCGCTTTCCCCCTGAGGGCGAGAAAGTATATAAACCCACATTGGTGGTCCGAGGCGCCAAAGCCTATGTCAAACCTGTACTCTACCTGACCATAACGGTTGCCTGCGTCCTCCTGAACTGGTGGGGGCATCAGCAAGCCGCTATCATGCCTGCGCTCGACAGCGATAAGCTGGACCCCGCTCTGTGTCAGTCAGACACGGAATCAATTCAGAATGGTTTAGGAGAAACCTGATGTCCTGGATTTGCAAACATTGCCACACCAAGGTGGAAGACGACGCCTTTGAAATCTGCTGGCAGTGTAATACTCCCCGTGATGGCGAAGCGCCTGCACCAAAGGCTGCAATCACTTGTTTACGTTGCCATACACCCCTGCGTTTCGTCGGCAGAAAGGACTTCCATGAGGGCAGCCGTTGGGGCGTACTGGGCGAGCTGGGAGAGCTTTTCGTCAGCAAAGAAGCCCTCGATATGTATGCCTGCCAGGACTGTGGGAAGGTGGAGTTTTTTCTCACTGGCTACCAGGGCGATGACATTTAACCTCACTCAATGAATGCCAACCGGCTGGCGCCGAGATAACGGCTTAACAGCGCTATATGAGAACCCAAATGATCCCTGTGTGCCTGAGCCCCGCCCACTTCAAAGCCGGACTCGCCAGCCCCACAGGTTTTCGATTTGATGAGCGTCAAATACAGCCACCGCAGGAAATGACAAGGTGGCGCCGCCGCATGTGGGCGCTATCGACGGCCCGTATTTATATTGGCAACCGCACAGAGTGCCAAAGCAGGCTGAGCAGTTGCCCAATTCCAACCCAACCATCCGCCTCGGGAGATACACCAGTCAATGAAGTTTTATTTACGCCGTATGAAGCCCAAGGCGGCCTGTCCACCGCGCCCGCCGATGAAAAAAATCCTCTGGTCCTGGCTCGGTGCCTTTGTCGGCATTTATCTGGTAGCCAATCTGGGGCAATGGATGGGACCGGTGGAGCCCGGGCACATGTTTGTGATTGGCTCCTTTGGCGCCTCGGCGGTATTGGTGTACGGTGCGCCCATGGCGGACTTTTCCCAGCCCCGCAATCTGATATTTGGCAACCTGTTTTCAGCCCTGATTGGGGTGACAGTGTGGCAGCTTGCGGGCGATAACCCGGTGCTCGCCTCGGCGCTGGCGGTATCGCTTGCCATTGCCGTGATGCACCTGACCCGCACCATGCACCCACCGGCGGGCGCTGCGGCGCTGATTGCCGTGATTGGCGGAGACAGCGTGCAGCGCCTCGGCTATCTGTATGCCATTACCCCGGTACTGCTCGGATCGCTGGCCTTGTTATTGGTGGCGCTGGTTATAAACAATCTGTCCTCCAACCCCAAACGCCACTATCCACGCTACTGGCTCTAAGCAGTTTGCTTACGACTGCCGTGGTTGCGAACGCTGTCGTGAGACAAGCTGGCGTTAGCGCGGGGGCTTGTTCTGTCGGGCAGCCCCGGACTGGCGCTGCTTTTTGTCAGCTTTCGCAGCATGCTGCATCAGGCGCTGAAACTTGGGACATTCCAGATAACTGGGGGCGCTGCACTGGGCGGCATGCCTCAGGCCATCGCGCATGGCGCAAAGCCGTTTGATGCGCCCATCCAGTTCATCGGCCTTTTCCACCAGCCTGGCTTTGTCTATCTCAGGAACACCCTCTGTGCCAAGCATGCCGGCAATTTCCTCCAGGGAAAACCCCGCCGACTGCCCCAGTGCAATCAAGGCCAAGCGTTCCAGAATGCCGGGCGAAAACACCCGCTTAAGGCCATCGCGGCCGATGGCGCGGATAAGTCCCTTTTCCTCATAATATCTAAGCCTTGAAGCCGCCACGCCCGACTGCTTCGCTACCTGCGAAATGTCCATCACATCCCCTTGACCTCAAGTTGACTTGAAGTTGTACCTTGCAGATTACTTAACCACAAGGACGGAAGACAAGAATGCTACTTTTGCTGCAGATACTGATAATTGGCGTGGGTGCGACCCTGATGATGGATCTCTGGGCACTGCTCAGACTCAGGCTATTTGGGGTACCTTCGCTGAACTACGCCATGTTTGGCCGCTGGCTGCTGTGGATACCCAAAGGACGTTTTATTCATCGACCAATAGCAAGCTCTGAGTCACAACAAGGCGAGGCCCTGGTTGGCTGGATCGCCCATTACGCTATCGGTATCACTTTTGCCGGACTGCTGCTGCCGTTTGCCGGAGCAGAGTGGTTTACCGAGCCTTCAGCGGGCCCTGCTGTTGCACTGGGCCTTGCCACTGTTGCTGCACCTTTCTTTTTGCTGCAACCGGCGCTGGGTATGGGGATGGCCGCGTCACGCGCCCCAAATCCCTGGGGTACCCGGGCACACAGCCTGATAACTCACACCGTCTTTGGGCTTGGTCTGTATCTCAGCGCCCTTGTGAGCAAGGGCATGGGTCTGGTGTAGCGCAGGGAAAGTATGGGATAAAAAACGCCGCTGAATCGCGGCGTTTTTATTGGGCGTTATGCTGGCTTTCGCGCCTTGGGCGCCGAACTGCCACCACTGGGCTTACCGCCACCGGACTTACCAGCATTAGGTTTACCAAAGACTGGCTTGGCACCGGGGCGGGCATTGTTGCCGCCTTTACCCTGAGACGTGCCCTGTGTTTTCCCCGGAGCACTGCCATTGGCGTTGGCAGCGCCCTGCGTCTTACCCTTGGCTTGAGTCTTGCCCTGAGGCTTTCCTTTCTCGCCGCCCTTGCGGTCGTCAAACTGATTACCGCTGAAACGGGTAAAAGCCTGCTGGCCCTTCTCGGCCTTTGGCTTGCCACCTTTGCTACCGCTGCCCTTACCCGCCCACTGCTCGGCACGGCCTTCCGGCGGCACCAGATGTTGGGGGCCGGTGCCTATCAGGTGTTCCTTGCCCATGGCAATCAGGGCTTCACGAATGAGCGGCCAACCGGCGCTGTCGTGATAGCGCAGCAGCGCCTTGTGCAAACGGCGCTGGCGGCCCTTTTTGGGCACTGGCACCTGCTCGCTGCTGTGCTTGACGTTTTTCAGCGAGTTCAGCTCGGTGTGGTAAATGGTGGTGGCATTGGCCATGGGCGATGGATAAAAGTTCTGCACCTGATCCAGCTTGAACTTGCGCTCCTTGAGCCACAGCGCCAGATTAAGCATGTCTTCATCTGTGGTGCCCGGGTGGGCCGAGATAAAGTAAGGAATAAGGAACTGCTCCTTGCCCGCCTCTTTCGAGTACTTGTCGAACAGCTCTTTAAACTTGTCGTAAGCGCCCATGCCGGGCTTCATCATCTTCGACAGCGGCCCTTCTTCGGTATGCTCGGGGGCAATTTTCAGGTAGCCGCCCACATGGTGCTTGGCCAGCTCCTTCACATAGCGGGGGTCTTCAATGGCCAGATCGTAACGCACGCCTGAGGCAATCAGCACCTTCTTGATACCGGGCACATCACGGGCGGCGCGGTACAGGTCGATGGTGTGCTGATGATCTGTGCCCAAATGGCCACAGATACTGGGGTAAACACAGGACAGGCGGCGGCAGGTCTTTTCAGCCTTTTCGCTGGTACAGCCCAAGCGGTACATGTTGGCGGTGGGGCCACCGAGATCGGAAATTACCCCGGTAAAGCCAGGCACCTTAGCCTGAATATCTTTGATTTCCTTAACAATAGATTCCTGGGAACGACTCTGGATAATCCGGCCTTCGTGCTCGGTAATAGAGCAGAAAGAGCAGCCGCCAAAACAGCCACGCATGATATTGATGGAAGTCTTAATCATGTCGTAGGCGGGGATTTTTTCCTTGCCGTACACGGGATGCGGTACCCGCTGGTATGGCAGGTCGAATACTGAATCCATCTCTTCGGTGGACAGCGGCCAGGCGGGCGGGTTAACCCACACACCCCTGTCGCCATGGGGCTGAAACAGGGCGCGGGCGCAGCCGGGGTTTTGCTCCTGATGTAAAATCCGCGAAGCGTGGGCGTATAGGTATCTGTCTTCACTCACCCGCTCAAAGGCAGGCAGCAGCACATAGGTTTGCTCCCAGGGGCGCGGCTTGGGCGGCTGAATGCTGATAGGCTTGGCCACGGTCACGCCATCAGGGGCGGTTTGCTCGTTAAAGACTTTTTTATCGCTGGGGCCAGAGAGGTTCTGACAACCCACATCATCGGCACCATAGGGGTTGGGGATGGGGTCGATTTTATGCAGCTGGTCGATTTTACGCGAATCCATGCCGCGCCAGCCGGGCATGGCGGTTTTGCTGATGACTGCAGTACCACGCACATCGGTCAGCTCACTGGCATCTTCGCCACGGGCGAGACGGTGGGCAATTTCCACCAATGGTCTCTCGGCATTGCCGTATACCAGAATGTCGGCTTTTGCATCAAATATCACGCTGCGGCGCACTTTATCGGACCAATAATCATAGTGGGCGATACGGCGCAGACTGGCCTCGATGCCGCCTATGACCACGGGAACCTCTTTAAAGGCTTCTTTGCAGCGCTGGGTATACACGGTCACGGCGCGGTCAGGACGTTTGCCACCCACATCGCCGGGGGTGTAGGCGTCGTCGTGGCGCAGCTTTTTATCGGCAGTGTAGCGGTTGATCATTGAGTCCATGTTGCCCGCAGTCACCCCAAAGAACAGGTTGGGGCGGCCAAGCTTCATAAAGTCGTCTTTACTGGACCAATCGGGCTGGGAAATTATGCCGACCCGGTAGCCCTGGGCTTCCAGCATGCGGCCAATCACCGCCATACCAAAGCTTGGGTGATCCACGTAGGCATCGCCGGTCACTATGATGATGTCGCAGCTATCCCAGCCCAATTTGTCCATTTCGGCACGGGACATGGGCAAAAAAGGAGCGGTGCCGTAACACTCGGCCCAATATTTTGGATAGTTGAAAAGACTGACTTCAACGCGCATGACAAAACCCGACGACTCAAATCACAACCGACATCGCCTGAGGCGATGCATTTCAAGGGCGCGGAGTATAACAGGACTCCGCCCTTAAGTGTGACCAAAAAACAACCAAAGCCCGAGTTTTTTTGTCAACTGTTGCGGGTGTCTTTACACGGGGGCTGCAAGTACCCACAACACCAGATTAACCACAGCCGCAACACTTATCACCACCCAGGTGATAAGGGTGCCGTAAAAGCGGCCAGGATGGTAACCACCACGGCCATGCGTCAGACCAATGCCGTGCAGCACTCTGGCCACCAGCCACGCCGCACCCATTGCATGCAAAAACAGCGCATTGAGACCATTCATTTCGGCGCAGGCCAACAGCAGCAGAAACATGGGTGCATATTCCAGGAAATTACCGTGAACCCGCATGGCAATTTCCAATGCCTTGTTGTCCCCTGATCCCAGGCCTATTTTTTCCCGTTTACGAATACGCACAACCCCCCAGGCGTAGACCAACATCAGCAGAGCAGAAAGACTGACATACAGGGCGCTTACCGAAAGCGGCATAAAATTCTCCAACTGGCTATTATTCTTTGCATTGACATTAAATCCCGTTAACCCTTTGACTGCAACCTGGGGTATGATCCGCGCGCCTGATTACAGACAATCGGCTCATTGAACACAAGGCGAGAGAACTAGGCGTGGACAACGCAGAATTTATCGAAAAGCGTCGTTTTATCATTAAATTAGGAAAGGCACTGCATAAGTTCGGCACCCCGGCATATCGGCTGGAAAGCCACCTGCAGAACGTCTCGCGCATGCTTGGCATCGAGGGCTACTTCCTGATCTCACCAACTTCGATGACCTTTGTGCTGCAACACGATGCCGACCAGGAATACAACCACGTTGCACGGGTAAAACCGGGCGACCTGGATTTGGGTTCACTGGCCCGCACCGATGAACTGGTAGATGAGCTTATCAGCGGCAAGCGCACGCTGCAGGATGCCATGGACCGGCTCGAAGAAATCATCAACAAACCCAACCCCTACGGCCCCATACTGACCCTGCTGGCCTTTGGCTCATCTGCAGCAGCCTTTGCCATGCTGATGGGCAGCGGCTGGAACGATGTATTCTGGTCCGGTCTGCTCGGACTCATGGTTTACGCCCTGGTGTACCGCGCCGAACGCTCTAAGCGGATGGCGGAGATGCTGGAACCTCTGGCCGCCATATTGTGCGCCCTTGCTGCCACAGGGATCAGTCAGTTCGACCCGGGCATTAATATTCCGGTGGTTATCCTCTCAGGTATCATCATCTTCGTTCCGGGTCTGGCGCTTACTCTTGGCCTTGCCGAGTTGGCTGCACGGGATCTGATGTCCGGCACCATGCGCATAATGGATGCGGTGATGTTGCTGTTTAAACTCTATTTTGGCGCCATTCTTGGCATGGTAGTGGGGAAAGCCTTATTCGGTGAGGCTATATACATTGAATCTCAAACTGTGCCGAGGGCGGCAATATGGTCGGCAGTGCCGATTCTGTCCATGGCACTGGTGATTATCTTCAAAGCCCGCATGAAGGATGCGCCCTGGGGGGTTCTGGCAGGAATTGTGGCCTTTTTCTCTGCCATGGCTGGCGGCATCTATTTGGGTGACTCTATAGGTATTTTTATCGGTGCCTTCGCAGTGGGAATTTACTCCAATCTGTTTGCCCGCTGGATGAAGGCTCCGGCATCCATTGCCCTGCTGCAAGGGATAGTGATTTTGGTGCCGGGCAGTAAAACTTACATAGGGCTAAATGTGCTGATTTCAGGCGAAACCATGTTGAATCAGGCTCATCTTGGCTCACAGATTTTTCTGATTTTTATGTCACTGATCGCCGGACTTATCTTCGCCAACGTGGCGGTTCCACCACGCAGGATCCTTTAATCCGATGGGCTGACAGAATCCAACTGAAAGCCCCTTATTTCATATAAGCTTAAGTAAAGTTTTAAGTTTTATTCAAAACCTGGCTTGACTATCCCCGCCGCAACAGTGTTAATGAAGTGTAGATAACACGACACGTGAGGCGCAGATATGTTTACAGATCTTCGGCTTAAAGGCGCTTTGTTGCTGTTGCTGCCTTTAAATTGCCACTCTGCCGCAGAAGCTCCGGACAAGGTTGCTGCGCCTCAGGAAAAAGCTGACAGCAAAGTCGGCAAAATTCTGGTGATAAGCCACCCTATTTTTGATGAATCAGACCCCGAAGCCTTCTTTATTCATCGCTGGGCCAACTTCCTTCATATCAACACAACCGAGAGCACGATAAAAAGCCTGCTCAGCTTTAAAGAAACCGATAAGGTCAACCAAAAAGATTTGGACGAAGCCCAACGATTGCTCAGAGCCGAGCCCTATCTTCGTGATGCCACCATCAGATTTGCCCAACCCGATCCCGAGGCAGACGAGCCCAATGGCCACAAAGATGTGGTAGTTGAGACCTGGGATAACTGGTCATTACTGCCAACGGTCAGTGTGGGGCACAGCGGTGGTGATACCAAGTATTCATTTGGCATCAAAGAAGACAACCTGCTTGGCACAGGTATTCGTACCCGGCTTAAGTACCAATCGGATCAGGACAGAACCGGCTACAAAGTCGCCTTTGATGTGCCTTTAACCATAGTGCCCCACGGCACCTTCGCCGCTGATTTTTACGATAACAGCGACGGTCAGGCGTCTCATGTGTATTTCGAACGCCCCTTCTATACTCTCGACGGCAAGCTGATGTATTCGGCCGAATACAATGACACCCAGCGCATCGACACCCTGCGCCAGAACGGGGTGGATGTGAATGAGTTTGAACACAGCTTTGAATACCTGAACCTGCGCTATGGATGGCTGGCAAGCAAGAAAAATGGCCACCTTAGCCGTTGGATTGTGGGCATCACCGAAGATAAACACAGCTTTGAAAAAACCAACACTTACCCCGAAGCCGGGCTGCCTCAGGATCGTGACTTCCTCTATCCCTGGATTGGCTGGCAATACATTCAGGACGATTATCGGGTACTGCGCAACGTGCACCTTATCAATTACAACGAAGACTTTAACCTGGGCTGGCAGCACTATTTCACTCTCGGACTGGAAACCAATGACACCCGGAGTGACATGCCCGGCTACCATGTAGGGGTAAAGTCTTCCCGCGGCTTTGCCACCGAAGACAGCTTGCTGCTGCTGTCACTGAAAGGACGAGGCACCTTTAATACCAGCCAGAAAGACAACTTCCAGCTGCAGGGAGTGGCCGAATACTTCTATCAAATCAATCCAAAGTGGACGGCCTACGGCAAAGCCGTGCTGGGCACCTCTAACAATACTTACACAGACACCACCCTGGCTTTGGGGGATGAAACCGGTCTTCGCGGTTATCCCAACGACTACCAGCATGGTGACCATCAGTGGTTGTTAAGTGCAGAAATCCGAAATTACCCTAATATCAATCTATACCAGCTAGCCGAACTGGGTTGGGCCGCCTTTATCGATGTGGGTAATGCTTTTGGTGGTCCCGAAGCAGATTTAAACGAAGTATCAGGGCCTATCGGCTCTATAGGGATAGGCGCACGTATCTACTCTTCCCGCTCAAGTTACGGCAATGTGGCCCACATAGATTTAACTGTCCCTTTTGAACGCGGTGAGCACGTTAACAGCTGGGAATGGCGTTTTTTAGTAAAAAACCACTTTTAACCCAGTCCAATATTTTCGCTGTGAACAGCGTATTTCAAATGGTTAGCCCGGGGTTCTATGCGCGCATTTAGTCTATGTTTCTGCCGCCTTGGTTTGATGCTCTGGAGCTTCTCGTTGCCCACAGTCGCAATAGCGCAACCATTGAAAATAGGCTTTCATGAGTTTGCCCCGTTCAGCTTCAATGAAAATGAAACAGCAACAGGCGCCCTGGTTGAGCTGGCGCGGATCGTTTGCAATGAATTACCCCAGGGTTGCGAGTTCAGCATTGTTCCCAATCCACGCGCAAAACAATTGTTGGCACAAGGCAGCATTGATGCGCTTTTTATGGGTTGGAATGAAGAACGTGCCACGCAGCTGTTATTTTCACTGCCACTGCTGGAAACTGAATACGGTTTTTACACCCTGCCACCATTACAGCTAAAGTCGCTGACCGATCTGGAAGGGCTTAGTGTGGGTGTTTTTGTACCGTCCAATACCCACTACGAACTGCTAAAGCTTAACAACCAGCTGTTAACCAACGACAAAAAGCCATTTCGAGTCGTTGAGTTTCCACAGGGAAATCAACTGCCGCTTCGCATGCTCCAAAAGGGTCGGTTCGATGCCTATTTCGTCAACCGGGATGTAGGTGCCTGGTATGCGGCCAGGGAAGAAATTGGCTCCCTGATATATTTACCGGCCGCAGGACGCATACAATATTGTCTGGCCTTTGAAGACCGGCCGGAACAAAAAGAAAAGGTCAAACAGTTCAATCACATTGTGTATAAGCTTTCTAAGGCTGGCCGCTTTGATGCCACCTTAAATCAATGGAAAATGTCCCCCTCTTCACTCACCATGCCAGCCGATCTGCATTGGAATATGCCCTTCTGATACAAAGCGTAACCAGCCGGATAACCCTGTCTGACTATAATGCCGACTCGAAGAGCATTTTTCAGACAATTCATTAGTGCACACGAAAAAACGCGCCCTCCCATGGTGGGCTATGACATTATGGTTTCTCAGCTGCTCACTGCTGGCCTCCGGTCTGAGTGCCTGGCTGGCATTGCAGGATGCCCGGCAGGATATTCAGGTACTGGCCGAATTTGCCAATAAACGCCTGACCGGGCTGATTGATGAAGCCAAAGATATCAATCAGCACATGCTGACCAACAGCGCAGATGACGACTGCCACCAATTAATGCAGCTGGCCGCCTTCAAAGAGTATATTCGCGGCAGCCTGCTGCTTAAGGGGGACACCTTCTACTGCTCCTCCAAACTTGGCCGCATCAGCGAACACAGAGAAAAAGTCTTGCCTCACTGGAACTTAAGCGACGAGGCCGTATTTGTTGTGCCCGGAACCCCCGCCGTACCTGCCACTCCCGCCATCGTCGTGGTCGGCCGGGACAATAGCCGCGATTGTACTGTGGTGTCAGTGGTCGATGCCCAGCTGATGCTTGATGGATTTCAGACGCCGCTTGAACTGCCGATTGCCAACATACAATTATTTGACAATAACCTGCAGAACATCAAACCAGGGCTTGAGGTATATCACTCGAGTCATCCCGGCATTCGCCTGCTGCTAAAATCCAACCCGGATTACGCCAAAAAAAACTTCTGGCACTACCTGATACTGTTGCTGCCCGCTTGCCTGCTGTTGTGTTTGGGGAGTTGGCAATGGTGGCGCAAATATCGGTTAAGACGAAGCTCAATGGTAGATGACATCAGGCGTGGGCTAACGGCGGACGAGTTTTATCTGGCGTACCAGCCGGTACTGACGACCCGAGGCGAAGTGGCTGGGGTTGAGACGCTGCTGCGCTGGCGCCATCCGCATCTGGGCGCTGTGAGGCCGGACATTTTCATCCCCCTCGCCGAAGAGCATGGTTTGATGCCGGCCCTTACCGAGCGAGTGTTCAGCCTCGCCATGGCCGATTTTGCCGGGCTGCACTTTCCCGACGGTTTCAAGCTTGGTGTCAACCTGACGGCGGTTCAGCTCGCCCAGGGTGGTGGCAACAATTTTGCCGAGCTGCACCGCTGCCTATCGGCCGCAGGGGTGCAAACCCTGCTGGAGATCACCGAGCGCACCCTGATAGCGCCGGACATCACGAGCCAGATTGAAGTCTTTCGCCGCCAGGGGGTGTTGATTGCCATCGACGATTTCGGCACCGGCCAAACGTCGCTGGCACTGCTACAAACCCTGCCGCTGGATTATCTGAAAATAGACAAGTGCTTTGTGGACACCATTGGCCGTGACGATATGAGCACCCATGTACTGGACAGCATCATTGCCTTATCGCACAAGCTGGAATATCTGATTGTGGCCGAAGGAGTGGAAACCCAGGCACAGGCTGAGTACCTCAGCGCTGCTGGCGTGCACTTCTTGCAGGGCTTTTTATTTGCGCGCCCCATGCCGATAACCGAGCTGTCACCCTGGCTAAATGCCCACCA
>NZ_JBFKLW010000062.1:0-24893 GCF_041630135.1 Shewanella sp.
GGAACCCCTCCACGAGTTTCTTGCTTTACTTTTTTGCGTTGATGAAGTGGTCGAGGCAGAAGGATTCGAACCTTCGAAGGCGGAGCCGTCAGATTTACAGTCTGATCCCTTTGGCCACTCGGGAACCCCTCCTCATCAGCGGCGGCCATAGTAAGCAGAATCGATTGCCATGTAAAGGCCAAATTTGCAAAAAAGGCTAAAGTTAGTCTCCGATTGGTCGATTAAATGACAACGACCTGTTTTTGTGATGTTTTTTTATGCAGATTGCTGCTGGTTTAGTCAATGAAAGCCAAGTAGGTGACCGCCTTGCCCGCGCCGTTGAAGACGGTCGCAGGGGCGATTTCGGCTTGATATTGGCAATGTTGTCCCAGGATGCCCGTGATTTTGCAGAGTTTTGTCTGTCAACCGATGTGTCGGTAGAACAAAAGCTGAGCAAACAATTCGAACTGCCCCCTAAACAGCCTCTGGTCGCCTTCCCCGGTAATCAGGAATGTATGGATAACAGTGGCGTGTTTCGCACCTTTGGACACACAGCCTTTCGATTGAATCAGGCCCTGTTGCCGGAGCCTGTGCTTATCCGCGGTGAACAGTCAGCCGATATGGCCGTTGTTCTCAATAACTGTGAAGCCCATGTTCGTCGTCGCCACTACGGAAACGGGAAGTTTGAGCCGCAGGCGTTAATGCATTTTAACGATGTTTTGGAAGCGCAGCGAAACATGAGCAAGTTGATGACCATAGCTTGATGCAGGTACGGTTTGGCAATGGCAGGATGCTCTATAATTGAAGCTTCATTACGTAGGAGCATCGAACAATGAAAGCAATAAAAGAAAATCAGAATCCATCGGTCAATGATACTTGCACTGACTGTGGCAGCTACATGGATATAGGTGCTGTGATTTCAGCAGACGACATTCATATGTCTGTTACCTTCAGTGGGGAGTGCGCATTGGAGCAGGCTCGTGCGCTGCAGCAAAAAGCGATTAAAAGATTCGCAGCCGTTCAGACTGACATTTCGGAAATTGGTCACGATGTGGAACTTAAACTAACCTTCGACGTCGCAGCTGAAAAGATGATTTTTCAAATGGAAACTGGCCTCTGAAAAATATTGTGGTGAAATCTTGCTCTGCAAATCCAAGCTGATGTACAGTCTAAATCCATAAAATATAAGAATAATGCATAGCAGGCAGTCAGCTGTCATTTTACTCCCACACCCTGGGGCTTAGGGAATTGCGTGAAAAGGCGTAAATATCAACTTTTGGTTGAACAGATAGTTCTTTCTGCTGCCAAACAGCAAGGTGACTTCGTTAAAACCGCTGAATTGGCCACAGAGCTTCTGTGCCAATCTCTTAATTTACATGCCGCAAGTGTTTGGGCATTTGATGCCGAACTGTCGACTCAGTACCCAGTCGCTCAATTTGGCAAAGGGATACTCCACAGCGACATAAAACGTCCGCTATTTATCTCCAGCTGTCCACTTTATCTCGATGAACTGCGAAACCGCAGGCATATTGATGCGTCAGATACGCAACAGGATCAACGTCTCATTGAGCTTTGCGAAAGTTACTTTCTCAAAGCAGGTGTGCTGTCCTGTCTGGAAGTCTCTATCCGTATCAATGGACATCTTGAAGGTGTCCTTTGTTTGGAGAGAACATTCTGCGCAAATTGGAATGACAGCGAAATCTATGTGGCCAATCAGGTTGCTGATCAGCTGGCGCTGACCCTGGCGACACGGAACACCTACGACAAAGAAGAGAAGTTATCGTTATTTAAAAGTGCCGTTGAGCAGTCAGATCAGGTATGTATGCTGATCAACTTGAACAGTGAATCTGTCGAATATGTAAACCGTGCCCACAGTAAGATCACTGGCGTTCCCAGGGAAAAAGTAATAGGTCGGTCACTGAGAGAATTGGATTTTTTTAAGCAGCATCCTCAGTTGGGTGAAGAGGTGCTCTGTAAAATATTTCGTGGTGTCAGTGCTGAGGGTGAAGTACAGCTAAAGCGCTATGATGGTAGTGACTATTGGCTTAAATACCATGTAAGTCAATTTGTTACTGAACGCGGAAACTATTATTTGTTGGTCACCTGTGAAGACAGCTCCGAACAGCATAACTATCAGTTGGAACTCGAACGCCTCGCGTGGCGTTGTAATTTAACCGGATTGTACAACCGTCTGCATTTTAACCGGGTGCTGGAGCGTACCCATCATGGGCAGTTGTTACTTATCGATTTAGTGGGTTTTAAGCGTTTCAACGATACTTATGGCCATGAGCAGGGTGATGCGCTGCTGATCGAGATGGCTCGAAGAATCAGACATTTTTCTGATATCAATAAGGCGGCAGAAATTGCCAGAGTGGGCAGTGATGAATTTGCAATACTTTTACTGGGTGATAAGCAAACGACAGAAGTAGACTATATCAGTAACAGGTTATATCAACATTTAGCCATGCCGGTGCAGATTGGTCGAGAGCAGGTCGATCCCAAGCCCGCCTTGGCCGTTGTTGATATTGCCTCTGTCAGTAACCTGGTAGCCCCTTTAACCTGTGCGGATATCGCACTTCAATACGCCAAACAAAAACAGGGCATTGCAATTCAAGTGTTTAACGGAACATTGTTGAGTGCTTTTAAAGAGGATGCCCAGATTGAGCGGGATCTTCACTCCGCCATACGGGGACGGCAATTTGAACTCTATTATCAGCCACTTCGTGATTTGCAAAATGACAGTTACACCGGTGCCGAGGCACTTATTCGCTGGCATCATCCTAAAAAGGGTGTGTTATATCCCGGCGTGTTTATCGACATAGCCGAACAATCCGGTCTTATCACAGCCATCGGCAGCTGGGTGCTTGAGGCGGCTTGTCGGCAGCTTAATTTGTGGCAGCATCACAATCTCAACATTTCTATGCATGTGAATGTATCAGCCAGACAATTTTTTTCAGGAAATCTGTATGAGCAGGTGTGGCAGCTTTTAACAAGATACAGATTACAGCCCAAGTCGCTGATCCTGGAAATCACCGAAACCGAATTGATGGAGGATATCCGTTACGCCACCAATTTATGTCAGGAATTGGCTGAGTTGGGTGTTGGCTTGGCCATCGATGACTTTGGTACCGGCTACAGTTCAATGCGCTATCTTAAACAATTTCCTATCACCAAACTTAAAATTGACCGGTCATTTATTTCCGATCTGACTATCAGCCGAGAGAGTCGGGAAATTGTGAGTGCCATTATTGCCATGGCCAAAGCACTGAACCTTTCATTGACGGCTGAAGGCGTCGAAACGGTTGAGCAGGAAGCCTTTTTAGCGGCAAGTCAATGCCATCAGGCACAGGGGTTTCTATACAGCCCTGCGCTCAGAGAGTCGGAATTTACTCGTTTTATCGGTGCGATTAAACCTGAAGCGGTTCATTGATATACCGTGGGTTATTTCAGGCAACACTGCTTGGCTTTTTTACCGCTGTGACAAACACAGGGATCGTTTCTTCCCGGAGCCCGTACCGCGTAATGCTTGCCTTCGGTATAAAACCAGCGGTTATCGTAACGGACAAAAGCCGACCTTTCACAAATGGCATCCAGCTTGCCATTTTCTTTATACCAGGCACAGAAAAATACTTCACCACTATCACCATTGGCAGATGATTCAAAAACCTGAAGCCCTTTCCAGCTTGCAATGCCGCCATTCGCAAGCTGTTTTACGGTAAGCCCATTAAGGTAGTCGGGATGATGCGTATCGATAAGGTATTGCCAAATGCCCAATGCAAATGCGCTGTAGCGTGAACGCATCAATAGTTCGGGATGTTTAGCAATTGCACCTTGATGATATGGTCCGCAACATAACTGGTATTCTTCTCCCCCACAGGGGCAACGAAGGTCTTTCATGGCAAATAGTTCTAACGAGGCTTGTTGGTGGTTTTGCTATTGTCTGCAGCCGTAAATCTCCGGCCATAATACAATTCCGCCACCGGCATGGCTGCAAAATAAAAGGTTGCGTCCGCACGGTTACTGGAGTCCAGCGTCAGTAACCAGCGACCATCAGCTTGTTTTTTGGCGACGGTAACAAATTTACCGGCATATTCACTGATGGGTTCTCCGGTGTCTGCTGCAGGATGAAAACGAATAAGATAGTAACCTACATCGGTTACCGAATCGGAGCTTCTGTTTCGATCCAGCACCCGAAAGTCGACTTCTATGCGGGCATTCTTTTTGCGGATTTTGGCAAAAAATTTGTCGTACAAGGCAATGATAGCTTCACGGCCGCGAACAATTCCTGTGTCGTGGCGTTCCGGAAGATAACAGGCGTTATCCGCATAAATTTCCGCAATCAGAGACGAACTCAATTTATCGAATGCCTCTACGGACATCTGATAGGTACGATTGATAGCGATGTCGTCATTTTGCTGTGCGTTATTGCTCGCCAAAGCGGCAAAAGACAACATCAGACTCAGCAATACAGGAAATAATCTCATAGGTGATACTTATTTAACGCTATTATGGGGCAAATATAATGTATGAGAGGCCGCAACCCAAGCGGCATATCTTTACAAAGTGTGTGACATCTCAACCCGGAGGCAGCGTCGTGCAGTGTGAAGACATGGAACTATTTATCGCTGAGATGGCGGACGTTCAGCCTTTGCGACCCGACTCTCGCGTGCATTTTACAGCGGAAACCTGCGACCACCAAGAAGCCCGGGAGAGACGGGCAGCGGCTGAACCCGACGAACGGCTTGAGCGGTTGCCGATGGACCCGGGACATCTCCCAAGATGCAAAGCAGACGATGTGCTGAGTTTCGCGCGGGAAGGGGTGCAGGAAGCGGTATTGAAGCATCTCAGATTAGGTCGTTATGAAGCGAAAACCCGTGAAGATTTTCGAGGACTGAAACTGAATGATGCCCGAAATAAATTGCTGCAGATAATTGATGGCGCTTTGTACAGAGGCGAGCGTAATCTGCTGCTTATCTCCGGTAAAGGGGGAGCTGGCGCTGCTGCCTGTTTGATGAAGTCTGCCCTGATGACCTGGCTGAAATTATTGCCCGAAGTTCAGGCCTACCACACGGCCATCCGACAGGACGGAGGAACTGGTGCGTTTTATGTGATGCTGCGAAAATCAGACGCCAAGAAAATCCATGATAAGGAAATCCATAGGAAAGGTGCCAGGCGTTGAAGTATGAGTAACCTTGTGCAATAAAAAAGCCGCCTCTTGGGGCGGCTTTTTTATTCATCGGACGATTTAGAAGTTGGCACTTCTTGGCGCACGTGGGAATGGGATCACATCGCGGATGTTACCCACACCGGTCACGTAAGACACGAGACGCTCAAAACCGAGGCCGAAACCTGCGTGTGGCACTGTGCCGTAACGGCGCAGGTCACGATACCACCAGTAGTCTTCTTTCGACAGATCCATCTCTTCGAGACGGGCATCCAGTACGTCCAGACGCTCTTCACGCTGGGAACCACCGATAATTTCACCGATGCCAGGTGCCAGTACGTCCATGGCCGCTACTGTCTTGCCATCTTCGTTGAGGCGCATGTAGAAGGCTTTGATATCTTTCGGATAGTTCTTCACAACCACAGGGGCTTTAAAGTGCTCTTCGGCCAGATAACGCTCGTGCTCAGACTGCAGATCGATACCCCATTCAACCGGGTATTCGAAGGTCTTGCCGCAGTTTTGCAGAATTTCAACCGCGTCGGTGTAATCCACCTGGGCAAAGTCGCTGCTGACAAAGTTTTGCAGACGATCGATAACACTGCCATCTACGCGCTCGGCGAAGAACTTCATGTCATCCATGCGCTCTTGCAGAACGGCGTTGAAGCAGTACTTCAGCATGGACTCTGCCAGACCGGCGATATCGTTCAGATCGGCAAAAGCCACTTCCGGCTCAACCATCCAGAATTCCGCCAGGTGACGGCTGGTGTTGGAGTTCTCGGCACGGAAGGTTGGGCCGAAGGTGTAAATTTTAGACAGGGCACAGGCGTAAGTTTCGCCATTCAGCTGCCCGGATACGGTCAGGAAGGCTTCTTTACCGAAAAAGTCCTGATCGTAATCTACCTTACCGGAATCGGTACGCGGCAGGTTTTCCATATCCAGGGTAGAGACGCGGAACATCTCACCGGCGCCTTCACAGTCAGAGGCGGTGATGATAGGGGTCGACACCCAGATAAAGCCGTTTTCGTGGTAAAAGCGATGGATTGCCTGAGACAGACAGTTACGCACACGGGCCACGGCTCCGATGATGTTGGTACGTGGACGCAGGTGAGCCACATCGCGCAGGTGCTCAATTGAGTGGCGCTTGGCAGCCATGGGATAAGTATCCGGATCGTCAACCCAGCCGGCTACATTTACGGCAGTCACCTGCAGCTCAAAGGCCTGGCCTGAGCCTGGAGATTCCACCAGACTACCGGTCATTTCCACTGAGCAACCAGCAGTGAGTTTCAGCACTTCGTCGTTGTAATTGGGCAGAGCATTGGGCACTACGCCCTGAATGGCATCAAAACAAGAGCCGTCATAAACGGCGAGGAAGGATATCCCGGCTTTGGAATCCCGACGGGTACGAACCCAGCCACGTACCGTGATTTCGGTACCGGGGGCGAAATCACCCTTAAAAACGGATGCGATAGATGCAATGCTCATTGCTGCGCTTATCTCCAACGAAACAGATAATGTAAAATAAAAAAGGAGGTTTATATTACCTTGCCGGTGGCTTTTCTCAAGCTGAAAAAGGTATGCTGTGGAATATATTCACAATCCTGTGGCGACCGCTGACAATTTTGGGAGGTAAGCCATGAGTAAACTGCGAATATTCCAGCTTTTGCTGGCCGGATTGTCCATTCTGGGTTGGGCTTTGGCTGTTTGGGCATTGATTATATTTGATGGTGCAAGACCCGATGCAGCGGTAGGTTATTTTCTGTCCAAAGGGGCGCAGGTCAGGCTCTTTTGGGATCCGGCACTGACTTTGAGGTTGGAGCAAGTTATCTGGTTGGTGTGTGGGATCAGTCTGGTCAGTCTTCTGTTTAACGTCTACGTAGCTCAGCACAGTCGGATGGGATACTGGTTTAATATTCCACTTTTATTGCTCGCTTCTCTGACAGCGGGGCTCTATGTGAGCTTTTTGATATAAGTTCTGCTTTTATATCTATATAAACAGGGGAACGCATCTTCACGGTCAGAAAACTGCGTTGTTTGCCTTTGGGTATCTATCTTCGTCTGAAAAGACTTTCTTCGTCTTTAAGGTGGCGGCAAAGCAAATCAATCATTGCAGCGGTAGCTCCCCATATCAGTCGGCCATGCCATGGAATAAACACCACCTTATAATTGTGTCCCTGACGGACAAAGCGTTTTACCTGCCTGTGCTTGTCGTTCATAAAAAAACGTAAAGGTACGTAAAAACACTCAGCTACTTCGCCGGGATCAATTCGCATCTCAAACGGGGCTTTAACCAGCGCCAGCACAGGGGTGATTTCAAAACCGGTAAAGGTGCGATGAGAAGGGAACTGACCAAGCAGCTCAAGATTATCTGCACCCAGACCAATTTCTTCTTCGGCCTCCCGAAAGGCGGTATGGAGCGGACTTAAGTCGGTTTCTTCAATCTTGCCGCCGGGAAAGCTGATTTGCCCCGGGTGCGCGCGCAGGTGCGTGGGGCGGGTGGTGAAAATCAGGCAGAGTTCACCGTCTCTTTCTTCAAAAGCCATCAGCACAGCGGCCTTACGTACCTTGGTCTTCAGCGGCGCCGACACAATGTCATGACGAAGTGCCTGCAATGAAAAGTGCAGTTTAAGCTCTTCGGCTGACAGGGAGCGGCGACCACGAAAGGGCATATCTATCCTCAGTTTTTACGGCCAAGCGTCTGCTCAAGCTGCGGCAGAATACGACTGACTTTATCAAAGGTTTCCTGATACTCAGCATCGGCCACTGAGTCGGCAACCACGCCACCACCGGCCCAGCAATAGAGTTTGCCGTCCACTGCTGCCAGGGTGCGAATGGTGATACTGGTGTCCATCTTGCCATCCTGGCTTATGTAGCCGATAGAGCCACAGTAGATGCTACGCCGCGAGGGTTCAAGCTCTTCAATGATTTCCATGGCGCGGATTTTTGGGGCGCCTGTGATGGAGCCGCCGGGAAAGGCGGCTTTTAATAAATCATAGGCGTCCAGCCCGGGTGCAAGCTCGCCTGTAACAGTACTGACGAGGTGGTGAACCGCAGGAAAGCTTTCGATTTCGAAGAGTTTAGGAACTGCTACCGACCCCGGGCTTGCTACCCGGCCAATATCGTTTCTGAGTAAATCGACAATCATCAGGTTTTCGGCTCTGTCTTTTGCGGACTGGCGCAGATGCTCTGCGTTGGCTGCATCCTGGCGAATGTCGCTTGAGCGTGGCTGGGTACCCTTGATGGGTTTGGTTTCCACCTTACCGTCTGCAAGTTTTAAAAAACGTTCGGGTGAGATAGACAGAATCGAACCTTCTTCCAGCCTGATAAACGCAGAAAAAGGCCCCTTATTGGCGGAGCGCAGCGCCAGATACGCCTGCCACTCATCTCCCTGATATCCAGCCTCAAAGCGTTGGGTCAGATTTATCTGGTAGCAGTCGCCGCTGTGAAGGTAGGCCTGCACCGCGGCAAATTTCTCATTATAGGCTTCACGGCTGATTTGGCAGCCAAAGGGCGATGTCAGCGTAAAGTCTTTCATTTTGAGCGTATGAGCTTGCCGAGCAGCGTTTAGTTCCGCAAATACGGCATTCAGCGCCGCATCGCCAAGGTAGTGCAGCAGCTGCCACTGATTGCTCTGATTGTCTTTTATCAGCGCCCAGTCATAGAAGCCGATGGCCGCAAGTGGCAGCGGAATATCGTCGGTTGCAATGCTGGGCAGATGTTCGACTTTACGGCCCAAATCGTAACTGAAGGCGCCGAGGGCCCCGCCGACAAAGGGCAGAATGCTTGGTTTGGATTCAGGGTAGAGCGCTTGGGTCAGCGCCTGCATCAGTGCAAACGGGCACTGGTCCGCGTCAATTCGCTCATTTATGTGTTCAGCCTGTTGCACTAACGTCAGATCACAGTGGCTTTCGTACACCTTGAGCATGGCTATGGGGTTGGCAACTATAATGTCAAATCGGGCGTCAGGATGATTTGCGTTGGCGGAGTCAAGCAACATGGCCCAGGGCGAAGCGGCAAAATGCGCAAAAAGTGCCTCTGTGGTATCGGTCCAATCCAGGGTTTTTACGGCCAGTGGGGCAAAAGATGCCCGAACGGGCAGGGTAGGTAACATCGATTAACCTTATTCAACGTGTGATGTAGCCCAAATATTTGCAACAGAGTATCATATTGGCCGAAAAAGGATTAACCAAAACAAGAGGCCTGACCTGGTCGGTCTGGGTCTTCCCTATAAATAGAGCTGTCAACAAAGCTGAAAGAGTCGGAGCATAACGTGTCAGAGAATCAGTCGCCGGTCGTGATCAAGCAGGCCGATTTTATTGAAAGTGTTGCAGATGCACTGCAATACATCTCCTACTACCACCCTAAAGATTTTATCGACGCCATGGCCGAAGCCTATGAGCGCGAGCAGAGCGCGGCTGCCAAAGACGCCATCGCTCAAATCCTGATTAACTCCCGCATGTCGGCCGAAGGCAAGCGTCCTTTGTGTCAGGACACAGGCATAGTAACCTGCTTTGTAAAAGTGGGTATGGGTGTGCGGTGGGACAAAACCGACATGACAGTGCAGCAGATGGTGGATGAAGGCGTTCGCCGCGCGTACACCAACCCGGATAACCCGCTGCGCGCATCCATTGTTGCCGATCCTGCCGGTGCCCGTAAAAACACCAAAGACAACACCCCATCTGTGGTGCATATCGATATGGTTCCTGGTAACCATGTGGAAGTGGCCATAGCCGCCAAGGGCGGCGGCAGTGAAAACAAGTCCAAGATGGTGATGCTGAACCCATCTGACGATATCGCCGCCTGGGTAGAGAAAACCCTGCCCACCATGGGTGCCGGCTGGTGTCCTCCGGGTATGCTGGGTATCGGTATCGGCGGCACCGCCGAGAAAGCTGCTGTGATGGCCAAAGAGGCCCTGATGGAAAGCATTGATATCCATGAGTTGATGGCCAAAGGCGCTGAAACCGCGGAGGAAAAACTGCGTCTGGATATTTTCGAGCGTGCCAACGGTTTGGGTATTGGTGCCCAGGGGCTTGGCGGTCTGACCACGGTGCTGGATGTAAAAATCAAATCAGCGCCAACTCACGCTGCCTCAAAACCTGTGGTGATGATCCCAAACTGCGCCGCGACCCGCCATGTGCACTTTCATCTGGACGGCACAGGCCCTGCCGATTTATCACCTCCAAGCCTCAGCGACTGGCCACAAATCACCTGGGAAGTGGGTGAGAGCGTGCGCCGCGTAAACCTGGATACAGTGACTCAGGCTGACATCGAAACCTGGAACAGCGGCGACACCCTGCTGCTGTCAGGCAAGATGCTCACAGGCCGTGATGCTGCCCATAAACGTATTCAAACCCTGATTGAATCAGGCGAAGGGTTGCCGGAGGGCGTAGACTTCACCGGTAAGTTTATCTATTACGTTGGACCGGTTGATCCGGTTGGCGACGAAGTGGTGGGTCCTGCCGGCCCGACCACTGCCACCCGCATGGATAAGTTTACTGATCTGATGCTGGATAAGACCGGGCTGATGGGCATGATTGGAAAGGCTGAGCGTGGTCCTGCCACCGTTGAGTCTATCAAGCAGCACAAAGCCGTATACCTGATGGCCGTTGGCGGCGCGGCGTATCTGGTATCCAAAGCCATTAAGCACGCCCGCGTGGTGGCTTTTGAAGATCTGGGCATGGAAGCCATCTACGAGTTTGATGTGCAGGATATGCCTGTGACCGTGGCCGTGGATTCGAAGGGTGTGAATGCCCATGAGACCGGCCCGGCTATCTGGAAAGTCAACATCCAGAACGCCAAGGCCTGACAGCCTTGAATTTTGATACAAATCCATAATTGAAAAGGGCCCTGACACGCTTGTCCGGGCCCTTGTGTTTCGATTAAGGTATGTTTTTTGCCGGGATGGCAAGCTTGGTTCCGGCTCGACGGAACCCCAATTCATAAACAACAATAAACAGCATTGCGGACAACATCCATGAAGAAACTAAGCGCTATTGCACTGTCACTGGCTATGGCCGGGGTATCCGGTGCGGCTTTTGCTTCAGGCGCTGAACCATTCACGGTTCAGCATCTGGTGAAGCTCAACAAAATGCATTCCGAAGCTCTGTCGCCCGACGGCACCAAGCTGGTGTATGGTCTCAAAGAAATCAATGACGATGGCAGTAATGAGTCCAACCTGTTCCTGCTGGATTTAACCAACCCCAAAGCCGCGCCGCTGCAGCTGACCAGCGCCAAGGGTACAGAGCATGATGTGGTATTTGCCGCCGATGGTAAATCCATTCTGTTTTTGGCTGGCCGTGATGGCACCAGCCAGCTGTATCGCCTGCCACTGAACGGTGGCGAAGCGGTGAAAGTGTCTGATTTGCCGCTTGATATCAATGGTATCAAGCTGTCTCCAGACGGCAGCAGGCTGGCCATGACCCTAAGAGTGTTCCCTGAGTGCGACACGCTGGAATGTTCAAAAGATAAGTTTGATGCCGAAGCCAAGCGCAAGAGCACTGGCCGCGAATACAGCCAACTGATGGTGCGCCACTGGGATACCTGGCATGACCATGCCCGCAATCACCTGTTTGTGGCTGACATCAGCGGCAACAGCATGGGAACCCCGGTTAACGTGACCAAGGGCCTGGATACTGAAGTACCGCCCAAGCCATTCTCCGGCATGGAAGAAGTGGCCTTCACTGCAGACAGTCAGTATCTGGTCTACAGCGCCAAGGCGCCATCGAAAGACCAGGCTTGGACCACCAACTACGATCTGTGGAAGGTGAGCGTGAAGGGCGGCGATTCAGAAAATCTGACCGCGAATAACATTGCCTGGGATGCCCAGCCTGCCTTTAGCAGCGACGGTGCCTACATGGCATATCTGGCGATGAAGCGCCCAGGTTTTGAAGCCGATCGCTATGCCATTATGCTGCGGGATCTGAAAACCGGTCAGGAAAAGGAAGTGGCACCATTATGGGACAGAAGCCCATCTTCTATTCAGTTTGGCGATGATAACCGCACTTTGTATGTGACTGCCCAAGATGTCGGCCAAGTGTCCATTTTTGAAGTGAATACCCAGTTTGGTGATGTGCGCTCCATCCATAACGATGGCAGCAACAGCCTGATTGGTCTGTCTGGTGAAAACCTGGTGTTTACCCACCGCAGTTTGGTCGAGCCGGGCGATGTATATACCATCGGTAAAGATGGCGATCGTCTGACCCGTATGACCGATGTCAATAAAGACAAACTGGCCAAAATTAAGTTCGGTGAATTTCAGCAGTTCTCCTTTAAAGGCTGGAATAACGAGACAGTGCACGGCTATTGGATAAAGCCTGCCAACTATAAAGAAGGCGAAAAGTACCCTGTAGCCTATCTGGTGCATGGTGGTCCTCAGGGGTCGTTCGGCAACAGCTTCAGCCACCGCTGGAATGCCCAGTTGTGGGCCGGTGCCGGTTATGGTGTGGTGATGGTGGATTTCCATGGTTCTACCGGTTATGGTCAGGCCTTTACTGACTCAATCTCTCAGGATTGGGGTGGCAAGCCACTGGAAGATTTGCAAAAAGGTCTGGCGGCAGTTGGCAGCCAGCAGAAGTGGCTGGATGTAAGTAATGCCTGCGCCCTTGGCGGTTCCTACGGCGGCTACATGATGAACTGGATCCAGGGTAACTGGAACGACGGCTTCACGTGTCTGGTTAACCATGCTGGTCTGTTTGATATGAGGTCTATGTACCACGTAACTGAAGAGCTGTGGTTCCCCGAGTATGAGTTTGGCGGGACTTACCAGAAGAACCGCGATTTGTATGAGAAGTTCAATCCGGTTAACTACGTTGAAAACTGGAAAACCCCGATGCTGGTAATCCATGGCGAGAAGGACTTCCGTGTGCCTTACGATCAGGGTCTGGCGGCATTCAGCTTTATGCAGCGCAATGGCATTCCGTCAGAGCTGCTGATTTTCCCTGAAGAAAATCACTGGATCCTGAACCCAGAAAACCTTCAGCAGTGGTACGCAAAGGTGCTGGGCTGGATGGATAACTGGACTGGTAAATAAAACTGCCTCATGTTCAACTGTAAGATATAAAAGCCGGATGAAAATTCCGGCTTTTTTTTCAAGCAGATTTTGTATTGTTTTTTTGGCTTATAAACGGACGTTAAGGAGATTTATCATGGAGATGAAAACTATCAGCTATCAGGAGGCTCGCTCTTTGATGCAGCCCGGTGATGTGGTGGCTTTCGGAGGTAGGGCCCCTTTTTCACTGCTGACCAAATTTATGACTCAGTCTGCAGTGTCTCATGTAGGTGTGATATTGCAAACGAAGGTACTGGAAGATTCAAGTGGTCGCTTTTTTAATCAAATCATCGAATCTACAGAGCTAAATGGATTCACCGGAGTACAAATCAACAGGTTTAGCGAACGTATGAGTTATGACGGTGATATCTGGTGGTTGCCTTTGTGCCCCGAACTCAGGGAAACCAGCTTCGATCAACGGCGGTTTTACGACTTTCTTTTTAACCAGGCTAAAGACCGCAAAGTATTTGATATCTCTCAGGCATTGATGTCGGCATTTGATCTGTTTGATGGAATAAAAGGACCTGGGTATAACGAGCGGGACTACAGTCGCTTTTTTTGTTCTGAATTGGTTGCAGCCGCTTTCGAGGAGGCTGGATTGGCAGGCAGCGTCAATGCCAGTGAAGTAACTCCGGTGGACCTTTGCCGGTGGCGTATTTATGACAAGCATTACTACTTGCTAAAAGGAGAGAAGGGGACAGAAATAACCCGGTTTAATAGCAAGGCTCCAGCTGAGTGGAATCGCTGAATCAAGGCTAAGTAAACCGATAAGTTTGGTTCTTATTCAAGTGTATGTGCATGTAATCTCATAAATAAAATCAAGATGTCAGGTAAAAAGCATGTTATATAACAAAACGGAATAGATATAGAAGTATAAAGTCTCTAATGACAGTTAAAGAGTACAACTTAGGTCGTGCTTTTTTGCACTCTTCTGATATCTTTCGCGCTAAGCGAGCACTGTAATTACCGGTTATGCTTTACGGTAGATGAGGATACAGTACACTGGCTAATACACTCTTGTTTTTACTTATTTTCGGGTTAATGCTTTATGGTTCGTTCCAATCGCGCCACCAGTTTTACGCCAAAAGCACTTGCAGTTGTTCTGCTGGGTGCTTCCATGCTGTCGTCCTTCACGTTATCAGCAAATGAGCCACAGCAAGTGGTACCGGCTCGCCCAAAAGCTGAAATGCCGCCGAAACCTGTAAAACCGGGTCAGGTGCGTTTCGCCAAAACCGGGAGCTTCGATGCTGATACTGTTGTGCGACTGGCTCGGCAATTGGCTGCCAAACCCTATTCGGCATTGAGTGATCCGCTTCCAGCGAGTCTTGCGAACATCAATTATGATGAGTATCGCGACATTCGCTTTAAAGGCGATGCCGCGATATGGAAACAGGAGTCGCTGCCGTATCAGATGCAGCTGTTTCATCGCGGGTTCTATTTTCAGGACCTGATTGAAATTGCTGTTGTTGAGGATAAAAAGGCAACCCACCTTTCTTACGATGCCAATCTGTTCAGCGCAGGCGAAGTACTACAGCAAAAATTGCCTACGGAAGACATAGGCTACAGTGGTTTACGCGTCCATTATCCTTTAAATAATCCCGAATACTTTGATGAGCTTTTCGTGTTTCAGGGAGCCAGTTATTTCAGAGCACTTGGTAAAGGCAACGCCTATGGCTTATCTGCCCGGGGCCTGGCGATTAAGACTGCCGATACTGCCGGTGAAGAATTCCCGGTGTTTCGTGCCTTTTGGATTGAGAAGCCAAATTCGGAAACCAACCTGATTGTCGTACATGCGTTACTCGACAGTCCGAGTGTTTCAGGGGCCTATCGTTTTTCAGTGCGTCCAGGCGAAAATACCCGTATGGATGTTGAAGCCGTCCTGTTCCCTCGTGTTGAATTGTCCAAAGTTGGACTCGCTCCAAGCACAAGTATGTATATGCATTCGCCCAACGGTCGCCATCTGACAGATGATTTCCGTCCGGCAGTACATGATTCAGATGGTCTGCTGATGATTAACGGCAGGGGAGAGCGTCTGTGGCGTCCACTGGCCAATCCAAAAGACCTTCAGATCAGTGCATTTATGGACAATTCGCCTCAGGGCTTTGGTTTAATGCAACGTGAGCGCGATTACCAAAACTATCAAGATCTTGAAGCTAATTATGAGCGTCGTCCAAGCCTGTGGGTTGAGCCTGTAGGTAATTGGGGGGCTGGCGCTGTGGTGCTTACCGAGATCCCAACCCAGTCAGAAATTCACGATAACATTGTCGCATTCTGGAAACCTCGTCAGCCATTGGCTGCCGGTGGGGAGTTCCGTTTTGCATATCACCTGTCGTGGGGAGCTGAACCTGCTCCTGTAGATAATTCGGTAATCGTGTCCCGCACTGCCAGTGGCCGCGCTGATATTGCAAAACCCACTGCCAATCGTCTGTTTGTAGTGGACTACGAAGTTAAAGGTCAAAAGCCTTCAGTACTTCCTAAAGTCAAAGTGGATACTAATGCAGGTGAAATACGTAACATTGTTATCCGTGATAATCCCAATTCCAAGGGTTATCGCTTGTCCTTTGAGTTTGTACCGGGTGAGGCTCGTATGGCCGAGTTCCGTGCGGAGCTGAAATTCGATGAGCCTAAAGATGTTGAGACCTGGCTCTATCGCTGGACGCTCTGAGGATAGCCATGAGCAATTTGCTTGATAATGACACTGTCACCCTCGCGGGTGACAGTGCGATGCCTGTTGAGCGCTTGGGAGACATGCCTGCACAGTCGCTCAAGGTAATGTCTGAGGGATTTCCCCGAACACCTGTGAACGGCTCAGCGCTTAAATCAAGTACACTTAAGCGCTGGAGTGTTGTGGGGCCGGCACTATTATTGTCTGGCTTTGCCATTCATGAAATGCGGGCCGTTTTTTTGGTAGGTGGACTGACACCGCTCGAATACGCTGTGCTGGTATTGTTTGCTGTCAACTTCTGTTGGATTGCGCTGGCGTTTTGTGCCGGAGTTGCCGGTTTCATAAAGATTGTCAGAGCATCGTCCGCAGTGGATAGTGCGGCGGAACTCATTGGTAAAACTGCCATATTAATGCCCACTTACAACGAATCACCCGACAGGGTGCTTGCCGCAGTGGAAACTATGGCACTGGAACTCGCCAAGCGACCAGAAGGCAAAGCTTTTGATTGGTTTATTCTAAGCGATACAACAGATCCTGAAGTTGCACTTGCCGAAGAGCACGCGTTTTGGCTGTTAAGGGAGGCAACAGCAGGTAAGGCAAATGTATATTATCGGCGCCGGCGCAAAAACATAGCCCGTAAAGCGGGTAACGTCGCTGATTTTTGCCGCCGCTGGGGTGCAAGTTACGATCATCTGTTGGTGCTTGACGCCGACAGCGTGATGGAAACACACACCATAGTATCTTTGGCTCGCAGAATGGAAGCGGATCCTGATTCAGGATTAATTCAAACCATTCCAGCGCTTATTCGTGGCACAACTCTGATGGCACGGGTACAGCAGTTTGCTGCCCGGTTTTATGGCCCTGTGATTGGTACCGGCCTTGCCTGGTGGGTGCAAAAGGAAGGTAACTTCTGGGGACACAACGCGATTATTCGTACAGAAGCCTTTATGAAGGCGGCAGGTTTGCCCCATTTATCAGGTAAACCTCCTTTTGGTGGCCATATTATGAGTCACGATTTTGTGGAGGCTGCCCTTATCAGACGTGCCGGTTGGAGCGTGAAAATCGCGGCCGATTTGCACGGTTCGTACGAAGAATGTCCCCCATCGATTATTGATATGGCGGTTCGAGACAGACGTTGGTGCCAGGGCAATTTGCAGCATACTCGTGTAGTGGGGGCTAAAGGTCTTCACTGGGTAAGCCGTATGCATCTGATTACCGGTATTATGTCTTACCTTTCTTCACCTTTCTGGCTGTTGCTTATTCTGTCTGGTTTGCTGCTTGCACTGCAGGCGCACTTTATTCGTCCGGAATACTTTACCGATCAGTTTTCGCTGTTCCCAACCTGGCCTGTGATGGACTCAGACAGAGCATTGCGTTTGTTCTATATCACCATGGGTATTCTGTTTGGACCGAAAATCTTCGGCTTGCTGCTGCTGTTTAAAGACAGTCAAACCTGTAAAGCCTTAGGCGGACGATTCAAGGTGATGTTGAGTACCGTCACCGAGGTTATCTTGTCGGCGTTGATAGCTCCCATCATGATGTTCATTCACTGTGGGGCTGTAATGTCAATTTTGTTTGGCCGTGACAGTGGCTGGTCGCCTCAGCGCAGGGATGATGGCAGCTTACCCTGGAAGGATTTGTTCTACCGTCATAGATGGCATGTTGTTGCGGGGATTTTGTTGGGCTATGCCGCCATGCTCGATTCATTGACACTGCTTGCGTGGATGTCGCCAGCACTGATTGGGCTGTGGTTTGCTGTCCCGCTTTCGGCCGTAACATCGTCCGGTCCTATTGGCCAGTGGTTTAAAGATCGAAAAATACTTGCGACGCCGGAAGAAGTGATGGAGCCACAAATTGTTTCTATGGCGGCTGCGAGACGTGAAGATTACGCCAGTGCGCTCGAAAACAGCTGGAATATGGCAATGTTGCTCGGCAAACCAGAGCTAATGGCGCTGCACATGAGCATTATGGACAAATTGCCAACACATGTGCCCGGAAGTGCCATCGAGCCTCTGGAGGCTATAGCCAGGGTGAAGGTTCACGAAGCCCAATGTCAGACAAGTCTGCTGGCACTGTTAAGTCGTCAGGAACTCAGTTATGTACTGGGTAATCCTTTGTTACTTAAGCATATGCAGAACTTACCCGAGGCTTATGCCGAAGACGATTTAGTCACTATCTGTTAACTGCACAACCCAAAAAAGCCCGGCTATCGCCGGGTTTTTTATTGTCAATGGACCACAAGACGGTCAGTCAATGATGTAGGTATCGTACGCCTTTGTCCGGATGTGATCCGCCGGTTCGCCCTATGCGGTAATTCAAGCAATACAGCTGATCATTATGGGCGCAATAGCGTGGTTTTTCGGTATCTGTGGAAACTAATTGGGGCGGCGCTGAAAGATAAATGCAGAAATATGCTTAAGCCAGTGTGTTTATCCTGCGAAGATATGGCCCCGTAGTGATACTGATGATTTTGAACTGTGCAAAAACGTCATGACGCTACCCATATAAATGGGTGTGTTTTGATTCAGTGAGTAAAAGTGATAGTGACAAGAAAGGCATTTATCAGCAATGGTGCCTGAAGCGGGCAACATAAAAATCAGGAATTTGAACAATCTCCAACCAAACCGTAAAAAGAACAAGCCCCCGATTTTGGGGGCTTGTTCTTATGGGTCTGCGATGCAGACACTACGGTTTCTTACCGCTGGATTTATGCGGGGTCTTTATAAGCGCGTCCATGGAAGCTGTCGATAAGTAACTGTTTAAGTTCGCTTATCAATGGATACCGTGGATTGGCACCGGTGCACTGGTCGTCAAATGCATCTTCAGCCAGTTCATCGATTTTTGCCATAAAGTCAGCTTCATTTACACCAGCTTCCTTGATGGATGCCGGAATGCCGATGGCGGCTTTGAGTTCTTCGAGCTTAGCGATAAGCGCCTGAACTTTTGCTTCGTCATTCTTACCGCTAAGGCCAAGATAGCTTGCTATCGCAGCATAACGGCAAAGGGCTTTGGGTCTGTCGTATTGGCTGAAGGCTGCTTGCTTAGTAGGTAAGTCAGTTGCGTTGAAGCGGATGACGTTGCTGATCAGCAGTGCGTTGGCCAAGCCGTGCGGCAGGTGGAACTCTGCACCCAGTTTGTGTGCCATGGAGTGACAGATCCCCAGGAAAGCGTTGGCAAAGGCAATACCGGCGATGGTGGCGCCATTATGTACTTTTTCCCGTGCAAGAGGTGCCTGAGCACCTTTGGCATAGCTGTCCGGCAGATGCTTAAACAATAAATCGAGCGCTTGCAGGGCCTGACCATCGCTGTACTCGTTTGCCATCACGCTGACATAAGCCTCCAGCGCATGGGTAATGGCGTCAATACCTCCGAAGGCGGTAAGCGATTTGGGCATATCCATGACCAGATTAGGATCCACAATGGCCATATTGGGGGTGAGTTCATAGTCGGCAATCGGATATTTGGCGCCGGTTTGCTCATCTGTTACCACCGCAAACGGTGTGACTTCAGAGCCTGTTCCTGACGTGGTCGGAATGGCAACCATCATTGCCTTGCCACCCAACTTGGGGAACTTGTAGATGCGCTTGCGGATATCCATAAAGCGCAGAGCGAGATCGGCGAAATCAACTTCCGGATGTTCATACATGACCCAAATGATTTTTGCCGCATCCATTGGTGAACCACCGCCGAGCGCGATTATCACATCCGGTTGAAAACTCGTAGCCACTTTGGCACCGGCACGCACTACCGCCAGTGTTGGGTCGGCTTCAACTTCATAGAAAACTTCGGTCTCCAACCCCTGTGCTTTCAAAATACGAATGGTTTCATCACAGTAGCCGTTATTAAACAGGAACTTGTCGGTGACAATCAGGGCTCGCTTTTTACCACTGAGTTCTTCCAGGGCTATGGGCAGGCTACCGCGGCGGAAGTATATGGACGAAGGAAGCTTGTGCCACAGCATGTTTTCGGCCCTCTTGGCGACGGTTTTCTTGTTGATCAGGTGGCTTGGCCCAACGTTTTCAGAAATGGAGTTACCGCCCCATGAGCCACAGCCCAAAGTTAGAGATGGTGCCAGCTTGAAGTTGTACAAGTCACCAATACCGCCCTGTGAAGCCGGGGTGTTAATCAGGATCCGCGCCGTTTTCATGCGATAGCCGAAGGTCTTTACCCGTTCCTCTTGCGTGTCCTGGTCTGTATACAGGCCTGAGGTATGACCGATACCTCCAAGGGCAACGAGGGCTTCAGCCTTATCCAGCGCCTCTTCAAAACTGGCTGCACGGTACATGCCCAGCAGGGGAGAAAGCTTCTCGTGGGCAAAGGCTTCTTTCTCATCGATATCAGAGACTTCACCAATCAGCACCTTGGTGTTGGCGGGCACTTTAATGTTCGCCATGGCTGCGATAGTTGCCGCACTTTGACCGACGATGTCTGCATTGAGGCCACCATCCTTAAGAATGACTTTTTGCAAAGCGGCATTTTCTTTTTTGCTGAGCAAATAGCCGCCGTGACTGGCAAAACGCTCCTTTACGGCATCGTAAACGGCATCAACCACCACAACGGCCTGCTCAGATGCACAGACCACGCCGTTATCAAAAGTCTTAGACATTAAAATGGAGCTTACTGCCCGTTTAATATCGGCAGTTTCGTCAATCACGATTGGGGTGTTACCAGCGCCAACGCCAATGGCCGGTTTACCGGATGAGTAGGCTGCTTTCACCATACCGGGGCCGCCGGTCGCGAGAATAAGGTTAATTTTCTCGTGGGTCATCAACTGGTTTGAAAGTGCAACTGACGGCTGGTCAATCCAGCCGATAATGTCTTTCGGCGCACCGGCAGCAATAGCCGCATCCAGCACAATTCTGGCAGCGGTTGCTGTCGAGACTTTCGCCCTTGGGTGAGGTGAAAATACAATACCGTTACGGGTTTTGAGACTGATCAATGCCTTGAATATAGCGGTAGATGTTGGGTTAGTTGTTGGCACAATGCCACAGATAATACCAACCGGTTCGGCAATGGTGATGGTGCCGAAGGTGTGATCTTCCGACAAAATTCCGCAGGTTTTTTCGTCTTTGTACTTGTTGTAAATGTACTCGGAAGCGAAGTGGTTTTTAATAACCTTATCTTCAAGCACGCCCATACGGGTTTCTTCCGCGGCCATTTTAGCGAGCCTGATCCGCGCATCCGCTGCAGCAAGGGCTGCAGCACGAAATATCTTGTCGACTTGCTCCTGGCTATAGCTTGCAAATTGTGCCTGTGCCTTCGCAACTCTCTCAACCAAGGCGTTGAGCTCTTCGGTATTGGTGACTGTCATAATGTTGTTTCCGGTTAAGAATATTTAGCAAAAGTGAATTTAGCTAAATATTCTGGTGTGTGATTGAAAATTACACCTATATGGGTGCATGCACTGTGATCTTAAACACAAACCTGGCTACATCTGAAATAAAACAACAAAAATAGCGACACTTTGACGAGGAAATCGGCAATTCTATCTTTGTGTCTTACATTAATGGATTTTATCCGAACTTGTGACAAAACACAGAAAATCTCATTTTTCGGTTATTTGACCATACTGTAAAGTTAGCACCTGTGCCTGATGTGCACAGCACAGTAACTATTTGATGAGGGCGATTTTGCCCCGGAGCCTGTCGGTGGACGTAACGGTTTATATAAAGTTTTTTCTCGGTTTGGTGGCAATCATTAACCCTGTTGGCTTGTTGCCTGTGTTTGTCGGGCTCACCAGCCATCAGACAGAAGCCGAACGAAACCACACCGGTAAGATTGCCAACCTTGCGGTTGTGATTATTCTGCTGGTAACCATAGTTGCGGGGCAGCATATTCTTAATATGTTCTCGATTTCGCTGTCAGCGTTTCGGATAGCCGGAGGCACACTGATAGCTATCATAGCGATGTCAATGTTGCAGGGTAAATTGGGTGAGGTTAAACGTAACCAGGAAGAGGATCGGGAGTCATCCGCTATGGAGTCTGTGGCAGTCGTGCCTTTGGCTCTGCCGTTGATGGCCGGTCCCGGTGCTATTAGCTCTGTGATTGTGTTTGCTGCCGAGCACAATACGTTAGTTGATTTAGTGGGTATGTTTGTCACTGTCCTGGCTTTTGGTGCACTCAGTTTTGGCCTGTTTCGCATGGCATCAGTAATCTATCGGGTGTTGGGTAAAACCGGCATTAACGTGATCACCCGCTTGATGGGTCTGTTGATGCTGTCAATTGGCATTGAGGTGATGGCGGCGGGCTTTAAGGGGTTGTTTCCCAACTTGCTTGGGTAATGTTGCCCGTTCCTTAAACATCTGAATACTGCGGATTGAGATAAAGCCCCGAATGGAATTCGGGGCTTTCAAGTGACGGATTGAGCACGGAGGATGAATTAAAAATCCTGGCCCAAATCGCTCAGGCCACCAAGGCGGGGGCTGAAGAGTTGATGATGCATGCGAATGGCAAATTCATCGGTCATCCCGGCGATATAATCGGCAATAACCCGCATGGCATTTTCACCATTTTCATTGGCCTGACGCCAACGTCCCTGGGTGTTTAATGGCAGTAACCGTTCGGGGTCTGACGCGAAAGCCTCAAAGAGTTGCATCACCATTTGCTGCCCCTTGTATTCGAGCATCTGTACTTCCGGCTTTCTGACAACATGACGCCATACAAAACGCTTCAGAGCATTGAGTGCCATCGCAAATTCATCTTCGAGTACGGCATTATGACGAAGCAGTGGCTCTTCGAAATCCCTATCTTCCATCATGGCAATGGCGGTAACAAAACCATTTACCAAGGTACCAATGGCATCTTTACGTAAATGATGTTCGGCGGAAAAAAGGAGCTTATCTATGGCGGCTATTTCGCTCTTTATCCAGCTGTCGCCGCTTTCCAGAAGCAAGGGGGCAACGCCGTCGAGCCATTGCTCGCGGCTGACAATGCCCATCACTATCGCATCTTCCAGATCATGGACCGCATAAGCGATATCGTCGGCCAGCTCCATAATTGTCGCATCCAGCGATTTATGCAGCGTTTTACCATGGCGTCGACCGTCGGCGGCGGTAAATTGTCCAAATTTGTCTCGGTCGCTTTGTGATAGCGGTGCCAGCACCCAATCCAGCACGTCAATATCTTCACCAAATATGGCTTTTACCGGCGGCCAATCCGCGGGACGCAACTGGCGATAGTGGGGCACATCAACCTGGGGCGCGGCAGATTTAAGCTTTGCCGCAAGCTGAGGGTATTTAAGAATACCCAATAAGGTGCGTCGGCACAGGTTCATGCCAAAACCCGGGGTGTAGGGCTCAAGCTTTGACAGGATCCGGAAGGTTTGAGCGTTCCCTTCAAAACCGCCACTGTCCCTCATCATATAATTAAGCGCGACTTCACCGCCGTGACCAAAAGGCGGATGGCCAATATCATGTGCAAGGCACAGGGACTCTACCAGACTCATTGAGTCGATGAGCGACTCTTTATCAGGGTGTTTACGCTTGAGCTGTGCCGCGATACCGGTACCGATTTGAGAGACTTCGAGAGAGTGGGTCAGTCGGGTGCGATAAAAATCGTTCATGCCCACACCCAGTACCTGAGTTTTGGCCTGCAGACGCCGGAAAGCAGCGCTGTGCAGTACTCTGGCCCTGTCTCGTTGAAAAGGGCTCCTGTGGTCGTTACGCCTGTGTTTATCTTCGCCGAGGCGACGTTCATGCCATGGATTTTGCATTCTGGCTCCTCAGAGCATGCGGTTTATCTCGTCCAAATCCAGCTTGAAGCTGGGCACATAACAATCAATAAAGTATTTCACTGCCGGGTGGGGATTCGTGTCCAGCATGGCTTCAAGCCGGATCCGGGCGCTGTTGAATTCGCGGTTTCCGGCTTTGAGTTCTTCCAGACACTTAAGGTATGCGCAAAGCGTATCGGCTGACTTCACCAGATGCTTTATTTCTTCATCGGCTTCGTCTGCAATAAGCAAGGGACGATAGTCCTCTTTAAACTCTTCCGGCACCATCTCGAGCAGCCTTTCTTCGGCGATGGCTTCAATTTTTTTGTATTCAAACTCGATATCTTTATTGAAGTACTTTACCGGGGTGGGCAAATCGCCGGTCAGCACCTCGGAGGCATCGTGGAAAATGGCCAGAGTTGCTGCCTTATTAGCGTCTACTTGCATACCAAACTTTTGGTTGGCAATGATTGCAAGGCCGTGAGCAACCATGGCGACCTGAAGTGAATGCTCCTGCACATTCTCGGTGCGGACGTTAAACATCAATGGCCAGCGTTGAATTAATTTCAGACGGGCGAGGTGGGCGAAAAGATGACTCATGATACAGCGGTTCCCTGAATATGCAGACCGGACAGCCAGAACAGAAGGCGTGGGTCTTAATGGGGCGGATAGTTCAACTTTACAGCAACTTAGCGAAAAAGGGCAGTTGACTTTTTGATCCCCGGGTTGCCAGAGCATAACCTGCAGCTACGCCTATAAAAAAGCACCGCCCGAAGGCGATGCCGTGTGTATTCCGTTAGTTTAAATACCGGGCTATTACTGACGGTAATTATCCAAAAACTCGCCAAAGGCCATCAGGGCTTTTTCAAGATCTTCTTTGTGGGGCAGGAATACCACCCGAAGATGATCCGGCTCCGGCCAATTAAAGGCGCTGCCCTGAACCAGAAGGATTTTCTTTTCTTTCAATAAATCCAACACCAGACGCTCATCATCCCGAAGATTAAATCGCTTGACATCGAGCTTTGGAAACGCATACAGCGCGCCTTTGGGCTTTTTACAGCTTACCCCGGGGATACTGTTTAAGTATTCATAGCAGGTATCACGCTGAACACTTAAGCGGCCTGTAGGCAGAATAAGCTCGTTGATGCTCTGATAACCACCAAGCGCTGTTTGCACAGCGTGTTGATTAGGCACGTTGGCACAAAGGCGCATTGAGGCCAGCATATCGAGACCTTCGATATAGCTTTTTGCCGCTTTTAAGTTGCCTGAGAGCATCATCCAGCCAACACGGAAACCGGCTGCACGGTAGGCCTTCGAAAGCCCGTTAAAGGTA
>NZ_JBFKLW010000063.1:0-24819 GCF_041630135.1 Shewanella sp.
AAGGTGATGGTTTCACCCACGGCCAGGAACTGCACCAGGCTGTTGGCAATGCTGTAATCCCAGCTGTCGCCATCGGCGCTGAAGCCGGCCACCAGGGCATTGATTTGGTCGGCCGTCAGGTTGCCGCCACTCCAGCTGATGTCACCGTTGTAGTCACTGCTGACGCTGTGGCTGTCGTTGATATCCACGTCGGTGAAGCTGAGGGCACCGCTGTCGCTGAGCAGGCCATCCACGACGTTAAGGTCTTCGGTGACGCCGCCGCTGTCATCCAGAGATAATATTGGAGCATCGTTACTGCCGACAATTGTGATAGTGACTTCCTGTGTGCTGCTGGCTCCATTTTGATCCGTTACGGTAACCAAAAAGGTTTCTGTGCGGGTTTCACCTTCCTGCAAACTGTCAGCAGTGTTGTTATCGAGTATAAAAGTCCAGGTTCCGGTGTCGGGATCGATAGTGAAGCTACCGTATTCACCGTCGGCATTGCCACTCCAGATCAATGCTGCATCATGATCGGCATCACCAGCGGTCAAAGTGCCGGAAATTACAGGGGAACCGGGGTTTAGGTTACCGTTATCGTAGTTACCGGCCTCTACAACAGTACCGTCCGCTTCACCTTCTTCCGGTGGATTGATAATGGGGCCGTCATTGGTGCCGGTAATAGTGATGGTAACCTGTTGGCTGTCGCTGGCACCGAATTCGTCTGTCACGATAACGGTGAAGCTTAAGGTAATGGTTTCACCCTCAGCCAAAAACTGCACCAGGCTGTTATCGATATTGTAATCCCAGCTGTCATTATCAACACTGAAGCCAGCTACCAGGGCATTGATTTGGTTGGTCGTCAGATCGCCGCCACTCCAGCTGATGTCACCGTTAAAGCTACTGCTCATCTGGTGGCTATCGCCTGAGTCGACATCAGTGAAAGAAAGGATTCCGCTATCAATCAATCTGCCATCAATGACATTTTGATCTTCTGTGACACTGCCGTTTGCCTCGGCACTTAACACAGGCGCATCATTGGTACCTACGATTGTAATGGTTACTTCTTGTGTTGTGGCTGCGCCAAATTCATCTGTGACGGTGACAAGGAAGCTTTCAACGCGCTCTTCACCTTCCTGAAGGCTATCTGCAGCGCTGTTGTTGAGCACGTAAGTCCATGCACCACTTGAATCATCAATAGTAAAGCTGCCTAAGGCACTGCTGGCGTTGCCAGTCCAGGTTAATATGGCTCCATTATCCACATCGCTGGCACTGAGTTGACCGCTAACAGATGGTACGCCAGCGTTGATAGAACCATCATCGAAGTTACCAGCTTCGATAACAGTCCCCAAATCCTCACCCTGTTCGGTAGTTATGACAGGTTTATCGTTATTGCCACTGATAGTAATCGTCAGCGATTGCACGCTTGTGTCACCATCGGCATCCTGCAACAAATAGCTGAATACTTCACTCAGGCTTTGGCCTTGTGCCAGCGCCTGAACAGCCTCAAGTGCTGAATCTAATTGGTAGCTGTAGCTACCGTCACTGTTAAGCGTAAGAACACCAAAACTACCGTTAATCACGGTCGCCTGAGTGATGCTGGTTTCCGTCGAAGTCCCCGCCCCAGCAGCAACCACTTGTGCTGTATCAGCCCCTTGGGTGTCGTTATCGAGCAGGTTGCCGGTAACTGCCAGTTCGGCGTCTTCTGAGAGACTGTTAATATCATCCTGACCTGCGGGAGCATCATCTCCGACAACGATGGCTACAGTGCCTGAGGCAGTCGCCCCCTGATTATCAGTTAGCAGTAAAGAGAATACTTGAGTGACTAGATCTCCCTGACTGTGTGTTGCAGCACTTGTTTGAGTGAAACTGAAGCTTAAAATGCCAGAGGCTAAGTCAATACCGGAAACAGTCAGTATCCCGAATGAAGTGTTGATAGTTACAGGGCCATTGAACACGCCATTGCTGACGATGGCGACACCATCGATACTGAGATTGAGAACACCGGCAGATGCATTAAAGCTGATGCTGCCATTTTGAGTGACTTGCTGCGCATTTGGACTGGTTCCCTGGGGTAAAGCCGCATCGGAAAAACTGAGTGTGGCATTGGTGACAAATGGGGCTTCGTCGAGGATATCCGTTAGCAGCGGATCTTCCTGAATCGACGAGGGGGCGGAGGTAAATCCCGTGGTGTCCCAGCCTGCACTTGCGAGGGTTTCTGAGCCATCACGGTTCACGCTGCTGTAATCAAACCCACCCTCTGTTCCAGTGCCACCGGCGCCTGCAGCGGTTTCGGGTAAATCAGCAGTCGGATCCTGACCGGCCAATATTTGGGCTTGCAGGGCTGCAATCTCGGCATCAGTGCCATCCGAGGCTATATCTGGTGTTTGATTTGCAACAGATTGTGCCTGAGGTCGCATATCGGATTCATCTAGGCGTGTACCATCTTCCAACTCAACGATGAATTTATCGTTTGCTGAAAATATCAGCTGTTCACCCTGATGGATTACATCTCCGGTACTGAGTGTCCGTATGTTGCCTTGTTCATCCTTGGCCTTCAGTTGACCAACTATCAGTGTGATGATTGCATCCTGTTGGTTGATTGCAATGCCCATAGTCCTTTCTCCTTGCATCCGACCGTCCTACAGTCGAAGTATTGGGATTCAGTCCACGCCAGAGGCAATGGTGCTACTTTAAGTCTGAATAGAGGGACGGGGCTGTCAAATTTATGACGCTGTGTCAGGCGAATGGCTTATTTACTGCCTGGAACCGGAGTCGGCAGGGATACTGACACGTATTCAACAGTTTAAAGCTGATAAAACTGTGAAATATCCAACGCGTAAGAAAAAAGCCACCTAAACGGTGGCTTTTTTAATCAAAATCATTCTATCAATCTAAGTGGCTGGCGAGCTTTTTATAGCTTAAATATGCCCCGTGGGTATCGCCCAGTTGTTCCTGAGCCTGGGCCAAAGCAGACCAATTTACCGGGGTTGGTTGTAATTGACAGAGCTTTTCCAGTGAATCCCGGACACCTTTATTGTCGCGGGTTATTTTTTGTAAATGGGCCAGAGCGGACAAATATTCGCAGCTATCTGCCCACACAGAACCAAGCTGTTGTATCAGTTTTATGATGTCAGTATCGTTTGCAGTAGCTATAAGCGGCAATGCGATAAAAGCGGGTTCGGGATTTTCATGTTTCAATGCCTTACACAACCATTTTATGGCATCTTCATGGTTCTCTACCGATTCCAGTCCCAAGGCATATTGGCTTTGCAGTTCTGCGTTTGTACGTTCGTGACGACTGAGCGATTGCCAACACTCATCCAGCGCTTGTTTGCTCTGGGCGGCGGCTTTTCGGAGCAGCGAGAGGTTAATTTGGCTACTGAACAGGGCCAGTTGTTGCTGTTCCATCAAGTTATGCTTGATGATGGCTGGAAGCAGCAGTTTTAACGCTTGCCAATCCTCCTGTGCCAAGTACAGTTCTTTTGCCAGTCGTATAATCGCAGGTTTGCTGCGACTGCCTGGACTGAGCTTTTCCAACACAACTCTTGCAGTCTCCAATTCGCCTTGTTGTAACAGGTAGCGAGCATGGCTGGTCGTGGCTGCCAACTCTGCAAGTGGTTCTTTGACGGCGAGTTCAAGATAGCCATCACGCTCGGCATATTTGCCCTGACGCTGGGCAGCCCTTGCTGCGGCCAGCAGATTTAATGCAGGAAGCTCGCCTTTGGCCGCACCTTTGACCATATTGTGTTCAGCATCAGCCCAGTTCTCTTCTGCCAGTGCCAGCGCACCGGCCAAAGTGTGCTTTTTGGCCGCTTTGCGACGCCAGCGCTCAGGTAAATAGCGGCTGCTCAGCAGCAAATTCAAGAATTTCCTCAACAGCCATTCAACTGTGACTATGACGCCATAGGCGATGACCAGCATCACCACGGCAAACACCAGGCTGGTTTCTATTTCGTAATCGAACGCTGACAGGTATAGGTAGCCCGTATTCCCTATCAAATATGGACTAAGGCACAGGCCTGTAAGGATAATGCCCAAATAAATCAAGGTTCTTATCATAGCGTTATCCCTTCGGCAGCTTGGGGAAGGGCTTCGGTCGAAGGCTCTGGCTCGCTGTCGGGGTCAGCTAAAGGTTGCAGTGGGGCTGAGGCCGGAACCGCTTCCCGGGGCTCAGGTGTCAGGCCGTCCTGAACAAGACTTCGCAGTAGATCCGACGATTGAAACTTGCTGATGGGAATAGCGTCAATACGCAGACTTGCCAGCTGCTCCAGGCTTTCAACCACGTGAGCGCCGGAGCCTTTATCCTGGCTGAAATACAGTTTTACCCAACCTTCGGCCGTGACCACAGCTTCACGGAAGCTGCGCTCATCGTGGCGATACAGCGCCAACTGAGCCTGAAGCAACTTTGAGCGGATATTCTGCTTGAGATACCACTCCTGCTCCGGTGTCAGCAGCGGGGTAATGTCCTGAGAGCGATGGCGTACCGTAACAAAATCACGGATGAGAGCTTGCCAGCTCTTGGCCAGGTTTGCCCGCCAGTCATCCAGTGATTCGCTTAGGATTTCGCTGGTATCTGGGCGATACTCCTGCTTGTTTTGCCCCGGGGTCAGCTGCTCAAGTCGCTTCATCACTTCGTCCAGCGCATAGACGTTGCCGGCGATGTCGGTTGTGCGTACAGATGCCACCTGATCCATATCTGCAGCCAACTTCTGACGCAGTGTAAACAGGGCGGGGTCTTGCATGGCTGTGATACGTTCATCGGCGGCCTTGAGCAGACTCAATGCTGTGCCCGGATCAAGCTCAAGCCACAGTTTGCGCCCGGCCATGCGCACCAGATAATCAGCCTCAGCTATTAACCAGTCATCAGGTGTTTTCTGAGACATATTGGCCAACCGCTTCTCAAGCGCAATCTGATCACTGGTCAACCGGCCGAGTTCCCGCTCCAGAGCGCTAATCTGATTTTGGCGTTGCTCCAGTTGATTCAGGCGATCCATAGGCGCCTTCAGTGCCTGAGCAGTCTTATCTTCCAGTGAATTGGTGAGATGGAACTGCTCTTCTATTTGTTGATACAGATAGTAGCCGCCACCAAGTGCTGTTGCGCCCATGCCCAATGACAGCAGTACTGCAAGACGAAGTGCCCAAGAGCTGCGTTGACGTTGTTGCGGCAGTTGTTCGGGCTGTTGCGATGCCAAGTGGGTGTCTGAAGTGTCCATGGCTGACAGAGTCTGTGACTCTGGGCGCCCGGCGTCTTGCTGTTGGTTTTCCATGAAACAATCCTTGATGCCAGAAAGCGTTCAATTCAGGGAAACCAAAGCAGCAAAAACTTACATCCCCAGTGCGTCCAGCACGGCGGCTTGGTTTGCTGCTCCGGCATTGATGACTCTAACAAGCCCCAGTTCCCTTGCCCGATGTTCAACCCGGGCGCTGGGCGCTATGATATGACAGCTGCTAAGCCAAGCAAAACTGTCTTTGGGTACGAGATTTATCAGGTTTTCGAGTACTTCGCCACTGGTCACTACAATGGTGTCCACCCCAAAGTCCTTCCAGCTTTGACTGAGAGCTCTGCCATCAAGGCTTGGGCAAGCCCGCTGATACACCTCTAGATAGCTTACATCAGCTCCCCGCTCGCGCAATGCTTCTGCCATTGCCTCGCGGCCGCCACGGCCACGGACAATGATAATGCGTTTGCCTGTTACCCGAGTAAGAGACGGTAGGGTCAGCAGGCCTTCAGTGGCCTGACTATCGACAGGCGAACGTTGACAATGGATCCCCTCGGCAGCAAGCGCATCTGCGGTGGCTTCACCCACTGCATAATAGTCTGCAGCTGGCCAGTTGCCGTTAAAGGCCGCAGCACCATGGGTTACAGCGCTGGTGCTGATAAAAATCAGTATGTCTGCACCGGCAAGTGCAGCAAGCTGCTCATCCGTTACTTCCAGTGGTGTTACCGCCAGCAGCGGCTGCACCAAAAAAGGGATCCCCCGGGCGCTGAGGGCGGCCGTCATGGCGCCATTTTTCCCCTCTGGACGGGTGAGCAGCAGCTTCATGATTAGCTCCGGCTGTACACGGCATCCAGAATGGTTTTGGCGCCACGGCTGAGCAGGTCGTCAGCAAGTTGCTGGCCAAGTTCAATGGCGCCTTCTTTGTTACCGCTGACGGTGCCTGTGATGACTTCGCTGCCATCGGGGTTACCCACCAGACCACGCAGGGTCAGGGTATCGCCGTCGATTTCAGCAAAGGCACCGATAGGGACCTGGCAGCCACCTTCCAGACGGGTGTTCATCGCACGTTCTGCCAGTACCCGCTGACGGGTCTCTTTATGCTCAAGCGGTGCCAGCAGGGTTTTCACCCGTGCATCATCGGTGCGGCATTCAATGCCCACAGCGCCCTGGCCATTGGCAGGCAGTGACTCTTCAGTGCTGATAAAGCCGGCAATGCGCTCGGCCAGCTCCAGACGGATAAGACCTGCCGCGGCCAGGATAATGGCGTCATATTCGCCTGAATCCAGCTTGGCCAGGCGGGTACCGACATTGCCGCGCAGATCTTTAATCTGCAGATCCGGACGGCGGGCACGCAGCTGACATTGACGACGCAGGCTGGAGGTGCCCACCACGGCACCCTGTGGCAGTTCGTCGATACTCTTGTAAGTGTTGGAAACGAAGGCGTCACGGGGGTCTTCACGCTCGCAGATCACTTCCAGACCCAGACCATCGGGGAACTCTACCGGTACATCTTTCATCGAATGCACCGCGATATCGGCACGGCCTTCCAGCATGGCGACTTCCAGCTCTTTTACGAACAGGCCCTTACCACCCACCTTGGCCAGCGGGGTATCCAGAATAACGTCACCCTTGGTGCTCATTGGCAGCAGCTCTACTACCAGGCCGGGATGAATGCGCTCAAGTTCAGCTTTTACAAACTCAGCCTGCCACATGGCGAGGGGGCTTTTGCGGGTCGCGATACGTATAAGGTTTTGAGACATGCCGATTTTCCATCTTATGGTCTGCGTTAATTGCGCCAATGCTAACATTGCACGGGCAGGGATGTAAGGAACGCCCGTCGCATCTTTTTGTTGCTGCCGGGGAGTTCAGCGCTAAAAATGTGATCTCGCTCTCAAAAGTTGCATTGATTCATGGGGGTGGTAGCATGGCTGAATACTTTCCAAGGATTGGCAACGTCTTAGCAGATGATCTCACAAAGCAGCTGGTCTACTTCTGCACTCAGCCTGTCTGAGCGCCTGAATAAGGTGCGCTTGGCGCGTGCACTGGCGCTGTTGTCCCCTCTAAAGCGGCACCTGCTGCATGCCATTCCGTTGCTGTTGCATTTTCATGGCCCCAGGCTACCCGGCTATAACGGTCATGCGACACCTTGTGGTCTGGCGGGCTTCGAACCCGATTCCCCTCATTTTGAAGCTGCCAGGGTGCTTTCTTTGGGCTTGCCCGGTTTACGCAGTGATTGGCCATATGCAATAGAAGGGGTGTATGCCATGGGCAGCACCGGCAGTTTTGGTCAGAATCCGCTGAGTGACGTAGATGTGTGGGTTATTCATGAACAAAGCTTGGCTGAGGAAGAGGTGATGGCGCTGTCGGGCAAACTCAGTTCCCTGACGCAATGGTTTGCCAGCTTTGACTTTGAAGTGAATTTTTATTTGGTCAATCCACAGCAGTTTCGAGGTGAAAGATCTTCAAAAGATAAAAAGCTCACAATGGGTGTTGAACACAGCGGAAGCGCCCAGCATTGGCTGCTGCTGGAAGAGTTTTACCGCACTCAAATCCGACTCGGTGGTAAACCGCTGTATTGGTGGCCCGATGCCAGGGTCAGCAGCGATGGTCTCTGGCTGGGTGATGTGCACAAGCTGCCTGCGAGCGAGTATTTCAGCGCCTCCTTATGGCAGCTTTACAAAGGTTTGGTTAAGCCCCACAAAGCACTGTTGAAGGTATTGCTGCTGGAGGCCTATGCCTGGCGTTACCCGGATACTGAGCAGCTTAGCCAGCGGGTATGGAAACACACCCTGGAGGGGGATTTTTCAGCCGCCAATGACCCCTATTTTCTGCTGTACGAGACCATTGAAGAGTATTTGACGGCCATCAATGATCACCGGCGGCTGGAGATTGTCCGGCGCTGCTTTTATCTCAAGTGTGCTGTGCGCCTCAGTCAGTCTGAACAACCCAAAGACTGGCGCTATTTGAAAATGCAGCTTCTGGTAAGCGCCTGGGAGTGGCCGGAAACCCTCATCGAAACTCTTGATAGCTGTGAGTACTGGCACAGTGGTCAGCTGCAGTGGTTCAACGCCCAACTGAATGAACTGATGCTGGCTAGCTATCAAACACTGCTGCATTTTGCGTCCCGTCACGGTATCAGCGAAGGGCTGAGAGTTGAAGATCTCGGCATGCTGACCCGCAAATTACATACCTATTTCAACGAAGATCACCACCTGATCCCCAAGTTGAATTTACTGTGGAGCCAAAGGGTAGAAGAGCGTCGCTTGACGGTGATCACCAGCCAGTCAGATGGTCGTCATTACTTATATCGACACGCCCCGGATGCCTCAGCACTTAAAGGCGAGGCGGCGGTGTTTGTGGCGGATAATCTGGCGGCCCTGCTGCTGTGGGCCTCACTCAATGGGGTTGCCGGGGAGTCGACTCAATGGTTTTGGTATGGCGATCGCAAAGCGGGTAAACGCCTGGAAGAGGCGAACCGACGCTTATCAGATGCCATTGCCGATGTAGAAACCAAAGTTTCCAAGCAGGATTTATGTCAGCCCTGGCATTACCGCAAGTTGGTGTTGATGGTGAATCTGGAACAGGATCCCACTCCCGATTGGCCCGGACAGGAAGTGCTTATCGATATGATGAATGCCAATCTGTTTTCCCTTGGCAGACAGAAACGTAACATGCTGGGTTCACTGGATGTGCTCTGTTTTAATTCCTGGGGAGAATGGCACTGCCATCACTTCGATGGCGAACAGGCGCTGCTCAAGGCCATGACTTTTATTGCGCCGGGCATCCGTCGTGCGGGCACCAATGTGGATTTGCGTACCATAGGTTGCAGTGAGCGGGTTCGGCCTCAATTGGAACTGGCGGTGCAATCCCTGCTTAAACAGGTGGCAACACTCAGTTGCCAGGCCAATGTGTCATCGACTCTGATGCAACCGCTAAGGATTGGGCACAAGAGCTATGGCTTGTTTTTCAACACCTTGGGAGTGGCATTTGAAGACCTGGATGACGCGCCTTCGCTGTATCGGCAGTTAAGTCATGGTCATTTGGTTGCATTGCCAAGACCTGAACTTGGGGACGACCCCTTTGCCAGTGTGCCAGAGCTGATTCAGGATTATGCCACCCAAGATGTTATCCAGTATTTTCTGCGCCAGCGTGACGAAGGAATCGATGTGTTTATTCTCAATTCCGAGAACCAGTTAAGTCACTATGTGCAACATGGCATTACGGTGGAGGCGCTGGTTAACAAGGTGAGTCAGCAATCGGCCTTTGAAGGGCTTTATGAGGTGCGCGGCCGCTTTAATTTACCGCAGTTTTTCCAGCTGGTTCGTCAGCAGGGTGAATTACGGGCACTGCCGGTGGGGATGGCGCGGGAAGATTTGGGTGCTGAATTTTAATGTACAGTCAGTTTATGGGGTGACTAAGACGGCGGGCCCAAAACCCGCCGCTCTCTTTTGGGCAACGTCAGTTTACCAGCACAGGTCCAGATTGGCCTGACGCTTAATGGATTCTTTCAAAAACGGCATAAACTCGGCACCGCCGTTACGCTCGTCAATCCATTTTCCTTCTTTAAATCCAAAGTGATAACCGCCAAAGCGGGTGGCCAGCCATACTTCGTGCAGCGGCTCTTGCTTGTTAATTACGATTTTGGAGCCATCTTCAAACGTCAGCTGCAACACCCCGCCCGAACTGTCGATATCCACATCGGCATCGTCGTTGTCGATGGCATTTTCAACCGCGGTTTCTATGATGTTGAACATTTCATCGGCCAGATGGTGAAACTCTGTGTCTGTCATCGCCATGTATGTTGATCCTTTTCAATCTTGGGCTTGAATGCGATTATAAGGCCAAACCCGCGCCATATGCATTGAAGTTGAGAAAAATGAGACTGTATTTATCCCTTACGCTTGCTAGTCTGCTCCTGTTGGGTTGTGGTCAGAAAGGCCCCCTTTACAAGGCGCCCCCCGCTCCCGCTAACCAGGAGCAACCTGCCGTTGCCGATAAACCAACCAAAGATGAGCGCAACTAATAAGGAAGTACACCTTGGATCATTTCCTCTATCGTGATGGGCGGTTGTTCGCCGAAGACTGTGATGTGGCAAGTCTGGCAGCCGTGCATGGCACGCCGTTGTACGTGTATTCCCGCGCCACTCTCGAGCGCCACTGGCATGCGTTTGATGGTGCCGTTGCCACTCATCCCCATTTGATTTGCTATGCGGTCAAAGCCAATTCCAACCTGGCAGTGCTTAATGTACTGGCACGCCTTGGCAGTGGTTTTGATATTGTTTCCGGTGGTGAACTTAGCCGTGTTATCGAAGCGGGCGGTGACCCGACCAAGGTAGTGTTTTCCGGCGTCGGTAAAACCGTGGCTGAGATGGAGATGGCACTCAATACCGGCATTATGTGCTTTAACCTCGAGTCTGGTGCCGAGCTTGAGCTGCTTAATGACGTCGCCGGCCGCCTGGGTAAGACTGCGCCTGTGTCACTGCGTGTCAATCCCGATGTGGACGCCGGCACTCATCCCTATATTTCCACCGGCCTTAAAGAAAACAAGTTCGGCATTCCCATGGAGGAAGCCGAAGCGCTGTTTGCCCGTGCCGCTGAGTTGCCACATCTGGCAGTAAAAGGTGTGGATTGCCACATTGGCTCGCAGCTCACCGAGCTTAAGCCCTTCCTTGATGCAATGGATCGGATGCTGGCGCTGATTGACCGTTTGGCAGAGCAGGGCATAGTGATTGAACACTTCGATGTGGGTGGTGGACTTGGCGTAACTTATAACAATGAAACGCCACCGCACCCGGATGTGTATGCTGCAGAGATTCTTAAAAAACTCAATGGCCGTCCGCTGAAGCTGATTTTTGAGCCGGGCCGTGCCATTGCCGCCAATGCCGGTATTTTCGTCACCCAGGTGCTTTACACCAAGGATAATGGTGACAAGCGCTTTGTCATCGTTGATGGCGCCATGAATGATCTCATCCGTCCATCACTCTATGGCGCCTGGCAGAACATCATTCCAGCCATTAAAACTGACAGAGCGACGACCCGTTGCGATGTTGTTGGTCCTGTGTGTGAAACCGGCGACTTCCTGGGTAAAGACCGTGAGCTGGCAGCCGACAGCGGCGATCTTCTGGTGGTACGCAGCGCCGGTGCCTACGGTTTTACCATGGCCTCTAACTATAATACCCGCCCACGGGCAGCAGAGCTGATGGTCGATGGTAATCAGGCCTTTGTGGTACGTGAACGGGAAAAACTCAGTCAGCTCTGGCAAGGAGAGCAACTCCTGCCGTAAACTGGGGAAAGTACCCGATTTTTGGGCGCCGGAGCATTGACCCGGCGCTAAGGAAGCATAGTTTGATCCACTTCACCAAGATGCATGGTCTGGGCAATGATTTTATGGTTGTCGACGGTGTCACCCAGAACGTGTTCTTTTCGCCTGAACAAATTCGCCGCCTGGCTGACCGTAATTTTGGCATTGGTTTTGACCAGCTGTTATTGGTGGAACCTCCCTACGATCCAGATTTGGATTTTCACTATCGCATCTTCAATGCCGATGGCAGCGAGGTGGAGCAGTGTGGCAACGGCGCCCGCTGTTTTGCCCGTTTTGTTCGCAATAAAGGGCTGACCCAAAAGCATAAAATTAAAGTCAGTACCAGTGCGGGTAAGATGACACTGCGGCTTGAGCGCGACGGCGGCGTGACCGTGAATATGGGCGTGCCCATTCTCGACCCGGCGCAAATCCCTTTTAAAGCCAAAAAGTTTGAAAAGACCTATCTGTTGCAGGCAGCACAACAAACGTACCTGTGTGGTGCCGTGTCCATGGGTAACCCCCATGTGGTGCTGGAGGTGGATAATATCACCGAGGCTCAGGTTGCCGATGTGGGCACTCTGTTGACCCGCCATGAGCGTTTCCCAAAGGGCGTGAATGTCGGCTTTATGCAGGTCGTGAGCCCGGAGCACATCAAGCTTCGCGTGTACGAGCGCGGTGCGGCTGAAACGCTCGCCTGTGGCAGCGGTGCCTGCGCTGCCGTCGTGGTGGGGCAGTTGCAGGGTAAGCTGGGCTCTCGGGTACAGGTTGATTTGCCCGGTGGCAGTCTCACCATCCATTGGGAAGGTGAGGGTAAGCCGCTGTGGATGACAGGCCCGGCACAGCAGGTTTATGACGGACAAATTCAGTTATGACAGACCCAAAGCACAAGACCGATGCCCCCTTCGATGAGCAGATAATTCGTGAATATTTGCTGGATAACCCTGACTTCTTTGTCCGTTATCCCGAACTGCTGCTGGCCATGCGTATGTCCCATAATGAGCGTGGCACAGTGTCTCTGGTTGAGCGCCGTCAGGAGATGTTGCGAGGCCGGGTGACTCAGCTGGAAGAGGAAATTACCGCGCTGATGACTGAGGCGCGCCGCAATGAGAAAATCTTCCGCTTCAACAACGATTTGCAATTCAAACTACTGGAATGTGAAGACCTTGGTGATGTGCGTCAGCATTTGTCGCAGGCGCTGATGGGCGAATTTGGCTTTACCCATGTACGCCTTATTACGGTGCATGAAGTGGACAGTGAACTTTCAGCCATCTGGAGTAACCGCCTTGCCCGAGGTCACTATTTCGGGCGCCTGACAGCCAGCGAGTCGTGCCGACTATTTGGGGGGGAAGTGGGGTCTGTGGCGCTGACCCGACTGTCCGAGCAATGTGGTCAGGTGGTGTTTGCCATTGCCAGTCAGGATCCGGCGCACTTTCATCCGGGGATGGACAACCTGCTGCTGGATCAGCTGCGGCGGCTTTTGGACCATCTGCTGCCAAGGCTATGACCATGGTCGGCCAAGGTGAGTGGCTGGAGCTGTTTACCCGTTATCTGGCGACCGAGCGGCAGTTGTCACCCAATACTGTTCGCAATTACCGCTTCGAGCTGGAGCGAGCTGCTGAGCTGATGAACGGAAAACACTGGCGCGACGTCAGCCGTCAGGATCTCAGCGCTGTAATGGCCAGGCTTCATCGTCAGGGGCTTGGCCCAAGATCTTTGGCATTGACGGCGTCGGCCTTGAAACAGTTTGGAAAATTCCTTCTTAAAGAGGGTCTTATAAGTAACGATCCGGCAGCTGCCCTCAGCGCTCCCAAGCAGCAAAAGACCCTGCCAAAGAATCTGGATGTGGATTCGGTGACCCATCTGCTGGATATTCCCCCTGAAGACTGGATAGCCCTGCGCGACCGGGCCATCATGGAGCTGTTTTACTCCTGCGGCCTGCGTTTGGCAGAACTGGCAGGGCTGGATGTACGGGATCTCAATCTGGATGCACGGGAAGTTCGGGTGTTGGGTAAAGGCAGCAAGGAGCGCATTTTACCTGTGGGTAGCGTCGCGCTGAGCGCGATTAAAGACTGGCTTGGTCACCGCAGTCAGATGAGTTGCAGCGATGATGCGCTGTTTGTCTCTACCTGGGGAAGCCGGCTTTCTCACCGAAGTATTCAATCACGCATGGAAAAATGGGCGCAAATTCAGGGCTTAAGTGTTGGAGTGCACCCACACAAGCTCAGGCACTCCTTTGCCACCCATATGCTGGAATCCAGCGGTGATTTGCGGGCGGTGCAGGAGCTGCTGGGCCACGCCAACCTTGCCACTACCCAAATTTACACCAGCCTGGACTTCCAACATTTGGCCAAGGTGTACGACGGCGCTCACCCAAGGGCGCGCAAGAAGGGGGATTAATGCAGGTTTTTCGCCGTCTGCGGCCCATAGCGGCCATCAGTTTTGACCTGGACGATACCCTTTACGATAACCGCCCTGTCATAGCCGCTGCCGAACAGGCGTACCTTGATTGCCTGCAGCGGGAATTTCCGCTCACCCGTCAATGGGGTAAGCATGAATGGCGCCACCACAAGCTTGGGGTGATGGTAAAGTATCCGCGGTTATCCCATGACCCAACGGCCCTTAGGTTGGAAACCCTCAAAAGCGGTCTTCGCCACTTTGGCCTGAGTCATGAAGATGCCAATGCGGGTGCTGAGCAGGTCATGGCGGAGTTTGTGCATGCCCGCAGTAACTTCCGGGTGCCTGATTCGACCCTGCAGCTGCTGAGTAAATTGAAGCGTCGCTACCCGCTGATTGGCCTGACCAACGGCAATGTTGATCCTACCCGTATTGGTTTGCAGGGCGTGCTCGATTTTGTTCTGTCGGCAGGGGATGGTAATAGAATGAAGCCGCATCCGGATCTGTTTGCCATCGGCTGCGACAGACTGGGGATCCTGCCTTCAGCGCTGCTGCATGTGGGCGACAGCCACAGTGCCGATGTTCAGGGAGCGCTGCGCGCAGGATGTCAGGCGGTGCTGCTTAACCCGGGCTTTGGTCAGACGGTGTCGTTGCCGCTTTTATCACCGCTGCCACATCTGCAGATTTCCCGCTTGCATGAATTGGAAATGCTGCTGTAAGCCGTCGGTTTCACATTATGCTGAATTTATCTTTTCATTAACAATCTGAACCTGTTAGCCTGTTGTAACCTCGTCACAAAAAGGGGGCAGAGGTGCAAGGGTTCAAGGTGCGTTTCAGGCTGATTGGTTGGGCAGGCATATTACTGTGTATGTCAGCGCCAGCCTTTGCCCACAACATTTATGGCAACGATGGGTTTCTCACCGGGCTTGCACATCCGTTTTTTGGCCTTGACCATCTGCTGACGATTTTTGCCGTGGGGCTGCTGGGGATGCAGCTCGGTGGCCGGGCGCGAGTGTCGGTTCCGTTGGCCTTCCTTGGATTTTTGTTGTTTGGTGCCGTTGTGGGGATGCTGAATGTGCCCATGCCACTGGTTGAAAATGGTATCGCCTCGTCAGTGGTGCTGTTCGGAGCTGCCTTGCTGATGGGGCGAGACTTACCTTTGTCATTCGCTCAGGCATTTGTGGGCATTTTTGCCCTGTTTCATGGTCATGCCCATGGAACGGAAATCCCTGAACTGGCCAATCCCGTCTGGTACAGCATGGGGTTTGTGGCCGGCAGTGTGTTGATCATGATATTTGCCGCGGCTGTGGCCTGGTATCTGAGCATGATTGAAACTGAAAAGCCTCTGCTGAAGGGGCTGGGTGGGATCATTGCTTCACTGGGCGTTATGCTGTGGTGGTTTTAAATTTCATTCTCTGCTGAACCGCACAAACGGCGTTGCTTACGCAGCAGTTGGCTTACCTGTCGCCGACTGGCACGCATATCGGATGAATCTACCCTGAAATAAGTGCCGCTGTACGGATCTTTGCCAAGAAACACCGGTTTTTGCCATGCTTTGGCTTCAGGTACGTGTAGCCGGATAAGTTTTTTTCCCGCCAGTTCGATGATTTGCACGTCAGTGGGTGATAGCACATTGCAGGAAATCCGGCTGCTGTCGGCCAATATATGCCAGATTTCTTCCAGCATGGGTAAGGGGTTGGCAATGCCTTCAATACTGAACTGGCCTGCAGCTTCACGTACCCCCAGAATAATTTCGCCTCCGAGGGTGTTGGCAAATGCGCTGTAGCTTTCCCACATGTCTTCCGGCAACTGTCCCTGACCATCCCGCCCCGCCGCCAATTTGAACTCTACCTGCACTGACTCATGCAGATGCTGAATATCATCGAGGGCAAACTGGGTCATGATGACCTCCTGTAGTGGCTATTGTTTGGGTATACCATGACGGCTTATGTGATGCCAGGGCGGGTGACAGCCTGGACGCGCTTGTGTAAGGTGGGGGCTGTCTCATTTTCGGAATCAAGCCAGCGTTGAAACCTACCCCTCGCCTTCGTGTCGGTATGGCCATGTGGTCACACAAGGGCTGGAAGTCGCTGCTCTGCGGTGCCAGTGCCGAAGCGCGGCTGGCCGCCTACGCCGAAGCCTTCGACACGGTTGAAGGTAACACCACCTTTTATGCTTTGCCATCGGGGCCTGCAGTGGCAGCCTGGGATCGTGCCACCCCGGATGACTTTCGCTTTACCTTTAAACTGCCCTCACACATTACCCACGAACTTGCACTCAGTAACTGCCAAAAAGAAGTGAATGATTTTTTTCGCTTAATGACGCCGCTGCTGGAGAAAACCGCTATCTGGAAAATTCAGTTGCCCGCCCGTTTTGGCCCCGAGTCTTTGCCGTTGCTCAGTGAGTTTCTGGCGTTGCTGCCAGCGGGAATAGGGCTTGGCGTGGAGGTGCGCCACCGGGCATTTTTTGCCAAGGGAGAGGCCGAGCGCAGCTTGAACCGGATGCTGATAGATAAAGGGGTTAATCGCATCATTATGGATACCCGCCCGGTATTTGCGTTGCCACCTGTCAACGAGGCGGTTATCGATGCCCAGCAAAAAAAGCCGCGGGTGCCGGTGCATCCCATCGCTACGGCGTTCAACCCGGTAGTGCGTTTTATCGGCCAGCCCCATACATTGCAAGCCTGGGGCTGTGAGCCTGTAAGCCTTGGGTTGCCGACGGGACGTGACAACCAGGGGTTCTTTCTCCCATGGAAAGAAAGACTGAAGCAGTGGCTTGCCGAAGGACGTTCGCCCTATCTGTTTATCCACACACCGGATAACAGTGATGCTCCGGAACTTGCGGCTGTGCTGGTTAACGAACTTTGTGCGGCGGTGAATGAGTCGGGCACGGTGGCGAAAATCTGGCAACCGGAGCGCGTCAGTAAGGTCACTTCTGACACGCAGTTCAGGTTGGATATTTAGCGGTGTTCCGCGCTTTGCGAAATTCAGCCCCTTGCCAACTCCAGTGTTTTTGGAAACAGTAAATTGTTTTCCAGGTGGATATGGCGGTGAAGGTCGGCCTCGAACTCGGCCAGGGTCTGGTAACAAATGCGCCAGGTGGTGCAAGCGTGGGCCGGTGGCTGATAGTCCTGGGTCAGTTCCCGCAATCTTTTCAAAATGGTGCCGGCTTCGTCGTGTTCGTATTCCATGGCGCGGATGGGATTGCCTATATGGCCAAAGCAGCCATTCACCTGTTCGCCGCCAGCCATGGCACGAATGGCAGGAAACAGGATTTGTTCTTCCTTCATCAGGTGCGGCAGCAAGTCTTCTACCAAAGCCTGGATCCAGCCTGCCAGCGGCTTGATTTCACTATAATGCTCGCCGTGGGCACGCACCATTTTGGCGGCGTATTCCAGCAGTAAGGGCGCGGTGGTCCGCACATAGCTGTGGTGAGTAGCCTCTATGTAATCAAGCAATGCAGGCAGAGCCAGACCGGCCAGTACTGCGTCGGGCTCACCCTCTGCGGCACTGTGTTGCAGTGCACTCACAACCTCGTCGGCGTCAGCGCCAGCACGCTCGCAGGCCTCTGATAAGGTGCGTCCGCCACCGCAGCAAAAGTCGATACCGAAGCGGGAAAACACGTGGGCGAAACGATAGTCCTGTACCACCAGCTCACCAACGCGGGTATCAAGCAGAGTGTTTGTCATGATCAAAAATCCTTAGCTGCAATTTGTATGCATGTTATTAAGTGGCTTTGATATCGACAATGAAAGCCTGAGTGATTTGCTTGGGTAATCACAAAACAGGCACTGAAATATACCAAAAGGAGTAATGGGAATAGTGGTGCGTACCTGTCACAAGGGCGCTGGCCAATGGCTGCCAACGCCGGATAGCAGCATGTTGGTTGATAGTGGAATATATAAACGGCATAAACTGAGCAGCATTATGCCGTTTGCATCCAGGAGAATTGAATCAATGGTGGCGAACCAAACCCGCCGGCGAGACCTGGGATCAGCGGGAGGACACCATCACATACACTATCTCGTCACTGCGCTCTGTGTTGGCGGCAGACAAATCCTTAATGGTGACACTTTCAATCGCCTTGTGGCGATCGTAGGAATGCGCTGCCAACAATGCGTAAGTTTTATCGGCTCCATATTGATGGGCAAACTGTGCCATGCTCTTGCCATTGCAGGCAATGCTGTTGGCATGATAGCGAATACTGCCGCTTTGTCTGGTCATTGCCATTCTCAGTTTGCCGGTGTTGTTATTACCAGCGGCCACACACATCAGCGTTTCGGGTGTGGTATCTGTTGCAACAAAACGGTATTCAGTGGCATTTGCGGTGCTTAGACCAATCACCAGTGCCGGGGCAAGCAGGATACGTGCGTCCATAGGTTAATTCCTTGTAGTGGCCAAATTCACTGTTGAAGCCCCTGAATGGGGCGCCGGGTTCGCAGCAAAGCATGGTGGTAACCTTGCCCGAAACCCGGTTACAGGCAAATTTTGGTGCCGTTGTGCCGCAAATGCTGTAAGCAGATGTATAAGACTTGTATCTGTTTGGAAATGCTGTAACCGCGCATGTGGCGCGGTTAAAAGATGTTTCCCGACATGTCAGATGACACAGATCTTGTGTCGGATGGATAAGGGTGTATGACGCTGGGCCGGATGCGTTCCGGTTTTGACATCCCGATGGATATCATGGATGTTATTGGCTGGCTTAGACGGCTATGTAATTGAAAGATATTGTCAGTTAAATATTTATCCGCACAGATTATCAAAGATTATGAAACAAACGACATGGGAAGTTAACGGCTGGCTGGCCAGCCTAAAGCCACTGTGGTTAATGGCTGTCTGCACATGTGCTGTGGTGATGCATGCCGGTGCAGTACAGGCGCGTGAAACTGGCAGTGGTGTTGTGCAAAGCTGTACCGATACGCAATGGAGCAAGTCGGCCTTGCTGCAATTGGCAAATGATCAGTTTGAATTGGCTTCGGCAGAACAACCGGCCATGATTGAGCGGTTGGCACTTTGTCTGAAAGAGGACGATCCTCAGCTCAGAGATGCCATCGGTTTTAGCGGGTTAAGCCAGTTACTGAGATCAGAAGTGGTAGACCAAGCCAGTATTCGCCGTTTATATCTGCAACTTAGCAGCGACGTGGCGGCGGCAAAAAACAACCGCAGTGGTGTTTATTTGCCCTTTGCGGTGCTGGTTTTGTCGGAGCTGGCGCGAGTCGACCGAAAGCAGCCCTATCTCAGCGATGCTGAGCGCACCCAATTGGTTGCTCTGGCTGCGACGCAGATGCAGACCATCACCGATTATCGGGGGTTCGATGAGGTTGTAGGTTGGCGGCATCAGGTAGCCCATAGCGCAGACTTGCTGTTGCAGCTGATATTGAATCAGGCGCTGGATGGCAAATCAGTACAGACGCTGGTCAATGCCATAGATGGGCAAATCAGCCCGGCCGGGCACTCTTATATTTTTGGTGAGCCGGAGCGGTTGGCTCGTCCGGTGCTGTACGCCATGATGCGACAGGACGTTCCCGAGTCGTTTTGGCGCGAAAAACTGACCCTCTGGGCCAAGCCCAGCCACATTGATAGCTGGGAGCAGGCATTTACATCCACTCAGGGCTTGGCTCAGCGGCATAATCGCAGCGCATTTCTAAGCCAGCTGATGCTACCTGCCAGTACCAGCACCAATCCGGCACTGCAGGCCCTGGCGCCACTGGTTGCACAAGCGTTAAAGCAAGTGCCTTAACTGTTATATCAAATGGCCGAAAGGGAGAGTACTGAGGGGGCTTTACAAGTTCTCGCACAGCTCTGACTGTAATGGCGATGATGGTTCAAGGCATTTAACCGGAAGCATACCAGGGGCTGCTGAATGGAGTTATGAGATTACAGCTCTCGGGAAAAGCTATTACAGGTTAGGGTAAATCTGAGATGGGGCAGAAAAACGATGCGGGACGACACCCTGATACGAATACTGAAAACCGTGATGTTGATAGGCATCTCGCTCATTCTGCTTGGGATTTACCTGCACAACTTCAATGACACCATCGAAGCCATGGGTGTTAAGGGCATTATTATCAGTGCCGTCTGTGTGGCCTTTGGCATGGCATTGTCGCTGCCCACCAAAATGTACCTCACCTTTATCTTTGTAAGGCGCGAAGAAGCCGCCAAACGGGCAGCGAGGCGAGATAACCAAGAGTGACTGAGGCTTTCATCATCACATTGTTCAGCAAAAGGTTTGCCTGTGCAGACTTTCTTTCATGACATGATTTTGTCACGTTTGCCTCTATTGCATTCGTAGCACAGGATTTGCAAATTATTTGCTTCAAGAGCCAACTCAGGGTGTTTTGAGCGGGGAAGAATATGATCGACTTCTAGCGCAATCCCATGTTCATCCTTAGAACGTCCACAAAAGGCACAGACTTGGGGGCGGGTGGTTAATATTTGAAGTCGCAATGTCAACCAAGCTTGGGATAGGTAGAAATTATTAATAGGTTTGGGCATACAGTCAGAAAGTTGCTCATGACTTTGATAAGAGTGATGCCCTGTGTCAGGTGAGAAATAGCTCGCATTGATATCTGGCTCAAGCTCATTTTTTTTGAGCCATTTCCAAATACCTTTTCGAGCCGTGCTTTCTGATTTGTACGCTTTTGTCCGGTTAGACTCACCAATCCTAAATCTGACGTGGATTAAACATTCCATGTAAAATCTCCTCTAATCAAATACCAGCAGACTTGTCTGGGTGTATTGCCAGACTTTGCTGCTTACCCCGACACCATTTCCCACCGCATTTGACCTTCATGGCGCACATGGCATCCCATCGGCCGCTGATCCCGCTGTACTGACGGCGAAACTCCTTGGCGGAAGTTATCCAGGCATCGTCACTGATGCCCAGCTCACGCAATAGTTTGGGTCTGGAAGCGGAAATAAAGCCACGCTTATCTTCACGCACCGCCCGACCTGTCCAGTCAATCAGTTCCAGATAATCGGCAAAGTGAAAGGGGATACCCGTTTGCTCGGCAGCTGTGGCTGCACCATCAAATTGGAGTAGCGGTTTGAGAGAGACACTGCCAATTGCAGGCTCTGCAAGTTCTTCGATTCGCTCCTGAATGGAGGTGTAATCAGACGCTTGCAGCGAGTCAGCAACACCGGCACGAATAGGATTTAAATCCACATACATCATGCAGGCCAGCAGTGCCTGCTCATCAAGCAGCGCCTGAGATTTGAAGCGCCCCTCCCAGAATACCCCCTTGCAGCCATCTTCCCGATTTGCCTTGCGGGCGATTTCTTCGTTTAAGCACCGCATAAACCAACTGATACTGCCAAGTCGCTCCTGCCACTCGCCAATCAGGGTATCCAGCAGTATTCGCTCACCTTCGGAAAGACTGTCACCCTTGAGAAATTTTGCAGCGATAGGGTTACCACTAAAGAGCTTCATCCAACGCTCAACAACCTCTAACGGCGATAATAATTGTTGTGCCACGAGGTCGATTTTCAGTACCAAATGGTAGTGATTACTCATCACGGCATAGGCACACACGTCAATACAAAAGACAGACGACAACTGCCTGATTTTATCCACTATCCAGCCACGCCTATGCTCGTAACTGCGGCCAGAAACCGCATCTTCACCACACAAAAACGCCCTTCTCACGCAACGGTTAATCACGTGGTAGAAGAGCGTACTCTCAGCATCAATCAACTGACGGCGGGCAGTGGTCATGATGAGCCTCGACTGGTTCAAAGAAGGTACTTCAAAGGCTAGTCGAGGGTATGCAAAACATCAAAAAGATATGGCTGTCTTCATAGATACTATGCCCGTAGAAAAATATAAAGTAATACTGTTGCACCGAAAAACAGCCTGCCAATAACTAATGCTCCTTGAGCACCACATTTTTTGAATTCGTAATAATCAGCGATGCCCGATTAAACATAACAGACAACCTATGTTTTTCCCAATGAGCGAAGCGAATGTAGTTTATTTTCTAGGTGCGTTGTATAGTTTTAAACTTTGTTGCCACAAAAGCCGAAATCGGTGATAGAATGAGCAGAAAAATGGGTATTAACTCGCGTCCTGTGACAAAAAATAGAATACTTCCCGTCAAACTAAGAACTGCAATACCAGCCCACCCCATACAAATCATTAGTAATGTTTGATTGTTACTTTTTGTTTTCCATGCACGTAACGATATCGCCGCGAACACCAATAACATCATAAATGGTAAATAACTTGATAAATCCATTTGACTATCCTTTAGCACCTAACGCTTACAACAGGTATTATAATTGTTAGGCGAGAGTATGCCGCTCCAAATCTAGTTGTTGAGATGGTAGATTTCTTCCACCTCATCTGCGGTAAGGCTAGATACCGCTGACTTCAAATGCGCAATAGATATATGAGAAGGAAAGTACATCGTTATGATCTCACCGCCTACACGCTCAGCCGATTTTCTGTATTCATAGACGATATCAAAGCTATCAGAAAGGTAATCATCTATGTAATCAAATAATTCGTAGTCCCCCACAACCAAGAATACTCGCCCACTTTCGTCGGTGGAAATTTGGATGTGTGGCAGCAGTTGTTCCATGTCTAAAGTACTCAAAGCCCTAAGCAGCGCCGCGCGTTAGCGCGTCTAGCCCACTGCGATGCCGACTTGCCTTGTTAAGTGTTTGGTTCTGCACTTACTTGAACCCCTTTACCCGCAGATATCCAACCACTAATACCAGCCTGACTAACCTTAATTGCCATAAAGTCTTTACCATACCGAATTCGTTGAACGGGATAACTTTTGTTAACTTTGGTTTCAAATACAACTTTGCAATCCAACATATGCTGATAACCACATTCCCAATCGCTATAAGCGGCAACAGACTCAGTCATTTTTACAGACTTACTTTGGTCATCTAATAAATCAGCTAACCATATACCCAAGACTATTAAGAAAACTGTGGCTGCGACGCAGATGCTTGATTTCATAGTGATACTAAACGCCATCAGTAGCGGCCGAGTGTAACGAGGTCCAGCGACCAACGGGAGTGATGCAGGCTGATTTTGTTAGTTGGTTTCATTTTCTTCATCGACGGGATAACCAGATAGACTAATCGAAACTCCACATTTAACCGCCAACTCAAGGAACACCAATGACAAATCATATGTAGCAGTAAACTGCTTTTCTTCGCCAATACCAAATCCAATATCTATCTCAGCAGCCACGCCATAATCTCTAAAATCGATTCTCTGAGCGGATAAATCCAATAGTTGAGATGACAAAATTTCTATCATGTCACTTGGCGAGCTACCATCAGGAATCAACACCTTAAAACCCGATTCAGAGAAGGTTTTAGTCTTAGATATTGGGTCATCCTTTTTCCACTGGCTATATACTTCAAACTTGTAGTTTTTCCTTAATCTTTCCAGGTCTTCACATTTTCCACAGACCCTAAGTATCGCGATGTTCAATGACTAGAACTCCACTTGCCCAACTAACACCATGTTAACAGGTAAAAAATAGTTGGCTAAAATTAGCGACGAAGGAGCAAAAGCCAACTGTTTTTTTGTCCTTGTTTAACAGCTTGTTATAACTCACTTACTACTTTGGGTTTCTTTTTTGACCAATACCAACAAAAGATCCAACTAGCAGGGAAGAAAAGAAAACTTAGAAGGAAAGTATAAAACCCCACAAGTGGAAGATTGTCAGACTTTCCTTTTGCAAATTTCAAAGTTAAATACATCATAACTATAAAATTGATTAATATGACTTGGCCTGCAACTGTTGCGTTTATGTTCATTTGTTCATCCTTACACTGGACGGTGTGGTGAGTTATAACGCCGCCAGCAGGGGCCCGGGATAAAGGAGGCGGAGTTAATTAAACCTAATCATCGGCGACCTGACAGACTAAGCAAAACAAGGTCACCCACAATTTTTCCCAAAAGACGTCGAAAAGTGCGAACACCCATAACTCTTTCCCTCAACACTGCACCCGAAGGCTTCACTTCTATTCCTCCGCGTGGCGGCCAGAGGCCTTATGCCTTGCTTCCTGCAAGGCACCCTTCGGGCCAGCTATCGCTGTTAATAACTGTTCCTGACAGTTATTTGCGGGAAACGCTAGTAAGATGAAACTGTTCATCTTACTGTCAGATGACACGCTTATTCCCCTTCGGGGCCGCTGAGGGTGTTGGGATTGGGCGCGTAGCCGAGACAGGGGCGAGTGTCGCTTCGCGACAAGCTAACGAGCGCGAGGCTGATGGGTCGAACAGGGATGTGAGTCCGAACCAGTAGCTAGAGCAATCCCATAAACCCGAAGGGCTTTCGGCACCGTCAGCGGCGTCCTTTGGGTTGCAAGGGGCTTTGGACGCGCAAAGCCCCTTGCCCGGAGGCGGGCTGGAAGGCCGCGCTTTACCGTCGCTTGCAAAGCGACAACCCACAGGGTTAGCCAAGCGTAGCTTGGCATCTAAAACCAAGCCACAGGCAGGTCGGCTTACCCGCTTTCAGCCACGCTACCGCCCCATACTCTCGGGCGTATCTCTCCCAGCGCCAACCAAACCAAATTCACACGCAAAACAGCACAGAAACTGTGAACAACACAGGCGGAACCTCTGAGCCAACAGAGGAAAGGAAGTTATCGAACATAAGGAAAGGAGGCTCACTTCAGCACTCCCTGCCACTGGTACTTCCCATCAATCGAAAACGAAAGACAGGCGCACGCCACATCATCCCTGCTATCACAAGACGGTAACTGCGACCTGAAGGTCACAGTTTAGTAACCGCTTAAATATTGTTTTTACAGCAAACTTTAATCAAAAGTTGCCCAAGCGTACGATAAAAGTGACAGCCGGGCAAGATGTAGTCATGGCAAGGCGAATGGCGAATGGTGAATGGTGAATGGTGAATGGTGAATGGTGAATGGGGAATGGGGAATGGGGAATGGGGAATGGG
>NZ_JBFKLW010000064.1:0-24121 GCF_041630135.1 Shewanella sp.
ACACCGTCAAAGTAGGTCAGCATGGCTTTGTCGCCCTGACGGCGAAACCACCAGGTTTCGCTGCTGGCATAACGCGCCCCCCGGCTGACACTGATAATCAGCTGATGCCGATCGGCACTGCAAAGCACCTCTATTGAAAGTGATTTGGGCACTTCACCCGGGCGGGCGCCGGTGCCCTGCCATTGGCCGGCAAGGCTGGTGCACCAATCAGCAAAGGGCATCTCTGCTGCCGCCAAGGGCAGCAACACAGACAATGCACAAAGGGCAGAGTTAAAAGAGTTCGATATCGTCTTTACGGTAAAGATGTTCATCCCGATACAGCGCCAAGGCCTGATGAAGTGGCATACCCCGAAGGACAAGATCGAACATTTTACGTTCACATTCAAGGGAGTAACTAGCTTTTATTTGCTTTTGCACCTTTAACCATTCTTCTCCATGAGCTCGCTTTTCTTCGTTGGTCAACAACTCTTCAGTTAATGCCAGACCCGTTACCACATGCTGCAAACGTTGACTGAGGCGATCGTAAAATTGGAATGCCATCACACCCTTATCAATTTCCGTTTCCAGCATAATGCCATGCTTGATAATGTCGCGAGGCGTGCCCGGCTGATTGGCCAGATAAATGTTCACCTGCCGCAGGTGCGCTGCCATATCAGTAAATTGCTGCCCCAGCCCAGTGACATTGTAGTCGCCATCGGTCAGGGTCAGTTCAATTTGCGCCATCGACAACAGCAGCAGCTTAACCGTCTCCTGAACATGCAGCCAGTCCACCTCACTGAGTAAGGCTTTCTCCAGCATATCGATAGACAGTAAGTCCTCTTCTTCCTGTGTGCTTTTGTCGTTCATCATGACCATTCCCCGGTTCGACCAAAAACAGGCGTTGATTCGGCAGGCACAACTCCCTGCCACGACCTTGAAAATAAGTGTAGAACAATTGGATGAATGTGTATGGCGCTGACAACGAAACGGGGCCTGACAATGCAGGCCCCGTTTCAAATTAAGGTGTTGAATATTAACGGCCGAAGCCCACCTCTTTAATATTTACCTGAGTGACTTCACCATATTTTGCGGCTACAGGTGCCACCTTGGCAGCATTGCCAATCAGCACAAATTGCAGCTTGTCCTTGGGGAAGTAGGTATTGATCAAGCGCTGGGTCTCTTCCAAGGTGAGGCTGTCGACTTTACGTTCAAAGTCATTGATATAGCTGTTATCAAAGCCATAGAGGTACATGTCTGACAGCAGCCCCGCCAGTTGACCGCTGGTTTCATACTGAGGCGGGAACTGGCCTTTAACATACGCCTTGGCTGAATCCAGGGTGGCCTGATCTATGCCCTGCTCCCACAAACGACCATAAGTCTTGAGGGCAAGGTCAATGGCCGCTTCAGTCGTATCTGTCTTGGTGAAGGTGCTTATCTGAAACACTCCACTTTCAGCATAGGACGTAAAGCCTGAACGGGCGCCATAGGTCAGACCCGCATTCACCCGCAGCTCATCATTGAGCCAGGAGGTAAAACGGCCACCCAGAATAGTGTTAACCACGGTCAAACCTACCGCATCAGGATTGTCTTCCGATACGCCCACGCCACCAATGATAAACGTTGTTTCCATGGCGTCAGGCTTGTCGACCAACAGCACCCGACTCTTGCCAAGTGCCGGCAACCCTTCTTCGAGGGAGCGCATTCTGGTCACTGAGCCATTTTGCCAGTCACCGAAACCGGCGCTGAGTTTAGCTTTCATCTCTGCCACATCGAAGTCACCCACCACAGAAATGGCGGTGTTGATGGGCTGATAGAAACCGCTGTAGAAGGCACGCACCTGCGCCAGTGTCAGCGACTCCACAGATTCACTGTTGCCACTGCTGGCATTGCCATAGGGATGGTCGCCATACACCAGCTTGCCAAAGTAGTTGCCAATCACGGCTCTGGGGCTTTCCTTGGCCTGAATAAGGCCGCCCACTTCACGCTGCTTGAGCTTATCGAACTCGGCCGCATCGAAATCAGGACGGCGCAGCACGTCGGCAAACAATGGCAGCATGGTGTCCAAGTCCTTGGCCATAAACCTGGCGCTGACGTAGCTGCCTTCTTTACCGGCATCGGCATTAAGGCTGGCACCCAGGAAATCCACCTGGTTTTCAATATCACGCTTGGACTTGCCACCGGCGCCCAGCATCAGGCTCTGGGCGGTAATGGCAGAAACACCGGACACGCTGTCGTTCACCGCACCGGCACGTACCACAGCACTTAAGGTGATAAGCGGCACTTCTTTTTGCTGCATCAGGAACACGGTCAAACCGTTATCCAGGGTAACGCGCTCGTAGGCGGGCAGCTGGAATGCGGCATTTGCCGGTACCTCAACAACCTTATTGCCCTCGGTGGCGGCACAGCCAGCCAGCGCCAGCGCTGCCGCAATCATCAGGGGTTTACACTTTTTCATTTATCCATCTCCTCTTCGGCAGCAAGCACGGCCACACTGCGGTTGGCACGTTTCAGGTAGGTCTGGGCCACACGCTGAATGTCGGCGGTGCTGACCTTGTTGTATGCCTGTGGGGCATTGAACAGCTTGTCAAAGCTGCCAAAGAAGAGTTCGTAGGTACCCAGGGTATTGGCCTTACCGTTAATGGTTTCCATGCTGCGATAAAAATCCATCAGCTTGATATTTTTAATTTTTTCAAGCTCTTGCTCAGTTACACCTTCGGCAGCAATACGGTTGGTTTGGGCAATCAGTTCCTGCTCAAGCGCTGAGGCAGTCACGCCGGGGGCGCCTACGGCATAGACGTAGAACAGGTTGGGGTCAAAGGACATGGGGAAGTAGGTATCAGCTTCCAATGCCAACTGGCTATCCACCATAGACTGGTACAGACGCGAGCTGTTACCGGCGCTCAGGATGCCCGCCAGCAGTTCAAGCGCATAGTAATCTTCGTGCGAGGTGGCTGGCACATGGTAGGCCATCATCACGTTAGGCGTGCTGGCCGAAGCCTTGTGCACGAAGGTGCGGCGCTCACCCTTTTGCAGCGGCTCCACGGTTTTGACCTCACGTGGCGGCTCCTGTGCAGGAATTGGGGCAAAATACTTACCCGCCAGCGACTTTACTTCATCCAGTTTCACATCCCCGGCAATCACCACCACCGCATTGTTGGGGGCGTAGTAGGTCTTGTGATACTGCACCAAATCTTCCAGCGTCCAGGCGGCGATATCAGACTCATGACCAATGACAGACCAGCTGTAAGGATGCGCCCGGAAGGCAATACCTTTAAGCTCCTCCATCAAGACGCGGATATTGGAGTTCTCAAGACCGGTGCTGCGCTCAGAAGTCACTACACCACGCTCACTCTCCACCATATCGGCGTTGATATCCAGATTGGCGATGCGGTCGGCTTCCAGGTCAAAAATGGTTTCAAGGGCAGATGCAGGGAACCAGTCGGTGTACACGGTCAGGTTTTCTGTGGTGTAGGCGTTGTTGGCTCCACCGGCCGCTTCCATGGTACGGTCGAACATCTTCGGACCGTACTTTTTGGAGCCGTTGAACATCATGTGCTCGAAGAAGTGAGAGATACCGGTAATACCCGGAGCCTCATTGCGTGAGCCCACTTTCCAGAACAGATACATATTGGCGTTGGGGATGGATGCATCTTCCAGCACCATGATTTTCATGCCGTTATCCAAAGTAAAACCCTTGATATCGGCGGCAGAGGTGGCCTGACTGGCAAAAGGAGCCAAGGTCAGGCCCATCGCCAGAGTCAGAGCTGACAGCGTACGTTTCATTTCGCTTCCTGCTTGTGAATTAACAATTATGTGAATACCAATCCGCCATTTAAAGCAATCCCTTCGCCTGCAGCAAGACAGACGAAGGAAAATGGGCGGAAAAAAGTGTAAAGGAAAGTGATACCGTCAGAGCGCCTGTTACTCGCCTGCCAGAGCCTTCATGGCTACCGCAGTCATAGCTTCAACACCAATTTTCAATGCCTTTTCATCAACATAAAATTCAGGCGAGTGGTTGCTGGCGACTGGTTCAGCCCCCTTCCCCTCAGGAGTTACCCCCAGGAAAAAGAACATCCCGGGCACTTCCTGTGCGTAAAAGGAAAAGTCTTCAGCTCCGGTTGTTAAACCCGGCTCAAGCACCTTGGCACTACCCACCACAGACTCGAGCACTGGGCGCATCCGACTGACCAGCTCAGAATTGTTTACTGTAACTGGGTAGCCCTGATTTATATGGGTATCGGCGCTGGCTCCGACAGCGGCAGCGGCATCGGCAGCTGTCTTGGCGAGCATACTTTTAATATCGGCACGCATTTGCTGATCAAACGTACGGATAGTACCAATCAGTTCCACTTCGTCAGGTATAATATTGGAGCGAATGCCACCATTAATTGCGCCAAAACTGATCACTGCGGGCGCCTTGGTAACATCCACCCGGCGCGACACAATGGTTTGCACTGCACTGACTACCTGCGCCGAGGCGACAATTGGGTCTATCCCATTCCAGGGACGGGAGCCATGAGTCTGGCGACCTTTCACCTTAATGCTGAACGAGTCTTCACTCGCCATAACGGGACCCGGTCGCACACTAATCATACCCACCGGTAAATTGGAAGTGACATGCATACCAAATACAGCGGCAGGCTTTTGCTCGGCAAAAAGTCCTTGCTTAAGCATCAACTCGGCACCACCTTCTTCGCCTTCGGGAGCACCCTCTTCTGCTGGCTGAAATACAAATAATACGTCCCCTGCAAGAGCCGATTTGACCTTAGCCAGATTCTCGGCAACCCCCATCAACATTGCCACATGGGTGTCGTGACCACAGGCATGCATCACGCCGACGATCTGCCCCCGGTAAGTGTCGGTGGCCTTAGAGGCGAAGGGGATATCGACCTTTTCGGTGACCGGCAAAGCATCCATATCGGCTCTGAGCGCAATCAGCGGCCCCGATTTGCCGCCCTTGAGCCTGGCCACCACTCCGGTGTGGGCTATGCCGGTCTGCACCTCGAGCCCCAGAGACTTAAGGTGTTTGGCTACCACCTCGGCGGTGCGAAATTCGCGGTTTGACAGCTCGGGATGCTGATGCAGATCGCGGCGCCATTCTATGACCTTTTGTTCTACCTCGGCCGCCAGTTGAGCCGGAGTTTGAAGTAGAGGCTGAGCCTGAGCAGGCAAGGCACAAAACACAGCGAGGGCAATGGACAGCTTGGTAAAAGGAAATAGGCGCATAGGGGGTCCGTTATTCTGATTCTATTATCCGAATAACCAAACTACATGCTAATGGATTAATTGTTAAACAATTATTCGGGCACGCGAAAAAACACTACGTCCTTGTCCACCAGCTCCAGCCGCCAGCCGCGCTCGGCAGCTATCCAGGCGAAGGTTTCATCACTGTAGAAATTGATATGGGTTGGATCGTTTTTGTAGTGCCAACGGCCAAAGGCCTCTGCTGAAAGCACCCGCTTGGTCATGATGACGAGCAAACCACCGGGTGCCAGCAAACCAGCCAGCTCATCCAGCAAGGCGCGGGCATCGGCCACGTGTTCTATCACTTCAGTGAGGGTGACACACTGATACTGCCGGTTCAGTACGCCACGGTCAGGAAAGTAATAGAGATCGTATCGGGCAAATTCAAATCCTTGCTCGGCGGCCATCCTGGTTAGCAGGGCACCGGCGCCGCAGCCATAATCGAGGCCTTTATCGCCGGGCTGCAGCCGTGGTAACAATGGCGTCAGTGTCCGGCTTAGAAAGCTGCGATATCCCGGGCTGTCTTCACCATTATCGTGCTTGTCGTATTCGGCTTTTTCATCGCTGGCACTCAGATGGAAAGGTGTCGGCACCTGCACCAGGGCGCAATGGCGGCAACGATAGTAGGGGCGACGACGGTCTTCAGCAAACAGATAAAGTGCATCTGCACCGCACAGGGAACAGGGGAAACTCATGGCTTGGGGATCTTTCGCTCTTTTTTGGCTGCATCTTTGGCTTCCCGCAGATATTTTTGCTCGCGGCTTTCGCGGTCATTGAACTGGGCGGCCGCCTTGTCACGCTGGGCATCTTCCCAGCCGCTGTGCTGCTGGCGTTTCAGCGCATCAGCTTCGCGACTCGCGGTATCGGCGGCAGCATCACGGGCCTTTTCAAGCTGCTCGGCCTCTGTTTTCTGGGCCTGTTCACGGGCCTTGTCAGCCTTCATTACCAACTTGGGCTTGGTGTCGTCGGCAGCTGTTACCGCAGCGCTGGGCACCGCAGCCAGCAGAGCCAGAACTATCAGTTGTCTTCTCATTGTTTGACTCCTTTGAATTGCTGGAATGACCCGCTCAGGCCATTTACTCATTATCAACCTTATTCTGTTGGTATCTTACCCTTACGGAATGAGGCATGGCTTCCAGCCTCCTTGCGACCATTGCATCAAATACCTGCAGCAGAGGGCTGGTATCCAATCCGGGCTCGAGTATTTGCAAGGCCTCAACCGCTGCCTCCAGGGTCGAAAGGCTGTCGGAACGGCTGGATTGGCGAATAAGATATCCTGACTTTTGCTGAGGTTTGAAAGCAAGTCTGGGCAATGCATGCAACCACGGGTTTAAGTGATACATTTTCAACGCCTTGCGCCAGGTACCATCGAGCAACAGCAAAATCCGGGGAGACGGCGATGTTTTGGCCTCATTGAAAACAGCTGTACTGCCCTCTGATGATGGATAAACCAACACAGGACTCGCCTCCATTGCACGGATCTTTTGTCTGAGCAGCTCAAAATCCTCTGCTTTCTCGCCGATGAAAATTTGCGCGTTATCCAACACCAACGGCAATAATCTGGCGCTGTTTTTACCATGGGTGCTTTCAGAAGGATGCTGCATCACCCACACCTGAGTCTGGGCAGAGATACGCCTGAGGGTATCACACACACATACTCTGACGGCAAAACCACAGTTTGAACACAGACTTCTGGACAATACACCCGCCCCCACCATTCAAATTCGTTAATCATAATAAAAAAAGCCCGCTTCGGTGAAGTACCGGCGGGCCAGGGGGTGAGCATGGGGATCAGCTTTGAAAATTTGCCTGGATTAATGATGTCCGGGCTCTCTGTGCCAATGGCCCAGTCCCGGCAGCATCATCACAAAAAGCAGCAACAGTGCCATCACGCCCATCGTCAGGCCAATGGCCACAGGCGCTTCCAGCGGTGTCAGCTGCACCAATGCTGTAATCAGGGATGCACCACTCATCTGAATAAAACCCAGCATGGCTGTTGCCGTACCCGCACGCTCACCGAAGGGGGCCAGCGCCATGCTGGTAGCAGGACCGAGCAAGAAAGCAAAACCAATACACAGCAGCATCATCGGCAACATAAAGGCAAAAGCACCTGCCAGCGGGGTCTGCCAGTCAAGCAGTTGCAGACCAAGCTCCAGCAGCGATGCCAGTGCCATCAGCCACAGTGCCACAATAACTGTGGGGCGATTGCCAAGACGCTTGATAACCAGCGGCGCCGCAAAACAGGCCACTACGTTCACCAAGGCATTAAGACCAAAGAGACCGGAGAAGGCCAACTCACTCAGACCAAGACGGCCAATCAGCCAGATGGACGAGTAAGACACATAACACAGGATAGCCGCCATGGCTGCCATACAGGTGATGGCATAAAACATAAAGTGACTGTTTTTCAGCACAGGGCCATAGCGTTCCCAGCGGTACAGAGGCCCGGCAGAATGGGTATTGGCGGGACGGGTTTCAGGCAGGCGATAGCCCACAACCACCAGCATCAACAGGCCGTACAAAGCCATAAAAGCGAAAGTGGAGCGCCAGCCAAATTGCAGTGCCAGCAGGCCGCCAAGAGTGGGGGCCAACGCCGGGATCACACAGATGGCACCATTGAGGTAACTGTAAATACGGGCGCCTTCAGACTGACTGTAGCTGTCACGTACCGCACTGAACGCCACGATGGAAGTAGAACAGGCAGCCAGCCCCTGCAGCAAACGCGCCAGTTGCAGCCATTCAAACTCCATAGCCGCCATGGCAAGCAGGCTGCTTACCACGTAAAGCACGGTACCAAACAAAGCCACCGGGCGACGACCATAACGATCGGCCAGCGGACCAATTAGTATCTGTCCTACGCCCATGGCAAACAAAAACAGCACCAAGGTGGACTGAATCTGCCGCTCATCAACGCCATAATCCACCGCCATGGCAGGCATTGAAGGTAAATAGATATCGATGGCCAGCGGGCTTAACAGCACCAAAGACATCAGAATAGGCAACAGATTACGGGACATGGCGTTAGTTGTTTTCAGTCTGCTTTAACGATGGGTGCATCTTACCCCTGCTGTGGTATGAACAGAAATGGTATATATTCTTTTTAAAAATTCCCTGTAGGAATATCTATGCAGTTAGATAAGCTCGCTCGTATCGATTTGAATTTATTGGTCGTGTTGCAGGTATTGATTGAAGAGCAAAGTGTCACCCGCGCGGCAGTGCGGTTAAATCTAAGCCAATCGGCGCTGTCAAAGAGCTTAAGCCGGCTTAGGGAAACCCTCGGCGACCCGCTGTTTTCCCGCACAGCCCACGGGCTGAAACCCACAGCCCACGCTCTGGCGCTTGGCGAGCAACTGCCCAACATATTGCAACAGCTGTATCAGCTCACCCTGCCCCCCAGTTTCGACCCGGGCAGCAGCAACCGTAACTTCAGTTTTGCCATGGTGGAAAGCGCCTACGAAACCTTAATCCCGGGCTTTATCGGCCCTTTACTGGCGCAAGCGCCCAATCTGCGGATCAACTCCTACATGTGGAGCGAAAAATCTATCAGCGATTTACAGCTGGGTCAGATTGACTTTGGTATTGATGGAATGGACCTGCAGCCGCAATCCAACTTCAGCATTGAAAGCCTGCCCGAAGGGATTTGCCATCAGACCCTGTATCACGATCATCAGGTGTGTCTGGTGCGGGTAGGGCATCCGGCACTGGCGCTACACCAGGCCGGAAAGTGGGATACGCAGGCCTACCTCAGCATGCAACACGTGCAGGTGCGCTGCGAGGGTAACGACTGGTGGGCACTGGACTATCACCTGGCCGCCAACGGACAACAACGGGATTTATGCACTACCGTGCCCGACTTTTACGGCGCTACCAGCGTCTGTGCCCACACTGATCTGGTGTTTACTCTGCCGGAAAGCTTTGCCAGGCACGCCATCAATCTGTATCCGCTGGTAATGTTGCCGCTGCCGTTTGATTTTATGCCGCTGGCTTACGTGCTGTTATGGCACCAACGCAACGACGGCGACCCGGGCCACAAGTGGCTCAGAGAGCTGATTACCCAGAGTGCAAGGCACAGCGCCCGCGACGGCGGCAGATGGAATTAACGCAAGCCTGACGCAAGATTAACCATATTTCACGTGCTTCTCGGGGCGATTTTTCGCAGACTGTGACCATGACACCCGCCGAGGAGGCAATATGATTTACAGTCAATTCCACACCCCGCCCCTGCACCAACGTTTCAGCGGCCTTAAAGGTCTGGCCATGTTTGTGGCCGGTTTGGTGGTAATGGGACTGAGCCTGGTGGCCTTACCCTTTATTCTGCTGGCCGGAGCGGTTGCCTTTGCGCTGCTGAGCGTATTTGGCCGCATTTGGCTTGGGAAGCTGGTTCGCCGCGCCCAGCATGCTCAGGCCAAGCGCACTGAGACGCAGTTTGAAGCCGAAACCAGCGACGCCTTTATCCGCTTTCGCGATCGCGACCTGTTCCGCCCACGCCCCCACCAAGGGCGCACTTTCGATCACGATCCAACCGAGTAATCCACTGCGCCGGGGTTAGCTTTCATCACCCTGCCCCGGCATTTCCAGCAACAAATCTTTGGCTCTCTCCAGAGCCTTTTTTTCGTCCGGATTTTGTGTAAGCGCCAGAACTTTATCCACCTGCAACGCCAGTGACTGCCACAAGGGCAAAATAATTTCCCGCTCCTGCGTATTGCCAAGCATGGCACCATGGCGCAGTAGCGAAGCGGCCCCCACCACATCAATACGACCAAGAACGCCATCGGCCAGCGCCATAGATAATTCGACCATGGCCGGAACACTGTGGCCAAAACGGATGACCTGACGCAAATAGTCTTCAGCCAACGCCAAATCACCGCCGAGGGTCGCTTCATCGTGCAGCATATGGCGGGCACGCAGCAACATGGCATCCAGCTGCCCTTGCTGGGCGGCCTCGGCAAGCCAGCGCTCCGCCGCCAACATGTCCGGATTGCAACCTTCACCGCGACTCAGCATCAAGGATACATGGTATTGTGCCGCCGGAAAGCCGCCACGGGCAGCCGACTCGATATGACCAAAGGCACGCTCAAGCTCACCGGCCTGGTAATAAAGCACCCCGAGATTCGCTTCGGCCTCGGTATGGCCGGCCTCTGCAGCTCGGGTCAACAAGGTCTCGGCAAACTCAAGATTCTTAGGCTGAGCAAACTGACCTGTCATTGCACAGAAGCCCAGTAAAGCACTGGCATCGTCTACGCCGTCATCCGCAGCCTGACGCAGCAACGAAAGCCCTAAGGCGTTATCGGTTTGGCCGTCATACCCATGCAGCCAGGCCACCGCCAATTCATAACGGGCTTTGGCAAGCTGACTTACCGCCTCAGAGAACCAGTGCTTGGCCTTGGTCAGCAGTCGCAGCGACTCCTGCTGTGTATCGGTTTCTGGGTCATCAAAAGCGTCAGCCTTATCACGGGCTATCAGACCTTCAACCTTAAATGCCATCCCCAGCAGGTATTGAGCTTCAGCATCGTCCTGCATCACTGCACGGAAACACAGCTCGCGGTTACCAAGGGTATCCAGCGGCTCAAATTCCCACTCACCAAGGTTGCCAAGCTCAGCCACCAGAGCGCAGAAATTCTGCAGTGACTTTTCCGCCAGCGCCAGCAGCTGCTGCTGGCTTAAATGGTATTTTTCAGGATGAGCACCGCGGTTGCCGTCTGCACGCAGCCTATGCATCGCCCGTACCTGGCGCACGCCCAGTAAACGCGCCTGAGACAGGACTTCAATGCGGTTGTAAAGGTTGGGACTGTCAAAGATTAACCGACCAGCAGCTAACAAGCCGGTTAACTTAAATAAGGCGCTTCTGAGGGTTAGAAGCGCCTGGGATGGCACATCAGGGGCATAACGGCGAGCCTGCAGGTAATCGTCGCCCAAATCACTGTCGAAACGGCTTACCAGCCCTGAATCTGTTGGTTTGGTGTGTGCCATAGTGCTCCAATCAGGCCTGTGAGCGGGTCACCATGTAGAGTCGGAACAGCGCCACGTTAACAAACAAACCAATAAAGGCAAAACCTGTGTCTGCCAGCAGCTGCAGTGGCATACCCACGTTGCCGGCAACCTGCGACAGGGTGCCGCCCACCAGTGACAGTGGCACATACAACATCAGCAGCGCCATGGTTTTTAAGGCGATAGGCGACGAAAACTGGAAACTGGCCTTGATAGCCTCAAAAGGTGTAAGACGCTCAGCCACCACCATAAAGTTTACGTATGCCAGACGGGCAAACAAATACAGGCTGATGCCAAGACCAATGATCCACAGCGGGCCAAACACCGCCAGAAACACAACGGGTGCCAGAATGGCCATACCGGAAAACACACCGGCCAGCAGCAGTGGGGGAACAAACGGCATGCTGGCTTTCAGCAACTGGCCGGTACCCAGTTGATGGCCTTCACTGCGCAGCTGCAAATACAGTGTCAGGGCTGCAATCAACATTGAGAAAATGATCAACATCACCATCATGGCGAAGAAGTGAGCTGCGCCAAACTGCGGATTTTCAATATCGGCCTTGGCGAACTCGGCGCCAAGCCAAAGTTGGATCCCTACCTGGGCCAACAACAGCGGGATGGTCAGAGCCGCCAACTGGCTCAGATGATTGCGAAAGAAGTTAAACGCTTCGCTCAGAACTACCGACAATGACATGTTTTTATCCAACGGTTAAAAGTTAATTACATTCCGGCACCCAACTTATGGTGGGGTTGCTCAGAAACCGACCCTTTAGTTATGTGCCTAGAATACCGAAAAACCCCATTGGATGCACAGCGCTAATCACCCGCCCAAAGTTGATGTGAAGCAAATTCCGTGCATTTGGGAACGTGAACAGCCTAGAATATTGGCCAATCTATGATGGAAAAAACCTACAGGACGTCTCCATATGACTCACATCACCCAAGTTTCGCTGCTTATTTCCCTTTCTCTGCTGGCTCCGCTGTCCAGCGCTGCCGATTTGGGCACTATGGCGGCCGATACCTTCAAGCAAGTCAGTACATTAACCGGCCAGGCTGCCGGTGAAGCCACCCCAGGCCAGAGCAGTGATTTGCTGGGGAGCCTGATGTCTTTAGGGATGAGCCAGGATCAGGCCGAAGGCGGCATGGGAGCCCTGCTCAAAATGGCCCAGGGCAGCCTGAGTGGCAGCGAATTTTCCAGCCTGAGTAACGCAATTCCCGGTGCCGACAAAATGCTCAGCGCAGTACCAGCACTGGATTCCGGCAGCGGCATGTCCGGCCTGCTTTCTGGTTTGGGCGGCAGTTTGGGCAACTCACTGCAGGGCAGTGCTCTTGTGTATGATGCTTTTGAAAAACTCGGTATTTCCCGTGAACTGGCAGCCCCAATGGTGAATGTGGCCAAAAGCTATTTACAGGCCAACGCCACAGAAGACACAGCAGGCCTGTTAATGAAAGGGCTCGGCGGTCTGTTGTAACCAACAAGATAAGGAGTCAACCCATGATAGCGGCACTGAAAAAACTGTTGAAACAGCCATTGGGAGAATCCGGTAAATCGCTTTCCCGACAGGAAGCCGCTGCCGCACTCCTGATAGAAGTAGTGCTTGCCGATGACAACCTTTCTGGTCAGGAGCAACGGTTGCTCCCGGGGATCATAACCAACCTGACTGGCGCATCCGCAGCACAGGCAAGTGAGCTTATCCAAATCGCCAGAACGCGTCATCAACAGGCGACATCACTGTTTGAATATACGGATTTAATCAATCGTGAATTCAGCCTGCAGGATAAACAGGCACTGGTTCTGGCAATGTGGCAACTGGCGTATGCCGACGGTGAGCTATGCCAATACGAAGAGCAGATCATCCGCAAAACGGCCGACCTGCTCTATCTTAAGCACAGCGAGCTGATCCAGCTCAGAAACCAAGCTAACGATTAGCCGTTACGCCAGCTGTTTGCCCATGTCCAAGCCTTGGCCGTGCAGCTTACCAAGCTTCTCGGCCAACCCGCCCAGATCCACCTTCACTCCGGCCAGAGTATTAATTTGTGCCAACCAGCTGGTGCGCTCATCATCACCCACTTTATGCCAGTCAGCCACCACCCGCTTTGCCATGGCCAGCATACCGGCAAGTTTGGAGAAAGGTTCACAGGCCTTGGGGGCATTTTGAAATTGGATCCCCTTAACCAGTGCCGGGGTAAATTTCCAGTTTTGTGCCAACATGGCACCGATTTCAGCCGAATCATAACCCAGTAGTTCTTTTTCCATCAGATGCTGAACAGCGCCCTCAGCCACTGCAGCGCGTATGCTGGCCGCCTTTTGCGGCTCACCATTGGCAATCAGAAGCTCACCGATAGAGTGTAAAATTCCGCAGGTAAAGGCCTCTTCAGGCAAGGTGCCAAGCCGTTTCGCCAGCTCCTGACAAATTAAAGCGACCTCAAACGTGTTACCCCAAAAATCACCTAAATCTATACCTTCTACCTTGGGTACTGCGCCGACTACAGCAGATGCTATTACCAGAGTTCGCAGGGTTTGCATCCCCAGACGCACCACGGCATCGTCGATTGAACCCACCTCCCGGGAACTGCCAAAGCGTGCCGAATTGGCCAACCTCAGAACCCGCGCACTCAGCACAGGATCATGGGATAACTTTTCACACACTTGCTTAACTGTGGTGTCTTCGTTATTAACCGCATCCAACAATTCCGCAATCGCCTTTGGCAGTCTGGGTAATTCATCAACTTTGGATAAAAGCGCAACTGAACTCATTTTCCGGTCTCCTTACTGTAATGAGTAAAATATAGACCAGATTTTTACCGCCACATTCTTTGATCACGACCGGGTAAACTTAAGTACGAATCTGTCTGTCTTACCCCGTATGTCTTTGTCAAACGCTGATTTTTCCAATGTGTCTTCCGGATTGGCCAGAGCAGTACTTTCCCCTTCAAGCACAAATCCTGCTGCCGTCATTTTCGCTATTACCAGCGCGGGATCGATTCTATGTAATTTATGGGTAGCCTCGGTGCCAGAGCCGGCACTGGCGCGGTGATCTATGATAGCCACCTTGCCACCGGGTTTGAGAGAGCGGTACATCAGCGCGGTAAGTTTATCCACATCGATGGCAGGCCAATCTTTTTCGGTAAAAAACGTGTCATGAAAACCAAGTACAAAGAAGATCCTGTCAAAACTTGCTTCGGCGAAGTGCAAATCGTCGGCCTCAGCCAGCAATGTTTGCACATTGGGCAAGCGCTTGCCGTAATCTCTGAGTTTAAGATCCTCTGCTGCAAACGGAAGGTAAGCCTTATTATTGTGGGCAACCACCAACCCCTCTTTACCCACTGTGCGAGCAAGCAACTCGGTGTAGTAGCCGCCCCCGGAAAAGATATCCAGAATCTGCTGACCCGGTGCAACATCAAAAAAGTTGAGTATGGCATCGGGTCTGCGATTGACATCTTTTTGCCGATCACTTGCCGGCCGCGCCGAATCTTCAATAGCAGCCTTTATGGCCGGGTGTACCGCCGCCATGGCACTGCCAAAACAACACAGCAACAAAGCAGTTCCCAAAACGCGTGTAAATGTCGACATTGATGAGCTCCAGAATTAATTTCCCCAAGTCATTCTGGTGAATCAAATGTGAAAAGGCTGCATTTAATTTGTAAACATTTGCTTTTATTAACTAAAAGTGTAAGCAAACATTTGCTGTTTAAAAAACAAACTGCTAGCTATATCAGTGAAAGCCAATACAACACAGGAAGGTGGATATGGGTAAATCACTGATGAGACAAGGCACACTTGGAACCTTGGGCGCGCTGATTACGTTGGGGCTGTTTGTGTTTATGGCCTATCTGATCAAGCAGCCGCCGGTGGAATATCAGCAGCCGACTGCAACACCTGAGCTCCGGGTCACCATGCCGGACAGGGTGGAGCCCAAGCCGATTCGGGAGCGCACACCACCTCCGATCCCTGAGCCCATAAAGCCTATCGATATCGCCACTGGTGGCGGCGATCCAAACGGCACACCAATCGATACACCCACCATTGAGCTGCCACCGGTGCAACCGACGGGTCACGACTTTGGCAATAACGACTTTGACGCCGTGCCCGTGGTGCAAATCCAGCCCAACTATCCCATCAGTGCCGCCCAAAACGGCAAAGAAGGCTTTGTGGTAGTGGGCTTTGATATTGCACCCGATGGCAGCACCACCAATGTGCGGGTGCTGGACTCAAACCCCAAACGCACCTTCGATGCCGCCGCCCGGGACGCAGTAAAGCGTTGGAAATACAAACCCAGGATGGCCGATGGCAAAGCTGTCGGAGTAAGCAACCAACAAATTCGCCTCGACTTCAAATTGGATCAGCTAATTTAACAGACACCATTCGCTTTACGCTGAAGATGCCCCTTCTGCCACCACAGCAGGGGCAATATCAGCATCAGCAACGCCGCCGCATAGGCCATACGGTCACCAATAGACACCGCCAGCACACCGCAAAACACCAACCCCAGCACAATCCAGATCCGGGAAGATGCACCCAATAAGCGCCAGGCGGCCAACATCGACATGGCATAGATAATCACAAACACGCCGTTGCTCCAGGCAATAAGCTGCTCCAGATCCTGCTCAAACATAAACACCAGCATCAGTACCATTGCCATGGTACCCAAAATGGCAGTTTGTGCCCGCACAGGTACGCCGTGGTCGTTCAGGCGCTGGAAATAGCGCGGCATGATACCCTCGCGGCTGAAACTCCAAAGCAGCCTTGCCGCACTGCCAGCATACACATTAACCGTAGCAAGGCCGGCGGCAATGCCCAGCACACCAATAACCTGAGCGCCACCACCACCAAGCAGCGCGTCGAACACGCCCATCATGGCTACGCCGGTATTGGATGGCACCAACCACAGCAAGCTGGTACAGCCAAGATAAATCAACCCCACCAGTACCGTGCCAAGCATCATCGCCGGGATCATGTCTTTTTCCGGCTCACGAAAATCGTGGGCCAGGTGAGTCATGGCCTCAACCCCAAGAAAACTCCAGAAAGCAATACCAGCAGCCAGCATCATGGGACCAGTTTGCCAGGCCGACTCAAAATCCGGCAATTCGACGGCCTGAGGCTGCAAGCCAAGGAAAATAAACAATGACAACACCACTGCCACTATGCCCAGTGTCAGGGCAAACTGAACCTTGGCAGAAACCTGCAATCCCTTAAGATTTGCCAGCCACAAGAGAGCTATAACCAGCACCTGAGCTAACAGCAGCTCCCATCCACCCAGAGGCAACAAGGCGGTGACAAATTGAAATGTCATCAAAATGGCGGCTGGTGCCCCCATGGGAACCACCAGCAGAAATATTAAGCCTATGCTTCTTCCGACTGTACGACCGAATGCTTTTTCAACAAAAAAAGCAGGGCCCGCAGCATGGGGGAAGCGGCTCGCCAAACGACCAAAGACCAAAGTGACAGGTATAATGGCCAGCGTCAGCAGAGCCCAGGCCCAAAGTGCACTGGTACCGGCTTTTGCCAGGGTCATCTGCGGCAATATAAACACCCCTGTGCCCAGTAATGTGGTTGCCATAAGGCCGGCGCCTTGCCAGCGGCCGATCGTTCCTTTGATATGTTCCATTTGTTAGATTATTGCTGTGGGAAATGAGCCAAAGTATAGTCTTGGCCGAGATCACATTCTGCCGTGCTTTTCCGCCATAGCAGGGTCTGCAGCCGTCATTTTGACGGATTTTAATAAATTTGCCGTTATTTCGTCGGCCAGTTTCATTGGAGCAACTTCAACGTGGATAAATTCGACAAGGCCATAGTGCAGGCACTGAGAGAAGATGCGCGCCAGAGCGTATCGGCCATCGCTGAACGGGTGAACTTGTCCCGCAGCGCCGTTTCAGACCGCATCAAGAAGCTCGAGAGTACAGGTGTTATCCGCGGCTATCAGGTGCTCTTGTCTGAGTCGCAAAAAGAAGGGGTATCGGCCTACTTCGAGATTCAACATAAATGCCCGCGCTGCGCCGATGTGGTGCACGTATTTCAGGCCATTCCCGAAGTGCTGACCTGCCATGGCATTTCCGGCGACATGGATCTGTTGGTATATGTACATGCCCCGTCAATGAGGCGGCTGCATGAGATCCGCGAGTACATAGATACCCATACCGACATAGTTAAAATCAAAACCCACGTGGTGATGAGCGAGTGGATCAATAACCTTGCCAGCTGATCGCAATTGCGCCACAGCCCGATCACCAATATGCCAAATAGCGCCCAAATTGAGTGAGCCGGTCGGCAATTGGCAACACCATTGGTATCAAGCTAAAAAATTGCCTTTTATGCGCTGGAGTTAGCGGTAAACTATGGTCATCAGTTCCCCGATATTTTGACCCATGGACCATACTCATCCAGGCACTGCCGAACTCAATCTGCTTTGGGGCTCACTCATTCTCGAAGAGCTGTCGCGCTATGGCGTGCAGCATCTGTGCATGGCGCCGGGCTCGCGCTCCACGCCACTCACTCTGGCCGCAGCCGCACAAACCAAACTCAGTCGCCATCTGCATTTCGATGAGCGTGGGCTGGGCTTTCTGGCGCTTGGATTGGCCAAGGCCAGTGGCACACCGGTGGCCATCATCACCACTTCGGGTACGGCGGTTGCCAATCTTTATCCCGCCATTGTTGAAGCCTGGCTGACCCGGGTGCCACTTATTGTGCTTTCCGGAGACCGTCCGTGGGAACTGATTGGCTGCGGTGCCAATCAGGCGATTCCCCAGCCCGGGATCTTCGGCCAGTATGCCGAGCCGCTGAACCTGCCTGCGCCAAGCCGCCAGATAGCACCTGAAGCTCTGCTCAGCGCCATCGACGAAAAGCTTGCCAACCTCAGCCGGCCGCTGCACATCAACTGCATGTACCGCGAGCCCCTGTATCCGAGCGAAGCTTCTGAGCTCAGCGGCTTCGATGGCTACCTTGGCCGCCTGAGCAACTGGCAAACCACCCAAACGCCTTACCTCGACATAGCCCAATCCCGCCCCTTCAGCCCACCGCCGCGGGATGCCATGATGCGTTTTGTCCACGGTAAGGGCGTGATAGTGGCCGGCACCCTCACCGAAGACGAGGCACCGCTGGAACTCATTACGCTTGCGCAAAAGCTTGGCTGGCCGCTGCTGACCGACGCTCAGTGCCAACTGCGCCAACATCCCGGTGCCATTGGCCATATTGACCAACTACTGCAAAGCCCCAGAGCCAAAGGCTTGTTGGAGCAGGCCGATCGGGTACTGGTATTTGGGGGGCGGCTGCTTTCAAAAAGACTTATCGCCTTTTTGGCCAACAAAGACTGGCACAGCTACTGGCAGGTATTGCCCGCACAGGAACGCCTTGACCCCAGCCACAGCGGCAAAAAATTGTGGCTTGGGCGCGCAGGTGAAATGACGGCGCTGGACTGGCCACGCTCCAGCGAAGCCAACTGGGCCAATGAACTGACGGCGCTCAATCAGGCCGTGGAGCAGGACTTTATCCACCATATCGATGGCGGCGAGTTTGGCGAGGCCCAGGTAGTGCGCGCCATTGCCGCCAGCCACACCGCCGAGCAGCAGCTCTTTATCGGCAACAGCCTGCCGGTGCGCCTGTACGACATGTTCGCCCCCATCGGCTGCTGCGCCGCCAGCACCTTTACCAATCGCGGCGCCTCCGGCATAGACGGCCTGCTGGCCACAGCCTGTGGCGTGGCCCGTCATCAGGGCAGACCCACAACCCTGATTATCGGCGACCTGTCGGCGCTGCATGATCTCAATTCATTGGCGCTGGCGCGAGGCTGCCAGACGCCGCTGGTCATAGTGGTGCTGAACAATGATGGCGGCAATATCTTCAATCTGCTGCCGGTGCCTTCCGAGAACCTGAGAAGTGATTTTTACCGCCTGAGCCATGGGCTGGAATTTGGCTATGGCGCTGCCATGTTCGGCCTGCCCTACGACAGAGCCGAAGACATGGACAGCTTTATGGAAGCCTACCAGAGCGCACTGGAACATCCCGGCGCCAGCCTGATTGAAGTGACAGTTGCCCAAGACCAGGCCAGCAATCAAATAAAGAGGATGGCAGAGTGGATGCGAAGCCGCTGATGCCGACGTTGGTACTGCTGCACGGTTTTCTGGGCAGCAGCCGCGACTGGGATGAGTTCAGGCCCTTCCTTGACCCGCATTTTAGGCTGCTGACACCGGATCTGCCCGGCCACGGCCAGTCACCCCTGCCATGCAGTCAGCCCGACTTCGACGGCGTTTGCGACGCGCTGGAGCGCTATCTGGCTGAGCATGAAGTGAGTCAGTTTCACCTGTTGGGCTATTCCCTCGGTGGCAGATTGGCGCTGCATCTGGCCAAACGGTTGCAGGCCAAGCAGAGTCCGGAATCGCATCAGTCGAAGCGGCTGTTATCGCTCACGCTGGAGTCCTGCCATCCGGGACTCGCAGATGAATCTGCCCGCAACGAGCGGCTTGGCACTGATGAACTTTGGGCCAAGCGGCTGGCCAGCGAACCGCTCAGCCAGTTTCTGGACCACTGGTACCAACAGGGAGTGTTTGCCCATCTGGACCCTGTCAGCCGCGCCCGGCTTATCGAAAAGCGGCGGCAAGACCATCCGGATACCCAGCGCAATCAATTGGTTGCCCTTTACCGGGCCACCTCCCTTGGCAGGCAACAAGACCTGTGGCAATTGCCCGCCCTGCTCAGTTTCCCGGTCAACTTTGTTTATGGCGAGCACGACCTAAAGTTTGCCGCCATTGCCCACGGCTGGCAGCAGCAGGCGCCAGTCCAAAACCACTGTATTCGCGGCGCGGGCCACAATTGCCATGCCGAGCAGCCTGGCGCACTGGCGGCCTTGCTGCTTGCCCTTATCGATGGAACCCAATCATGACTTCTTCTGTGGAATTCGCCCTCTATCCCTATCGTATCGCCCTCTCCCGCCCCTTGCCGGTGGGCAAGCAGCGCATCGACCACAGACAGGGCCTGGTGCTTGAAGCGCGTTTGGACGGCGTAGCGGCCTTTGCCGAGATTGCCCCGCTGTCCGGGAACGATATCGATGGCGAAGCGCTGCAGGGCTTCAGCAGGGAGTCATTGGATGATTGTGTTACCGCGCTTAAGGCCAGCCTGAAGCGAATTGCCACCCTGGATGAGCTTGAACAGGCCGCCGATAAAGCCAGCCTGCCCGCTATCGGCTGGGGCTTAGGCGTGGCTGCAACAAAGCTCAAAGGCCTGTTTGGCCACAGCATTGATGACAATGCCCGCACCCCGACAATCCCGGCGGTGCCGCTGCTGTATTTAAACCCGGGCGAGAGTCTTGATGCTCTGATATTAAAAGTCAAAGCACTGCCGGACGCGACCCGTTTTGCCAAGGTCAAGGTGGCACAAACTTCCATGGAGGAGGAACTTCGGCTTATCCATGCCATTTTGGCGGCCAGGCCAACGCTTAAGCTGCGCCTCGATGCCAATCAGGGCTTCGAGCTGGAAAGCGCCATCGACTTTTGCGCCTGCCTGCCGCTTCAAAGCATCGATTATATTGAAGAGCCCTGCCGTAACCCGCTGGACAACCCGGCTCTGCACCGTGCCACCGGCATCGGCTTCGCGCTGGATGAATCCATTACCTCAGGGACAGACGCGCTACATTCGGACCCACAGGCTCAGGGCCTTAAGGTATTGGTGCTCAAACCCATGCTGCTGGGCTCACCCGCCAAAGTGCAGCGACTTATCGACCAGGCTCATGCCCTCGGGGTGCGCTGCATTATCAGCTCAAGCCTCGAGTCTTCCCTCGGCATAGATGCACTCGCACAATTTGCCGCCATAACGACCCCGGATGAAGCGCCGGGGCTGGATACTCTGGCCGCCTTCGATGCCGACTGTGTGCTGCCAAGCGGCAAGAGCCGACTGCTTACACCCAGTGCCCCGGGCTCGATTCAGGGCTCAGAAATTGGGGCTTCACTGCTTTGACGACATCAACCACCCAGTCACCGCTGCAACAGGCGGCCGGGCGTTGGCCCGAGGCCAGTGCCCTGCGCTGGGGCGATACCCGTCTCAGCTACCGCGAGCTGGCACTCAAAGCACGGCACATTGGCGCCGCGCTTAAACAGGCAGGCATTAAACGGCTGGGAGTCATTGGCCGCAACAGCCCCGAGCAGGTGCTGCTTTACTGGGGCTGTGTGGAGGCTGGCAGCCTGTTTTGCCCGCTGTCCTGGCGCTTCCCCGAGGCACAGCTTGAGAAGCTCGCCGGGCGGCTGGAACTGGATGCCATCTATTATGGCGATCCCCAAATACCCAGGCTTGGCGCCATCGACGGATTTTCAGTCACCGCATACCCAAACACCCATACAGAAACGGACACACCTGAGCCCGGCCTTATCGACTGGCAGGCACCGGTTAATCTGGTACTGACCTCGGGCTCCAGCTGCGAGCCCAAAGCCGCACTGCACAGCCTGGCCAACCACATGGCCAGCGCCACTGGGTCGGCGGCACAGATCTCTCTGGAGCCAGGCGACAGCTGGCTGTTATCACTGCCGCTGTTTCATATCGGGGGGCTGGCAATCTTGCACCGCTGCGTACTCGCGGGGGCCTGTGTAGCCATCCCCACGGAGCACACCCTCAGCCACAGCCTCGCCCAACTAAAGCCAACCCATGTGTCACTGGTGGCAGCTCAGCTAAGCGATTTGCTGGGCTCTGCGCCCGAGCGGCTGTCATCGGTGAAAGCCTTGCTGCTTGGCGGCGGTGCTATGCCTGTATCCCTGCTGGAGAGCGTGAAAGGCCTGGGGATTGCGGCGTTTGGCAGCTACGGCATGACGGAGATGAGTTCACAAATCACCACAGGACCTGCCAACAGCGAAGGCGCCAGCGGTACTCTGCTGCCCGGGCGACAACTGCGCATTGAGGATGGAGAAATTCAGGTGCGAGGCGATACCCTGTTTCTGGGCTATCTGACCCCCAATGGCATAGCAAGGCCACTGACCAAAGACGGCTGGTTTACCACCAAAGACAAAGGCCACCTCGATGCAGACGGTCGGCTGTTTGTTGCAGGCCGGCTGGATAACATGTTTGTCTGCGGCGGCGAGAATCTGCAACCGGAGGAAGTGGAAGCGGCGCTGTGTCGTCATCCGGCCATCGCCGAGGCGCTGGTATTTGCGTTGGCTGACGCACGCTTTGGCAACCTGCCCCAAGCCATGTTGCGCTTAAGGCAGGATAACTGCACCATGCCAAGCCAAGCTGAGCTGGATACGTTTCTTGCCAGCCACATTGCCCGCTTCAAGCGGCCACGGCGCTACTTTTCCTGGCCCGAGAGTGCCCGGCCCGAGACAGGCAGCAGCGGCCTTAAACCCAATCGAAAGGCCCTGATACAGGCGCTGCTGGCACGGGAAGGCCTCAGCGGTTAACTCAAAGGCTAACTCGAACGCTAAACAGGCATAAAAAAACCGGCGCTCAGGCCGGTTTTTTCAGACTCGCCGGAAGCTAGACTTCCATGCAGGCCTTAAGTTTGTTCATGGCGTTCTTTTCGAGCTGGCGAATACGCTCGGCAGACACCTGATACTGCTCGGCCAGCTCCTGCAGGGTAACCTTGTCGTCATCCAACCAGCGAGCCCGCAGAATGTGTTGGCTGCGCTCGTCCAGAGTCTTGATGGCCGACAGCAAACGGTTCTGGGCAGCAGATTCCCAGTTGTCGTTCTCGATATTGTTTGCCAGGTCGGAAGAGTGGTCTTCCAGATAATGAACAGGTGCAAAGCTCTCGTCATCATCGTGGTCGTTCACCAGGTCGAAGGCCTGATCCTGAGCAGCCATGCGCGACTCCATCTCAGTTACGTCTTCTTTCGACACTCCAAGATTTTCCGCTACCATGGCCACTTCATCATCTGAGAACCAGCCCAGACGCTGTTTAGCCTTGCGCAGATTAAAGAACAGCTTGCGCTGTGCCTTGGTGGTGGCCACCTTCACGATGCGCCAGTTCTTCAAGACATATTCGTGGATCTCGGCTTTAATCCAATGCACCGCAAAGGACACCAGACGCACGCCTACATCGGGATCGAATCGCTTAACAGCCTTCATCAGGCCGATGTTGCCTTCCTGAATAAGGTCAGCCTGCGGCAGACCATAGCCGGAATAGCTTTTGGCAACATGCACTACAAAACGCAGGTGGGACATAATCAGCTGCTTAGCTGCCTGCAGGTCACCGGTTTCCTGCAAACGCTTGGCGAGCTGATACTCCTGCTCTGCCTCCAGCATAGGCATGCTGCTGACAGAATGAATATAAGCTTCAAGGCTACTGGCTCCCTGGGGGACCATCAGTGCCATTGATTGCGTTTGTCCAGTCATTGGTACTCCTGATTACTTCTCACTTAAGCCTGAACCCGAGGTTCGGAAGGGCTGATGAACTATCGGCCATCTGACATGTCATGTCAAGACTGCCGCGGCGCCCCATCCAAGGAAAGCCATTCTGGCCCCGAAAATAGGACTGCTCAAGTGAATAAAAGTTCATTTTTTAAGCGCTGCTGTATGACCTAAGAAGGCTCTATGGCCCGCAAATGTTGACGAACGGACAAATAAGAGCCGAGCCAACCAAGGAATGACGCCAGAAACACCAGCTGGAACAGTTCAGTAAAACTTAAGGACGCCATTTCGATATTGCTGCCGTAAAGCCCCAACAACACCGCGATAGCACCATCGAGATACCACACCAACAGGTTAATGATGATCCACGCCAGAATGCCGCCAATTACACCATACCAGATGCCGGTATAGAGAAAGGGCCGCTGAATAAAGGCTTCTGTGGCTCCCACCAGCTTCATCACTTCAATTTCACTGCGCCTGTTCATAATTGCCAGGCGAATGGTATTGCCAATAATCAGCACAACTGCCAGTACCAGCAATGCCGCTATGGCCATTACGGTGCGCTCCAGTAAACGGATCACCGCC
>NZ_JBFKLW010000065.1:0-22809 GCF_041630135.1 Shewanella sp.
CCGGTTGACCTGAGCTTTGCTTTCCAGCCCGAACCGATTAAGCCAGTTGTGTTCAAGCTGTCTATCCCAGTCAGGATAAAAGCTGGCATGCAGCGCCAGCGCGCGCTCAACACTGAAACCCTCGTAGCCAAAATGCTGCTGGGGCACATAGCCGATACGGGCCTTTTGATTCGCGCCCAGCTGAGAGGCAGGCACGCCCAGGGTGAGCAGGTCGCCCTCATCGGCGACCACCAACCCCAGGATGGCGCGCATCAGGGTGGACTTACCTGCGCCGTTTTCCCCCAGCAGTCCCATCACCATGCCGGGTTCCAGGGTCAGGTCGATGCCATCCAGCGCCAACTTGGTGTCAAAGCGCTTTTTCAGTCCGCGAACCTCTAATAAGGGTCCTTCTTTCATCATATCCATGGTCGTCAGGGCCTCATTGCCACATGTCTTTAAGCAGGGTTTCAAGTTCTTGGTGTGTCATACCCAGCTGCCGCGCCTCATTGATGATTTCTTTGAGTTTGGGGCCAAGCAGCTCGGCGCTTGAGGTGGGCTGCGCGCCGCCTCGGGCAGCAACCCGGGTCGCCTGACCACGCCGCCGCTCCAGATAGCCCTGATCCACCAACTGCTGGATGGCGCGGGATACCGTCATCGGGTTCACCGCCAGAGCCTCGGCAATCTGGCGCACAGAAGGCAGCACATCCTCCTCAGCCAATTGGCCTGAGATGATGAGCCTGACTATCTGCTCGTGCAGCTGACGATAAATAGGATCGCCACTGGAGGGGTTGACATTGAGAAGTTCTAACATTAGCCTTGAATCACTGTATTAATACATTGATACACCGATACACTATAAACTAACACACTCGGTCAGGATTTCAAAAAGGAAAAGGTCATATGAAAGCAAGGATTTTTCGCCAAGGTGTGCTCAAGCTGTCTCCGCTTGCCGGTGCCACCTTGCTCGCCCTGGCTGCGGCCTCACTGCCCAGCCTCGCGATAGATACCAATATGCTGGACAAAGAGCTGGATGGTTCGCCACAAAGCTGCTACCTGAGCGGGATTTCCGACAGAGTTCGCTGCGGCTTTGTAAAAGTGCCGGAAAACCCTTCCCAGCCTGAGGGCAAGCAAATTGAAGTGCACTATGCCGTATTGCCGGCCATCAAACCAAGCTTCCCCAATGAGGCCTTTCTGGCCATTGCCGGTGGACCGGGGCAGTCAGCCATCGACAATGCGGCCGGCTTCGAGCGCATGTTCCAGAAGGTGCGCCAAACCCGCGACATTTTATTGATAGATCAACGAGGCACCGGCCGCTCTAACCTGTTGCAGTGCGAACAGGGCTTAATAGACATGCTGGCCTATAACGATGAGTCGGTAGATATTAAAGTCGAAGCGCAAAAGTGTCTCGATGCACAAACATCAGACATCACCCAATACGGCAGCCTGACTGCTCTGGGCGACTTTGAAGCTGTGCGCAAGGCTTTGGGGTATCAGAAGCTGCATATCTACGGCGTATCCTATGGCAGTCGTATGGCGCAGCTGTACCTAAAGCAGCACCCGGACAGCGTCGCTACCACGGTACTGGATGGCGTCGTGCCCATGCAGCAAAGCGTGATTGCCATCGGCGAAGCCATCGACCGGGCGGTTGATCTGATGCTGCAGGACTGTGGCAACACACCTGCCTGTCAGAAGCAATTTCCACACCTCGGCGCCGAACTTGCCAGCGTACATGAACGCCTGAGCCAGGCACCTGTAGAGACAAGGGTGCAACACCCGCTCACCGGCGAAATCCAGCCTTTTCTGCTGACCCGCAGCAAGTTTGCCGGTGTAGTGCGGCTGGCACTCTATTCTGCCAACACCCGCGCATTGCTGCCCTACGCCATTCATCAGGCGGCCAATCACAATTATCAAGCCATTCTTGGTCTCTATGGCATGACGGTTGGCAGTTTGGATTTGGCGGGTGGCATGCACAACTCTGTCGTCTGCGGTGAAGATATGCACCGCATCGACCCGGCGATGAAGGCCAGACTCGACGCCAGCTACTACGGCAGCCAGATGTTTAATGGCCTGGCTGAGGCATGCGCCATTTGGCAAGTCCCTGAGGTGCCCGCCGACTTCGCCGAGGGCGTCAGCAGCGATAAACCGGTACTGCTGCTTTCCGGCGAACTTGATCCCGCCACCCCACCAGGCTGGGCAGAGATTGCCAAAGAACACCTGAGTAACTCACTGCATCTGGTAGCGCCTTACTCAGGCCACGGCATTGCACGTGAGTCCTGCGTGGCTGGCATAGTGGCCGAGTTTGTATCCGAAGCATCTGTAAAAGAACTCGACAGCGCCTGTGTAACCAAAGACATTCGCCGTGGCTTTTACCTCAATGCCAGCACAGTCGAACCTCTGCCAGCGGCGGCCAACAGCGCCCAGACCCAGGAGTAACGGAGAACATCATGATTAAAGTTAACGGATTATATAAAAAAATCGGTCAGGTTCAGGCACTGAGCAACTTAAGCTTTGAGGCCCGTGACGGCGAAATCACCGGCCTGCTTGGCCCCAATGGCGCGGGAAAAACCACCTGCCTGCGGACTGTATTCGGGTTGCTGAAGTCCGATGAAGGCGTTGCCGAAATCGATGGTATCGACGTGGCCAAAAATCCCATAGCCGCCAAACAGGCTCTTGGCCTGTTTCCTGATCCCTTCGGGCTTTACGAGCGCCTCACCCCAAGGGAATACATTCGCTTTTTTGCCGAGCTGTCAGGCATGAATGGGGCCACGGCCAAGGAAGCCACCGCCCGGGTACTGACCCAGCTGAAAATGGATGAGATTGCCGACCGCCGCTGCAAGGGTTTTTCTCAGGGACAAAGAATGAAAACCGCACTGGCACAGGCCATTGTTCATCAGCCACGCAATATTATCCTCGATGAGCCCACCCGCGGGCTGGACGTCATGAGCACCCGGATTCTCAGGGATATGCTCAAAGACCTGCGTGCTCAGGGGCATTGCGTGCTGTTCTCCAGCCACGTGATGCAGGAAGTCGCAGCCCTCTGTGACCGGGTAATTGTGATGGCCCGAGGTCAGGTAGTTGCCGTGGGCAGCCCTGCCGAACTCTGTGCACAAACCGGCCATGAATCACTGGAAGAAGCGTTTATTCAACTAATTGGAACCGACGAGGGGATCGCAGCATGAAACGGATATTAACTATGCTTCGCAAGGAGCTGCTGGATGCTGCCCGTGACAAGCGTTCTGTGATGGCAGGTCTCTACTACGCCATAGGTACACCACTGATTATGTGCGGCCTGTTTATGGTGCTAATCAATCAACTGTCCAGTCCGGATGATTTATTTATCAGAATCGACAATGCCGACAAAGCCAGAGATTTGGTGCATTACCTGGAAAGCAAGGGCATAAGCCACAGTGACGATGAAACCAAAGCCAAAAAAATTAGCCTGATTATCAGCGAGGAGTACCCGACGCAGATGGCCAGCGGCGAGGGTGCACTGGTAACTGTGGTTGCCGATAATTCTGACGACAAATTGCAAAAATCTATCCGCCGCCTGGAAGCTCAGCTGAAATACTACAGCGCCGAGATGGGCAGTCTGCGTCTGATCGCCCGCGGTATCGATCCAAGAGTGGTGCAGCCGCTGAAGGTAGAAGTACAGGATGAGGCCACCGCCGACTCCAAGGGCGGGATGATTTTAGGCCTGGCGATTTTTACCATGATTTACGCGGTGTTTATCTCCGGCATGAACCTTGCCATCGACACCAGTGCCGGCGAGCGTGAACGCAACAGTCTGGCGCTGCTGCTCAGCCATCCCATCAGCACCCGCGAACTGGTGTGGTCGAAAATTTTGGCGGTCACCGGCTTTGCCATGCTGGGCGTGGTACTCATTCTTATCGTGTCAAAATTTGCCTACACCCAGGTACCCTGGCACGAATTGGGCTTTGCCATCAACCTCGACCCCGGCTTTATGCTGCTGATGTTACTGGTGGCTCTGCCTATTGCCTTGCTGGCAGCGAGCCTGGAGTTGGCGGTGTCCTTCATGGCGAAAACCTTTAAGGAAGCTCAGTCGTATCTCACCATGGTGCTGTTTGTGCCACTGATGCTGGTGATGGCCAGCACCTATCAGATTGCGCCGGACATCATGGCCTGGGTTCCGCTGGCGGGCCAGCAACAGGCGCTGATGGAAGTCGTCAAAGGCAAGGAACTGCCATTGATACAGCTGCTGGCTACCTCTGCCACTACACTGGCAATAGCTCTTGGTCTGGCGCTGTTTATGGAAAGGTCACTTAAAAGCGAGAAAGTGGTTTTCGGACTCTGACAATAAGCTGTAAACACCACAACCGGGGCGAGCCTGTTCGCCCCGGCATCACACAGGGCTGCAACCAACCACCCGGGAGATACTGTTATGGACAAACTGACCGCCGTTACCCTTATCATGAGCGCTGCTTTTGCCTCCCAGGTGGCAATCAGCTACTTCAGAACCCGCCCTGAAAGCCGCAAAACAGATGAACGCCTGGCAAAGGAAAATGCGGAATTAAAAGCCCGCGTCGCCACTCTCGAGGCCTTAGTCACAGACCCTGGCTATGAACTGAAACAAAAAATATCCCGGCTCTGAGCCACCTCCTTCGCGGGGAACAGCAATATGCGCAACATCATCTGCCGTATATCAGGTGCGGTAGCGCCGGGGATTGCCATCGGTTTTTGCCTTGGCGTAGCGATGGACAGCTACATCAACGGACTGGCGTTTGCCGTTCCTCTGGCACTGCTTCGATTACACAGCCTTAAAATTCAAAGCAAAAATTAATAAAGTTCTTTATTTCAACAACTTAATCGATAATCGCATCTCAAAATCTTAAATTTAAAAAACCCTTGAAAAAATGAGGTTTAGCGCCATATTTATAGATAGAGGGAAGCGATTCCCTCCCTCGTTGAAGCGAGTCAGGATTGGCGCCTGTAAGGAGGAAACTATGAAACTGCGTCCCTGGAATCCTGCTGAAGCTTTTGACGACATGCTGCGCCGGTTAGAGCCCATGGTGCATTGGTCTGGTCCTATGTTAACAGGCCATCGCAGCTGGTTACCTGCGACCGACATCAGTGAAAATGCCGAAAGCTATCAGCTGAAAGTCGAACTGCCGGAGATCCAAAAAGACGATATAGAGCTGGCCATAGAGGATGGCTATCTGGTTCTGTCCGGTGAACGCAAGTACGAGCACACCGACGATAAGCAGCACCTGAGTGAGCGGTTCCATGGGCAATTTACCCGCCGCTTCCAGTTGCCAGATAACGTTGACGAAACTGCCATTAACGCCCGATTCGACAACGGCATGCTATATCTGCTGCTGCCAAAGACAGAGCAGAAAAAACAACGCTGCCAACGGATAGATATCCACTAGAATCCCAGGCTTTGGCACCGGGGAAAGCGCCGCATTGCGGCGCTTTTTTTGCTGAAAATCAATATGCATCTTAAGTGTAATCAACTACAAACTGCTTTCCTGCCCATCCATTGCCAACAAGCCCTTGTCCTGCTCCCTGGTAAGCGGATAGATGGTTTTGATCCGGCACTTGAATTGTGGCTCACGGGCAGTAAACACAGAATCAAAACCCGCCTGCAAACTGCTGGACAGACTCTGATCAAGCATCAATGCCTGCGCAAATCCCAAAGAAGGACAGCGCGAATCCAACTCCACCAAATAGGGCTTACCCGGACTGGTTCGCAGAATGAGATGCTTCTCCCCCAAACTGGCCCAGCTATCGAGTCGGAAGGTATTCACCTTTTTCACGCTCTGCAGTTGCCACTGACTGATGGACTCATTTACCTTCAGTTCCCACTCATCGCGGCTGAGGCGATTACTTGAACAGGCCAGCAGTAACACAGACAAACACACCACAGTGATAGATTGAAACACGCTTTTCATCAGGCATCTCCTTTGGGAAACCCAGCTTTTGTCAGTCATTGAGTGTAGCGCCAACACAGGCGGGTTACAGTTAGCCAAAAGTGTCAATTTGCATCATCCACCCGTTCAGGAAAACTGTGGCAAAATGTACCATCACATTCAGATTGAGAGACTTTGACATGCTTACGCTGGAAACGCCGCAGCAACTGGCAGGCGCACTCAAACAACATCAGGGACTGTTGCTGTTGATTGGCGGGAAGGACTGCGGTGTATGTCAGGCGCTCAAGCCCAGAATCTCCCAGTTGCTTGAGACGGAATTTCCTGCCATGCAGCTTGCGTATGTCGACTGCCAGGCCGGTGGAGAGGCGCTTTGCGCACAGCTGGGGGTATTTGCACTGCCCGGTATCCGGGTGTATTTCCAGGGGGATAGTTTTGGCGAACTGGCGAAGGTATTTTCAATCGCCGATATCAGACAACTGCTGACCCGGCCCTACTCGATTTGCTTTGGCTGAGGGATGGTCACCGCCGGGCTAAATAAGGCTGTCACAGCTCCGGCGGCAGTATCCTCTTTCACCACTCAATCCCTCGCGGTCAGCTCAAACACAACGGCAGACTGTTGCAGCAGGGTATTCACGGTTTTCACGCTGGGGTAGCTCACTTCCAATTCGTTGCCATCAAACGCCAGCTCACGGCTGTGTTCCAGACGGATATCACTTTGGATTTCGGTCAGATTTTGCTGACGCATCTGGCTCATACCTTTGTCGATGTCTTCCAGCAGTTGTTGGTCAGCCAATGCCACAGGGGCGGTCAGGATCAGGCTGAAGGCGGCAAACAGGGCTTTGGCGTTACGGCTTACTGTGTTCATGGTGTTGCTCCTTGATTGATTTGATTGATTTGGTTGTCCGTCACTGTGGGACAACCTGACTAAATCAACTCTTGTGCCAAAGTTTCAACATCATGTTTTAAATAGACTTTATTTAAAACCAGCTTTAAGCGGACACTTTCGCAACTTGTCTGCCCCTGCCCGCGGACACTTTATGCTGTCCGTCCGGACAGACGAACAGACGGACAGCCTGCCAACGCTTGAAATCCGGCCACTCGCCTCCATGTCTATGTTCTAAGCAATGGAATGAATCACACAAAAGGAGCCCTGATGGCGCATTGGTCGCTGACAGGCTTTGTTGTACTAATGCTGGCAGCATTGCCCTGGCTGATGTGGCGGCTTTACCGCTGGGCGCGCAATATGCCCAAGGGCGCCTATCTGTTTATGGCGTTTTTTCTGCTGATTTCGCTGTTCCCCATTCCCACCGAGTCATTCAAGCAACTGGATGAAGCCAAGCAGGAGCAGCGCAAGAACAAGGCCACACCTGACGGGGGTGATGACGATGACAGCGACCAAGAACCAGGCTCCCGCAACCAGCTGTAGTACCAATAAAAACAGCGATAACGATGCTAATAAAAAAACCGCCTTGCGGCGGTTTTTTTCAGGCCAGAGACAACTATGCCTTGGCGGCCAGCCTCGCCAGTTGGCGGTCGTGCCAGCGGCTCAAACTGAGCAGTGCCACTATTGCGCCCAGCAGGGCAAACCCCATGTCGGACTGAGTATCCCAAACATAGCCCTGGGTGCCCAAAAACGCCTCGGCGCCTTCGCCGGTGGCTATCGCTACCCACCACTCAATCAGCTCGTAAAAGGCGCTGAAAGCCAAACAGAAACACACCACAAAGAAGTTACACCAATGGCCCTTTTTCATCACGCCCAAACGCAGCACCAACTCACGGGCAATCATCGCCGGAATAAAGCCCTGCGCGAAGTGGCCAAGCTTATCGTAGTTGTTACGCTCCCAGCCCATGGGCTCCTTCAGCCAATCAAACAGCGGCACTTCGGCATAGGTGTAATGGCCGCCCACCATCAGAATCACGCAGTGGATCAGAATAAGGGCGTACACCAGCGACGTCAGCGGGAAACGCCGCTCGGTTGCGGCAAGCACAGCAAAACCAATCAGTGCCGGCACCACTTCCAAAAACCAGGTGAAGCGGTCGAAGGGGCCAATCGCCGACCAGATAAACACCGCCAAAAACACCCCGAGCCAAAGTAATCTGCCCATGCCATTACCCTAATATTTTCAATAGACTCAGGCAGTTTACCCGCGAATGGCGTTGCTGTCGCCGTTGATGCCAAAGGTCAATCCAGGCGCTTACTGAATTTGAGCGTGGCGATAATAATGCCCACCACCGAAAACCCGATAAGCCACAGGGCATCAAACCCAAGCTGCATCACCTCGGCATCCCGCAATATAATCGCCCGCGACATCCGCATAAAGTGGGTAGCGGGCAGTGCCTCGGCAATCCACTGCGCCGGAACCGGCATGGCCTCATAGGGGAACATAAAGCCCGACAGCAATATCGATGGCAGCAGGATAAATACCGTCATCTGCATCGCCTGCAACTGGGTGCGGGCGATGGTGGAAATAACCAGCCCCAGGGTGAGGCTTGCCAGAATAAACAGCATGGCCGCCAGCGCCAACGAGTCGAGCCCACCGCGCACCGGCACCTTAAAGATAAGATGACCGGCGCCGAGGATAATGCCCACCTGAATAAAGCCCACCAGCACATAGGGCAGAATTTTACCCAGCATCAGCTCCAGCGGCCGCACCGGAGTGGTGATTAAAAACTCCATATTGCCCTGCTCGCGCTCGCGCACTATGGCGGCCGAGGTAAAAAGCACCATGGTCATGGTCAAAATCACCCCCAACAGCCCCGGCACTATGTTCACCACGGTGCGCTGCTCTGGGTTGAAGTAGTTGACCACCTCGAGGCTTGGCACAGTGTCGGTTACCGGCCTGCCGAGCACTTCGGCAAGTGGCATAGCGCGCAGCGAGCGGATGGCGCTGGCAACCACGGTATCCGAGCCATCCACCAGCCATTGGCCCACGGGGGCGGCGAAATAGCTGCCACTGGCGTGAAGCTCACGCTGACTTTGGGGATGGCGCGCCAGACGCTCACCAAAGTCTGCGGGCAGCACCAACACCGCCTTCACCTTACCGGCGGTAATGGCGGCTTCGGCTTCGGGCACCGAGTGATAAACAGCCACAAAATCCACCACCTGGGTCGCACTCACCGCCTGCACCATGGCGCGGGACTCAGAGGTGGCGCTCAAATCCAGCACACCGGCAGGCAGATGACGGGCGTCGGTGTTAATGGCGTAGCCAAACAACATCAACTGCACCAGCGGGATCATCACTATCATGCCAAAGGTCATACGGTCGCGGGAAAGCTGACGCAGCTCTTTGATTAAAATGGCAAAGACTCTAAGCCACATGCTGACCTCCCGTCCGCTCGCCGGTGCAGGTAACAAACACATCCTCAAGGCTTGGTCGCACTTCATCCATAGGGCGGTTACCGCTTGAGGCCTGAAGCCAGCGGATAGGGTCGCTGACGCTGCTACTGACCAGCACCCGTAGCCGACTGCCAATCTGCGCTGCCGACAACACCTCAGGTTTGACGATAAGTTGTTGCTTAAGTGCACGCAGCTCATCGCCGCCCACTTCCACCACCCGGGCGCCCATGGCCTGCATCAGCGCCTTGGGCGAACCATCGGCACGCTTGATACCGCGTTCGAGGATCGCCAGGCCATGGCAGCGCTCGGCCTCGTCCATATAGTGGGTCGATACCAGAATGGTGCAGCCCTGGGCGCAGAGGTCAAACAGCCGCTCCCAGAACTCGCGGCGGTTTTCCGGGTCAACCGCCGAGGTGGGTTCATCGAGAAACAGCAGCTCCGGCTGATGAATAGTGGCCGCCGCCAGCGCCAGGCGCTGCTTTTGGCCGCCGCTCATGGAGCCCGCCATCTGCCCTTCACGGCCGCTGAGGGCGTAAAGGCTCAGCAGCTCATCGATTCGTGTGTGTGCCCGCGCGCCCTTGAGGCCATAAATGCGCGCCACAAAGCGCAGGTTCTCCAGCACGGTCAGGTTCTCGTAGAGGGAGAATTTTTGAGTCATATAGCCGATGCGCGAGCGCAGTCGCTCCTCGGCGCCGGGCAGGGTTTCACCCAAGACCCGGATATCGCCGGCGCTTGGCCGCAAAAGGCCGGTCAGCATCCGAATCGAGGTGGACTTGCCGCAGCCGTTGGGGCCAAGAAAGCCGTAAATACTGCCTTTGGGAATGGCTAAATCCACCCCATCGACGGCGGCGAGCTCACCGAAACGCTTGCTCATACCGCGGGTTTCGATGGCAAACTCACTCATGCTTGCCCCCATTCAGCACCACTTCGACCGCAAGGCCGGTGGCCAGGGTACTGCCTTGGGGCAGGTCGATATCGGTGAGGTACATCAGCCGCGCCCGGTCACGCTCGTTGAGGGCGTAAAAGGGCGTAAAGGCCGGTTCGGCGCGAATGCGGCGCACCTTTGCTTTAATAACCCTCTCCGAACTTGTATCGACCGGATTATCCACCCGCACCCCAACCTCAGAGCCGGGAAGCAAATTACTGAGGGCGGGGGCAGGCAGATAGGCACGCACATAAGGCTTATCCAGTGCCAACAGGCCAACCAGCTGGCTGCCCTGAGTCACCCTGTCGCCCTCGCGCCAGGGCAAGAGTTCCACCACGGCGTCGCGGGCGGCGTAGAGTTTCAGGTCACCAAGCTGCTTTTCGGCCAATGCCAGCTGCGCCCGCGCAGCCTCCACCGCAGCTTCGGCCTGCAGCAACTGTTCGCTGCGGGTACCGGCAATCAGCTCTTTCAGGACTTCCGAGGCGCGTTTTTGCTCCGCCAGTGCCCGGTCCCGGGCGGCAATAGCCTTGTCCATATCGGCCTGGGTCAATACCTTCTCCCGCACCAGTTTGCGGGTGCGCTGAAACTGTGCCTCGGCCTCGGTCACACTGGCATTGGCGCCATCGACACTGGCCTTGGCCTGCGCCAGCTCTTCATCGCGGGCGCCCTTGGTGAGTTCGCTGAGGCGGGCATCGGCCCCGGCAAGATTGGCCCTGGCAAGTGCCACCTGCGCCTCGGCGCCGCGGCTGTCGAGCTCAAGGAGCAAGGTACCCGCCTTGACCTCATCCCCTTCTTTTACGGGGATGCTGACAATCAGCTCCGATACTGGCGCGGTCAGCGTGAGGCGGTCGCGCTCTACGGTGCCGTAAATCACATCATCGCTGTCGTTACAGCCGCCAAGAACAAACAACATCAGGATTGCAGGCGCGGCAAATAATCGGGATTTCATTGAGCATCTCCGGTTTGAATTTGAGTGTGAGTCGGTGCAACCAGAATGCCCTGACTCAGTACCTTGATATGGTGAGACACCAGCTGTTGCAGACCGTCCGGGGACTGCGAGAGTCCAAGAGATTGAAACAATGCCGGTGGCGCTATCATGGGAAAAACCATCAGACTGACCAGACTCAGGCGCGCCAGTTGCGGGTCGATATCGGGGCGCAGCGCCCCTGTGGCCACCAGCGATTGCATCAGCCAACGGTGCGACAGCTTAAGCACGTCGCCAAACACCAGCATCAGCAGCCGAAACGACTCACTTTGCGGCCCCTCATGCAGGGTGCTGAAGATGAGTCTTGGCAGGCCGGGATGGGCACCGATAGCGCTGTAATAGGTTTGCATCAGCACAGCCAAATCCTGAGGGGCGCCCTGCTGCGACAAGACCTTAAAGCGCTCAAGCACGGGGGACAGGGTTTCGCGCACCATATGCTCAAACAGCCCCGACTTGCCGCCGAAATAGTAGCGGATCATGGCGGCATCCACCTCGGCCCGGCGGGCAATCTCGCGGGTCGATACCCCTTGATAGCCAAGGGCGATAAAGGCTTCCCGCGCCGCATCAATTAATCTTGCGCGGGCATCGCTGTCGCCACTGGGGCGGCCTTTACCCAAGCGTGTTTTACCTGCCGAGCGTTTACTGGCCATGACCTTTCCCTGAATTCCTCACATGATGAAAATACTAGGAGAAAGCGCCCAACAATGGCAGTATCAAAATTCTCCAAATCTGTGGAGAATGAGGAATTTCCGGTTATTGGAAACAGGATCAAACAGCAGGAGCAAGGATGGCGATTGAAGATTTTGCCATGTATCTGGTGATTGCAGCTGGGGGCATAGAGATGAAGCTGCATCGCGACTTATACAAACACATCCAAAGGCAATACCCCCATATCTAGCATCAGGCCTACAGTTATAACCGCCGGCCCGGTACGCCGGTTCGCAGCGATTATATCCGAGCCATGCTGAAGGATGGCGAGCTGGCAACCAATGACGACCCTGAGTTACGGCAACACCGGCAGCGACGTCGCTGGTTATATGCCTTGGTGGCCATGTATTTTGGCCTGTGGCTGCTGCGCTTTGTATAAATCGCTTACCCAAAAGTTCAAGCGCTTACACCCCTGAGCCTTGTGACGCTTCTGCTTCCAGGGTTGGTGCCGCCGAGGCCAGCACCAGCAGGTCACCTCCACCGGTGTGCAGCACGTTTTCGGTAAGCCACCAATAAAAACGTCTCTTTAATCTGTGTGGGGGAGATTGCGGGTTCAGGGAGACGCGGGGCAACAGCCATTGCGGGAGCGGAAACGTTCGCGATAGGCCTTGGGTGTCAGGCTGGTGTGCTGTACAAAAAGTTTGCGAAACGAACTCACATCTTCATAACCAAGCTGCGGCACTATGGCCTCAAGCCCCAGTTCGGTTCCTTCCAGCAACTGTTTGGCTCGGTCAATACGCAGCTTTTGAATGTAACTTACCGGGGTTTCGTGCAGCGCGGCCTTAAAGCGGCGGATCAGGGTGCGCTTGCCCATGGCAAACCGGTCTGCAAGGGTATCGAGTCCGATGGACGACTCCAGATTGTCGGCAATCCACTGCTGAATCCGCGCCACTTCGGGGTCGGGATGCAACTGGATCTGCGGCGCCTGCTCCATAAACACCCGCTGGGATGCGCGGTTGGGGTCAATAAGGAATAGCTTGGCCATGGCCGATGCAAACCGCACATCCACCAGCCGCGCCAGTATCGCCAGCCCAAGGCTGTAACTGGCGGTTGAGGCACCAGCGGTAATAAACTGGCCGTCCTCCACAATCAGCCCATCCAGGGTTAGTTCCACCGCGGGAAAGTGCTTGCCAAACAGCGCTGCCAACCACCAGGCGGTGGTGGCCCTGTGGCCATCGAGCAGACCACTGCCGGCCAGCAGCAAACTGCCCGCGCAGGCCGAGCCTATTACCGCCTTGCGGGCAGCCACGGCCTCCAGCCAGGGCACAAATACCGCAAAGGCATCGAGGTTTTGATGCAGCCCCAGCCCATCGAGAATTAGAGGCGCTGTCACCACCACGGCATCTGGCAAAGGCTGCTGCCCTGTGACGTCCAATCCTGCCTCTCCAACCGTTGGCAGGGCATTCACCGCCTGCGTGTCAACGGCGACACCATCCTGCCCAATCCAGCCACCGGCCGCGGAGTAAAGCGATATCTCAAACCGGGGCAATCCGGTAAGGCCCATCTTCTCAATGTAGGTGTTGGCATGCCGGAACAAATCCATCAAGGCAGTAACACTGCTCATAACGGGTTGCTCAGGTACCAGGATGGCCAATTTGATACGGGAACCAGGCATGTCACTATTAACCTTAAATGTGTCAATAACGACACTTTAAGCCAGCTTGATGACTTTTTAAACTGTTTTTACGGCAATGTACACCGTGCAGTGAATGAGGAAGGAAACATGAAACACCTGCTGCGAATCCGTGCCCTACCCGGGCTCGCCTATCTGGGGCTGAGTTGGTTTTTACTGCTGTGGTTGAATTTTGAGTTACCGGCTTCGCCCATAGTGCACTTTTTAGTACTGCCGGTACTTATGCTGATGAGCGGCCTGGGAGCCGCGCTTGTGTGGCAACGAGGATGTCGCTGTGACTAAAGGGCCTTGGCCATGTTGTCAAGCTGCCTGATAATCCGCAGCAGCTTGTCATCGACTTTCAATCCAGACTCCAAGTGGGTCACACTCTCATCCAGTTTGCGCAAAATGGTGGCAGTGATCCATTCCTCCTGCTCTTCCGACAGCCCCATGGAAAGAAAGCCGGTTTGAATGTCCATCATCAGATCATTCATGATTTGCATATTCTTTTGCTTATAACCGGTTTGAAACTCCTGAATTTCATGTAGCGTGATCCGGGATTCATCCACGGTTTCCATCATCATGGTCATGCGCTGTTCGGTGGCATTGGAGTCCGATTTGACCCTGAGATTCAAGTCATTGGCCGCCTCCATTAAAATAAACAGGTAATCACGCAGTTCCCCTACCCGCTCTGGCTTATCAGGCAAGTTCTTAACCAACATCACCACGGATTCATAATGCAGGATCAAACGGTTTCCCTTTTCCAGAAACCGGCAATTAAGCTCAGCCGTTCTGTCCATCAACATTTGCTCCAGAGGCTGTACCCCTCCCAGCGAAGCTGCGTAAAAAGGATTGTCATTAACGCCCACAATGCGACTGCACACCTGTATCCCGTACTGGCTGCTGGCCTCGCAAATGCTCTGCACCAGAGATTGAGCATCCCTAAGCTTGGTGGAAGCCCGCAAGAAGTTTACGATAACACTGATATCGGCGGCGCTGCCCATGGCTGCCATCACCATGGCAGTGGCCTCCTTTTTTTCACGATCCAGTTTTTGCTGTTGATTCACCTGCTTCAGAGTCAAATTGACTTTACGTTCGAGTACCTCTGGATCAAAGGGCTTAGTGATATAGTCCTGCCCGCCGACAGCAAAACCTTTGAGGATCTCATCTGTTTCAGTATGAGCAGACACAAAAATGACCGGCAGCTGAGGATATAACACTTTAAGCTGCTCACAGACCTGATAACCATTCAGTGGCACCATAAAAACATCCAACAGCACCAAGTCAGGCAATGACTCACCCAGCATAGACAACCCTTGTTCGCCCGAGGTCGCTACTTTGATGGAATAACGATCATGGAGTGTTTCCATCAAAATTCGAAGCTCGCTGGGTGAATCGTCAACCAGCAACAACCTGGGCTTTTCATTCATTTAGCGGCCTCACTAACATACGACAAATTGACGCCTTGGCACCTTGCATATCAAACGCGTCAAACTGCTTGATAAAAAGTATAAAATCACCTTGAAACACCCCTGGAACCTGTGCGTGGCGCAACGCCATAAACTCGGCGTCCGCCGCAGCAAAATCACTTTCAATTATGTGCCGCAAACGCACAAGACGCCGCCTCAATTCAGAAGCTGTAATGCAGAAAGTCTCTTGTTGTTCGGTTCGAGCCAATAATTGCGCCAGCGTCGGGGATAGCTCATCCCATGCAGCTATACATTCATGTATAAGCACGGCCTGAATGGGAAAATCACCATGTTTGACTTGTGCCTCCACCGCAGCCGCAGCCTGGACCAGACGCAATGCTCCGATGTTAGCCGCAGCTCCTTTGAGGGTATGGCATAACATCAACAACGCCTGCCGATCGTCATTTTCTGCCAACGAGTGAAGCTGTTCTTGCAGATCCTGATATTGTTCGTGAAAGGCTGCGAGTATGGCATGAAGTAAACTGCAATTACCGCCCATCCGTTCCAATGCATCCCGCAACTCCAACCCCGGAGTCACTTCATTGCCGACATTCATTGAGTATCTCTCCAATCTAACGCCAGACAAAAGACGCTATATGCACATCATCAAGAGCACAGCACTGTACCGTTTAAAAAGTATAGACAGCGCGCAGACCATCAGAATAATTTGTTGCGATTCATTCTCATCATTTGACTGCTGGCGCTGGTCTTGCCATCAAATCATTGTTAAGTTGAGGCGTTTTATAATGATTGACCAACAACGAAAAGGACGTCTCCATGACCATCATCCATAAAAAGCGCCTAAGCGGCATTGCCACAGCGCTGATTCTTACCTTGGGAACCCTTGGGCCCATTCAGGCCTACGCCGACATTCAAAAAGTCACCGAGGTGGAAGGCATCAGCGAATACCGCCTCGATAACGGCCTCAAGGTACTGCTGTTCCCCGATCCAACCAAGGAAACCGTGACCGTTAACGTGACCTATCACGTCGGCTCCAAGCACGAAAACTACGGCGAAACCGGTATGGCGCACCTGCTGGAGCACCTGGTGTTCAAGGGCAGCCCCAAGCACAAAGATATTCCGGCCGAACTGAGCAGCCACGGCGCCCGCCCCAACGGCACCACCTGGACCGACCGTACCAACTACTTTGAAACCTTCGCCGCCACCGAAGAAAACATCGACTGGGCACTGTCGATGGAGTCAGACCGCATGGTCAACTCCTTCATCGCCAAGAAGGATCTCGACAGCGAGATGACAGTGGTGCGCAATGAGTTTGAACGGGGCGAAAACAGCCCATTCCGCATTACATTGCAGCGCATGCTGGGCTCCGCCTTCGAATGGCACAACTACGGCAAAACCACCATTGGTGCCCGCTCAGATCTGGAGAATGTCTCCATCGAGCGGCTGCAGGACTTCTATCGCAAGTATTACCAGCCGGACAACGCTACCCTGATTGTGGCGGGTAAGTTCGAACCCAAGGAGATGCTGACCAAGATAGAAAATACTTTCGGCGCCATCCCCAAGCCAAACCGCACCATAGAGCCGCTGTATACCATTGAGCCAGCGCAGGACGGTGAACGTCAGGTCACAGTGCGCCGCGTGGGTGATGTACAGCTGCTGGGCACCATTTACCACGTGCCACCGGGAGCCCACGAAGACTTCGCCGCCATTGATGTGCTGGGTGAAGTACTGTCAGCTACCCCCAATGGTCGCCTGCACAAATCACTGGTGGAAAACAAGCTGGCCACCTCTGTGTTTGGCATGAACTTCCAGTGGCAGGATCCGGGCGTCGCCATCTTCCTCGCCGAGCTGGATAAACGTGCCGACATCGACAAGGCTCAGGCCGCAATGCTGCAGACTCTGGAGTCGGTAAACACGACGCCGATTACCGATAAAGAAGTGGAAATCGCCAAGCAGACCCTGCTGAAAAATCTAACTCTGGCATTCAACTCTTCCGAGCGCATCGCGCTGGAGCTGTCTGAGTGGCTGGGCATGGGTGACTGGCGTCTGCTATTCCTCAATCGCGATCGCCTCGAGCAGGTGACTGCCGCCGATGTGCAGCGCGCCGCGGAATACTACTTCACCCAGAACAACCGCACCCTAGGTCGCTTTATTCCCACCGATAAGCCTGCACGGGTGGAAATCCCGCTGGTAGCCGATGTGGATGCCCTGGTGAAGGACTACAAGGGCCGCGAGCAAGTGGCGCAGGGCGAAGCCTTCGACCCATCCCATGGCAATATCGATGAGCGCACTGAAACACTGACCCTGGAGTCCGGCACCGAAGTATCGCTGCTGGCTAAAAAGACCCGTGGCGAAGCCGTAGTTGTGCGTCTTTCCGGTCAATTTGGCGATCTGCGCAGCCTCACCGGCAAGAACGCCGTGGGCGAGGCCGTAGGTGATATGCTGATGCGCGGCTCAGGCAAATACAGCCGTGAACAGATCAAAGAAGAGCTGGATAAACTACAGGCCAGCGTCAGTGTGGGCGCCAACAACGGCAACCTGTTTGTGTCGCTGGAAACCACCAAAGCCAACCTACAACCTGTGTTGGCCATCATCACAGATGTGCTGCGTAACCCAAGCTTCCCTGAAAAGGAGTTCGACCTCTATAAGGACGAAGTGAAGGTTGCCATTGAGCAGAATCTGCAGGATCCCCAGTCGCTGGCATTCAATGCGTTAAATCGCCATCAGGCGCCTTATGGCAAAGATGATCCGCGCTACACCGGCAGCTTCGAAGAGCAACTGGCCGAACTGGACAAGCTGACTTTAAAGCAGGTGAAGCGTTACCACGCCGACTTCTTCAACAGCAAGCAGATGCAGGTTGCAGTGATAGGTGACTTCGACAAAGACGCTACCCTGGCATCACTTAAGAGCCTCACCGATGGCTGGAAGAGCAAGCAGAGCTATCAGCGCATTCCATCGCCCTACGTGAAGCTGGATAACAAGCCTGTGGTGTTCAACACCCCTGACAAGGAAAACGCTACCTTCGTTGCCTCCATGAGCGTACCCGTAGGCGATATGAGCGCCGATGCACCCGCCATGGTGCTGAGTAACTACATCCTTGGCGGCGGCTTCTTAAGCTCGCGTCTGGCCACCCGCCTGCGTCAGCAGGACGGCCTGAGCTATGGCGCCGGTTCCTTCTTCTCCATGAACAGCGAAGATGAGCGCGCGGCTTTGGCCGCCTATGCCATCTGCGCGCCACAAAACCTCGCCAAGGTGGAAATGGGCTTCAAGGAAGAAATCGCCCGCCTGCTGAAAGACGGCTTTACCGCAGAAGAAGTAGAAGCGGCCAAGTCCGGTCTGCTGCAAGGCCGCAAGGTCAGTCGCTCCCAGGACAAGGAGCTGGTACGCACCCTGGCTGGCAACCTCAAGCTGGATCGCACCATGAACTTCGATAAGGCCTTCGAAGACAAGCTGGCCGCCCTCACCGCCGAGGACCTGAACAAGGCCTTCCGCAAGTATGTGAAGGTGGACGACTTCGCCCTGATCCGCGCCGGCGATCAAAGCAAAGTAGAGTAACCTCGCAGCATCAAACAAAACAGGCCGCAACTGCGGCCTGTTTTTTTGCGACACGCCTGGTGCTGGCGGTGGCAAGGGTAGTCCCCCAGTCTCGCCCCACAAAAATCAAACAGTTATCATTAAGCTACGAATTTGAACATATCAAACAATGACTTGATAGAAAACAATTGCCACTTGCCCGAGCAGGGTTGTCGCCGTAACTTATAAGTAGATAAAACTTCATGAGGTAAAGGGATGATCAAGCAAGTAGGGGGCACCGCCATCAAACCAAAACACATTGCCAGTTGTCACTGCGGCGCCGTGGTACTGGAACTCAGTTTGCCCGACGGGATTGTCAAACCGCGCCGCTGCAACTGCTCCCTGTGTCGCCGCCGTGGTGCCATTAATGCCAGTGTGCCCCTCGCCGGCCTTCATATCCTCAAAGGGCAGGATACTCTGCGCCAGTACCAATTCAACACCCACACCGCCAGACACTTCTTTTGCGGCCATTGCGGAATTTACACCCACCACCAGCGCCGCTCCAATCCCGCTGAATTCGGCTATAACGTTGGTTGCCTCGAGGGGGTCGATCCCTTCTTGCTGGGGGAGGTGCCCGTGTGCGATGGCGTGAACCATCCCTCTGAACGCCACAATCTGTGCCAGAGAGACTGACTCAAACCAGTGGCACTATGCCGGCATTCAGATCTAAAGCGGTCATTTACAGCACATCAAGGGCTTTGCCATGCGCAATCAGGCGGCACAGTAGGCGATGGCACCACTGCTTGACTAATTACGGCTACAGGGGATGGCACCCAGGGTAGTCAGCAGGGCGAGAACCGGCACCTTTACCGCCGGCGCCGGGCTGGGTTTCACCGAGATAAAGGCTGGCAGCAAATTTCTTTCCAACGAGATGAGAGCGGCCGAGGAGAAAGGCTGCCGCAACCAAACCTTGGCTACATATCACAAGACTTCAAAGGTTTACGCAGCTGTGCCCGTACGTTATCCATGCCGGAGTAAAACTCCTTCATCATCAGCAGCCCCATCAGGTTACCGTTGTCGGTGATGATAAGATCCTCTGGATTGGCCGGGTCGTTTTTCAACGCGCCAATCAGCTTCATGGCGGTCATTTCTTTAAACAGCGCAGTATCGAGGTTCACCCCAAAGGTCTCGCGAAAATACTGGCGCGACAGGCGGCCGGAGAATAAACCCAGCAGGAAGCGGTACTGCATGATGGCCTTGGTGTCGTAGCGCTTTTGCTGCTCGACGCTCATCTTGCCCGCCTCGATGCGCTCCTGATACTTGCGCAGCGAGAAGGTGTTCACGTACAGGGTATCGCCAAGGAAGCTGAACGAGCCCGAGCCAACGCCAAGATACTCATCATAATCAATCACATACTCGTCAAACCCCTCGTCATTGGCCTTACCGAATGCCCAGCTCGACAGCTGGTTGTACTGGCCGCGTAAACTGGTGAGGATTTGGCGGTACTGCCGGGTCAGATCCGCCTGGGGCGCCGCCAGCGTGCCCTTCACGCTCTTGCGGGTCTGGTGGGTGATCATCAGCGGATAAGTGGTGATTTGCCGGGGGTCGAGGCGGCGCGCCATGTCGAGATCGCGCTGAATAATCTCTTCGCTCTGGCCACGGAAGCCAAAAATCAAATCCACATTGATAATCGGAAACAGCTCCTTGGCCGCCTGAATACGGTCGAAGGTTTGCAGCCCCGAGCCAAACTTCTCGAACCTATCGGTCATCTTTAAGATGCCATCATCAAAGCTCTGTACCCCGATGGACATGCGGTCCACCAAGCCCTTGAGCTGACGAAACTCGGGGCTGGCCAGATGGCGCGGGTCTGACTCGCAGGACACTTCCTTAATCGACGGAAACAGCAGCCTGGCATGCTCAATGGTGCGGGCCAGCTCATCCTCCAGCACTGTGGTGGTGCCGCCACCGATATACATGGACTCAAAATCGTAGCCAAGTTCTTTGGCCATAGTCATTTCTTTACGCAGCGAGATGAAATAGGCGCGCGCCTTATCCTCTTTAAAGGTAAAGCGGTGAAAAGTGCAGTAAGAACAAAGGGTATGGCAAAAAGGCACATGGGCGTACAGCATGTACTTTTTGCCCGGCACAGGCGCGGGCATGGTATCGACCGACAGGGTATCGAGCCGCAGATTGCGGTCGACATAGAAATTCATCACCCGCTCAGCCGTACTCAGCAGCCAGTCAGGCAAACTGATATCGACACGGGCCTCGGCGGCCTTGGAGATGGCTAGGGTGCTGCTGTTGCTGGTCATAGGGCTTCCTGTCAAAGATCATTCGAAATGGATCTTTTTGATAATCAAAAAGAAGATTCCGAAACTGCGTCCCTAAGACTACCCCCTTTGATATAGGCAAAACGTGAGCTGTTACGGATTTGCCCAAGCTACCAGAGTCCACCAACGGTTTTTGTTAAGCAGCGCATATTTTAGCCATGCTGAATACACGGTTTGTTTATTCAACGCTCACAACACCGAAACAAACGCAATGGATTGTGACTCGGTATTTGCAAGGTGGTTTGCCGGCGCAACCTCGGGCTGCGCCCGCCATCGCGTTGTTACGACTGGTGAGTCTCACCCGACACCCACACCCGGGCCGCGCAAACCGTTTTAAAATCCAGACTCTCGTACAGTCGCAAACCCGCTGGTGTTGCGCCGAGAAAGAAACGGCTGATACCGCTATTGCGTGCATGTACCATAGCAGTGGATAGCAGCCGCCGGCCAATTCCGCCGCGCTGTCGTGCAGCTATGGTCCCCATTGCCCAAATACCGCATGTGTCGCCATGGTAAGTTAAAGTCACACTTCCCACTGGTTCGCCATTGAAGCGGGCGATAAACACATCGGTCGCCGGCGTAGCGAACAGGGACGGAGGAAAAGCCCGAAGGACGGTTGCTTCTGGCATACCGTACGCGGAGGCTGCGACGGCTGCGCTTGCTTTCGCATCGGCAGGGCTTTGTGCTCTGGCGACGATGATTTCAGAATTGCCTGAAGGCTCCAGCAGCAGATCGTCCCGCACCATAATCGGGAAGTCCACCGCGTAGATAAGGCCCAAATTCGCCGCAAGCTCATCAATCGCCTCTCCTGCTTCAGGAAAGACCATCACCAGAAAAGGAAGATTGCGCGTAAGGCACGAATTCACCATGTCGCGAAATTGTTGATGGTCTGCACCAGCGCCAACCACCAACATATTCAGGTCTGCGACCGGTTCGTTCGACAACACCAACTGCAAACCCGGGCGGGCAGCGGCTTCATACTGTGCCGCCTGGCTTAGAAACCTAGTGAGGGCGTCATTCGTGAGCCCCCGTAATACTGATTCGGTAAGAGGCTTGGATTCTGTGGTCATAGCTGATGGCCTTCGGTTCATTTTGGTGGGATATCAGAAAAACCATAGCGCTTGTTACTACTTCCAGCCAATGAAACCCCCAGGCTCACCCAACCGAGCACTTATATAGACGCCAGAATAAGAGCGCGGCGGCAATAAGGCTCCCCCTTGGCGGCTTAGGAGCACATCCATTGGAAAGCTGTCCGGTGTTGTCACTAAAGACCAAAGTACCAGAGCACTGCCAGACCGATAGACACAGTAGTGATAAAGTGCAGGGCCGTTTTACTGTATATACCTTCCTTATAAAACCAGCACAGCAGTAGGGAGTAGAATGAAATCTGGGCACCTATCACTGTATTGCGTTCCGGTATTTCAGCCGGAGCATACACAATACACAGGATGAGAAATAAGGGGATCAATTCCCTTAGCTTAAGCCTCGAGACAGAAGCGGAGGACATTGCTTCCAGCTGAAGTTTTTCCTCTGTGGTCAGCGGTTCTTTACGTAAATCATCGGTGGAAACTTCAAATACCGAGGCTAACGCCGCCAGAGTCTCGATGGAGGTGACGCCGCTTTTTTCTACTCTTTGTATTGTTCTCAGGCTCACATTACAAAGCGCAGCAAGATGCTGCTGGGTCCAGTTTTTACTTGTTCGTAAACTGCGTATTTCTTCGTTGTTCAGGATAACGTCCATATTCTTATAACCGCTTCAATTACTTGAGTCTGTGTCGATAAATTTAGCAAAATCAATTAAATTTGAATACGACATCCTTGTGACGTCATATGCCACTCGGCTGCCACTGTGTGTTTAGGGTCTATGCCAATGAGTCCCGGTGAGCCGAAAAATCTGCCCGTTTCTTTCGCCTCGGCTTCGCTATACATTGAAAAAAAGAAGAAAAAGCGGGACATCCAAAACTCTTATGCGCTCTGAAAGCGCATCTTCACCACACAAAAAATACCTTCTGACGCAACGGTTAATCACCTTGTATAAGGGCGAGCTTTCATTATCCTGTAACTGGCGATGGGCAGTGGCTATGATAAACCTCGACTGGTCTAAA
>NZ_JBFKLW010000066.1:0-22439 GCF_041630135.1 Shewanella sp.
ACAGGAAACCCACTGCCTCACCTTCGGTAAGCTGAGTATCGACCCACATACCCAGACCATTCGACTCGGCGAAAAAGAAGTGGATTTGACCAGCCACGAGTTTGAACTCCTGTGGCTGCTTGCTTCTCAGGCCGGTCAGGTACTGAGCCGTCAGTACATCTACCATTATCTGCTCAATATCGATTTTGACGGTAAGGATCGCAAGATAGATGTACGTATCTCGCGCCTGCGTAAAAAGCTCGACGATAACCTGGAAACCCCATTCCGCATCAAAACCGTGTGGGGACAAGGCTATCTGTTTGCCCCAGAGGCCTGGACAAATTAACCCGTGAAGCGCCTGTTCCTCAGCCTGTATCTGCTCCTGTGTCTGTCTATCCTCGGGATAGGCTGGACACTGGACAGCCTCTGGCACCACAACGTGGACGACACCACGGCTGAGGACGCCCCCTTTTTGGCTCTGGCGCAAATACTGGCTGACATGCCAACAGCAGAAAGATTTGCCCATCTGCAGGCGCTGGATGACAACCAGGCGCTGCCACTCACCCTGGTAGATGCCAGCCAGGTTGCCTTATCCAGCAACACCCCCTTAGATAGCGGCAAAGTCTTTACCATTGCGCTGGAAGACGACAAGGAAATGCGCCTGGTACGTATCGGCGAGCAGGTGTTAATGGCAGGCCCGCTGGAGACAGATCCCAGAGAGGATCTACGCGGACTCTTCACTCTGTTTTTCTATTTAATGCTGGCGGGAGTCGCGCTGATTTGGGTATGGCCGCTGTCACGGGATATCCGCATATTAAGAGAAGCCACTGAGGCCTTTGGCCGGGCAAAGTGGGACACCCGCATCACGCTTTCCAGCCGCTCACAGGTGGCGATTCTGGCCAACACCTTTAATGAAATGGCACGCCATATCAGCGCCCTTATCGATAATCAAAAACACCTGACCAATGCGGTGTCCCACGAAATCCGCACCCCATTGGCACGGCTTAAATTTGCCCTTGCCCTGATGCCTGCCTACTGTGGTGAAGGCAGTGATGAAGATAAACGCAATGCCTTTCTTGCCGATATGCAAATGGATATCAAAGAGATGGAGCAACTGCTTTCAGAGCTGCTCACCTTTGCCAGCCTGGAAGCCCCCAGGGAAGAGATTGAGTTTGAAATCACCGACTTATCGGCGCTGACCCGCCAAACCGTTGAACGCCTGAAAACCCTGGCCGATACGCCCATTGAGCTGCTGTTACCCAAAGATGAAGCCATGGCACCTGCCGATCCATCGTTAATCGAGCGCGCACTGCAAAATCTCATTACCAATGCACAGCGTTTTTCCCGTACAGGGATAAAAGTGGGACTCACCAGAAATCAGAGTGATTGGGATATCTGGGTGGAGGACGATGGCGAAGGCATTCCCGACATCGATCAAGGCAAGATATTTGAACCCTTTTATCGGGTCAGCAGTGCCCAGAACGGCAACAAGGGGCATGGACTGGGATTGGCAATCATCAAGCGTATTATGCAACGCCATAAGGGCAAGGTTAGCGTTGAGAGCCAACCGGGCAGAACCCGTTTTACCTTAGGTATCCCCGCCAGCTCCATATGATTGCCAAGCAACAGGCTTGAAGGCTATTCCAGTCTGAAATCGCCCAGATCCAACTCAGGTTCATTATCTTGGTCATCCAACGCCAGTGTTGCATTGGCCTGGGCCCGTTCAGCTTTCAACTGCTCCTGACGGGCTTTAAAAATGGCATAGGCCCGGCGACGTTTCCTGTCTTTACACAGACGGATCACTTCGGTTTTTTCCGCATCGGAAAATCTTTGCCAGTTAAAGCGCTCATCCCGACTCCGAAAACAGCCAAGACAGTAGCCACGGTTGTCACTTTGACACACGTCGATACAAGGGCTTGGAATTTCGAAAAAAACTAATTGTTCCATAGACAAAGACAAAAAACAGCGTATTCGCTAGGTATAACATCAATCCCTTAAAAAGGCGAAATAATCTACAACCTGAGACTTGCCAGCCATCTCGCCATGGCGCAGAGTAATCAAAAACGGGAGACCACCAATGAAAAGATGCTTACTGATTTTACTGTCTATACTGCTGAGCGCCTGCCAGAGTACTCCCACCACGGATTACGACCCCAAAGTGGATTTCAGCGCCATGAAGACCTTTGCGTTACAGCCTCCATCGCAAAGCACAGATCCGTTAAGCTCGGAACGCATTCGCACCGCAGTGCTGCAAAGCCTCCTCAATAAGGGGTTTACGGAAAGCGCCACCCCGGATTTTCAGGTGACCTGGGCTTTTGAAACCGGCACTAAAGCAGCCAACTCAGGATTATCAATTGGTCTTGGCACCGGCTCATGGGGACGTTCAGGCGGTATCAGTGTCGGCACCAGCGTCGGTATCCCCCTTGGCGGCGATAAGCTGTATCAGCTTATCCAGATTGATGTACTGAACAGCACTGCTGACAAACTGTTATGGCGCGGCAGTGAAAGCTTTGAGTACGGCGAAGGGGGCGACGAAAAAGCCACAGAAACCCGCACCACAGTTGATAAAATTTTGGCTCTGTTCCCACCAAAATAACAAGAACATAAGCAGATAAAAAAGCCACCCACTGGGTGGCTTTTTCAGTACTGTGACTAATCTTGATGGGCGTTAACCGTTCTTCCCTGCGCCCAGGCTTTGAGGGCAAAAATTTTCTCCCGCATCACTACGGATAAGGGGCGGGTGCGGGATATCTCTTCCAACACTATCGCCTGATCAACCGGCTGCTGACGACTTGCTGCCGCATAGATGGCAGAAATTACCGCCTGTTCAATTTCAGCACCACTGAACCCCTGGCTTGCACGCGACAAGAGCCCCAAATCCATATTGGTGACATCCAGACCGCGCTTTTTACAGTGAATAAGAAATATGGCTTTGCGGATCTCCTCATCGGGCAAATCAACGAAGAAAATCTCATCCAGACGCCCTTTGCGCATCAGCTCGGGGGGCAGTGCCTGAATATCATTGGCGGTGGCCACCAGAAACACATCGCTGTTGCGTTCAGCCATCCAGGTCAGCAGCGCCCCCAATATGCGTTGCGAAGTGCCTTCATCGCTGCTGCCGCCACTGATCCCTTTCTCTATTTCATCAATCCACAGCACACAGGGAGCCATCAAATCTGCCAGCTCCAGCGCCTGACGAAGATTCTTTTCCGTTTCACCTATGTACTTGTTATACAGCGCCCCCATATCAAGCCGCAGCAGTGGTCGCTGCCACACTCCGGCTACGGCCTTGGCAGCAAGACTCTTACCGCTGCCCTGCACCCCAAGCAGCATTATGCCCTTGGGTGGCGGAGTGCTGGCATCTCTGTCTGACGGCGCGCGGGCCCTGAGCCACTCTTTGAGGTTATGCAGTCCGGCAATGTCGGCAAAGCTGCTGGTGTCATATTCATATCTGAGCACCCCGTCCATGTCCATCAGACGGAACTTAGCCCGATTCACTGTTTCCACATCCTCATGGGTAATGGCACCATCGTCCACTATGGCTTTGTGAATAAGGCGGCGGGCATCATCGAAAGTGACGCCACGCAGGTTATCGGCAAGCCTGGCCACGGCAGCATCATCTACCCTGAGGGGAATCCCCTGACGCCGCACCTTATCTATCTCGTCCAGTATCAGATTTTCCAACTGATTTTTGCTGGGCAGCGATAACCGGAAATGGGCGCAATAACGGCGAATTTCCGGCGGGATGTTAAAGGCGTGGCTTACAAGCACCAGGGTGTGCTTGAGGGCGTCGTACTCCAGCGCGATTTCTTTCAGTAAACGCACGTTACGCGGCGCATCCTGCACGAAGGGATGAAAATCGCACAGTACATAAATCCCCTGCTGCTGCGTGGATTTGATTTGCCCGAGCAGATCGCCGGGCTCAGTGTTGAATTTTTGGCTGCCCATGTCTTTATCGACCCGTGACAGACCACTGGTAATAGACCAGGTAAACAGCGGCTGATACAGGGTAGCGGCTACCCGCTTGAGCAGCTCAATCACCCGATATTCTTCATAGGTTTCAATTACCACTATGGGTGTATTCGACCGCAAAACCGCTGTTAAATCCTGTACATCCTGCATCTGCTGTATTCCGTTCAATAAAAAGGGGGCTCAGTGAGCCCCACGATTATGCGTCCAAATCCCCCGCCAAAACAACGCCGGGGGCCTGACTGGCCGGTTAATGCCCTTCAGCAAATAAATAGTTAAGCCAGCCCTGCATCCGCAGCAACACCTTGCGCATCACGGCAACATGGGAGAAATGCTCGGTATAAATAGCGGCCTGGCCCGCTACCCCTGCTGGCAGCTGCTGCAGCTCATCGGTTTTATCGAACTCAATCATCACCAGTACCCGACCACGCTGGAACAGCCGTGCTGATGATTGCAGCGAACCGGAAGACTGCACCTCACCCTCGGCCATGGCAGGCAGAACCTGCACTACTCTGCCATGAAATACCTGTCCGGGAACTGCATCGAGGATCACTTCAGCCTCATCTCCGGCCTTGAGGCGCAGCAATGAGTTTTGCCAAAAAGCCCCCACAAAATAGCGCTGCTCATCAGGGATAAAACTCATCACGGGGCGTAATGGCATGGGCACCACCACCATACCGGGGCGCAGCGCCATCTGAGTCACCATGCCATCGGTTGGAGCGCGCACCACCGACTGTTCAAGGTCAAACTCGGCTTTGGCCAAATCGGCCCGGGCGGCCGCCACCTTGGTATTCACACCATCGATATTGGACTCAAACGCCAGGCGCACCCGCATTTCTTCGGCACGGGCAGCAGTGAGCTGGGCTTCAGAGGCAAGATACATCTGCCGTTTGTTATCCAGCTCAAGTTCGGTAAAGGGTGAATTGGCACCGCCCTTTTTACGTCCGGCCTGATAACGATTGTACTCGGCAAGGGTTCTGTCACGGTCGGCCTGGGCACGCTCAACGCTGGCCTTGGCGGTTTCCCACGCAGCTTCAAGCTGCGGAACTTCCTGCTCAGCCGCTTTCAGAGCGGCTTTTTTCTGGATCACTGCAGCCTCAAACGCCGTTGGATCGAGCCTGAACAGCACATCACCCTGTTTTACCGGCGTATTGGGCTTAACCGCCACTTCAGTGACTTTACCGGTCACCAAAGGATTTATGGGCACAGAGACAAAGTATTCCCGGGCAAAGCGGCTGTAGGGATGGTTGTAGTTCATCAGCAGCAATAAGGTACCAATCAGCACTATGCCGCCCAGCACTGCAGTGGGAACTGTCCACTTGGTCAGCGGGATTTTGAAGACTTTAAAAATCACCACGCAAAACGCGGTATAGGTGAGGATAAGCAGTAAGTCCATGATTATTCCTCCCCGGCCTTGGTGGCTGCACTGTCCTGTGAGTTGCTGTCTGCGGTGGTGCCGGTCTTGTCCAGCTCCAGCGCCTGCAGGCGATTTTCCATCTCAAGCAGATTGGCGCTGAGCTCTTTCACCTTCTCTTCCAGCTCCAGTTCACGCTTCACCACGGTGCCAAAACCCCAGCCCCTGTCTTCGCGGTAGAGGGTGGCCCAGATCCACAGGAAGGGCCAGAGTACGTGCAGAGTGAACAGACTCACCCAACCGGCAATATGCAGAGCATCCTGCTGTGGGTGATTACGCTTTTTGGCGATTTCGTAGGGAATATCGTGGATGGCGATGATGCCGTAAAACATCACAATCACCACGAAGAAGAGTAGCACCAGGGCAAAGTAGTCCAGAAACACAGACACCTCCGTTGATGTCGGTCAATAGGCTTAGGGAAGCCCAGATTAGCGTATAAGTTCTCAAAGACGCCAGACTTTAACCGGATAGTTTTTAATTTTCTTTTTGAATTTAAGGGAATTTCAAGATAAGTCGCCCAACATAATTCTTAATAACGGGTTATGATCTTTGACTGCCAATAATAACGAGGTACTAACGCCATGATAGGCACCCCCTACACTCAGGGCGCAACCCGCGCTATGTTGCTGGGCTCTGGCGAGCTTGGTAAAGAAGTGGCAATTGAGCTGACCCGCCTCGGCGTTGAAGTCATTGCCGTAGACCGTTACCCCAATGCACCGGCCATGCAGGTTGCCCATCGCAGCCATGTGATCAATATGCTGGATGCCGAGGCACTGAAAAGTCTGATTGCCACCGAGCAGCCCCATCTGGTGATCCCGGAAATCGAAGCCATTGCCACCCAGGCGCTGGTAGAACTGGAAGCCGATGGTTTGAACGTCATCCCCACCGCCAGGGCTACCCGACTGACCATGGACAGAGAAGGCATTCGCCGCCTTGCAGCAGAAACCCTTGCCCTGCCGACCTCACCCTATGTCTTTTGCGACAGCCTCGCCGAGCTTGAGGATGGGGTAAAGCACACAGGTATTCCCTGCGTGGTCAAGCCGGTGATGAGTTCTTCCGGCAAGGGGCAAAGTGTTATTCGCAGCCACGAAGATATTCAAAAAGCCTGGAATTACGCCCAAAGCGGCGGCCGTGCCGGTGAGGGCCGCATCATAGTCGAAGGCTTTATCGACTTTGATTATGAAATCACCCTGCTGACCATCTCGGCGATAGACGGCATTCATTTCTGCGCCCCAATCGGCCATCGTCAGGAAGACGGTGATTACCGTGAGTCATGGCAGCCCCAGGCCATGAGCGCCGCTGCTTTGGAACGCGCCCAGAGCATCGCACGTGCTGTGGTGGAAAACCTCGGCGGCTACGGTCTCTTTGGGGTGGAACTCTTTATCAAAGGGGATGAGGTTTACTTCTCTGAAGTCTCTCCAAGACCCCACGACACAGGTATGGTTACCCTGATAAGCCAGGACTTATCAGAATTCGCCCTGCATGTAAGGGCTATTCTGGGTTTACCCATTGGCGAGATTATCCAGCAAGGCCCCTGCGCCTCTGCTGTGGTATTGGTGGAGGGTGACTCCTGCAACATAAGCTACTCAGGGATCGCCGATGCCCTCGCCCAGCCCGGTACCCAGCTAAGGCTGTTTGCCAAGCCAGAGATACATGGTCGCCGACGTCTGGGCGTGGCGCTGGCCAAGGGTGACAGCATAAAAGAAGCAGTTACCAAAGCCTTGAACAGTGCCGCCTGTATTGATGTTCACTTCAACTGACCAAGCCTCAGCTTAACTGGTTCCCTCCATTTAGAGCTGCCATCCTGGCAGCTCTATCTTGGTAAGCCTCTGTTTGCAGCCCTTTCAAACCACTAACCAGCAGAGTCAATACTTACAACAGTCTAAGGTGTGTAACGGCTACGGACTTTGTAAACATTGTAAATTCGATTTTGTTGATAATTATTCTCAACTAGATTGATGGCACAAGTTCCGGCTATCAAACCTATCCATGTCTATTCTGTTCCGTCCGGGGAAACGACTCTTGTCCATCACCCGAACCCTGCATATTTACGTGTCCATGGCGCTGTTGCTGTTGATGCTGTTTTTCGCCTTTACCGGCATCACCCTCAATCACCCGGATTGGTTTGGCGCGTCCAAGGCCTTGCGGGAAGAAACCGAGCAACCGCTACCCGACTTTTTGTTACCGGTCGAAGCCGATTCCGCCGACTGGCAGGAAGCCGCCGCCCACTGGCTCGCCAGCGAGTGGCAGGCCAGCCGCCAGCAGGTGGAAGTGAGTGAAGATGAATTGCTGCTGGTGCAAAAAGGCCCTGGGCGCTACCGCTCAGTGCTGCTGGACACAGAAGCGGCTGTGGTTGTGGCCGAGTGCCTGGACTACGGTCTTATGGCAGTGCTGAACGACCTGCACAAGGGCCGCAACTCAGGCGCCGTCTGGAGCTGGGTTATTGATTTAAGTGCGGTGCTGATGTTGCTGTTCTCCCTCACCGGCGCCTTTTTGCTGTTACCGCAAAAGCGTCGTCTCAAGCGCTCGCTGGGTTACATGACCTTGGTCAGCAGCGTCTGTATTGCCATCTACTGGCTGTTTATTCCTACCTGAGGACCTTATGAAACTGAAGACATTATCGCTGGCTGCGCTCTTCTGCCTACCCACCCTGGCACAGGCCAATATGGAAGTTGAGCTTAGCCTCAGTGAAATCACCACCGGCCAATATCACAGACCCTACACAGCCGTATGGGTCGAAAATGCCAGCGGCCAGTCAGTGAAAACCATCGCTCTGTGGGTGCAGCACGATGGCCACAAGTGGTTTAAAGACATCCGCCGTTGGTGGCGCAAGGCCGGGCGCGACAACCCCGCCATGGTCGATGCCATCTCCTCGGCCACCCGTCCGGCGGGCAACTATCGCATTGGCTGGGATCTGAGTGACGACAGCGGCAAACCACTGCCCGATGGTGACTATCAGCTGTTTATTGAAGTGGTACGCGAACACGGCGGCCGGGAGCTTATCCGCCACCAGTTCAGTCTGCCCGGCAAAAATTTTAACGCCACCCTCGCCGCTACGACTGAAACCGGCCCGGGTCATATTCGCTTTAACCGTCCAGCCAACCGCTAAGGAGCCCCATGAAATCACTCATTCCGCTGAGCCTGCTGCTGCTCGCACCTCTTGCCCAGGCCCATGACCGCTGGATTTTGCCCAGCCATTTCAATGTCTCCGCCGAAGATGGCAAGGGGGTATGGCTGTCGGCCGATGTCAGCGCCAGTAATCAGGTGTTCGAGTTTGACAAAGCCTTTGGCGCCGAAGATGTGCTTATCATCACCCCTGCGGGCCAAACTGATCGCCCCAGCTCCAGCTACCGTGGCAGTCGCCGCTCTGTGTTTGATTATCAGCTGACCGAAGATGGCACCTACAAGCTGACCAAGGAAGCCAGGCCAAGGTACTTCTCACGTTACAAAGTCAAAGGCCAGGACCAGCCGGTACGCAGCAGCGTCGATAAAGAGAGCACCCGCGCGCAGATGCCCAAAGATGGCTATGAACTTGAAGGCGCGCTGTATTTCTCACGTATCGAATCATTCGTGACCCTGAACAAGCCGTCAGATAAGGCATTCAGTCCAACCGGAGAATATCTGGAACTTGTGCCTGTGACGCACCCGGCCGACTTTGTTGAAGGTGAGCCCATCAGCCTGAAACTGCTGTACAACGGCAAGCCCAAAGCGGGCGTGAACGTGATTCTGGTGGCCGATGGCACCCGTTATCGCAATCAGCCAAACGAGCTGAAGCTCACCAGCAATAACGAAGGCCTGGTTGAGTTTACCCTGCCCAACGCCGGACGTTATTTGCTCCACGCCGAGCATGAAGAAAAACTTAAAGACACCCGCCTTGCCGATAAGAGCGTGAGTGAAATCTTTCTTAGCTTAGAGGTGGGGTTGCAATAAGCGTTTTGCCAAAGAGAAACCGGGTCAATCGACCCGGTTTCTCTTTTCTCCGGCCACAAAGGCAGCCAGATTGGCGATGGCAATATCCAGCAACTTTTGCCTTGCCTTTACCGTGGCCCAGGCATTGTGGGGCGTGATACTGATATTGGGTGCATGCAGCAGCGGATTGTCAGGCCTCGGCGGCTCGCTGGAAAGCACGTCCACCGCCGCCCTTACTCTTCCCTGATGCAGCGCACTGGCAAGTGCGGCTTCATCGACTAAACCGCCCCTGGCGGTGTTGACTATCAAAGCAGCGGGTTTCATCAATGCCAGGGTGCTGGCATTGACCATGTACTCGGTTTGAGGCGTGAGAGGACAGTGCAGCGACAACACATCAGAACGGGCAAAGAGTGCATCAAGGGAGACAAACTCAATATCGGCAGGTAAGTCTTTGGGTTGACTGCGACTGTGGACCAGAAGCTGCATCCCGAACGCCTGACCTATGCGGGCCATTTGTCTGGCAATATCACCAAAACCCACCAGCCCCAAAGTCTTGCCAGACAGGGACTCAAGCGCCCCCAGCGTGAAACAGAAATCCGGCTGAGCCGACCAGGCACCTTGTTTTACCGCCTGATGATGCTCGGCCACCCTGGATGCGTGATGCAGCACATGGGCAAAGGCCATCTGCGCCACAGCATCCGGGCCGTAACCAGGCACATTGGTTACCGCAATACCCAGGCGACGCGCGGCCTCCACATCCACCACATTGGTACCTGTGGCAAGTACGCCTATGTACCTGAGCTCTGGCAAGGCTTCCAGTGTGGCTGCATCCAGTGGTGTTTTATTGGTAAACAGCACCGACTTCCCCGCGGCCCGCTCATGCACTTGCTCAGGCGCGGTACGGTGATACAGCTGATAGTCACCAAAAGGTGCCAGCACTGACCAGTCAAGATCGCCGGGGTTTAAGGTGTAACCATCGAGCACGCAAATACTGGCCATCATCAGAACCTGAAACTGACGCCAAGGTTAGCCTGCCCCTGCCACATGAGGTCGGCATTCACCTTCCAGATACAGTTTGAGGCATCGCAAAACAGGTCATTTTTACTGTCAATGAAGGTGGCAAAGGCGTGCACATCGGCAATCAGTGCCAAATTTTCCCCCAAGCGGTATTCCACCCCGGTCCCCAAACCGAGTGAGAAGCGGGTTTCATTACTGTAGTCATCGCCGGGACGCATCTGAGTGAGTCCCATGGAGGCGGTGACATAGGGCAGCAAGTTGCCTTTGGGAAAATACAGGCTGCCGCCCACATGGGCATAATCCAGCTTGAGCGAGGTGATACGTTCATTGGAAAAGGCACCTCCGGCTTTCAGGTCGGTGCTCTGGCTTGAGTAGAGCACGTACATATTGCCGGGGTGGCGGGTGGTGGTGCCCAGCATAATGCCATAGTGGGACGACTCTTCGGCGCTGACGCTGCCGAGGTTGTCATCCTTGCTGGCATCCAGACTGCTGGCGGCAAAGCTGTAACCGGCAAACGGAGTGACATAAACCTCTGCCGATGCCAGGGCCGGAGCCAGGCAAAGGGCAGCCAAAACCACACGAGCGGGGGTGTTCATAGGCTTCTCCCTGAAATCAACGCATGCCGCGTGACGCCTTAACGGCTTCGTAGGCGGCCTGAATATCCTGTGCCTTACGTTTGGCCAGTTCCATCATTTCTTCCGGCAAGCCCTTGGCCACCAGCTTGTCGGGATGGTGCTCATTCATCAACTTACGGTAAGCACGCTTAACATCCTGATTAGTAGCAGATTCCTCAATACCTAACAAGCCATAGGCATCGCTGAGCGAGCGCTTATCGTTGCCGCCTTTGCGGGCAAAATTAAACTCAGCCTGCCAGCGGCCAAGCAGCATTTCCAGCGCCTGTTCGCTGAAACCCAGCTCTGATGCGACAACTTTAAGGATCCGATGCTCGTTGGGGTGCAACTCACCATCGGCCAGAGCCACCTGAATTTGGATCTCCAGGAACATCTGCAACAAATCGTTACGCCCCATGGAAAGCAACCTGAACGCACGCAGATTACCCTTAAGGTCAAAGTCTCCGGCCTTGCCGTCACGAAACGCCTGCTGTGCCTGACGCCGGGCATCGGCATCAAGGTTAAGTTGATTCATCAGGTCACTGGCCAGACGAATATCAGCCTCGGTTACCCGGCCGGAAGCCTTGGCCATATGGCCCATCACCGCAAAGGTAGTGCTGAAAAACACCTGCTGACGCTTGCTGCCGGCACCGGCGCCAGCGGCAAATTTTTTATCGAGCCAGTGCCCAACCACCAGTCCGAGAAGAGCGCCGAACACCTTGCCGAACATAAAGCCGATAAGAAAACCAAACAGCTTGCCTTTGTACTTCATAAGCAGGAATTACACTCCTTGGCTCAAGAGTCGTTGATTAAGGATGTCGAGCCTATCGAGTGTACCCACATCGCACCAGTAGTGTTCAAAGCGCTCGCCGGTCACTTGCTGCGACGCCATTTTCTGGCGCAGCAGCGGCCCCAACGCCTGACGGCCGGGAGCAAGCCCGGCGAACAATGCCGGATGGTAAATCCCCATGCCGGAGAAGGTGAGTTTTTCCGTGCCTTCTTGCGAAACCTGGTGCTGATTCAGGGCGAAATCGCCCTGTGGATGCTGTGGCGGGTTGTCCACCAGATACAGGTGAGCCAACACCCCGTCCGCTAGAGTCGGTTTAATGGCGGGTAATTCATCAATATAGATATCGCCGTTGATCACCAGAAAGGGCTCATCCCCCAGAAGCGGCAGGGCTTTTAAAATCCCGCCTGCTGTCTCAAGCGCCTCTTGCTCGTGGCTGTATTGAATCGCCACACCGAAACGAGTGCCATCACCGAGGGTTTCCACTAATTTTTCGCCAAGCCAGGCAGTATTGATAACCACCTCATCAACACCGGCAACGGCGAGCTTTTCGAGGTGATACTCGATAAGCGGTTTACCGGCCGCAGGCACCAAAGGCTTGGGCAGCGAATCGGTTAAGGGCCGCAGGCGCTCACCGCGCCCGGCGGCCAGGATCATCGCCTTCATGCTTTGGCCTCCAGCGCAGGCATCACCCGCCCCATAATGAACTGGGCAAAGTCTCCCAGCTCCTTGTAGCGCACGGCCACGTCGCGAATGTAGTGCATGGTCAGCGGAATATCCTTCAGATAACCGGCTTTGCCGTCTCTGTGGTTCAGACGGGCAAAAATGCCGGCGGCCTTGATGTGGCGCTGCAGTCCCATCAGCTCAAACCAGCGGCGGAATACCACCATGTCGGTGTCTGGCGGCACCAGGCCATGTTCGTGGGCGAGCACAAAAAACTCCACCAAGATGTCATCCACCAGATCTTCACTCCAGCGAATGTAGCAGTCCCGTAGCAAGGACACTGCATCATAGGTCACAGGGCCAAGCACTGCATCCTGAAAATCAAGCAGTTTCAGCTCGTTATTTACCACCATCAAATTGCGGCTGTGGAAGTCTCTGTGCATACCGACCTTGGGCTGCGCCAGGGCATTGTCAGTGAGCATGTCAAATGCAGCCGCGAGGATGGCGTCTTCCTCTGCAGTCAAAGTCAGCTGCAAATGAGTGCCCAGCAGCCACTCGGTAAAGATACCCAGCTCCCGGCGTACAAAGGCCTCATCATAATCAGGCAAGGAGCCAAGCTGGGTTTGAGTGACCGAGGCGATGGCGGGCAACAGTGCCAGCGCTTTTGGGTACCAGTGGCGAACACTCTGGGAATTAAGCAGTGCCAGCAGTTGTACGTCACCAAAATCTTCAAGTGCCATAAAGCCTTGCTCATCATCTTTGGCAATAATGGCTGGTACAGGTAAACCCGCATTCGCGTATGCTTCACGCACTGCAACAAAGGGCTCGATGGGAATAAGTGCTACCGGGGTATCCATGATAACCATGTCCCCCCCCTGAAAGCTGGCGCGAAAGTAGCGGCGGAAACTGGCATCACCGGAAATCAGCACCGGTGAGAGACTTTCTCCAAAGGTTTGGGAAAGCCAATGATTAAGGGAAAGAAATCTGGAGTCTGACACTGTCGTTCCATGGCTCTTGGCAAAAAATTGCTTTATTATAGCCAGCATATTTATTGGAAACAGCCAATTCGTTAGCACCACTGATTTGGTCTGGATTTACAAGGAATGCCGTAACATTTCCCTCCTTGCCATATCCAAGTCATCATTTGGTGTAAGAACCAGAAATACATCCAAATAAAGAATTTCAAACAGAATACTCATACGATGCAAATCCGTTACTTACTGGCCTTGGGCCTGTTTCCTGTTCCGCTGTTGGCCGATACTGTGGCCCTGGAAACTCCAACCCAGGATCAATGTCTGGTCGTACCTCCTGTTCCGGTGCCCGAAACGGCTGTCGCCGGAGAGGCGACTGCACAGGTCGAAATCCTCTCTGACATTTCCAATGCCGTTATGAACAAAAACGCCACCTTCGAAGGTGACGTTAAGTTCCGTCAGGGAGAGCGCTCTATCTCTGCCGACAAGGCTGTTATGGATTACGAGCAGCAGCGTCTTGATGCTGAGGGCAATCTGGTATTTCAGGACAACCAGTTTACGGTGACAGCTGACAGCCTGAGCGCTGAAATCAAAGATAACAGTGCCAAACTCCAGGGAGCCAAATATTGGCTTCACGGTCAACAGGTTCACGGAAATGCCCAGAAACTTGAGATAACCAAAGATAATAATCTAATCCTCAAGGGCACCGACTTCACCACTTGCCCACCCGGTGATTCGTCCTGGTTGTTGGAAGCCGAACGCATCAAAATTGACTCCACTGAAGAGTGGGGGGAGATCTGGAACGCCAAGCTGCGTATCGCCGATGTGCCTGTGTTTTACATGCCATATATGACAGTGCCGGTTTCAGACAAACGCAAGACAGGCTTCCTGTTCCCCGAATTCAGTACCAGTACCACCAACGGTGTTGAAATTGCCACGCCCTGGTACTGGAATATTGCGCCGGAATACGACCTTACCCTGACGCCACACTATATGTCGGGACGGGGTTTGTATCTGCTCAGCGAATTCCGTTATTTAGCCGGTGATGCCCAGGCAGGACGAGTGAATCTTGAATACCTCGGCAGTGACCGCATGCTGGAAAACGACAGCGATCGCTATCTGTATCATTGGGAACATCAGGGCGCTGTGGATAAACACTGGCGCGTGAACGCGGCCTTCACCGATGTTTCCGACAACAACTACTTTAACGATCTCGACTCTGCTGTCGCCAGGGCAACCGATAACCAACTTTCCCGCATCGGTGAAATGAGCTACTTCGAAAACGACTGGAATGTCAGCGCCAGGGTGCAGGACATCAAGGTGCTTGGTGAAGACGAAGAGCCCTATCAGGTAATGCCTCAGCTTGCCTTTAATTATCGCAACCGGGATTTTTTCAATACGTTAGAGTTCAGTTTCTTTGGTGAAGCCAGTAACTTTGAACACAAAGACAGCGAACAGGTCACGGCTACCCGTTTGCACTTACAACCATCCATCAGTCTGCCCGTCCATGGACCAGCCGGTTCACTGACCAGCGAGTTGACCCTGCTGCAAACCAATTACTGGCAGCGCAACACGGAATTGGTGACCAGAGAGTCGCTGGATGACAGCGTCAGCCGTACCATCCCTCGGGCAAAGATTCACGGCCAGGTGAATTTGGAACGCAAAACATCCTGGTTCGGCGACCCCTATCGCCAGACACTGGAGCCTCAGTTTCAATATCTCTATGTCGGTTATGAAGAACAGGACGGCATAGGTATATATGACAGTGCCAGCTTGCAGGACGATTACTACGGCCTGTTCCGCGCACGCCGCTTCTCGGGTCTGGACCGAATTTCAGATGCCAACCAGATGACCCTGGGGTTAACTACCCGTTTCTTCGATGACCATAACCTTGAGCAATTCAAGCTCAGCGTTGGTCAAATTATCTACTTCTCTGAGAGCAAGGTGTCTTTAACTGAGGGCCTGATTGAAGAACGCCCCAGCGCTTCGGCCATCGCGGCTGAATTGGATGCCCGTGTCAGTGACGACTGGTTTGTCAGTGGTGCGGTGCAATACGATGCCAGCACCCGAGAAAACAAAAAGTCTGAAGTAACCCTCGATTATCGCCCCGGAGGTGACAAACTGGTGCAGTTCAGCTATCGCTATGTACCGGATTTGATTAACACCAACACCAACGATGAAGTCAGCATCAGCCAGACAGGTTTGCGTACTACCTGGCCCTTGACCGACAATCTGTATTTTGTGGGCAATTGGTACTATGACCTCAACGAAAGCCGCGCGGTGGAGACCTACGCCGGATTTCAATATGAAAGCTGCTGCTGGGCCGTACGTTTAAGCTACCACTACCGTATCAAAACCAACTACGAAGATGATTTCAATCCGGTGGAAGATAACCGTGAATTATTTGAAAGTGGTATCTACCTGAACTTCGTCATTAAAGGACTCGGTGGCTCAGGCCCAATGGGGGTCAGTGATATGTTGGATGAGGGGCTGTTTAATTACAGAAAGCCGCTTTATCTGAGGAATTAACACAGAAATGTGGTAGATTGCGAAACCACATTCAGGACGCGTTGTCCAATCAGGTTAACACTGCCGGGTTTTCTTTCCCGAGGGTGGATGATAACTGAAAAAAGCCAAGGATTTATTTGGATGAAACCCTGTAAAAAACTGATTTTTGCTGCTCTGGGTATGGCGCTAGGCTTCCAGAGTGTTGCGGCGCCCCAGCTGCTGGACCGTGTAGCCGTACAAGTTAACGACGGCATAGTACTGGAAAGTGAAATCCAGACCATGGTGGATACCGTAAAGAAAAATGCCAGTGCTGCCGGTCAGTCACTGCCTTCAGATGAAGCTCTGCGCACTCAGGTCATTGAACGACTTATCCTCACCCGTCTGCAACTGCAAATGGCAGAGCGTATTGGTCTGCATATCGGTGATTTGCAACTGGATCAGGCCATCGAAAACATCGCCCGCGAGCAAAAAATGAGTGTGGCTAAAATGCAGCAGGCCATCGAGTCCGAAGGAATGAGCTTTGCCCAGTATCGCGAGCAACTCCGTGAAGAAATCACACTCGGCGAGATCCAACGCATCCAGGTACAACGACGCATTCAGGTTTCACCGCAGGAAATCTCCAATCTGGTGAAAATGATTGAAGAGCAGGGCATGAAGGATGTGGAGTATCAGATAGGTCACATCCTGATTGAAGTACCAAGCAATCCAAACAGCGCTGAACTGGAAGCCGCCAGCAAGCGAGCCCAGGCCGTACTTGATCGCCTCAACAATGGCAACGATTTCCGTTCCATTGCCATCGCGGCATCGTCCGGTCCCAAGGCGCTGGAAGGTGGCGTATGGGACTACATGAACATCAACGAAATGCCAACCTTGTTCGCAGAAGTGGTGGAAGATGCCAAGAAAGGGCAAATCATAGGTCCCATCAAGAGTGGCAGCGGATTCCACATTGTCAAAGTTATGGATATCCGTGGTCTTCAGACCCGTGAAATCGAAGAAGTCCGTGCCCGCCACGTATTGCTTAAGCCATCACCTATTCTGTCGGAAGAGCGTGCCAAGGCGATGCTGGATCAGTTTGTGAAACAAATTCGCAGCGGCGAAGCCAAGTTTGCCGACATTGCCCGCCAGTATTCTGAAGATCCGGGTTCTGCCACCAAGGGCGGCGAACTGGGTTGGGCTGAACCAGGTATCTATGTACCCGAATTTGCACAGATGCTCGGCCAACTCAGTCTGGACGAAATCAGTGATCCTTTCCGCACCTCCCATGGCTGGCACATAGTGCAACTGGAAGAAAAGCGTAAAACTGATGCCACTGACAAGTTCAACACCAACCGGGCGCATCAGCTGATTTTCCGTCGTAAATTCAACGAAGAATTACAAAGCTGGCTGGATGAAATTCGTGCTGAAGCCCACATCGATGTGTGGGAGCAAGAAGCCAACCGAGGTTAATCTGTGACAGTTAAACGCATTGCCATTACTCCCGGCGAGCCAGCAGGGATAGGTCCGGATCTGGTTATTCAACTGGCCCAGCAAGACTGGCCGGTACAGCTTGTGGTATGTGCCAGCCAAGACCTTTTGGCGTCACGTGCCCGTAAGCTGGGTTTACCCATCAGATTCGAGCCCTATGACGCGGATGCCCCCGCCAGACCTCAGGCTGCGGGCACCCTGTCAATAGTACCCTTCGAGCTTAACGCCGAGGTGGAATGCGGTAAGCTCAATGAGCAAAACGGCAGCTATGTAGTGGACACACTACGTTTTGCCGGTGAAAAGAACATGAGCGGTGAATTTGATGCCGTAGTCACAGGCCCTGTGCATAAAGGTATCATCAATCAGGCAGGCATTTCCTTTAGTGGCCATACCGAATTTTTTGCCAATCAGGCAAACTGCCAGGATGTGGTCATGCTGCTTGCCTGCCCCGGCTTGCAGGTGGCCCTGGTAACTACTCACATTCCCCTGGCGTACGTTGCCAAAGCAATCACCCGGGAGCGCCTGCACAAGATTATTAAAATCTTGCATGACGACCTGGTGAGCAAGTTTGGGATAAGTGACCCCAAAATTTATGTTTGTGGTCTGAATCCCCACGCAGGAGAGGACGGACATCTCGGCCGAGAGGAGCTGGATGTTATTATTCCCGCACTCAACGAACTCAGGGAAGAGCTGAACTATAATATCGTCGGTCCACTGCCTGCCGATACCCTGTTCCAGCCCAAGTATCTGGATGACGCCGATGTGGTATTGGCGATGTACCACGATCAGGGCCTGCCTGTATTAAAGGCCCAGGGGTTTGGTAAGGCTGTGAACATTACCCTTGGCCTGCCTTATATCCGTACCTCGGTGGACCATGGTACTGCCCTCGAGCTGGCAGGAACCGGCCGCGCTGACATCGGCAGTTTCGTCTGCGCCCTGAATAAGGCCATCGAACTCGCTGCCAAGACCAACTGATTGAGAGTCATGAGTAATAAAGTGCATTTGGGCCATACGGCCAGAAAACGTTTCGGTCAGAACTTTCTGACTGACGGTAATATTATCAATCGTATCGTGGGTGCTATTGCCCCGGATAACGACCATGTGATGGTGGAAATTGGCCCGGGCCTGGCCGCCCTGACCGAGCCGGTGGCACTGTCCATCGACAACCTCACGGTTATCGAGCTTGACCGCGACCTGGCCGAGCGTTTGAAAGTGCATCCCACTCTGAAGGATAAACTCACTATCCATCAGGGTGATGCCATGAAATTTGACTTCAGTCAGCTCGTGGTGCCCGATCGAAAGCTCAAGGTGTTCGGCAACCTGCCGTACAACATCTCCACGCCGCTGATGTTCCATTTGTTCGAATTTGCCGAACACATCGAGAACATGCATTTTATGCTGCAAAAAGAGGTGGTACTGCGCCTGTCAGCCTCTCCCGGTACCAAAGCCTACGGCAAACTTACAGTAATGGCGCAATATTACTGCCAGGTTGTACCTGTATTGGAAGTACCTCCGGGCTGCTTTACCCCACCACCTAAAGTGGATTCAGCCGTGGTGCGTCTGGTGCCCTATGCCCAGAAGCCATGGCCTGCCAAAGATGTCGAATTGCTTCGCAAGGTGTGTAACACCGCCTTTAACATGCGCCGCAAGACTCTACGTAATAACTTAAAGCCAATGCTGAATGATAGCGACTTTGAAGCGCTGGGCATTGATGCCGGCCTGCGCCCTGAAGACATCAGCGTGCAACAATACGTTGCCATGGCCAACTATCTGTTCGACAAGCATTAACCACTACGAGAGACATGGCTTTATTGAGATGACGATGACAGACGTAGATCCCGCCATCAAGGTGCAGGTAGATACCGAATACCTCGAGGAGCAATCCACGCCCGCTGACGATAAATATGTCTTCAGTTACACCATCACCATTATCAATTTGGGTGACAGAGCAGCCAAACTCGAAACCCGTCACTGGCTTATCACTGACGCCAATGGCCACACCTCAGAGGTACAGGGTGCGGGAGTGGTGGGCGAAACGCCGACTATCCCCCCCAACACCGCTTATCAGTATACCAGTGGCACAGTGCTGGAAACGCCGGTAGGCTTCATGGAAGGCAGGTACGGCATGGTATGGGAGGATGGTAAAACCTTCAGCGCTGAGATTCCCGCCTTCCGCCTGGCAATACCTGGCATACTGCACTGAGATGGCAAAGTATTTTGTCGGTGATATTCAAGGTTGCTTTGAAGAGTTGCTGCAACTTTTACAAGTCGTTGACTTCAATCCCTCACGGGATGAACTCTGGGCCGTAGGCGACCTGGTCGCTCGGGGGCCAAAATCACATAAAGTACTGGGATTGATGACAGGCCTGGAAGATGCTGCCAAGGTCGTACTTGGCAACCATGACCTGCACCTTCTTGCAATCGCGGCTGGTATTAAACGCCCCAAGCCCAGCGATAAACTGACCAAACTGCTCGCATCCAGACACCTGCCTAAATATATCGAATGGATCCGTCACCAACCTCTTATGCGGGAACTGCCGGAACACAACATAATCATGACACATGCAGGCGTCCCGCCACAGTGGGATATAACGACCTTGGCCACAGAAGCCAAAGCTGTAAGCGATGTGCTGAAAAGTGATAAATACCTTGATTTAATCTCCAGTATGTACACTGAAGAGCCGGAAGCATGGAACCCCGATTTGTCAGGCTTTTTACGTCACAGGTATTGCATCGACTCGCTAACCAGAATGCGCTTTCTATATCCGGACGGCAGGCTGGATTTTGCCTGCAAAAAGCCGCCCAAAGACAACACCAGTGACCTGAAACCCTGGTTTGAGTTTCCTTCTCGGCTGGAAGAGTACACAATCATTTTTGGTCACTGGGCAGCTTTGATGGGATACACTGGAAAAAACAATCGGATAGCTCTGGATACCGGATGCTGCTGGGGCGAACATCTCACGCTTTTGCAACTCGAAACCGCGGAAAAAATTACCCAAAAAAAGTTAAATTAGGGTTAAACTAAAACTTCCAGCGGCCGATAGGAAAAGAGCCGCATGTGACATCGCACGATGCTTTTCTATTCGGGAAAATTATTAAAACATCGCCGGAGTATCCTATGAATGTAAAAGTCGCCACCAGAGTCATTGGCGGGTTTGGTTTCGTTACCCTTCTTTTGGTCGTACTTGGTGCCGCTTCACTGGCCACCAACAGCAGCCTCAAAGAAAGTACAGCGATCATGCAGGAACTGAGCATGCCCGCCCTTGAAGCGACCAGCCACTTATCAGAAACCTTGAGCGAACAACAACGGGTCATACTCAAGGCCTTTCACAGTAAAGCCTCCACTGCCGTCCCACCGCTGGAAAGTACTTACACCCAACTGGGCACTCAGTTCAAGTCTACGTTTTCAACACTTTCCGGTTTGCTTCAGGACAGAGATAATTTTTCAGCGCAGCTTAGTACACTGAACGCCAGCTACCAATCTTTGGATACTAACAGTGTCGCTATGTTAAAGGCGCGATTTGAATCTTTGTCACAGCACGAAGAACTACTCAAGATGCGTGAAAAGATTGAAAACAGCGCAGATGATGCCTCATCCAATCTGTTCGATCTTATCGATCTTGAAAGCAGTGAAAATGTCACTGAGCGTGAAATTGCCGCAGCTGCCAGCGCCATAGATACAACCATGACTGGCATTATCACCACAGTATATGATTTGGTCGCCACCGAAGAGCAGGGTAAATTTGAGCTCATCTCGAAAGAGCTGGACTACATGCTGGGAGAGGTGAAAACCAAAGTTGAATACGTAAGTCGCCATGGCGCGGGTTTGGTAGACGACGAGATTATCAGCTCGGTACAGGAAGATACCAATAAAGTCCTGAAGTTACTTGAAGGGCAAAACACCCTGGTCACCTTAAAAGCAAAACAACTCGACAGTGCGCGTTTGGCCTCCGACAAACTCACTCTGGTTGAGAAAAACGCCCTGACAGTGACTGAGAATATGAAGCGCATGTCGAAAGACATCGAAACAGTCACCACAGAGATAAGCAGTGAGGCGCTTGAGCAAATCAATCGTGCCTCAGTGCAAACCCTGTTGCTGGTGATCATAGCCATTGTTGTGGCTATCGTTATCAGTATCGCGGTGGTTCGTCCGCTGAAGCGAGCATTAGACCAGGTAAACGATGCCCTGAACGTGCTGGCCTCGGGCGATCTGACCCACAAGCTGGATGACTCTGGACACGATGAATTTGCCGAGCTTTCCCGCAACTGTAACCGTCTGGTAGACAGCCTGCGCAAACTTATCACCAGCATACTCGACCGTTCCAACCAGCTGGCTGCCGCAGCAGAGGAAACCTCTGCCATTACATCGCAGACCACCATAGGTATTCAGGAACAAAAGAGCCAGGTTGACCAGGTTGCCACCGCAACTACTGAGCTGAGCTCAAGTGCCCATCAGGTAAATATGAGCGCAGATGACGCCCTCGGTCAGATCAAGAAGGCCGATGACGAAACCCAGCATATGCGCGACATCGCAGATGAAAACAAACGTACTATTTTGTCACTGGCTGACGAAGTAGCCAAGGCCAGCAAAGTGATCAACAAGGTTCACTCCGACAGTGCATCCATTGGCTCTATTCTGGATGTTATTCGCGGTATTGCCGAACAAACCAATTTGCTGGCGCTTAATGCGGCCATTGAAGCCGCCCGCGCCGGTGAACAGGGACGAGGCTTTGCTGTAGTAGCCGATGAAGTGCGCAGTCTGGCTTCACGAACTCAGGATTCAACCCGCGAAATCCAGCAGATGATTGAAGTGCTGCAGCAAGGTACTCAGCAAGCAGTTGCTGTCATGCAATTGGGTCAGAATCAGGCTAAAAGTTGTGTGGAAAAGACTGAGCAGGCCAACCAGGCTCTGCAGACTATCAGCCACTCAGTGCATCAGGCCTACGATGCCGGCACTCATATTGCCCAGGCAGCCCAGGAGCAAAACCTGGTAAGCCAACAGGTGTCCGAGAAGCTCGAGCACATAGCTGCGATTTCTGAAGAAACAGCTCTGGGCGCGGAGCAAACCGCCAAGTCGAGTCACGAAGTCGCCCGCCTCGCGGAAGAGCTGCAAAGTTCGGTTAAAGAATTCAGAGTGTAAACTGAAC
>NZ_JBFKLW010000067.1:0-22287 GCF_041630135.1 Shewanella sp.
CTCGCTGTGACAGGCGATACAGGCATTGTTGGACAAATCTGCCTTGAACAGGTCAGCATTGGCCGGTGCTTTGGGGCCTTCTACGTGACAGGCCGCACAGTCGGCCGCTGGGCCTTGTGGGTACATTACTTTGCTGTAGTCGTGGACACCACCACCGTAACCAATCACCTTATACGGCTCCTGAACCATTTTCTCCTCGGTAGGAGAGTAGGTCATGCGCTCTTCACCCTTGTGAATGGCGTGGATCATGAAGGTGAAATCAACGCTGCTGCCAGTTTCCGGATCGCCGGAGGTATTGGTATGGCACGAGGCGCAGTTTTCGATGTCAATACGACGACCGCCGTGCAGTTTCAGGCTTTCTGGCTGGTGACAGGTGTAACAGGTTTCAATACTGACCACATCACGGGTTTGGATACCGTCAGTTTTGCCGGAAGATGGCTGCCAATCAAGGTGAGCGTTGGCGGTGACTTGCGGTAATTCAAGCTCGAGGGTGGCTCTGTGGGTATTGTCCGCATCGAATGGTACGGCCACAGGCTCGGTTATCCCGGCGATGTTGGTCTGAAAGGTGTAGCTGTAGGAACCGTCGCCGTGGTCAACCAGGCAGGCATCACATTTGTTTGCTGCTTCAACACTGGCCTGGGTTTGAGTTGAGGGTGAAATGTCGGTATCACCTTCAGGAATCCAGGCAGGATTAGGATCTTTTTTTACATTTATGTAGGCTTGCCACTGGAAACCCCTATCGGCTTCAACCGCTGCATCCCCTTCACCAATGGTTTCGGTGACCTGGGCGAGCTGGGCGATGCCGAAGCGCAGGTCGTGATCTTTGGTCAGACCCAGCACGGCAACGCCATTGGCGTTTTCCAGTGAGAAGTCGACGCTGAGCTTTCCTGCATCTATGGTGGCGTTGGTAAAGGTGGCTTTCAGGGTGGAGGTGGTGTCGATATTGACGCCGATGACACCATCTTTGCCGTCTTCACCGTCTTTGCCGTCGCTGCCGCATCCGACGAGCGTTAAAGACAGTAGTCCGGCACCCAATATCGCTTTTGTCGCGGCATTGAAGTTGAACCCTTTCATCATGGTATTCCCTGCAATAGTTTTAGTTATCACCGAACTCATTGCTAAATAAGAATAATTCCCATTAGCCCTTCTCGGTGTGTGGAATTTATCTTCCACTTCCAAGGCTATCCAAGGTGTGACCATTTCGCAGTCAATTTAGGTCGGATCTGTGACTCAGTTCTGACTATTTCTTTAGAGGTATTAACTTTGCTGACACATGGGGCTTCAAATGCTTGTAAGTTTTGATTTTGGTTAGAAAAGAGGTATCGGTCTGAACCGATACCTCATCATGGTTTAGAAGTTCACCGGGTGAACCTTATCAATGCCAAAGGTCTTGCCTTCGCTGTGACAGGCGGCGCAGGACTCACCGCCGCTGTAGCTGCCCTCGGTGCCCTGGTACACACCGCCATTTTGCTGGAAGTGGTTTACCGCAGCTTCATTGCCAGCCAGTGTTGGCGCATGACAGGAAGCGCAGGCCGCGACTGTGGGCGAGTATTCGCCGTCGGCAGCGAGAAATGCCTGCTTGATAGCCAGACTCTCCAGCGAAATCTGCCCTTTGTCGTGGCACACGGCGCAGTCGGCCACATTGCCGGGGAAGCTAATGTCGGTGGTGTAGTTGCCATAACGGCCGGAGCGGGTGTTGGCGTGGATCTGGTGCGCCATTACCTTAAAGTCAAAGCCTCGGCTGAAGGCTTTGGCATTGTGTGCCAGGGTTGGGGTGCCGTTGTGGCAGCTGGCGCAGCTGCCGTCATCCAGATGCACAGCTGTGTTGGGTTCAGAGGTGTGGCAGCTTGAACAGCCAGTGTCCGGACTGCCTGTGGCACGGGTGCGTGAGTGGGCCTTGGAGAAATCGGCCTGTGCATCGTGGCAGTCGGCGCATTTGCCGGCAGACACTACGGGCTCAGGGCCGTCGATGGCATCGCCGCTTGGGGAGAAGCTGGCGCGTTTGGGGGCAACCACGACTTCGGTCATGGCGGCGCTGTCATCATCACAGGCGACGGCATTGCCGGTGGCCTTGTCGGCACACACATACAACTTGGCAGACAGGGTGCCTTGCTGGATGGCGTTGATATCGGCATGGGTCAGGCCGTCAATCTGATACTCAATTTGCCCGCCGTTTTCGTGTTTCTCAATGGTGCCATTGCTGTACTTGCTGTAATCGGCCAAATCCACGCTGAAGCGCCCGGCATGTTGGCCAAAGTTAGCCGACAATCTGCGGATGCTGTATTCACCATCATAGGCGGCAGCAACCAGCCAGAGGCTCTTCACAGCAGGATCCATATCCGGTGCCTGCGCGCCAGGCCAGTTGAGGGTGACCGTCAGACTGCCCTTGCCTTCATTCATGGCAAAGCGGCCGGTCTCCAGGCTGAATGAATAAGTTTCGCGCACCGAGGACTTGGCGTTGTCCGTTGCGGTGTGGAAAATCGCAGAGCCCTGCGGGTTGCTGCTATCGGCGTGACAGCCAGCGCAGTTGCCGGCATCAAATACCGCGCGTACATCAGCTCCCTTAATACCATCAATTTCCGGTGTGGCATAGTAATGGAAGTAGTTACCGACAAAGCCACGGTCCTTCTGGCCGTCGGGCGGGGTTAACCATTCGGCCTGATCGACAACATTGAACTCGCCCATATGACAGGAGGCGCAGGCTTCCTGACGATGGAAACCGAAATATTCTGCCTGAGCAGGGGCATCTTCGCCCTGGATGTGGCAGGTCTGGCAACTCTCACCACCGGGGAAGGTGACCTTGCTGTAGTCATGGATACTGCCGCCGTAGCCGACCATGGTATAAGTGCCCTGGTGGATGCGGTGCGCCATGGCACCAAAGTCCAGTGTAGCGAAGGTTTCCGGATCGCCGGCGTAGCTGGTATGGCAGACTACACAGTTCTGGATATCTGTGCGTTTGCCGCCATGCTTCAGCAGCTTCGGAGCGCCGGATGTCTCGTAGTCATCGTTGTGACAACGGATACAAGACTCTTTAAGCGCTACCAGTTCACGGCTTTCTTCGGCCTTCGCGGCCATGCCGGTGGCCGGCACAAAGTCGTAGTGATTGTTAATCAGGGTGGCATTACTGACGGTAGCTGTGGGTTTCAGCTCAAGGGTGATTCTGTGGGTCAGTTCGGGGTTAAACTCGGTATTCAGGCCATCGATTTGCGGGTATTCCGCCAGCGACTTTGGAAAGGTAAAACGGTATACGCCTGAATCCAGCACTTCAATGCAATCAGTTTTACAGCCGCTTTCTATGCCTGGCTGTATTTGTGGGCGGGCGAGTGACTCAAATCCTGCCGGAACATGGGCTGGATTGGGGGCTTTGAGCGTGTTGATGTAGCTGGTCCACTGACTGGGTTTGGTGCCTTTACGGCTACTCTTCGCCGCTTCGCCCTTCATGTCCCGTTTCTGGAGGCTGTCGAGCTTGGCGATACCAAATCCGAGGGTATTGATTTGATTGAAGGAGTCCAGCCCGTATACGGGAACGCCGTTGGCATTTTCCAGGCTGAAATCAACACTGACTCGGCCATCCTCGATACGGGCATCAAGGATGTTTGCGCTGAGCGAGGTTGCATCTTTGATATGCACCCCGGTGGTGCCGTCGTTGCCATCATTCCCATCTTTCCCGTCACTGCCGCAGCCGCCGACCAAGGCTGCGAGTAATGCTGTGCTGAGCGTTGCACGAAGCAGTTTGCCTTTATTATGGTTTTTCATCATTTTCCCCTGCAAAGGTCACCGATTTTTCGGTGTGTTTTGGTGTTCGGCGTGATTTACCCATAAAGGAGTAAGGCTGACCAAGAGGCATAACAGGGGATGTGAACTGCTTCAAACTGACTATTGAATAATTGTTAAGGTTGTAATTTTAACCAGAATACAATGTCTTACGGTTCCTGACTCAATAATGCAGAGGCGGGGGATGCTGGTTTGGGTAAGATTGCTGAACGAGGACTGAACGACTCGTGGATCCGTTGGGCTGGTTTGTTGCGCTCGGTCAAGTGTTCGGTCGACTCAATATCATGGGATTCTGGTCAAAGTTACCGGTTTGATGTGGGTATCGGCGCGGGGTAACAGTTGCTGCAAACTGTATCGGTGCTGGCGGGAGGCCGGCCATTACAGCTGACCCTGAAATGACAATAAAAAAGGCAGCCTGAGCTGCCTTTTGGTTGTGTAAGTACACTATTTATAACGTACAGGGTGCACTACGTCTATGCCGGCTGCTTTGCCTTCTCCGTGGCACACGGCGCAGGTTTCGCTGCCCGGGGTAAAGCTGCCGCGAACATCAGACGCCACGCCACCATTGGCACGCACGTGAGCCAGCAGTGAGTCCTTGGGGCCGTGGCAGCTGATACAGGCAGCCGCTATGGGTGAGAATTCAACTTCGTTGCCTTCTGCATCTTTGGCAGGAGTGGCTGGCACCTTGGCAAGGCCGGTCAGGCTGAGACTGCCTTTTTCATGGCAGCTGGCGCAGTTGCCGTAATGCTCGGGGAAGGTTATTGGCTCTTCACCCGCTCGCTTACCGGCATGATGGGCGTGGATTCGCACCTTGAAGTCGATGTGATCCTGGATCTCCCTGTTTGCACTGCTGGCACTGTAGAGCGGGTTGTGGCAGGTCTGACACTCACCCTCGAAGTTGCTGCGACGGCCGCTGTGGGTCATCTTGCTTTCGAACTTGGCCAGGTACTTATTGTCGTGACAGTTATCGCAGGTGCTGTTTTTCACCAGGCTGCGGCGCGCCGTAAGACCAGTATCTCCCTGAAGATTGAACACCACCGCAGGCCCCGGGATCACCGACGGGTTAAGTGCTTCATCGCTGCCGCTGCCGCACGCCACGCCAGTGAGGGTGTCGCGGTCAACACACATTTGGCTGGTGATAAAGGCAGTGGAAGACAGCGCCGCATCAACGGTCAGACCAAAGGCGCTTTCATACTGATACACACCATTAGCACCGGAAACCGGCGTCAGGTTAAGCAGGTTCACGTTGCTGTGTGCCACACTGAAATCTTCTTCATTGCCAAAGCCTAAGTAGAGTGTGCTGTACTTGATTCTGGGGTCAGCATTCGGACTTGGCTGGGCTGCGCCAGAGCCGTCTTTAAAGCTCACTGCAAACTTAAGTATGCCACCTTCAAGACTGACAGAGTTGGCCACCAGAGCCGCCTGATAATCCAGACGCACATTGTCTTTGGCGATGGCGTCAGTGAAGTGGTGTCCAGCGCCTTCGGTATCCTGGTCTGCATGACAGGTACTGCAGGCATGATCCGGCTGGTACTTGGCGTGCATCTCCGCCTTGATGGTGGCCGGATCTGTGCTGTCGACGTGGCACGAACCGCAGGCCAGTGCTCTGTGATGGCGGAAGTTAGCGGCATCCACCGGGCGGTTTTCACCTTCCTGGTGACAAACGCGGCAATCGTATGCATCGGCAGGAAAGGTCACTTCCGAAAAATCATGCACACTGCCACGGAAGCCCACCATAAAATATTTGCCCCGGTGGATCTGATGCAGCATATAGCCAAAATCCAGTGGCGAGCCGGTTTCAGGATCGGCAGCATAGCTGGTGTGACAAACCTGGCAGTTGGGGGTGTCGAAGCGGCGGCTACCGTGGAAAATCAGTTTGGGCGCCCAGGCATGACCGTAATCGCTGCTGTGGCAGCGCAGGCACGAGTCCTGCAGATTCTCCACCAGACGGGTTTCTTCGCCGCTTGCGGCCTGACCTGTGGCGGGGATAAAGTCGTAATGGGTATTAACCAGCTTGTCGATGCTGCTATCCACTCTTAGTTCAAGGCTTACCCTGTGGGTGAGGTTGGCATCATAACTCAGGTCCAGCCCCTCGATGGGCTCTACAGAGGCAATGTTCTGTTTGAAGGTGTAACTGTAGCTGCCATTACCGGTTTTGCTGATGCACTCCTGACGACAGCTGCTTTCAATATTGGCCTGGATTTGAGTTCCGGCTTTGTCTTCATAGCCTGCAGGTATGTGCTCGGCCACTGGCTCGACAACCCGGTTAATATAACTGACCCACTGAGGGGTTTTATGGCCTTTGCCACTTTGAGGCACCAGTTTGGCAATGCCCACACCCAGGGTATCGACCCCGGCGTAGGTGTCCAAATCGGTAATGGCAACGCCGTTTTTGTTTGTCAGAGTGAAATTTACCACCACTGAGCCGGCATCTATGCTGACATCGTCAATGTGCAGCGCGATGTCCTTGGCACTGGCCAGGGTAAGCCCCACTTCGCCGGGGGCACCATCTTCACCGTCTTTACCGTCACTTCCACAGCCAACAAGCAGCAAGGCCCCAAGAAGCGGTGTCATCCATAAACTGTGATTGTATTGCTTCATCGTCGTATCCCGAACCTGTAAAAGTCAGGGGCCGCCATCTGGCGGGCCCCACGCGGATTATTGAATGGGGTGCACTTTCAGCACGTCGACCAGGCCACCCTGGCCGTGACAGGTGGCGCAGCTTTCCGTGCCTGCAGTGGCATCGGGTTTACTGCCGCCAAACACGGCCCCCTGTTGGGTCATGTGGTTTTTGGCGCTGTCAGACTCATGGCAGTTGCTGCACACGGCGGCAGTGGTGCTGGTAAAGCTGCCATCGCTCAATGCCATAGGTTGCACTGCCGTGGAGAGTGGCAGGGCAACACTGAGCACGCCGTTGGCGTTGTTGGTGTGACACTGGGCGCAGTTGCCAATCTTGCCGGGGTAGTTGAGGGTCTCGAATCCGGCATATTTCCCCCTGTGGAGGGCGTGGATCAGCTGCTTGAAATCTGCCGTGGCATGGGCAGGGTTAGCGGCGGTGGCATCGGCCTGCATGTTGTGGTTGTGGCAAAGCTGACATTGGGCTTCGAGGTCGTTACGGGCACCATGGAAGTTAAGTTGCTGATCGCCGTGGCAATTGCCACAGGTTTCATTGGTTACCACGGTGCGGCGGCCATTGCTGCTCAGTGCTGCGGCACTGAAGAATGCGTGGCTGGATTTGGTCACAATCACTTCAATGCCATCACCGCATCCGGCCAGAGCGCCATTGGCACCACATACCCGGCCCTGCATCGCCAGAGTGCCGGTATCGGCTTCGCTGCCAACAGGCACAGTCAGGCCGGCAATGGCGTAGTAATTCACGCCATCGGCAGAGGAGACCGGCGCTGTGCTTTGAAGGCGAACGGAACGGGCGCTGCGGGTTGCATAATCCATGCTGCCGCCCCAGTTGGCGTAGACGCGAAGGTCAGAGACAAAGGGCAAGCTATCGGCGGCGCCATAAACTTCGCCGGTTTGAGGATTAGACAGCTTCACGCCTACAGTGACTGTGTCGCCACTGAGGCTTGCGGAGAGGATTTCAGCATGGAAAGCGGCCAGGGTGGTGTCCTTGTCGCTGTCGCTGTGGACTTCTGCGGTCCAGTCGGCATTGTGGCATGCCACGCAGTTGGCATTAGTGGGCTGGGCCGGATGACCTTCGCCTGCCGGAAAGTTAATGTTGGTGTGGCAACTGCCGCAGGCTTCCATGGTGGGCACTGTGTGCCAGTTTTGGTTATCGGCCAGTTGCTCGTCGGTTTTGTGGCAGGTTTGACAATCAGCCAAGGGTTTGGGGAAGCCTGCCAAATGTTTGCCGTGAACCATGGGCGCAAACACGTTGGCCGGATTTGATACTCTGGTGGCGTTGTGGCAGGTAACGCAGGTTTCTACCTGATTATATTTGCTGCCATGGAAAGCGAGGTCGCTGTGACAGCTGTTACAGGTCTCCATGCTCACAATATTGCGGGTGTAGGCGGGTTCGCCCCCGCTTTGCCAATCTTTGTGGGCGTTGGTGACCGGCAGTCTGGTGCCATCAGGCAGCGCATCACCGCCAAGTTTAATCACCAGCCTTTGGGTGGCGCCATCCTGTAAAGACTGGCCATTCATACCATCTAAGGGTGCACTGAAACTGTAGGTGTAAATGCCTGTTTTAAGATCTGTGTATGTACCTGGACAGGCAGAGGCGGAGCAGTTTTCAGCACTAAAGTGTTGCCAGGTGCTGGCATTGCCGGCACCGGTAAAGCCTTCCGGTACCAGTTGGGCTGCAATAAAGGTGGCTGAAGGAATGCCGACGACCACCTCATCATCCTGGTTGGTAACCCGATATTTAACTTCGGCAATACCGCTTTTAAGACCGATATCCATAAACTCGACATGAAGGCTTTGAATATCCATGGCAGGCTCACCGCCCGGATCTCCGGGTTTACCCGGTTCTCCGTCACTGCCACCACAGCCCGAAAGTGCCAATAGGCCGGCAGCTGCAAGGGGCATACGGTACATCTGAAAAATTCTGTTTATATTGATACTTGGGTTCATTATTTGTTCCTTCCTTGCAAGCCTGTTACCACTGGTAGCTGAAGCTGAGACCGACATAGTGGGCCTGATAGTCGTGGCCAAGAGAGCCCAGCAAAATCAGGTTGGGGATCGAGTCTGGCATCAGCTCATCGTTGCCCCAATCCATGTCCTGATAGTCCTCATACAACCAATCGAGACGCATTGATATCTTGTCGCTCAATTGGTAATCAGCCCAGGCGCTGAGGTTGTGGCGAGTGGCGCTGTAGGGGCCATAAACCACCGACAAGCCCTGGCTGATTTCGGTGTCGCTGGCGCCATCGCTGTAGCCGTAATCGATGCCGAGGGTGAGCTTGTTGTCCATCAATTGCTGCCATTTAAGGCCCAGGCTGGCGCTGGTTTGGTCGTCACGGTTTTCTGCCTGCCAGAAACTCACGCCACTGGCGCTTCCGGTTTGCCGGTTATCACGCCAGTCCTGGCCAAAAAAGCCGTTGAGACTCAGGTTGTCGCCCAGTGGGTATGCTGCGTTTAAACCGTAGCCTGTGTAGCGTACTTCGGTCAGGCCAAGCTCGGTTTCAGGATAATCTTCAACGCCGGTGTGCAGGTTGAACTGGATGGAGACTTCGTTGAAGTGGTGGTCGGTCATCAGCTTCAGCTCGCGTTTATCGCGGTCGGCGAGGAAGTACTGCCGCATGGCGTTTTGGTTGGCCGCCTGGGTCAGTTCGCTGGTTTGGTAACTGTCGCCGCGACGGGCCCGCACTTCGCCCATCAGACTCATACGCCACCCCGGCATCAGCTGTGCCCGCAGCGCCGCTTCGACGCTATTTTCAAACACAGAATCACGGCTGAGACCTGAATATTGGTTGTGGTCGTAGCTGTAGTTGGTATCAAGATTCCAATTGCTGCTGAAGCGGTATTTGGCGCCCAGCTTCAGTAATTGACGGGTACGGTCGTAGGGGGTGTTCTGCACTTCACCACGATAAATACTGTCGGTAGTTACCAGCGGATACCAGGCTTGCTCGGTTTTATTATCCCTATCACGATAGTCATAGGAGCCATAGACTGAAAGCTCGCGACTGAGGCGGTTACGATAACTCAGGCCAAGTTCCATCATATCGACCTGGGTATCCGCACTTAAATGGGGAAGTGTGGGTGCAGGTCCGGTGACGGTGGCCGGCAGTAATGGCTCATCCTGGGTCATGCGGACAAAGCGGCCATGCATTACTGCCTGCTGCGCACCCTCGAAAAATTGTAAATCGCCGCCAAGGCTGAAGGCCTGGTTATCCGGGTCGACGGCCATCTGGCCGTTGTAAGCGGCGCCAAAGGTGGGGTAGTAGGCATTTTCAAAAGCAAGGCGCTGATGATCGTTTTTGTATTTGCTGATTTGACCATTGAGCCCACCCCAAAAGCCATCGCCGCGCCAGTACACCCGTGCATCCAGGGTGTCGGTACTGTCGTCGATGGGCTTGGCAATCATGGCGGCATTGGTCAGCAGATTTACCGTGCTTCGACTGGCGCCGCTGCGGGTTTCGTGACGGAAGTTAAGCTCGGTGTCAAAACCCTCGCCTTTTACTGTGCCGCCGAGGGTGAAGCGCTGGCGCTTTTTCTCAAGGGTGACTGTTGCAGCGTTATCGAGTTCGGTCATTCCGGCGGTGGTGCCGGCCGCTTGCCAGTTGTCCGGCAGGCGCAGGTTATCGCCGTCTTCACGGTAAGGGCTGCGGCCAGCGTTGCTGTCAAAGCGCGCCAAAGCACGGTAATCAAGATATACACTGTAACTGCCGGGTTTGGTGATGGTGAGGTTAGCACTGGCTGCGTCAAATCCCAGTTTATCGGCAGTGAAGTCGAGTCGGTAGTCGTTCTCATCACGGTCATGGATGTCGGCACTGAGGAAGGCGGTTGCACCGTCAGTGTCTGTCCCTGTGGTATTGCCGATATGGCTGTCTTCGCCATCCTGCAGCGCAACGCCTGCGGTGACGGATGAGCTTATTTCGGTTTTGGACTTGCATCCTTTGCACACCCAGGCGTCTTGCTTAATGGTGCTGCGATTGGCGTCTTTCAAACCATAGCCAGCCGAGGCCTGTACGGATAGTGCTGAGGCCACGGCCAGCGTCAGCAAGCTGAGAGCGGTATTGGGAAATGGTTTCATGCTAACCTCCTCAGCGTTGCAGTAACTTGCCGGATGGATGATTTGAGCCGTGCACCTGGCTGTGGCAGTTCATACAGCTTTGGCCTGCGGTAAAGGCGCTGGGGGACGTGCCGAACTGGGCATTGGCGGTGTGACCAACGCTGGCATGGCACTGCTGACACAACTGCGGCGCCTTGATGGTGAGCATGGCTTCGTTGACGCTGCCGTGGGGATTGTGGCAACTGACGCAGTTGTCGGTGACAGGCGCATGTTCCCACAATTTGGGGCCGCGCTTTTCAGCGTGGCAGGCATAGCAGTTCTCATTGATGCTCATTTGCTTTAAGCCTGCTTCGCCCTGGCTGCCGTGGGGATTGTGGCAGTCGCTGCAAACCATCTGATTGCTCTCCAGCGGATGGCTTGAGCGCTTATGCATGTCGGCTTTTTGAGCGAGGTGGCAATTGGTACATACCTCGACTTCGGTGTGTTTGTTGGTGATGGGGTCGTTGGCGGTATGAATAAGGTGGCAACTGGCGCAGGGAATATCGGCACTGTTGTGATGGCTGCCTTCCCATGCGATGCGTTTGTCGTCCTGATGACAGGACATACACACCGAGTTTTGCTTGTCTGCTGCAATGGGCGCGTCCTTGCCGAAGGTGATCATCGGCTCCTTGCCACCTTTATTGTGATTACCCATGGGGCCGTGGCAGGCTTCGCATTGAAGATCGGCCATAGGTGAGGCGCTCGAATGGGTGCTGCCGTGCACATTGTCAAAAAGCGCCATTACCGTGGCGCTTTTTTTGTGGCACATCAAACAGGAATCGGCACCCTTGGGGGAATACTTGCCTTCGGCAAATTTTTTGTCGAGTGTGGCTTCGACTTCAGCGGGGGGCATGTCTTTCCAGGGGGTGGCAACCAACTGGAACGAGAACAGCAGGCAAAGCAGACACAGGGGCAGCTTGCCACCAAACAAGGGGATTTCCATCTTCATTCTCACACTTCCTGACGCGCATTCTGGTTTATAGTTATTTCGCACTGGCTAATTTATAAAATCGCCCAAGTACTAAACAAAGAGTGTAGATCAAATTTGTGACAAGTCATTAACACGTACGCGTTCGGGATTTGGTAATTAGTCTGATATTCCAAGCAATAGTCGTGCGGTGTGATCCAGATCTCATTTCGTCTTTGGCCGTCGTGAGGACTTTACAAAAGAACTTTGGCCTCCCAGTTTATTCCTTCAGGCTTTTGCCTCATAATTGGCCTCAATTGAAAATTATTATCGTTACCAGTCAGAAAATTGATCCAGGTACGATTATCGAATGACAGACTTGGATAAAATGCCGGTTAGTCAAAGATCAAGATGGAACAGGGTGGACCTTGTTAATGAAATTGAGTGACCTTCGCCCGGGTGATAAAGCTGTTATCGCCGAAGTCGGGCAGCTCGACCTGCCGCAAACCGTCAAGCGCAAGTTATTGTCGATGGGGATCACCCCAAATACCCGGCTGACCTTTATTCGCAAGGCACCCTTGGGCAGTGGGATTGAGCTGGATATCCGCGGCAGCAAACTCTGTATGCGTCGGGAGCTGGCGGAAATCATCGATGTCAATCCAATCGAGACCGGAGTTGCCCATGGCTAAACAATTTCATTGCGTTACCGTCGGCAATCCCAACGCCGGTAAATCCACCCTTTTCAATGCTCTTACCGGTGCCAATCAGCAGGTGGGTAACTGGTCCGGGGTGACGGTTGAGAAAAAGACCGGTCATTTCAGTTTGAGCGGCGCCGATGTTTATCTCACCGACTTACCCGGTATTTACGACATTCTGCCCGCCGGTCGCAGCTGCGATTGCTCGCTGGATGAGCAAATTGCCCAGCAGTATCTGGCTGAGCAGCATATGGATGGCATTATCAACCTGGTGGATGCGACCAATATAGAGCGTCACCTGTACCTGACGGTGCAGCTGCGCGAGCTTGGCATCCCTATGGTGGTGGTGGTTAATAAAATCGACATCGCTTTAAAGCGCGGCGTGCATATTGATACCCAAAAAATGAGTCAGGAACTTGGCTGCCCTGTGGTAGCCGTGTGTGCCCGGGACGCCAAAGATGTGGTCAAGGTGCAGGAGCAAGTGGTTTCGCTGCTCGAAGGCAAGGTTTCTGAAGCGCCGTTGGTGCTTAATTACGAGGGTGCCATCGAAGCCGCAGTGGCTGAGCTGCAGGCCAAAGACACCAGCTTGCCTCGGGGGCGGGCGCTTGCCATGCTGGGTAATGGTCTTGGCTGTGGCTCATGCAAGAACAGCGAGTTCGAATCCGAAGTAAGCCGCTGCGCCGAAGGGCTCAAGGCCGAGGGGCTGGACATTGAGCTGATGGTTGCCACCACCCGATTCAACTTTGTTGAACAGGTTTATCGCAGCGCGGTGGCCAACGATGAAGCGCCAACCCTCAGTGACCGTATGGACGCGCTGGTGCTGCACCCGATAATGGGGGTGCCTGTGTTCCTGCTGGTTATGTATCTGATGTTCATGTTTGCCATTAACGTGGGCAGTGCCTTTATTGATTTCTTTGATATCAGCGCCGGCGCCTTGTTTGTGGATCATTTCGGCGCTTTGCTTGGCAGTTGGGGCGCGCCCGAGTGGCTGGTCACTTTGCTGGCAGGAGGGATTGGTCAGGGTATTCAAACCGTGGCTACCTTTATTCCGGTGATTATGGCGCTGTTTTTGGCTTTATCTGTGCTGGAAAGCTCGGGCTATATGTCACGCGCCGCTTTCGTGGTGGACGGGCTGATGCGCCGTATCGGTCTGCCGGGCAAAGCCTTTGTGCCAATGATTGTCGGCTTTGGCTGCTCAGTGCCGGCGATTATGGCCACCCGTACCCTTGGCAGCGAGCGCGAGCGCATCGTTACCGGTATGATGGCGCCCTTTATGTCCTGTGGTGCACGCCTGCCTGTGTATGCGCTGTTTGCTGCCGCTTTCTTCCCCGAGTCTGGCCAGAATCTGGTGTTCCTGCTGTATATCCTTGGCATTGTCGCTGCTATCGGTACCGGCCTGCTGCTGCGCAGCACCCTGTTGCCCGGCGTGAGCAGTGCCGTGGTAATGGAGCTGCCAAACTACGAGTTACCTAAGTTCAGGGCGGTGATGTCCCGTACCGGCAAACGTACCAAGAGTTTTATCGTCGGTGCAGGTAAAACCATCGTATTGGTGGTGACCTTGCTTAACTTTATCAACGCCGTGGGCGTGGATGGCACCTTTGGCCACGAAGACAGCAGCGAGTCTGTGCTCAGTGTTGTCAGTCAAAAAGTGACCCCCATTTTCAGCCCCATGGGCATTGAGAACGACAATTGGCCTGCTACCGTGGGTATTATTACGGGGATTTTCGCCAAAGAAGCGGTTGTTGGCACCCTCAATAGCCTCTACAGCACGCCTGGCAGTGAAGACGAAGGTCTGACGCCGTTGTCTGAGTCTTTCAGCGAAGCGCTGGCCACCATTCCGGAAAACCTGCTTGGCATTGCCCCCGAAGATCCTATGTCGATGTCGGTAGGTGATGTGTCCAGTGTGGATACTGCTGCCGAAGAGCAAGGCGTTGACAGAAGCACCTTCAGTGCGTTGCAAACCGGTTTTGCAGGACAACTGGCAGCCTTCTCTTATCTGGTGTTTGTGCTGTTGTACACACCATGTGTGGCGGCCATGGGCGCTCTGGTGAACGAGTTTGGTAAAGGGTGGGCGGTGTTTGCTGCCACCTGGACCTTTGGTCTTGCCTATGGCGTGGCGACTCTGGTGTACCAATGGGGTAATGTGGCGGCGCATCCCGTGCAAACTCTGGTTTGGACAGCAGTGATTTTGGGTGCCCTGGTTGCTTTCTACTTTTACCTCAAGCAAAAGGGCAAGAAGACTCAGCAGATTATCCCTGGTATTCGGGTGATCACTGGCTGATTACCGCCTTGGTTTTTTGACAAAAAGCAGCCGTAAGGCTGCTTTTTTATGGCCATTATCCCCCTTGGCAGAGTTTTTGATACAGGGGCATTGTCAGCGGGGGATTTCTGTAGGATCATGCAGGTTTTGACAAATTTGCCACTGTTTGCAAAAGAGGAGCTCCATGAGTCACGTGGACAACGAAGTACGTCCCAGTAACTTCATTCGCAATATCATAGATGAGGATTTGGCCAGCGGTAAGCACACCAGTGTGCATACGCGTTTTCCGCCCGAGCCAAACGGCTATCTGCACATTGGTCACGCCAAGTCTATCTGTCTGAACTTCGGTATCGCAGAGGACTATAAGGGCCAGTGCAACCTGCGTTTTGATGATACCAACCCTGAAAAAGAAGACATCGACTATGTCAATTCGATTCAGGAAGACGTTAAGTGGCTCGGATTCCAGTGGGATGGCGAGGTTCGCTATTCATCCAACTATTTCGATCAGCTCTACGGCTACGCCGTTGAATTGATCAACAAGGGCCTGGCCTATGTGTGTTTCCTCAATGCCGAGGAAACCCGCGAATACCGTGGCACCCTCAAAGAGCCGGGCCGTAACAGCCCTTACCGTGACACATCTCCCGAAGAGAACCTGGCGCTGTTTGAAAAGATGCGCGACGGTGGCTTCAAAGAAGGTGAGTGTGTGCTGCGTGCCAAAATCGATATGGCGTCACCGTTTATGTGTATGCGTGACCCTGTGATTTACCGCGTGAAGTTTGCCCATCACCACCAGACCGGTGACAAGTGGTGCATCTATCCGATGTACGACTTTACCCACTGTATCTCGGATGCGCTGGAAAACATCACCCATTCACTGTGTACGCTGGAGTTCCAGGACAACCGTCGTCTGTACGACTGGGTACTGGATAACCTCAATGATTTTCAGGCACCTAACCGTACCCGTCAGTACGAGTTCTCCCGCCTGAATCTTGAATACACCTTGATGTCCAAGCGCAAGCTGAACGACCTGGTTGTGCGCGGTTTGGTGTCCGGTTGGAACGACCCGCGTATGCCAACCATCGCCGGTCTGCGTCGCCGTGGTTACACTCCGGCCTCTATCCGTGAGTTTTGTCAGCGCATTGGTGTGACCAAGCAGGACAACCTGGTGGAAGTGGGCATGCTGGAAGCCTGTATTCGTGAAGATCTTAACGAAAACGCCCCCCGCGCCATGGCGGTTATTCGCCCTATTAAGGTGATTATCGAGAACTTCACTGCACCTGAACTTGAGTATGTGAAGGCGCCTGTGCACCCCAACCTCGAAGAGATGGGTGAGCGTGAGCTGGCTTTCGGCCGTGAAATCTATATTGATGCCGCTGACTTCCGTGAAGAAGCCAACAAGCAATACAAGCGCCTGGTACTGGGCAAGGAAGTGCGTTTGCGTAATGCCTATGTCATCAAGGCTGAACGCTGTGACAAAGATGCCGAAGGCAATGTCACCACTGTGTATTGCACTTACGACCCTGAAACTCTGGGGCAAAACCCAAGCGATGGTCGCAAGGTGAAAGGTGTGATCCACTGGGTAGAAGCCACCACTGCGCTGCCTGCCGAGTTCCGCCTGTACGATCGTCTGTTCATCGATGCCAATCCGGCTGCCGCTGAAACTGTGGATGAAGTGCTCAATCCTGGGTCTCTGGAGGTGGTGCATGGCTTTGCCGAGGCGCCGCTGGCCAACGCCAAGGCTTCGCAGGCATATCAGTTTGAGCGTGAAGGATACTTCTGCGCCGACAGCAAAGACTCCGCTCCGGGCAAGCTGGTGTTTAACCTGACTGTGCCACTGCGCGAATCATTCTAATCGGATGAGCCACTGAAAAAGGCGCCATTTGGCGCCTTTTTCTTTTTGCGGGTGTTGCTGTAGCTTGTTATTGATACATCGGCTATTGGAGCATAGGGCCGAAGCCGAGGCTCCAGAGGATCACGCTGCCTGCCATCAGGGCAACCAGCAGTACCAAGCCTGCGGTGACCACGGAACTTGCGTAGATAAAGCCTTTTTCTTCAGGGATGTTCATGATAATCGGGACACCTGTGTAGAGCAGATACACAGAGTAAGCCAGCCCTACTAATCCAATAACCATCATAAACCAGAGCACCGGATAGAGCGCCGACAGACCGACCATAAACAGCGGGGTTGCTGTGTAGGTGGCAAGTTCAAGTGCTTGGGTGAAATCGGGTTTTGCATCGAAGGTAATGGCCATCCAATGGGCCAGATAGGCCAAAGCAAATACACCGGCAATAAGGCCGAAGTACATGCCCACAGACATATAGAGAGCACTCTGGCTGGTCAGAAATAAGGGCTCTCCTGCACCCGGGTTCCATCCGATTTGGGCCATTGCAAAGTAGCTGCAGATAGGTGGTATCAGCGCAATTAACAGCAGGTGACTCATGCTGCTTTTAAGTGCCTCGTGGTTTTGCTCGATTGTGTGCCACTCTTCTTTCGGATGAGTGTATAACCCCAATAAGTGATTCAAAATCATTATAATTATCCTTGTTTAGCAGTGATTCCCGTGCTCGCCAAACTTCAGACGAACCTTTTACAGCTCTGAGGTTATTTATTGAACAAAAATTGATATCCGTCAAGGTGCTCTCGAAACTGTGCTGTTAACGCGCGTGGCAACTCAGTAAAATGTTGCTGTTTTAAACCTAAGGAGACACATAAGGTGATGCAGGAGTTGTTGGTGCCGGTGAAGGCTTTTTTGGCCTGTGAAACCCCCGATGCCTGGATAGAAAAAGCCAAAAGCCCCGAGATGTTGCAGGCCATTTTGGTGGATCACTGTAACTGTGAACTCAAGGCAGCCCAAACGGCGCTGTTTCTTATCCGCAAGTATGCTGTCGATCCTGTCTGTAATGAGGCGCTGCTTGCCTGGGCCAAGCCCTACGAAAGCTTTGTTTACCATAAAGATCGCGATATGGAAGCGTTTCTGGCCCGAAGTGGCAAAAAGAACGATCTGGATGTGGCGCTCACGCCCAGGGTCGGGTTTGCCCACGGCGATGACCTGATTGCCAAAATGGTGCGGTTGATTAAAGAAGAGTTTCATCACTTCGAGCAGGTGCTGGAAATCATGCACGTGCGCGATATTCCCTACGCCAATCTTAATGCTGGTCGTTATGCCAAGGGGATGATGAGCCATGTGCGCACCAACGAGCCGGCTACGCTGGTTGATAAGTTGATTGTCGGCGCCTTTATTGAGGCCCGCTCATGTGAGCGCTTTGCCAAGCTGGCACCCTTTATGGATGAGGAGTTGTCGCGCTTTTATGTGTCTTTGCTGCGTTCAGAAGCGCGCCATTATCAGGACTATCTGAAACTGGCTGAGGCGGTGGCCGGCGGCAATATCGATGAGCGGGTTGCCTATTTTTCGGCGGTGGAAGCCGAGCTTATTCTATCAGCCGATGACGAATTTCGGTTTCACAGCGGTACGCCACTGAATTAATCTGTGCAGTATTGTCAGAAATGCATATCAGGCCCGGGCCATGAACCGGGCTTTTTCGTTGCGGGCTATTGCTTTTGCTGGGTATTACTTCTGCTTGGTATTAGTTGCCGAATGGCAGTTCGAGCAGTCTGGCACCTGCGTCACTGACTTCAAGCACGCTGCCTTGCTCGTACCAGTCTCCTACCACTATGCGTCTGCCAGCGCTTTCCTCGTGGATAGCGGGTCTGTGGGTGTGACCATGGATCATTTGAGTGCAAAGGCGTTTTTGTAAAAGCTCAGCAACGGCGCTGGGCTCGGCATCCATAATGTACTGACTTTTCATTTGGTTGCCTGCTTTGCTTTTTGCGCGCAAGTTGGCGGCAATCCGCAGACGGCGATTTTCAGAAAGCTTACTGTACACCCATTTGGCCCAGGGCTGATTTCTGAACTTGCGGAAACGCTGATAGCCCTTATCCAGGGTGCACAGACTGTCACCGTGAAGCAGCAGGGTAGGGACGCCATAGAGGTCGATTTGGTGCACTTCATCGAGCAGTTGCATCCGGCTTAATGCGGCAAATTGCTTACCAATCAAAAAGTCGCGATTGCCATGAATAAAGTAAATCGGCAGTTTTTGGCTGAGTTTGGCTATGTCGGCAGCGATATCCAGCGCGAAAGGTTCGGCAATATCGTCACCCACCCAAACCTCGAATAAATCTCCCAGAATGTACAGGGCATCGACATCATCGAAGGATTGGGACAGGAAGCGGCGAAAGGCCGCGGTGATATCGGGGCGATCTGCACTTAAATGCAGATCGCCGATAAAGAGGGTACGCATCTGCCTGGAATTAGCCTTCGATGCTCACCTTCTCAATCACAACTGCTTCCAGAGGTACATCCTGGTGCATGCCGCGGTTGCCGGTGTTCACGCCCTTGATGGCGTTTACTACATCCAGACCTTCAACCACTTCACCGAATACGCAGTAACCCCAACCTTGCATAGACTCAGATTTGAAATCCAGGAAGGTGTTGTCATTTACGTTGATGAAGAACTGGCCGGTGGCAGAGTGAGGGTCAGAAGTGCGGGCCATGGCGAGGGTGCCAACTTTGTTGGACAGACCGTTATTGGCTTCATTCTTGATAGGATCATGGGTACGCTTTTGCACCATATCCTCGGTGAAACCACCACCCTGGATCATAAAGCCGTCGATGACGCGGTGGAAGATGGTGCCGTCGAAGAAACCTTCGCTGGCGTAACGCTGAAAGTTTTCAGCGGTAACTGGGGCTTTTTCGTGGTTCAGCGCGATTTTGATATCGCCAAAATTGGTGTGCAATGTGATCATTTTTGCAGTACTCATTTGAAAATGTCGCCGGATTCTAACTTATCTGGCACAGCCCTGAAAGTGCAGTATTCAAGGCGTTTTGACCATGATAGACTCACAGGCTTGATTTTACACCCATTGGTAAGTGGAAAGAGAACAATAATGTTGAAGATATACAACAGTATCAGTCGTCAAAAAGAGGAGTTTAAACCTATACAGCCCGGCAAAGTCGGTATGTATGTATGTGGTGTGACGATCTATGACCTGTGCCACATTGGCCATGGTCGTACTTTTGTGTGTTTTGACATGATTGTGCGTTATCTGCGTTACCGTGGTTATGAGGTAAATTACCAGCGTAATATCACCGACGTGGATGACAAAATCATCAAGCGTGCCAATGAAAACGGCGAGAGCTGCGATAGCCTGACCGAGCGTTTGATTGGTGATATGCACGCGGATTTCGATGCGCTGAACATGGTGCGTCCAAGCTTTGAGCCGCGCGCGACCTTGCACATTGATGAAATCATCGACATGGTGAATCGCCTGCTTGACCGTGGTCACGCTTATGTTGCCGCCGATGGCGACGTGCTGTTTGATGTGTCTTCCTACGCCGAATACGGCCGTTTGTCGGGGCAGGACCTCGAGCAGCTGCAAGCCGGTGCGCGGGTGGAAGTGGATGAAAACAAGCGTAACCCGATGGACTTTGTGCTGTGGAAGATGTCCAAGCCAGGCGAACCTACCTGGGATTCGCCATGGGGTCCGGGTCGTCCTGGCTGGCACATCGAGTGCTCGGCCATGAACAGCAAACATCTGGGGCTTCATTTCGACATTCATGGTGGCGGCAGTGACTTACAGTTCCCGCATCATGAAAATGAAATCGCCCAGTCCTGCTGTGCCCACGACACACCTTACGTGAACACCTGGATGCACACCGGCATGGTGATGGTAGATAAAGAAAAAATGTCCAAGTCCCTTGGCAACTTCTTTACCATCCGCGACGTGCTGGCCCACTACGATGCCCAGACAGTGCGTTACTTCCTGCTCTCTGGTCACTATCGCAGCCAGTTGAACTATAGCGAAGATAATTTGAAGCAGGCCCGCGCCGCCCTCGAGCGCATGTACACTGCACTCAAAGGTCTCGATTTGACCGTGGCTGCAGCCGGTGGCGATGAGTTTGTCAGCCGTTTTGTGGCGGCAATGGATGACGATTTCAACACCCCTGAGGCTTACTCTGTGCTGTTTGATTTGGTGCGTGAAATCAATCGTCTCAAGGCGACCGATGTGGCAGCAGCTTCTGCGCTGGCAGTGGTGCTTAAAGATTTGGGTGCTGTAGTAGGTATTTTGTCGTCCACTCCAGAGGCGTTTTTACAAGGTGAAGGCAGTGCCGACGAAGTGGCTGAAATCGAGGCGCTGATTGTTGAGCGTAACCGCGCCCGCGCTGAGAAAGACTGGCCAGCGGCTGACGTGGCCCGCGACCGTCTGAACGCGCTTGGCGTAGTGCTTGAAGATGGCCCGGAAGGCACTACCTGGCGCAAAAAGTAAACTGCGCGCTGCAAAACAATAAAAAACGCCTGCAATCGCAGGCGTTTTTTATTGGGCAGAAAACAGATTCAGTCGTGATAGTTTTCAGCTGCGTAAAGGGTGTTTTCGAGCAGGCTCGCAATGGTCATTGGGCCCACACCACCGGGTACGGGAGTAATAAAGGATGCGCGCTGGGCAGCCACATCAAACTCTACATCACCCACCAGGCGGCCATCATCGAGACGGTTAATGCCCACGTCAATCACGATGGCGCCGGGCTTAATCCAGTCTCCTGGAATAAAGTGCGGTTTACCCACGGCCACCACCAGCAAGTCTGCCTGACGCACCTTTTCTTCCAGGTTGCGGGTGAAACGGTGGCAGGTGGTGGTGGTGCAGCCAGCAAGCAGCAGCTCCAGGGTCATAGGGCGGCCAACAATGTTGGAGGCGCCTACCACTACGGCATCCAGACCATAGGTATCCACGCCGGTGGAGCGGATAAGGGTCATGATGCCCATCGGGGTGCAGGAGCGAAGCACCGGAATGCGCTGTGCCAGACGTCCTACGTTATAGGGGTGGAAGCCATCCACGTCTTTGTCGGGGCGAATGCGTTCAATCACTTTGGATGAGTCGATATGCGCTGGCAGCGGCAATTGGACCAGAATACCGTCGATAGCAGGATCTTCGTTGCAGCTGTCAATCAGCGCCAGCAGTTCATCTTCACTGGTAGTGTCTGGCAAATCAAAAGATTGGGACAAAAATCCCACTTCTTCACAGGCTTTGCGCTTGGAACCGACATAAACCTGAGAGGCTGGATCCAGACCAACGAGGATTACCGCCAATCCCGGAACGCGCTGGCCTGCCTCTTTACGGGCTTTGACCTTATCGCTGAGCGTGGTGCGGATGGCGCTGGCAATGGCCTTGCCATCAATGTTTTGGGCTGTCATGGGTGTAGGGCTTCCTTTATATGGCGGGGGCTCGACCGCCTGAGGTTTTTAGCGCGCACATTCTAACAGCCAAGGCGCAGAGTGTCATTGCTCCCATTGGGGAGAAATCCCGATAACTCTGTATTGTTCTATAATTCGCCAGGCAGATTTAAGCGTTAAAAAAATCGTTGACGGGTGTCAGGTGAGGGGATAATATGCGCTCCGTTCTGACGCAAGGCGTCAAAAACAAAGACTTCTCGGTGATTAGCGCAGTCCGGTAGCGCATCTGCTTTGGGAGCAGAGGGTCGCCGGTTCAAATCCGGCCGCCCCGACGTGTGAGCCTGTAGGGCGCGACAAGTCGCGTCCCTACAGTCTCTACCTCGCGGGTTCGCCCGTTCTTGCCGCCGTCCCGCGCCGTTGGCTCGGGGCTTCCGGTCCAATCCGGCGGCCCTGATTCAACTCACCCGAACGCGATGGACGCCGTTGGCTTGGGGACTTCCGGTCAAATCCGGCCGCCCCAATTCGATGTATCCGGACGTCTGCGTCGCCACAGATTCCCGGTGCGGCTAAGCCGCTGTGTGCACGCGACATGTCGCGCCCGTCAGACCATCTCGGGCGCATCCGGCCCCCCGCCGCTCACGATTTACCACATGCCACTCACCACGACGTCCCACTCACCGTCCTGGCACATCTCCTGCAG